>JBBDQY010000033.1:0-44479 GCA_040905745.1 Balneolales bacterium
ATGGCAAAAGCAACATTTGATCGCAACAAACCCCACGTCAACGTCGGGACTATTGGCCATGTTGATCATGGCAAGACTACATTGACAGCAGCCATTACCAAAGTTCTCTCTGGTAAATATGGTGGAGTAGCTAAGAATTTTGATGAAATCGATAATGCTCCCGAAGAGCGTGAACGCGGTATCACCATTGCTACAGCCCACGTGGAGTACGAGACCGAACAACGGCACTATGCCCACGTAGACTGTCCGGGTCACGCCGATTATGTCAAGAACATGGTGACCGGCGCGGCTCAGATGGATGGTGGTATCATTGTTGTTGCGGCAACCGATGGACCGATGCCCCAGACCCGTGAGCATATTCTGCTGGCCCGTCAGGTAGGGGTGCCATCGCTGGTTGTGTTTATGAACAAAGTTGACCTGGTAGACGATGAGGAGCTAATCGAGCTGGTTGAGCTGGAAGTTCGCGAACTGCTGTCCAAATATGAGTTTGATGGAGATAATATCCCGGTAATCAAGGGTTCTGCCCTGGGTGCACTGAACGGGGAAGCAAAATGGGAAGAACGCATCGTCGAACTGATGAATGCTGTTGATGAATATATTCCTACTCCTGCCCGTGAAGTCGACAAGCCGTTTTTGATGCCGATTGAAGATGTGTTTACGATCACCGGTCGTGGCACCGTGGCTACCGGGCGTATCGAACGCGGAATTATCAAGATCAACGAAGAAGTTGATATTGTGGGCATGCGTGATGCGAAAATGAAATCGGTTGTTACCGGAATAGAGATGTTCCGCCGTCTGTTGCCCGAAGGCCAGGCTGGTGATAATGCAGGTTTGCTTTTGAGAGGTATAGAGAAGAAAGATTTGCTCAGAGGGATGGTTATCTGCAAGCCGAACACGATTACCCCGCACAAGAAGTTCAACTGCGAGGTGTATGTGTTGAGCAAAGACGAAGGCGGCCGTCACACCCCGTTTTTCAAAGGCTACCGTCCTCAGTTCTATTTCCGTACCACCGATGTTACGGGCGTATGCCAGTTACCTGACGGAGTGGAAATGGTGATGCCGGGAGATAATGTGGCATTGGAAGTTGAATTAATCAGCAACGTGGCTATGGAAGAAGGCCTGCGCTTTGCCATCCGCGAAGGCGGCAGGACAGTAGGCGCCGGTGTTGTAAGTAAAATCACAGACTAAGAAAAGCCAGCTTGCCAATAGCATGGTTCAATATAAATAAGAAAGATTGTACGGGTGTAGCTCAATTGGCAGAGTAGTGGTCTCCAAAACCATTGGTTGGGGGTTCGAGTCCCTCCACCCGTGCTAGAAAGAAAGAAGTGTTATTATGGGAAAGCTCACAGGGTTTTTTGAAGGTGTAAAAAAAGAAATGAGTAAGGTTTCTTGGCCTACACAGAAGGAGTTAGTGGATAATACAATAATTGTTGTTGTTTTCTCTATTATAATTTCATTATTCATTTTTGGGGTTGACCAGGTTTACTCCACTGCTCTAGAGGTTATTTATCGATAAGATGACCGATCAAAAAAGTAACTGGTTTGTTGTTCGTTGTTTCTCCGGCCATGAGAAAAAGGTAAGAGAATATCTTGAAGAAGAGATTGCCGAATTGGGTATGGAAGATAAGATCACTCAGATTTTAATTCCTACTGAAACGGTAATTGAAGTCCGCGCCGGTAAAAAAAAGACACGTGAAAAGAATTTCTTTCCGGGCTATATACTCATGGAAGCTTATTTTGATGACAGTGTGAATAACCTTGTTTCAAATGCACCGTCGGTTATAGGTTTCTTGAAAACAGATAAAACACACCAGAAGCCAACGCCTTTACGTGAGGATGAGGTTGACCGTATTCTAGGAAGAGTCAGTGAAAACCGAGAAGTAGCCGAATCAGGGGGTGGACTAGTCGAGATACCCTTTAAGAAAGGTGATCTTGTTAAGGTTATGGACGGACCATTTAAGGATTTTGACGGTACCGTAGAAGAAGTTTTTCCTGATAAGTTAAAGCTTCGTGTTTTGGTTAGCATATTTGGAAGACGTACCCCGGTTGAAGTTGACGTTAATCAGGTAGAGCCTGAGTAAAATTTAATAATAAAGCCCTTTAGCAAGGCTGCAATCACTATAAAGTAATGGCAAAAAAAGTTCAAAGTATCGTAAAGCTTCAGATCACCGCCGGTCAGGCTAACCCTGCACCACCGGTAGGTCCAGCTCTTGGTCAGGCTGGCGTTAATATCATGGAGTTTTGTAAAGCATTTAATGCAAAAACACAAGACAAAGCGGGGACCATTACACCGGTTGTAATTACAGTCTACACCGATAAATCGTTTACCTTCATTACTAAAACTCCACCTGCTGCTGTGCTTCTGAAAAAGGCGGCTAAAATCAAATCTGGTTCTGGCGAACCTAATAAGATAAAGGTAGGGGTAGTTACCTGGACCCAATGCAAAGAGATTGCACAGGAAAAATTATCTGACTTGAATGCTTATGATGCCGAATCTGGTGCAGAGCTGATAGCCGGAACTGCGCGAAGCATGGGCCTTCGTGTAAACAGGAAAAAGTAATTATTATAAAAGATGCCTAAAAGAGGAAAGAATTATACAGAAGCGGTTAAACTCCTTGATGCCAATAAGGAATACAACCTTGAAGAAGCTGCTGAACTAGTAAAGAAAACATCTACTTCCAAGTTTAATGGTTCCATCGATTTAGACATTCGATTGGGAGTTGATCCCCGTCATGCTGACCAAATGGTTCGTGGCACGGTTTCTTTACCACATGGAACCGGTAAAACGGTTCGTGTATTAGCGCTTGTAAACCCTTCTAAACAAGAGGAGGCTAAAGAAGCCGGTGCTGATCACGTTGGATTAGATGATTATATTGCGAAAATTTCTGAAGGATGGGCTGAAATTGACGTTATAGTAGCTACTCCTGATGTTATGGGGAAACTTGGTAAACTCGGGCGAGTTTTAGGACCCCGCGGTTTAATGCCTAATCCCAAAAGTGGAACAGTTACTATGGATGTTGCTAATGCCGTGAAAGAGGTCAAAGCCGGGAAGATTGATTTTCGGGTAGACAAGTATGGCATTCTTCATACTTCTATTGGGAAAGTTGATTTCACAGCTGATAAAATTATAGAAAATGCCGAGACATTCTTGCGAACAGTAGTGAAATTAAGGCCATCATCCGCAAAAGGAACTTATGTTAGAAGTATCAGTATGAGCTCTACGATGGGCCCTGGAATTCCAATCAGTAAAACCGTAGCTCAATCACTTTAAAAAAATAAGGTCAAAGAATGGCAACAACAATTGAACAGAAAAAAGTTATAGTTGAAGAATTGGTTGATGTAATATCCAATTCCGATGCTCTTTATCTTGCTGACTATAAAGGAATGTCGGTTGCTGAGACTAATATTCTTCGCGCGGATTTACGAGATAATAACATTAATTATAAAGTTTATAATAACAAGCTTGTTCGCCGGGCGTTAGAGCAGATAGGTGGATATGATGCATTAGATGAATATCTTGTAAATCAGACCGCATATGCTTTTGTCCAGGGTGATCCCGCAATTCCTGCAAAGGTTTTTAAGAAACATTTAAAGGAAAATAAAAAGCCTGAATTCAAAGCCGCTTTCATAGAGGGTGTGCTTTATAAGAGCGACCAACTTGATGCTCTTTCCTCAATGAAATCAAAAGAGGAAATGATTGGTGAAATTATTGGCTTGTTAATGAGTCCTATTCAAAATATCGTAGGCGGACTTCAAGCACAGGGATCCAATATCGTTGGGGCTTTAAAAACAATCTCAGAAAAAGAAGAAAAGTAAAAAATTTAACTGTAAAAAAACCAATCAACACTGGAGTAAAATCATAATGGCTGACGTAAAAACAATCGCAGAACAACTTGTAAATTTAACTATCAAAGAAGCTAATGAGCTAGCCGAGGTTCTCGAATCTGAGTACGGTATTAAGCCAGCAGCAGCTGCAGTTGCTGCCCCTGCCGCAGGTGGTGGAGAAGCAGTAGCAGCTGAAGAACAAACAGAGTTTGACGTAATTCTGAAAGCAATTGGCGGTAATAAAATTGCTGTTATTAAAGAAGTACGTGGATTAACTGGCTTAGGACTTAAAGAAGCTAAAGAACTTGTTGACGGTGCACCAAACACCATTAAAGAAGCTGTAGGCAAAGATGAAGCTGAGACTATGAAGGCTAAATTAATAGAAGCAGGCGCAGAAGTAGAACTGAAGTAATATACTTAAAACTTCATATAACCCAGTTTAACGTAGCCAATACCGTGTAAAGCGGTATTGGCTATTGGCGTCTCATGCCACTTTGCCATCTAAGCTTAGTGTTCATTGCTACTATTCAGACTTAACACATCACAATTTAAAGCGAGGTATTCTTGAGTCAAATCAAAGACACGCTCCCATTTTCAGGACGTATTAGTTTTGCGCGAACAAAGCAAGTAATCGATTATCCTGATTTTCTTGACATCCAATTGGAATCATTTCGCCGGTTCACACAATGGAACATAGCACCGGAAGACCGTAAAGAGCAAGGGTTGCAACAAATCTTTATGGAGCATTTTCCTATTACCGATTCAAGGGAACAGAATATCCTTGAATTTTTGTATTTCACAATTGATACACCGAAATACAATATTCGCGAATGTCAGGATAGGGGATTAACCTATTCTCTTCCACTTAAAGCGAAACTCAGGCTATCTGCTATTGATCAAACAGATGAAGCTAGTGAAACCATCGAACAGGAAGTATTTCTGGGTGATTTGCCATGGATGACAGACCGTGGTACTTTTATAATCAATGGTTCAGAAAGAGTTATTGTTAGTCAACTCCACCGATCACCTGGTGTATTTTTTGGCCAGTCTGTTCATCCAAATGGTACTCAGTTATATTCAGGAAGAGTAATTCCATTTAAAGGTTCCTGGATTGAATTTACAACTGATATTAGAGATGTTTTATGGGCATACATTGACAGAAAGAAAAAACTTCCTGTCACCGCCTTATTACGCGCTTTGGGATTTTCCAGTGATGATGATATTCTTTCTTTATTTGACTTATCTGAAAGACTTCCTGTCAATACCAGAGCTCAGTTTAAAAAGGTAATTGGAAAAAGGCTTGCTACCGATATCATTGAAGAAACTGTTGAAGAAGTAGTCGATGATGAAACTGGAGAAGTTAGAGAAGCTGTCAACCGTAATATTGTGTTGCCTCGTGAACACGAAGTTGCTGACGAAGATTATGACACCTTGAAAAACTTGAATGTTCAGGATGTTCTTGTACTTAAGATTTCAAATGAAGATGCTGAGCGCTCAGTGATAGTCAACACCCTTCGTAAGGATACAACTTATGATGAACATACCGCTTTAGCTGAGGTATATCGTCAGATACGATCAGGTGAGATGCCAGACGAGGATACGGCAAGAGCTGTATTAGAGCGTCTGTTCTTTAGTGATAAGAAATATGATCTGGGCGAAGTAGGCCGTTACCGGCTTAATAAACGCCTCCGTATGGATGAATCACTCGATGTTCAGGTTCTTACCAAGGATGATATAGTTGCAATTCTAAAGGAACTTATCAGGCTTAAAAGCATGAAATCACAAGTGGATGATATTGATCACTTGAGTAACAGAAGAACTCGTACAGTAGGTGAGCAGTTGGGTCAACAATTTGCATTAGGCCTTGCCCGTATGGCTCGTACTATTCGTGAACGTATGAATTCACGAGACGCTGAGCAGTTTACACCTCAGGATCTTGTCAATGCCAGAACAATTTCATCGGTCATAAATACCTTCTTTGGAACGAACCAGCTATCACAGTTTATGGATCAAACAAATCCACTAGCTGAGCTAACACACAAGCGTCGTATGTCTGCACTGGGTCCCGGTGGTTTGACTCGTGAGCGTGCAGGGTTTGAGGTTCGTGATGTCCACTACACTCATTATGGTCGTCTGTGTCCTATTGAAACTCCAGAAGGTCCGAATATCGGACTCATTTCATCTCTTTGCGTTCATGCCAAAGTTAATGATTTTGGGTTTATCGAAACTCCTTACAGAAAAGTAAGTAATGGTATAGTAACTGATGAGGTAACCTATCTGGCTGCTGAACAGGAAGATGAAACCGTTATTGCACAGGCAAACGCTGTGTTGACTGAACAGTCTGGTTTTGCTAATGATATGATATTTTCACGTTTTCGTGATAGTAACGTTGGTCTTGCACGTCCGGAACAGATCGAATATATGGATGTCGCACCAAATCAAATTACATCAGTTGCAGCAGCAATGATTCCATTTATTGAGCATGATGATGCCAACCGGGCATTAATGGGATCGAACATGCAACGCCAGGGGGTTCCACTGCTTAGGCCGGAAGCTCCAATTGTCGGTACAGGAATGGAATACCGTGCTGCCAAAGATTCCCGATCATTGATTGTTGCCGAAGGCTCTGGTGAAGTTGTTTATGTCAGTTCCTCAGAAATAAGGGTCAAATATGACAGGAATGAAACAGAAGCACTGGCCTATTTTGATGATGGGATCATCACCTATAAGTTGAAAAAGTTCGAAAGAACTAATCAGGATACGACTTCTAATCAGAAGCCTCTTGTTAAAGAAGGTGATAAAGTTATAGTAAATCAGCCCTTGGCAGATGGTTGCGCTACAAACCAGGGGGAACTGGCCTTAGGACGTAATTTGTTAGTGGCTTTTATGCCCTGGAGAGGTTACAACTTTGAGGATGCCATTGTCATTAGTGAAAAAGTTGTGGCGGAAGATATTTACACTTCTATTCACATTCAGGAGTTTGAGCAGCAGGTTCGGGATACCAAACGTGGTGAAGAGGAATTGACTCGTGAAATTCCTAATGTAAGTGAAGAAGCAACCCGGAATTTGGACGAACGAGGTATAGTCAGAGTAGGTGCAAAGATAAAGTCTGGCGATATCATTGTTGGTAAAATAACTCCTAAAGGAGAAACAGATCCAACTCCTGAAGAGAAGTTATTACGAGCTATATTTGGTGATAAAGCAGGTGATGTAAAAGATGCCTCGCTGAAAGTACCACCTGGGGTAGCAGGTACCATTATTGACACTAAGTTATTTAGCCGGAAGCGTGATGAACAAATATCACGTAAGGAAGAGAAAGAACTTGTTGAGCATGAGAATGAGTTATTTAAACAACAAATTGTCAAGTTGAACGCTCAATGGGGAGAAAGAATCTTTAGGTTACTAAAAGATAAAACTTCCCCTGGTATTGTTGACAGAAATGGTATCGAGGTTATTCCTAAGGGTGAAAAATACAGAAAGCAACTATTTGAAGAACTTGATCCCTTTGAGTTAAAAGCATCTCAGGCATGGTGCCAGGATGAGACCGTAAATCAATATGTTGTCACCTTATTTGATAACTATAAAATTTTGCGTCGGGAACTGGATACCGAACTAAAAAGGAAAAAATATACACTTCAGGTTGGCGATGAATTACCACCTGGAATAGTTAAAAAAGCAAAGGTGTATGTAGCCAAGAAACGTAAACTTCAAGTAGGTGACAAGATGGCGGGTCGACACGGTAATAAGGGTGTCGTGGCTAATGTTGTACCACAGGAAGATATGCCATTTCTTGAAGACGGAACTCCAGTAGATATAGTTCTAAATCCCCTTGGTGTACCATCCAGGATGAACCTCGGTCAGATATATGAAACTATTCTTGGTTGGGCAGGTAAAAAGCTGGGTGTTAAATTTGCCACTCCGGTTTTTGACGGAGCCAGTTATGAAGAAGTACAAGAATGGCTGAGGAAAGCAGGCTTGCCTGAAGACGGTCGTGCATTTTTGTATGACGGACGAACGGGCGAACGATTAGGCCAGAAAACCACTGTCGGTTACATTTATATGTTGAAACTGAACCATCTTATTCAGGATAAGATGCACTCCCGTTCTATTGGGCCATACTCCTTAATTACCCAGCAACCACTTGGTGGTAAAGCTCAATTTGGTGGTCAGCGACTGGGTGAGATGGAAGTTTGGGCACTGTATGCCTATGGGGCATCCAGCATTCTGAAGGAAATGCTCACTGTTAAAAGTGATGACGTCAAAGGTCGTTCTAAAGTCTATGAATCCATCGTTAAAGGTGAAAACCTTCCAGATGGTGGAACTCCTGAATCATTTAACGTACTTGTTAGAGAACTTCAGGGACTTGGACTGGAAGTTGATGTCAATGCATAACTGTTTTAGCGTCACCATAAATACTATTTGTTTTATAAATTCAATTACGGAGGTACAACCTTGCCGTTAGCAAAAAAAGAACCTGTTTCAAAAGATTTTAAAGGACTTAGAATTTCCCTCTCTTCAGCGGAGAATATACTTACCCGCTCACATGGGGAAGTATTAAATCCTGAGACCATCAACTATCGTACATTCAAGCCGGAAAAAGACGGGTTGTTCTGCGAAAAAATATTTGGTCCTGTAAAAGATTGGGAATGCCATTGTGGTAAATACAAGAGAATTCGGTATAAAGGAATAATCTGTGATCGCTGTGGTGTTGAAGTCACCCGAAAGGCTGTTCGTCGTGAACGAATGGGCCATATATCTTTATGTGTCCCGGTTGTTCATATATGGTATTTTAAATCTTTACCAAATAAGATCGCCTATCTACTTGGTTTTTCGTCTAAAAATCTTGAGAAAATAGTTTACTACGAGAACTTTGTAGTAACTAATCCCGGTATTGCCCGTGATATGGGATACAAAACGGGAGATTTACTCACTGAAGAAGAATATCATGATATTCTAGGTCAGCTTCCAGATGAACATAATGAGTTGGAAAATGACGATCAGGATAAGTTTGTTGTCAAGATGGGTGCTGAAGCTATCGAAGCTTTGCTGCAAAACATCAAACTGGATGAAACTGCCTATAAATATCGTGAGGCTGTAAAAACAGAAACCTCAATGATGCGGAAGAAGAAGTTTCTGAAGCGTTTGCAGGTAATTGAATCATTTCGGGCAGCCAATAAGAATATAGAAAACCGTCCCGAGTGGATGGTCATGCGGGTTATTCCAATAATCCCACCTGAGTTACGACCATTGGTGCCTCTTGAAGGAGGTCGTTTTGCAACCTCTGACTTGAATGATCTTTACCGTCGTGTAATTATTCGTAATAATAGGTTGAAGAGACTGATTGACATCAAAGCACCGGATGTGATTTTACGGAACGAAAAAAGGATGCTTCAGGAAGCTGTTGATTCTATTTTCGATAACTCCCGTAAAATGAATGCCGTCAGAAGCAATAACCGGCCTCTGAAATCACTCAGCGACATGCTGAAAGGAAAAAATGGACGTTTCCGTCAGAACCTTCTAGGTAAGCGTGTTGATTATTCAGGACGATCGGTTATCGTGGTTGGACCTGATTTGAAGATGCACGAATGTGGTTTGCCAAAAGAAATGGCTGTAGAGCTTTATAAGCCATTTATTATTCGCAGGCTGATTGAACGTGGTTATGTAAAAACGGTAAAAAGTGCAAAGAAGGTAGTAGACAGGCGTGATGAGGTAGTCTGGGATGTTCTTGAACATGTCATTGACGGTCATCCGGTGATGCTTAACCGTGCACCAACTCTTCACAGACTTGGTATACAGGCATATCAGCCAGTACTTATCGAAGACAAAGCTATCCGTCTACACCCACTATCCTGTACAGCGTTTAATGCTGACTTTGATGGTGATCAGATGGCCGTTCACCTTCCATTGAGTCACGACGCTATTCTTGAAGCGTCTGTATTAATGCTTGGATCTCATAATATTATGAGTCCTTCAAATGGTAGCCCGATTACTGTACCTTCTCAGGATATGATTCTGGGTATTTATTACCTAACTAAAATGGGTGAAGGTGGCAAAGGAGAGGGGAAAACTTTCTCGAATACCGAAGAAGTTATAATTGCCTATGATCAGGGTATGCTCGATCTTCATACCAGGATAAACGTACGGTTAACACGTATAGTTGATGATAAGCAGGTACGTGAGATTATAAAGACTACTACAGGTCGGGTTATATTCAATGAAATTCTTCCAGAAGAAATTGAATACAAAAATATAACTCTTGGTAAGAAAGAACTTAGAATACTCATTGGTGATGTCTTTAATTTAGCGGGTACGGTTAAAACCGCAAAATTTCTGGATGCCATGAAAGTTCTTGGTTTCGAGACCGCTACCCGCGGTGGACTTTCATTTAACCTTGAAGATATTGTTATTCCAAAAGAGAAAGCGGAGCTAATCACTTCTGCTCAGGATGAGGTTAAGTTGATTCTTGAGCGTTATGAAAATGGTTTTATAACGGATAATGAACGTTATAATCAGGTAATTGATAAATGGACCAGTACAACTAATAGGATCTCTGAAACTTTGTTTCATGCCTTAACACAGGATAAAAAAGGATTTAATCCTGTATTTATGATGGCGGATTCTGGGGCAAGGGGTTCTAAAGAACAGATACGGCAGCTCGGTGGAATGCGTGGTTTGATGGCTAAACCTCAAAAAAGCTCTATGGAAACAGGTAGTGAAGTTATCGAAACACCTATTCTATCCAGTTTCAAAGAAGGGTTGACTGTACTGGAATACTTTATATCAACACACGGTGCTCGTAAAGGTTTGGCTGATACGGCTCTTAAAACAGCTGATGCCGGATATTTGACTCGACGCCTTGTAGATGTTTCACAGGATTTAATTATTACTGAAGATGATTGTGGAACTCTTCGAGGAATTAAAATTCAGGCTCTTAAAGACAATGAAGAAGTAGTAGAAAGTCTTGAAGATCGAATATTAGGTCGGGTCTCCATGCATGATGTTTACGATCCGCTTAACGATGAGCTATTAGTAAGTTCAAATGAACTTATTGATGAAAGCATTGCACAGAAAATTGCTGAAACTTCAATTGAAGAAGTAGAAATCCGATCCGGATTGACATGCGAAGCTTCTAGAGGGATTTGTGCTAATTGTTATGGCCGTGATTTAAGTAGAGGCAAAATGGTCCAAACTGGTGAGGCTGTAGGTGTTATTGCAGCGCAATCAATTGGTGAGCCGGGTACTCAGTTAACATTGAGAACTTTCCACGTTGGTGGTACAGCTTCCCGACTTGAAAGCGAGTCGCAGCATAAAGCTAAATTTGATGGAAAGGTAGTCTTTGAAAATCTTCGCGCTGTTAGTTACGATGACGGAGAAGAAGAGTACAGAGTAGTTTTAAGTAGGGCAGGTGAAATAAGGTTAGAAGACGACTCAGGTAAAGTTCTTTCAACCTATAATGTACCTTATGGTTCAGAATTATTAGTTGAAGAGGGTGATGTAGTGCCTAAAGGTGTGCCACTTTGTAAGTGGGATCCATATAACGCTTTGATCTTTTCTGAAATTAATGGTGTAGCTGATTATAAGGATATATTGGAAGGCATAACTTATGCAGATGAAACTGATTCCCAGACCGGCCACAAAGAAAAAGTTATTACTGATTCTAAAGACCGGTCGCTTGTTCCTACATTGTCTGTAAAAGATAATAGTGGGCGTATTCGTGAAACAACCTTACCAGTTGGGGCTCACGTGGTGGTCAATAGTGGAGAAAAGGTTCAGGCTGGGCAAATTCTTGCTAAAATACCTAGAACATCTGCATCTAAATCTAAAGATATTACGGCTGGTTTGCCTAGGATTACTGAGTTGTTTGAAGCTCGGCCACCTAAAGACCCTGCTGTCGTATCAGAAATTGAAGGTATTGTGAAAATGGGATCCAGAAAACGAGGGTCTCAGGAAGTGATTGTTCAGGCCAAAGATGGCACGGACTCAAAAACCTATTTGATTCAGTTGTCCAAGCATATTCTGGTACAGGAAAATGATTATGTTAAAACAGGTGACTCTTTATCTGATGGTGCTGTTATGGCTCAGGATATTTTGAATATTCTTGGCCCTTATGCAGTGCAATCTTACCTGGTGAATGAGATTCAGGAAGTTTACCGTCTGCAAGGTGTAAAAATCAATGATAAGCATATTGAAGTTATTGTCCGCACAATGATGCAGAAGGTTGAAATTACTGACTCAGGTGACACCTTGTATCTTGAAGGGGATAAGGTTGACCGCTTTGAGGTAAGTAGAACCAATGATTCCTTAATTGGAAAATATGTGGTAATTGATAAAGGGGACACTGAAATACCACTTGGTACTCTTATGGATCGTCGTGAAATACGTGATTTGAATGGTGGCTTAATTGCTGAAGGTAAAAAAGAAATTGAAACAAGAGAAGCGGAACCTTGTATCTCTAAACCAATTTTGCTCGGTATTACACGAGCTGCGCTTTCAACTGAAAGTTGGTTATCTGCTGCTTCCTTCCAGGAAACAACTAAGGTACTCACTCAGGCTGCTATTGAGGCTAAAGAAGACAAATTGCTTGGATTGAAGGAAAATGTCGTTCTTGGTCACAGGGTACCTGCTGGAACTGGCTTGAAGCATTATCAAGATATCATCGTCGGTTCTAAAACTGATATGGATGATGTTCAGCCTGCAAGCAAGGTTTTCGATGCACTTAGTGATAAAGAGGAAGCTTCTGTTGCTGAAGAAAAAATAAATAACGAAAAATAAAAGAACAGATAGTAACCGTTCTTTTTGATCAAATTAAACCCTGACAGATACTTTTCTGTCAGGGTTTTTTTCATTTTACTATACACCGATGGATAAGTGGTCATGTTACTAAAATGAAAATGCTAGAAAAGGATTTATGACCTTTTGTATTCAACACAATCTCTTCAGACGGATTATTTTGCATAACCCAGACTCACTCTTTGAATCCTTGCTTTAAAATAAACCATGACTATTTAAGGCAAGCAATAATTGATAGCTTGCTTACTTTTTATAGAGTTGAAGCCGGTATTATTTTTGACCGCTTATATCCTTAAGCAGCTTTTCTGCTTCAGCAATTAAATCTTCCGCTTTCTTTTGTGCTTCCTCAACTACAAGGGCACCTTCTTTTTTGGCATCAGAAATCTGACTCTCGTTACGTAATTTTTCAATTAAATCAGTAATTTCATCCAGATAGTTGTTTAATTGATAACTAAGCCTATCTCTGGTATTGATGCCTTTGTCTGGTGCATAAAGCATACCCATAATAGATCCAAAAATGGCACCTGAGATCAAGCCAAACGTAAATCCTTTGATAGTTTTCCCCATAATTAGAATCGGTGTTAGTATGAAACTTATGTGTAGTACAATTTAATCTCTTGCGATCAAAAAACTAACATTAATTTTTGATAAAAGGCAAAGTTAATTGCATTTTTTGCAAAATTTTATTTAAATGCCATTCTTCTGGATTTAGAAATACTTACTAGTATAATAGGTATTAAGTAAAGTGTGATTAATGTTGCAGAAAGCAACCCGCCAATCACAGTTAGTGCAAGAGGCCCCCATGTTTCTGATCCTGTTCCTGTTTGAATTGCCAACGGGATCATAGATCCTATGGTAGTAAGTGCCGTCAATACTATCGGCCTGAACCTTCTTTTTGCAGCCTTGAGAAAGTTTGTTGAATAATTAATTGTGTCTTCTTTAGTATAGAGGTGTATATAGTCAACCAGAACTATGCCATTGTTGACAACTATTCCAACTAGGATGACCATGCCTATTCCAGCGGCAATGCTAAATGGATAACCTGTCAGAAACAACATGGCATAAGAGCCAAAAAAGGCTAAAGGGATGGTAAACATGATAACAAATGGATCGCGAAGGTTTTCAAAAAGTGCTGCCATAACCATGTATGTTAACAAAAGTGCCATTAACAAAGCTAAAAATAAACTACGTAAACCTTGAGCCTCATCGACTGACGAACCCGTAAATTCATACCGATAGCCATCAGGTAAAGCTATCGATTCATTAAATAACTTTTTGATACGTTCTCTGTGTTCGGACTGATTTCCACTGACGCTGATGTCAATATCCAAAAGGGTTTCACGATCACGACGAAATATGCGTGATAAACTTTTGGCCTCACTTAATGTGCCTACACTGGAAACTGTAACAACCTGATCATCCAGACGAAAGACACCCAAATCTAATAAATCCTGTTGGTTGGTACGGTATTTTTCTTCCATTCGAAGTTGAATCGGTACTTCTCTTCCTTGACTTCTATATTGGCCAACCAAGCTGCCTCGAGACTGTAATCCAAAGGAGCTTGCAACTTCACTAAAAGAAGTACCCATTCGATTGGCAGCTAAGCGATCAACAATAAAGCGCAGTTCCGGCCTATCATTATTTCTGGAGATATTAACTGAAATAACCGATGTATCTTTCATCATCACAAATTCAATTTGCTCTGCTAACTCTTGAAGAATATCAACATCTGAACCTTTTAGGGATACTCTTATATCTCCATCGCCCCAGTTTCCACCACGTCCCATGCGCAGGCCGCCTTGAGCAGGCATTATACGGATGGTTACTCCTGGATAAATAAGCATGGTCCTAAGACGCAAAGCCAGGTCGTTGGATGAAATATCACGTTGTTTCTCATCTACCATATTGACGCTGATCCTCCCCCTATTGGTGTCAGATGTCCATCCACTCTGACCAATACTTGTGACAACGGTTTCAATTTCATCTATATCCGTTAACCTTTTGGATATATCCCTCATCACGGTGGCTGTATTTTCAAGCTGAGATCCTGCTGGCAATTCAATATTGATACTAATCTGCCCGGCGTCTGATTGAGGGAAATACTCAGTTTCGACTATTTTTGCGAGGTAGAAAGTAGCACCAATTATGGCAAAAAAGGTAATAAACCCAAGGATTTTATGATGTAATAGCCACCTTAAAGATTTAAGGTAAACATCTTCCAATTTAGCCAGTAGACGGAGGGTGAGATTTTTTCCCCCAAAGCTCTTCCTATTAAGTATGCGGGATGCAAATACCGGAATCAAAATTATAGAAGTCAAAAAAGAGATTGATATAGCCAGGCAGATTGTCAATGCCAGATCTTTTGCTATTTGACCTGTGAAACCTTCTATGGCTAAGATTGGTACAAATACTGCTAGGGTTGTCAAGGTAGAACCAAGCAATGCTCCTTTTACTTCATTGGTTCCTTCAAGAGCAGACATGAAAATTGAGCTGCCATCTTCTAATTTTGCAACAATACTATCTAGAACGACAATAGAATTATCCACTAATAATCCAATAGCCAATGCCAGTCCGGTTATTGACATTATATTTAGGGTAATGCCCATGAAGGACATGGCTGCAAAGGTTCCAGCGATTGTTACTGGAATAGTCAAGGCTACAACAAGGGAGCTACGCCAGCCACCTAAAAAAATTATGAGCATAACAACTACCAGCACCAGAGCTTGTATGGCTGAATCAGATAGATTACTAATTGACGTTTCTATTGATTTTCCTTCGTTGCTTAATACCTGAATAGAGACACCTGTGGGTAAACGTTCCACAATTTTTTGTGTATTGTCCAGAATGGCATTTGTAACATCCAGTGTGTTAGCATCTGACTGTTTTTGGATTTCAATGGTAACACTATTATTACCGTTAACTTCAACGAAACTTGAAATATCAGTGAATGTATCCTCAACTTTAGCCACATGCTCTACACGAACAGGCTGCCCATCGTCACCTAAGGATATAATGGTACTTTTAATTTCATCCATATTATTGAAAATAGATCGTGCCCGAACATTGTAACTTTGCCGGTCTACTACCAGATTTCCAACAGGAACTTGTGTGTTGTTAGATCGAAGTGAGTTCTGAACATCATTGGGGGATATCCTGTGCCGAGCCATATCAAAACGATCCATGCTGATATACACTGTACGTTCCAGCCCCCCTCGGGTATCGGCTGATGCAACACCTTCAAGGCGCTCGAATTGAGGCTCAATAATTTCCAGAGCCAAATTTCTAAGTTCATCTAAACCTCGATTCCCCTCTACGCTCAGTCTCATTATGGGCTGATCTTCCGGATCAAACTGAAAGATTGCTGGTTCGGAAGCTTCGGTGGGCAAGCTGTTACGAATCCTATCAATTGCTTCCCGTACGTCAAGTTCAATTCGTCTAACGTCCAACCCTTGTTTGAGTCTAAGGATAAAAAAGACTCTTCCATTACTAATATTGGCATCCATACTTACTACGCCTTCAATACCTGACAGAGCTCCTTCAACTTGCCTAACGATGAGCCTGTTCATATCCTGTGGAGGAACATCGGAATAGCTAATCGAGACTGCAACTACCGGTATATTAATAGTTGGTAAGAGGGTAACCTTGAGCCGAGCCAACGAAAAGACACCAAATGCAATAATCAGCAAGGTCACCATTATAATAGTAATTGGTCTTTTCAGTAGCGTACCAACAAAACCAGAGGGTAATGAGATGCTTTTCATACGTTTTTGTCGATAGTTAAGGAATCAACCGCATAACTTTTGAAACCCATCTTTTCGATTCCCTGATTGATCAAAAAATATAAGCACGGAACTACTAATAACATCAATATGGTAGACATGGTAAGGCCTCCAATCACAGTTCTGGCCATAGGGCTCCATGTTTCCGCTCCTGAGCCTAATTCAAGTGCAAGAGGTACCATGGCAAGTATTGTAGTAGCCGCCGTCATAAGGATTGGCCGCAGCCTTCTTGATGCACCACGTATTACTGCATCTTTGCGTTCTAACCCACGTGATTGCAATACTTTTATATAATCGATCATAACTATACCGTTGTTAACTACGATTCCGGACAAAAGTATCAGGCCTACCATAGCTGTGACACTTATCGGTGTATTCGTAGCCCAGAGGATTAGCAGAACTCCAGTTAATGCAAGTGGTATCGTGATTATAATCACAAAAGGTTCAAGCAGACTTTCAAATTGAGAAGCCATTACCATATAGGCTAATATACCGGCTATTAAAAAAGCAATCATTAAATAGTAAAAAGATTCTTGCTGTTCTTCAGCCGTTCCACCAACTTCATATCGATATCCATCGGGCCAGTTAATCTGATTCAGATAGCTTTGAGCCTCATCCGATCCTTGTTTCAAATCCAGGCCTGCGAGATCAGCTTGTATTTCGGTAACTCTTTCCTGATTGATTCTCAGTATGTTGGAGGGACCAGTATGCCGCTCTATTCGAGCAAGATTATTTAAAGTCATCCATTGACCGAATGAATTTTGTAATTGGATGTTCTCAAGTGAAGTTGAATGGCTGCGCTGAGAGGCATCCAGTTGTACTAATACCTGAAACTCAACCCCTTGATCAACCAGGGATGTCGCAATATTACCTTTAACATTATCACTGACTACATTCGCTATCTGGGTAGATGTTAACCCATTTCGTGAAATTCGCTCTCTGTCCATGATTACCCTAAGTTCAGGGCGCCCTTGATCGCCACTGCTGGAAACATTAACAAATCCTGGAATTAATGAAAGATCATTTCGGATGTTGGAGGCCAAATCATTTCTGACTTCCTGATCAAAGCCATAAACCTGAATAATGAGTCCGTCATTTCCTTCAGGATTAAGGGGATTTTCTCGTATTTCTGTTATTTGAGCTCCAGGAACTTCACGAAGAGATTCCAATATTGCTGCTGTGATCTCAAATTGAGAACGATCCCTTTCTTTTCCGGAAACAAGTTCAATTCGAACCTTACCTTGATTACCGCCAGGATTTTCAGCTCCCTCAATACCACGCTTATCACCGAAATCAGAGACTATTAATCTAGCTTCAGGTACCTGCTCCCGAATTATGGCTTCAACATAAAAGATGGTTTCCTCTAATTCAAACAGGTTAACACCTGGTTCTCTTTCTATGTTCAGTGTAAAGTTGCTTTCGTCTACAACTGGGAAAAATTCCCCGCCGAGTTGATTGAAGATAGGAAGAGTAGCACCAAACAGAATGCAGGCAATTATTACAATCCAAACTGACTTTTCTAGTAAGAAGGAAAGTAATCTGGTATAGTTAGTATCCAACCGATCAAACCCATTTTGGAAGTTTTTTCCAATCCATGCAAAGAAAAGTCTGAATACAGAACCAACTTTTTGAAAGATATACCAAATAAGTAATATTGCCATTATACAGAACTGAGGTATAGTACCTAAAATACGGGTAATGACAGACCGGCTTCTTACCTCAGCCAACCATTTAGAAGCTTCTACCAAATAATTATTATCATCTTTTACTTTGAAAGTAATTAGGCGTGAAGCAAGTAAGGGAATCATTGTTACTGCTACAACAGAAGACATAATAAGTGCAAAAGATATGGTTAGAGCCAGATCCCTGAATAAAAATCCTGCAATGCCCGGAACAAAAAGAATGGGTAGAAAAACAACCAGTGTGGTAAGTGTCGAAATGACAACAGGCATTATGACTTCCTGTGCCCCTTGAATAGATGACACTCTGCCATCATATCCTTCTTCTTTGAACTGGAATATATTTTCAAGTACCACTATAGCATCATCCACAACCATGCCTACGGCAAGAGTCAAACCAGATAAAGAGATTACGTTTAGGCTTACATTTGCAAAATGCATAATACAGAAAGTAGTAACGATTGATACCGGAATAGATACCGCTATAACCAATGCCGAACGGCCACTCCGCAGGAAGAGAAGCAGGATAATGATCACTAGAACAACAGCTTGCAAACCTGTCATATAAAGATTTTTCAGTGATACCTTAATGAAATCAGCATGATTGGTGAGCACCTCAAGTTCAACCCCTATGGGCAGCGTAGATCTGATTTGATCAAGATTTGCTAAAAAATTATCAGCTACAGTAACCACATTAGCATCACTTTGGCGATATAGATTGATGATCAATCCATCCTCACCATTCACATGAACATTACCAATGGGCTGACTGATGCCATCTTCAACATCAGCAATATCACTCAATGAAATCGAATTTCCATTTTCCAACCGGATGACCGCATCACGAATCTCCTGCACATTTTTAAACTCTCCGATCGTTCTTAATGAATACACTGTTTGGCCTTCTGTCAACTCACCGGCAGGGACTTGCACGTTTTCTCGGCTAAGTGTATTTGCGATAGATGCAATATCTATACCATATGTGAGGATGTCTTCATTTCTAAGGGTTACATTTATCTGTCGTTCCAATCCTCCGGAAGTAGCTGCTGAAGCGATTCCTTCTATTCTTTCAATACGCTGTTCAAGTTGCTCAACTGCAATCGTTCTAAGGTCTCTGGAACTTCGCGTTTCAGATGATAAGGTCAACACGATCACTGGTTCTTGATTAGGGTCGTATGTGAAAATGATGGGAGAATCAGCTTCACGGGGAATGCTACGTCGGGCTGCATCTATCTGTTTTCTAACATCAGCCTCAGCTATAAATAAATCCGTACCCCATTTAAAAGACAATTTTACGACTGAGGCTCCCTGGCTGGAAAGTGATCGGACTTGGGTTAAACCGCTAACAGTACCTACACTTTCTTCCAATGGCCGGGAAATAAGCGTTTCTATATCCTCAGGTGCAACTCCTTCATAGGTTGTATAAACAGTGATCGTTGGGAACGATACATCAGGATACAAATTTAGCCGAAGCTGATATAAACCATATATCCCAAAACCGATCATAATCAGAGCGATCATGACAAAGGTCACTGGTCTTTTAACAGCTAATGCCGGAAGTTTTTTCATATTATTGCCTTGACCCTGCTCTGGCTCCGGGTCCTCTTCGGTCTCGTCTTAGGCTAGATGATGTACTAGCATCCTCAATACCCTGAAGGCGTTCATTTCCTTCATTCCTCAACAATGATGTTGGCCTTACCCTTGCTTGATCCTCCAGGCCGGTTTGTCCCGTTATGATAAGCTGATCCCCCGTTTCAAGTCCGCTGAGTACTTCTATACGATCTCCTTGCTGAATACCTAATTCCAGTAACCTGCGTTGGGCCAAAGTATCTCCCTGCACGACAAATGCGGAATATGCCCGTTCGAGCATGATGCTATTTGATTCAGGATCAATTACTGTTTCAACATTTTCGATCAGAGCAATCCTGGGGATGACTATAGTACTCGGGCGGGTTTCTATGTATATACGTGATTCTATAAGCGCACCAGAGTAAAGTGCTTCACCTATCTGACTAATACTGACTACAATCTGGCCGAGACCTGTTAATTCATCGATATCAGGGCTTTTTCTCGTGATTACTCCCTCAGATGTGAATTCAGAATCATTACTATTACGTATATCTACTTTTTGTCCTATCTTCGTTTGCTTCCAGTCTCGCAATGGAAGATATAAACTGATTTCATATCCAGCCAGGTTTGCTATTTCAAACATAGGCTGCCCACTACTGGCCAAATCACCTTCAGAAACTAATCGGTTCTTTATTACCCCATTTACTGGAGAACGAACCAGCGTCCGGTCAAGGTTCTCCTTACTCTGTGTTATAGAAGCTAGTGATGATTCATAAGCAGCAATGCTGCTATGATAAACTGCCCGGCCTTGTTCAAATTCTGAGGGACTTAATAACTGGCGATTAAAGAGCTCCGTTTGACGACCAAATGCAATGCTGTCTCTTTCCAGAGTGATTTTTCTTTGTCTTAGTTCTGCCTGGTCTCTGATAAGCTGGTCCTTATAGGTAATATCATATAGTCTGGCAAGGATTTGTCCTGCTGTCACGGTATCACCAAGATCAGCTTCTATCTTTAATACACGTTCATTTATTTGCGGTATAATACTAACAACATCCTGAGGCCGGACGGTACCAAAAGAACGGATTTGGTCTGAAATTTCAGCATGTTCTACAGTCATAACTTCCACAGAAGTTTCCCTTGAAAAATCACCGGAGCTGCCAAACAGGTTGTTTTCAGTCGTTTCAGATCCACTGCAGGAATTTAAAAGTATAAAAATTAATATAAGTAATCTTATCTGTTTGTGCACTTCGTTAATTATTGAGATTTGGAGATTTAAAATCTAATGTACGTTAGATTTCTTTGTTTAGACGGAGAATGAAAGTTAATAGTTATCTTTTAAAGATGATTTAATAATATTTTACACAAAAGCTTAGCCTGTTAACCTAATTAAACATTGAGTTCGTGCTTTATCTTAATTGAAATTTAGCGTTTTAAATTTGTAATTTAGCGACACATTTAAACAAATATATCCCATGAAATTTTTTATAGACACAGCTGATTTAAGCGAAATAAAAGAAGCCCACGAAATGGGTATTCTGGATGGTGTTACAACAAACCCTTCACTCTGTGCAAAAATCGGGGTCTCAGATTTTGCAGCACATATTGCCAATATTTGTGAACTTGTAAAAGGTGATGTTTCTGCTGAAGTGGTTTCCACAGCATATAAGGATATTCTGGATGAAGGACGTCGACTTGCTTCTATAGCTCCTAACGTTGTAGTAAAAGTACCATTGATAAAAGACGGAATCAAAGCGATTAAAACCTTTAGTGATGAAGGAATAAAAACTAATTGTACTTTATGTTTTTCATCTACTCAGGCATTGGTTGCAGCAAAAGCAGGAGCTACCTACATTTCACCGTTTATAGGACGCCTGGATGATATTTCAACGGATGGCATGCAATTAATCGCTGACATAGTTCAAATATATAATAACTATGGATATAAAACTGAAGTTCTCACCGCTAGCATCCGTCATCCAATTCATGTTTTGGAGGCAGCTAGAATTGGTGCAGATGTTGCCACAATGCCACTTGCAGTGATAGAAAAACTGATTAAACACCCTTTGACGGACTCTGGACTGGAAAAGTTTCTATCCGATTGGGAGAAATTGCAAGCTTCATTGGTATAGAATACATTGTGGCAGGTGGTCATGGATCTGTTTCAACTGATCTGGAAGAGGGCAGGTTTTCAGGCAAGTATACAGTATCTTCAACCATTTTGCTCAAGTAAATTATATCATATAGATTCTGATCTGCTATCAAAACAGTATCACTTTGGCTCATATAAAGTAAATCATAAGTAAGCACGCTGTCAGGTACAGGGGGTGGTCCAGGTGTAAATTGAAGTGCATCTTGATCAAAATCCCACATTTCAAATGTGAATCCGTTTTCATCTCTTTCAAGACGTAACCGTATGGGAAGTTGTGCATAATTTCGATTCAGGGTTCTTAGTATATCGGCTATCATAGCATTCTGTGCTGCATTATCTGTCATGCCTGTAATAGAGGGGTCAAACTGATCAGGGTCAATATTATCTGAATCAACACGATAATCCTCTAAACTCCAGTCTCTCATTACTTGTAAAGCTGCCTCACTGGGCTCTTCAACAATGTATGCTCGTTGAGATGGATGTGTCACCACAATATCATCAGGGCCAAATCCATTTGTGGTAACATCGATGATCTCTAGTTTTGTTACATCAGACTCTGGAATCAGAAATTGATTCAGAAAAAAATCGATCAATTCTGTAGACGTTATTTCAGCAAAGGGCCTGCTGACCTGTCCAATTTTCGTGTCATCAACTTGCTGAAAATTTAAAATAACAAAACTAATAAGTAAGGGAATTGTGGTAATCATAAGATTATTTTTTAGTGGTAAAATTGAAATAACTTGTATCTAGACATCCCTCCATTTTTGGATATATTTCCTTGCGGCTTCCATATTACCATGTCGGCGATTTAAATCAGATAATCTTCTATAAAGCTCTTTCTCATCATCTTTATTCAGCCGATTAACTTCAGTGAGTGCTTTTTCAGCATGCTGAATGGCTTCAGGGATGTTATTATTAATAATTTTGGAGATTTCAAGGTTAGTTTTGGCACGATTAGACCATGGGAAAGTTGAAACCTGTTTGAAATATTTTAAGGCAACTAACCTGTTCCTTTCCTCCTTCAGGTATTGCATACCGATATTATACGATATGATGCCATAATCCTCGAAGTACTGGTTATAAGTTGAATCAACCGGCGTGCCATCTCTTAATCTGGTTTCTGTTCTATTGACAAGTTTCATTAAACGATCAGCAGCCTCGTCATCCTTGCCCATTTCGTAATGGGTTAGCGCTGTTCGCCAATGGATTTCATCTTTTGCTTTTTGAGTTTTTAACCGGTCTAACAGCTTTATATATTCTTCTTCAGCCTTTTCTAAATGACCTTGCGCCCTTAGTGTATTTATAGAATCCCGAGCCATTCTGCCAGCTATGTTACCGTCATCCCAGTGAATATAATTGATCATATACTGAGCTTCACCCTGAAGTTCTGGGGTTGGGGCTATGGATTTGGCTTCGGCAAAAGTGTTTAAAGCCTGATCGGCTAGGTACATATTTGTTTGAGAGTCCCCTCTAAAAAATATATAGTTGAACAGAATCACAGAATCTTCTCTGGTTAACTCACCTGGGTTGGTTTTGGTTGGGTCTAAATACAGATTGTCTTTAAAAACCCGTTCCGCTTTTTGAAAATTTTCTGAAGCATCAGCCCATAGATGGAGTGCATAATAACTTTCTCCGAGTCGGGCAAATATGGCGTCTTCCCCTTTTTCTACTTGAGCTAACCGTTCAAGTATATCAATAGCTTTTTCATACTCCTTGTTATCGGTGAGGCGAATGGCTTTCTTTTGGTAAACAAGAGATAATCCGTATTTAGTTTCTACGTCAAAGGGGTTAAAAGTTAATGCTTCTTCGAAAGCTTTTTGGGCTTGATCTAAAAGTTCATTCTGTTGGGCAAATTGATCTACATTGGAATTACTTGATTTTGCGGTTATCTCCTGTGAACGGATAAAAGCGTTTGCGCCATCGTTATATGCTTCTATGGCTTTGATTGAATCATCCTCAGATATGGTATAATTATTGTCTTGTTCAAGTGTGAGATATTGCCATAGAGAATCGCTTTTATTAACCAGGCTTTGTGCACGGGCTTTTAACATGTCAGCATGTTTTTCACGATCAGCTGATACAAATGATTGACCGGCAATTGAGTCAGCTAAAACCGCTATAATGGTATCCACACCGGCAGGTACAAAAAATGTATCTTCCTCGAAGAGGTTGGGTTGAGGTATAGGCTCTGTTGTTTTGCAACTTGTGAACCACACTGAAATACAAATAAATAATCCAATTGTTACTATTATTTTCATCATTTACTTACCTCTTGTTGAACACTTTCCCACCAGGTAAGAAAGATTTGGTAGAATTTTTTTGCTTTATTATTGCTTGCTGCTTCCATTTGAGAATTTATCATTGTAATCAATCCTTCGTTTTGTTGTACCCCACCTACACGTAATGAATTGCTTTCTTTTTGAAAGTTACGATCAACGAGGTAGGTAGCCTGATTTTCTCTTACTATTAGAATATGAACTTCAAATAACTCCTCTTTTACCATGAGGTATATGCTATAATCAGCTTCTTCAATATTTATGGAAACGAGTGATGTAAGGTATGCAGGATCCCACCTATTCTCAGCCATTAGCCTTTGAACAGGGCGGGGTAGTTCAGCTGGATTATTTTTCATCCATTCTAACAGACCTGCCAGAACATCATCCAGATCGCTGTAATTAGATCCTAAGGCCTCGAGTTCTCTCAACCCGATTTCGGGGGCACCATCGGCATTATTATTTCTTCCGGCATCAGGCTGAAACATATCATTCGATGATAATTCCGGTCGGTAACCTGCTCCTCCACCACCAGAACCCGACTCAATATCAAGACCAGATTTCTCCTCTCCATCAGAGCCACGTATTCGGGAACTCCCGGCTCGTAAAGACGACGAATGGTCACGCAGAGTGGCAAATCCGCCTTGACGTCCACCATCAGAAGCTTCCAATTCCAAAGCAGACTGTTCCGTGTCTTCTTCACCCCGGGTTCTGGAGAACTGTCGGTTCTCAGTCAAATCAGGTTCACTTCGATTTGCCAGTGATTGGCTAAGATTAATCCGCCTTGGGGTTTCCTTTGGTTTTGGAGTAGGCGCCTGTGTTCGGGTTTGATTTTTGCCGACAGTAGTTTCTACTGCCTGTGGCTCTAGTTCCGGAACTTCAGGCTCAAAACGTGGAATTTCTTTTATATTTGTCATGGATATTTCTCGATAAACTTCCCTTTGCGGACGTTGATCAGGAGCATTCAAATATACCAACAGAGAATATCCACCCACAGCGATTAATAATGTAAATGCTACGGAGCCTACGGTCTTGGTATGATCTGTTTTCTTTTTTGGTAAAATCATCGGTCATACATCATGAAGGAATGTTGATATTATTCGGTAAGCCAACCCGATCGCAAATATCCAGCACATCAACTAGCTGTTGCATGGTTGCTTCATCTGTTGGGTGTATAACTACGGTGACTAAACCATCCTGATTTTCTTTTTCGTGTTGTATTGCTGTCAGTAACTCTTCAAGTTCCTGAAGGCCCAGTGCCTCCTGATAAACTAACTGGGTCTTAGTCTCCGTAATCTGATATCTGTTTCCTTCCATTATTTCCAGAAATAATAGATGATTTTGTGTTTCTTCGGATATAGAATTTTCACTCCCAGGTAATACAATTTGAGAACGGACGGTAATGTCACTAATAATGACGAAGCCAAATAATAAAATGAGGCCTATATCGATAAATCTTATTAAAAAAGAACTTTTTTTCATATAGTTAACGAGTTAGTATCTTTACATCAATGGCTTTTCTGACCTGGAGTTGGTCACATATTTGAGCTACAGCAATAGCGTGCTTTACGTGTGTATCATAATTTGCTCTTATTCTAATTTTTATGTTATTCCCAAACTCATTTTTTTTGCTTAGGATATAACTTTCCAGGCTCTCCAGATTATCAAATTGAATATTTTCTGATTCGTTTAAATAGGTGCCTTCAGTGTTTATACTAATATAGATAATCCGTTCCCTGGCGGGGGTGGTCTGTTCAGCTTCATAACTTTCGGGTAATATGATTTCTGTGTCTTCATCAAGGTCAGAAATCACTATAAAACCAAACAGCAAGATCAATACCACATCAACAAACCGTAAAAGAAAACCACCTGTATTCATATTATTTGAGCCTATTATTTATATACACCTTAACCTATACCTCTTGACCCATAGCCTGATATTTCTTGTTTATGCCGGCTTTCTTTATTGAAATATCAACCACATTAAATCCGGGTTCATTACCAAGAGTGAATGGGATGCTGATACTCCCTTCACGGTTAGTACTTAAAACCACTGATTCTTTTCCATAGCCGAGCTTTCCGTTTCCTGCTGTTATTTCGAGGTGAACATTACAGCCTTCAACAGGATTCCCAAATTCATCCCTGACTTCGGCAATGATCGGATTTTTGATTTTCTTATTGGGAATGCCACTTTGATGATTGTTTTTTAAGGATAGTTCTTTCGGATCTCCAGCCAAAGCATCTATGTTTAATTTATGGCTTAACGCACTATTAGTCGACCCTTCTACTTTAACTTCCATAACCTGTCGACCGATCATTGATCCCAGAGTCCAATTGAAGAAAACTTTCCCCTCCATATCGGTTATCATTTCTGTATTTCCTAATTTTCCGTCAGAGACAATGGCATTAATAATTACTCCTTGCACCGGACTTTCATTTTTATCGAACACTGACACTTTGATATCACTCAATCTGCTTCCCGCACGTGCTTGCTTGGGGTTATTATGTAATCTCAGGTAAGCCGGCTGTGGTAAGGTTATTTCTTCTTTCTTTTCTTCATAATCTTCATCCGGGTAAGAATCATTATCAACGATTCCTACTGGAACAGGTTGTTTGGCATGATTAGAGGGTGCTATAGCTTTAGCCTTTATACGAGTATCCTGGATCTCAAGAAGTCGAAACCGTATTTCTTCTGCTTTTGATTTAACCTGTTCTAACCTTTTCATAAAATATCCTTGGGCCAGTGTAGATAAAAAGTTTAATCCTATGCTCACAACTAACCCCAAAAGGGTTGTAAGCAAAGCTATACCCATACCGGTAAGAATTATTTCTTTTTCGAGATCTCCTGATGAAAACACAATGAACATACCCCATACAGTTCCAAGCAATCCTAAGGCTCCGGCGGTATCACTTAAGAAATCAATTCTGATACGAAAGGTGTTAAAATTATCGTGCTGAAACCGGACATAATTGGCAACCTCGTCATGGAGTGAATCAGTATTCTTTGTCTTGAATACATTAAGCAGGGTAGCTGAAATATGGGAAAGCATATTATCAGCTTGTTTGGTAATTAACTCTGTTAGTTCACTTAAGTTTAAATCTTGCATAGTTGCTGTTTCAATAGGCATAGATTGACGCTGATCCATAAATAGTTCAAATGCTTTAATGGTTATTAAGAATACACCAACCAGAAAAATTCCAAATATCGGATAACGAATGGGCCCTGCTTGCCCTATAAGGTCCCAAAAATTACTTATCTCTACATCACTATCTTCACCGATAACCAAGCCAGTACCATCCAAACTTGCTGTGTCTGACGTAGTTGAATCTGAAATGTCTGTCGTTTGAGTTATCCCGGTAAGGATAATTATGGCGAATAATAAACCCATCGAAATGAATACTCTCATGTTTTTCTCTCTCTTTTAATTTTAGTGTTTAATTAATATTCTAATTTGATCTGGTTGTGTCGGCATCTTATCCGGATCATCTGTTATCTGCAATGTTATCTTACGCTGAGTTTTTTGAACAAATAGCTTTCTCTGATTTGACAAATGGGTTACTCCATCAGCTGCATTCCAGGAAAGTTGATAAGTATAAACACCGGGCGTGATTATTTCTCCGTGGTCATTCATCCAATCCCAATTAAGATCAGAGGGGATTTCTCCGCTTCCGTTGAAGGCCTTTATTATTTCGTCATCTTGATTTGTTATAATAAGTTTCCAGCTTAATACTGTTGCAATAAGTTCAGATGTGTACAGGCTTAATCTTAATGTTTTTGGTTCTAAGAGAGTTAATTCTTCATAAGTAGCAAGCCGGTTCCGCTGGGCAGGTGTCCGGAATAACAGGGAATCACTCCTTGAATTAAAAATAGGTGTTTCTACCATAACTCTATCTGAATGATTTTGACCTTCTCTCTGAATTCGGTTGTGGAGTCCAGCAGCTCGCATCATGTGTTTTTGTTCACTGATTACCGAGACACCTTTATGTTCACCCCGGCCAATGTCCTGAATGAACTTGGTATATTCGGAAGAAATCAAGTTTTGAAACTGAATCTGACTAGGAACGGGTACTATCTGCTCAGTGGGATAACTAATTTGCCCATCAACGAAACTGCTATCAAATACACCCATATCATATAAAGAAACATTGGCTAGTGCCTGATCGGAAACCCCGGGATCAATGTGCCGGGTAATATGTTTTTCGAAAATTCTCAAGTAATCATCTTCACTGGTTATAAAAACCCTGCCTTCCAGGTTTAATGGATATAAGGGTCGTTCAAAAGCGGCTCTGTTTCGTGGAGGTGATACAGATGCTGGTAATTTTGATACACGCCTGAATTCAAAAAGTAGGGAGAACATATGAGAACCAAGGCTAGGACCCAAAACGGATGATATAGGCAAGGTATACTGATAGTTTAAGCTCAAAGGACCAGATACATGGACCTGACCTTCTAAAAACCCCTGATCCAGTTTATGATTGCCACCTGCTCTGACATAATTGCCTCTGGCAGAATGAATTTCAAGATGCAGCATTCCGTCTAAATTATTTCTGCCTTTTATAAGCTCAAATGACCCCCGAAATAGTCCTTGCTTCAATGATAAACCCCCAAAGAACTCACGAGGTTCCTTTACATCACTACCAATCAGTGAAATATTGGGTTCATTTAAATTTCGAACACCCAAGGCTAAACCCAAAAATTCAAACGGTTGGGAAAACAAACCTGCCGTACTATTCAGAACGGTTTTTCCGGTTCCGTTCATGAAAACAGGGTCATTAGGATCAACTAAATCAAAATTATCACGATTATAAGATATATTCATCCCTGAAACCTGACCACCCAATGAAATATATCGGAAAATGCGGGTTGAAGCAGCCAAACCAAAATGGGTCCGTCTGTATATGGGGCTGTTGAAGTATTGTATATTCAAACCAGCACCCATATTTTTGCCAAAAACTGTTGGGGTAGAGACGGTCGCAAATCCCTGGGTCAGGGGTATTCCTGAACCATCAACTAAGCCAATATGATAAGCCTGTATTCCCGTTCCAAACCTTGGCCTTTGAGATGAAACCAGGGCAGGATTGGCAAATAACGATTTAATATCTGTCATATGCGTGCTGGGTCCCATGATTTGTTGCTGTGCTTTTAAGGGAAATGGCTGCGCCAAATTCAGCAACAGGGAAACGGAAAGTAAACCAAGGATGTATCCGTATATTTTAGAATTATTATGCATAATCACCTGGCTAATGTTATGGCTCCGGAACCGACAACATCTGACCCGTCCTCAATTACATAAAGATAAACTCCGGGTAGTTGAACACGTCCATTCTCATTTTTACCGTCCCAATAAAATGACTGTCCATCCGGTTGACGTGATGTTTTAATCAACCTTCCCTGAAAATCAAAAACCTTAAGAACCGGATTTTCTACTGAGACTTCCGTGAAATCAAAACCAATCCGATCATTGTAACTATCGTCATTAGGGGTGAATGGATTGGGCCTAACAACTACTCTGGCTTTTTTAACATTCACCATAAAACTTGTTTCATTGTTATCTTCGTCAGACTCTTCAATTTCATCATCAATATCCACGATTAATGAAAGAGTTCGGTTACCGGCGTTATCAAAAGTAACCGGTACAGAGAAATCTATTTCTTCATTTACCTGCATACTGTTTATCGTAGTATCAGCAATTGTAGATCCACTTAATTGCAATGCCACTCGAAATGGATTATTTATGGGTAAACTTCGGTTGATAAAATTCCCTGTAACCGTTCTGGTTTGACCTTCAAATATATTCCCTTCGGTTATAACTGTGATCTCTTCCGCAACTAAGTCGGGCAACACCATGGCAATTAAAACCACTGACTGCTCAGGTAGCTGTGTTATGCATCCATCAGAGCTTTTGATTATCAACAGGTCGTGATAATCGGTCTGCTGACCTGGGGTGAATGTCACACGAATGCTTTCTTCATCATATTGATCGGGATTCAATGAGATAGAATTCTGAGAAACCTGAAAAGCAGGATTTGAATTTGCAATATCAGTAATGGTTAAAATGGAGTTTCCATCATTACCTACTGTTATTGGTATAGTCTGTTCTAAGCCGGTATCGAAGTATATGGTATCGGGTGATACGGTTAAAGAGGAGCCTATGCCTCTGCCATTTAAAGCAAATTGATCAGAGCCATCAATTACCGAATTTTGTATTTGCCACTCAGCATTTAAGCTTCCTGAATAACTACCTATTACATCGGGAGCAAAATTGACAGGTACATCAACATTCTGATAAGGCCCAATTGTGATTGATTCTTCATCCGTTTCAAAACCATTTCCATCTACATCAATCATGACATCGAAGGTATACGGACATGAATTTTCAATGCTCATGGACCCTGATGCTACACTACCAGGGCATATGTCACCAAAATCCAATCCATCACTAAATAAGCAGGAAGGGCGGTCGCCATCGTTATACAATATGGTAAGTTTACCTGCATTTAGGTTGGTTATAGCGATATCCATATCACCATCCAGATCATAATCAGCAATGGCTATACCATTCGGTGTATTAACTTCACCTATGAAACTTGTGGGGGGTGTGATACCCTGGTCTTCAGTATTCTCAAATAAGGCCAATTGATTAGGCGAAAGATGAGAACTCAATAAATCAAGATATTGATCTCCAAAAAAGTCTCCACTGACTAACCCTGATGCACGACTTGAAGAATATTCCATTTGATCTATTAAATCGAACTGTCCATTAGTCAGATTGAAACTAAAATGTGCTATGATATTAGAATCATATGAAGTAATAGCTAATTCTGTATTAATATCACCAGTAAAGTTGTCAGCCACTAAATGCTCCGGTGCAAAGGCAATATTGGTCGACACCCCGTCTCTAAATCCGCCATTACTATCATTCTCCAAAAAGGTAATTTGATTTTCGCTTCTAATAGTAACAGCCAGGTCGATGTTACCATCATTATTGAAATCACGGGTAACTAAAGAGGTAGGTGATTGTCCCACCGGATAATAGGAGGCAGGTTGGAATTCACAGTTCCCCTGGTTCATGTGAATGGCTATTTGATTGCTGCCAAATGCAGCTACAGCAATATCAAGGTTGCCATCATTATTAAAATCAGCAATTGCTGACATTACGGGAACCTCACCGGTTGAAATGATGACCGGCTCAAACAGAAAGTCACCCTTATTGGTTAAGATTACAATTTCATCTGTATCAACACTAGTGTATACCGGACTTGGGTAACCTGTGCCACATAAATCGGCACCAGTTATGTGAGTGAAAGAGGGTATTCCTGATTGCACCTCATTAACTGGATCGGCTCTCTTTTCAAAAGTGACTGGGGCTGAAATCTTATTTTTAGAAGAAAACGGTGTTGTATCATCTGATGTATTTTCAAAAAAGGATACACTACCGTCATTTTGATTAAGCACAGCTAAATCAGGAAGCATATTATTATCTAAATCTGAAGCGAAAATCGATATAGGTTCACTTGAGGATGATAAATCCAATTCAAAACGCTCACTAAATGTTCCTGAGCCATGATCAGATCCTATTGTGAACTGCCATTGATAAGAATCTCGCACAATTACAGTTACAACCTCACCAAATTTAAATGCCTTGTCAGTGGTAATAGAGGCAGTAGTACCTCCCTCTATCTCTACCGAGAAATTGTGACGACCTGATTGATTACCATAAATAAATACTTCATTCTGAATTTGATTATTCGAAACAGTACTGGAAAATGTAATCCCTATAGTTTCGACAATAAGAGCATCCACAGCATTCTGTGTGGGTTTTACAGGGTCTATTACCAGTAGTTGGGCTTTCAGCGCTCCTACAAAAATTAAGCCAATAAAAATAGTAAGAGCAAAGGTAGAAGATATTTTAATTAGCATTTTTTTATTTATTCAGATTACTTAAATACTCCCGATATTCTGTGGCTTTATAATTACTCCCCATCATCTCATAAGCGTGGATAATGTTCATTAAAGCATCTCGATTAGAAGGGTTCTCAGACCATAAGATTTCATAATATTCAGCAGTTTTATCAAAATCATTTAGATGATAATAGGTCTCGGCAAGAGCCTGGGTAACATCAAGGTCATGATTAGACTTTACAAGGTCTTCCAGATGAGGCAATGCTCTATCATATTCACCCTGGTTAAATAGTTCGAAAGGGTAATTTTTTGATAATACCTTACTTCTTTTATCATTTGGAATAGCTTTAAAAGCCTGTTCCGCCATCTCATAATCACGTAACTCAAGTCCGGTATAAACCAGGATTTCCTGGGCCGGGTAAAATGACTTATCTACAGATAGCGCTCGTTTGGCATAATCAGTAGCTTCTAAGTAATCTTTGCGCTGGAAAGCCAATTCAGATAGTGCAAAAATTGATTCCACATCGCGGACATCTAGTTCTATGGCTTGCTTATAGTTTTCAAATGCTTTTTTATATTGACTTATCCGTGTATAACTAAAGCCCAGGACTGGGTAAACTTCATGTCGTTCAGGTTTTATTTCTTTCGCTTTCTCGAGATATAAGACGGCATTTTCAAAATCCTGAGTATTGATTGCCTCAGTTCCTGATGCCATTTCCAAACGGTAATGCTTCTCGAGCAAATGCTTAATTTCTTCATTATGCTTAAAAGAAATACGTAGTGAAGAGTCAAAGGCATCCCGTGCTTCCTTATAGTTTTTTAATTTTAGATGTACATTACCCAGCATAAACTGGATTTCATGATTTCTAGGGTCTTTACTTATTTCTTCCTCTAGCAAAACCCTTGCAGATTCATAATTTTCAACATCCATATAGTGATTGTATCGATTGATTAAGGGATTCGTGCATCCCAAGATCTGCCACATGACGAAGCCTGCCAAAAAAAATGTAACAATACCACCAGTATTAAATAATTTCATGTCTCTTGATGTCGTCGTTTTTACTCTCTTTATGCAGCTAATTTCTGTTAGAAGAGCTGGTTTCATAAAGAACGGCATTTAGTACGATTAATCAAATTAATTTAATTAAATACTTCTATTGCAACTATAAATCATTCACTACTTCTCCTTTTATCCCATGATCATTCTTTTTAAATTGATCGCTTGAGAAACCACAAATAAATCAGATCAAATCAATGAATATTCACGAGTATCAAGCAAAAGAGATATTAAAACAATATAATGTAGCTGTTCCTGATGGCAAGGCAGCCTTCAGTGTGGAAGAAGCAGTAATGGCAGCAATAGCACTCAAAGAAAATGGAGCCGATTTGTTTGTGGTTAAAGCTCAGATACACGCTGGCGGACGAGGTAAAGGCCGTACCAAAAAATCTGGTGCTAAAGGGGTTATACTTGCAAAATCAGTTGATGAAGTAAAAAAAGCTGCCGAATCTTTACTTGGAGATGTACTGGTTACTGTCCAAACCGGTGAAGAAGGTAAAAGAGTTGACCGATTGTATATTACTGATGGGGTGGATATTGATAAAGAATTCTATGTTGGAGTTACGCTTGACCGATCCAAAGGTCAGAATGTAATCATGGTTTCAACACAAGGCGGGGTTGAAATTGAAAAGGTAGCAGAAGAAACTCCCGACCTTATCGTGAAAGAATGGGTTGAACCTGGTTTGCCTTTACAGCCTAACCAGGCCCGTAGGCTTGCTTTTGCTCTTGGATTATCAGGTGATCAGTTTAAGCAGGCTGTGAAATTTATCAACTCTCTATATCAGGCATTTGAAGCAACTGATGCCTCCATTTTTGAGATAAATCCCCTGGCAATAACTACATCAGGTGATGTTCTTGCTCTTGATGCAAAAATTAATTTTGATGATAATGCATTATATCGTCATCAAGATCTGGAAGAGCTGCGTGATGAAAGTGAAGAAAATCCATTAGAATTGGAAGCAGACAAGTTTAATCTTAATTATATCAAATTAGACGGGAATGTTGGTTGCATGGTGAATGGCGCGGGCTTAGCCATGGCTACGATGGATATTATTAAAATAGCTGGAGGAGAACCTGCTAATTTTTTGGATGTTGGTGGCAACGCTAATGTAGAAACAGTTAAAAATGGTTTTGAGATCATTTTAAAAGATCCTAATGTAAACGCCATTCTAATCAATATCTTCGGCGGAATTGTTCGATGTGACCGCGTGGCAAATGGTATAATAGAAGCTGTTAAATCACCTGAAATTACTCAAAAACTTGAAGGTGTACCTATTATCGTACGTCTTCAAGGAACCAATTCCGTAGAAGCCAAAGAAATTATTGACAATAGTGGATTAAATGTAATTTCTGCGGTCTTGTTAAAGGAAGCCGCCGAAGAAGTTACCCGAGCTATATCAGCTTAATACTCAAAAAAGTTAGTGTCTGTTAAAATGGATATACTGGGATATTAGCAACTAGCATTTCCCTCACAGAATTCTTTAATAAGCTTCAATATTGAAAATTTTTCGAGTTGTTTGGTGATCAGGTGATGGTTGAGTTAATTGCCATTAGTCCGACACATATGTAATCTCTGCATTTAATGTTCCGGCTCTTCAAGAGAGCACCTACTATGGCCTCAGCTGATTCTGAGTGATTCCACAAAATCGTTGCGTAAAAACGCCTCCGCATCGTTTTGTTTAGAAAATATATTACGTCTGCACCTGCCTGGCCTCCTTTTATTAGGGTGTGTTATTAAAAATCCTATACAAAACCATAAACAGCTAAATTTTATGAATGTTAGCATTACTAACCAAAACTTTATTGCCAAAACCAGTATCAGGCCAGTTCATACCTCTCCATATGCTCTCCATATCAAGCCCATATCAAAGCCGTATCAAGTCCATAAATATACGGCTTTGATACGGCCTTGATACGTCTTTAATAGGGTGTTGCTTAAACCAATTATTTTTCGTTTTTAGCTACTATTGGCTTAAAAGATAATTAGAGATATTTTGTTTTAAACTTAAAGATGATTGAGGTACTTCTGCTTAAAAAGTTAGTTTAACCAATGAATGCTGAACCATAATCTCAATCTCTTAATTGACCCGGATAATAGCGGATACCCAATCCATAACTACCGCGCGCAACCACAGAAGGAGTTAGTTCTATCATGGGGGCAACTTCTACAAAAATTTCAAGCGGATCATTTTCAAACAGATAAGTAAGGCCAAACGGAATGCGTACGCCGGAAATAGGATTGTCACCTAAGCGTGAAAAGCCTCCCAAACCAAAATAATAAGGCATTAGTCCTCTGGCTACATTAATATCATTATATTTGTGCCTGAGGTAACTCAAATGAAGATAGACGTTGTCATCTTCTTCTTCGAAAAGTGACCATCCGAATGAGCCATCAAGCGCATTACGTGGATTAAACCATAATTTAATCGTGCCTCCGGTTGGTTGACCTGCCATTGCCCCGAAACCAAATGTACCACGGGAATCCTGAGCAACTGCACAATTTGAATTGAAGCCCAACAAAAGAATAATTAGAAATATTATACCCGAAAGGCCAATGCCTGATCTTTGCATGATTTTCTCAATTTATTATATGATTCACTATTAAGTATGTAAATTGTATATTTATATACACTATTTATAAATATACCTAGTGTATTATATAATATCTAATAAATAAATTAATTCTAATTACTTACGCACGCAATACCAATACTCTTAATTTCCCGCTAAAGTGGGTGCATCTTTCATCTCAAGCATTGGAATGATATAAAATTCCAGAAGTTCCTGAATATGCTCCAGATGACCACCGTCACGTGGCCTCAAATCTGTTGATGAGGTAAAAACAACCACTGAATCTAAATCGGGAATCACATAAATAAATTGGCCGCCATACCCCCAGGCAAAATAAACATGTTGGCCTCCGAAAGTGTATAGCCACCAGTAGTACCCATAATCAAAATCTCGAAAACTGGCCGTTGTTTCTATATGCTTATTAGTAGACTCCTGTACCCAAGGCGAAGGTATTACTTCCTTGCCTTGATAGTAACCCTGATTCAAATAGGTCAAACCAAATTTCATTAAATCCAATGGTGACATCGCCAGGTTGTTTCCGCCAAAATATATCCCTTGAGGGTCATGATCCCATCCGCCAATGGTGATATCCATTGGCTTAAATAAATACTTTTGGGCAAATTCATAAGTACTCATGCCGGTAGCTACTGAGAGAATTGCGGAAAGGATATGTGAATCACCGGTACTGTAAAGCATGGTTTCACCTGGCATATAGACCATGGGCCTGTCCAGAGCATTCTTAACCCAATTCGAACTTGCTACCCATCCCGGGTAATTATCTGAACTTGTAGAAGATAGTCCGGATGCCATATAAAGCAGATGCCGTATTGTAATTTCGCGCTTGAGAAGATCAGTATTCTCATTGAAATACTGTGGCAAGAATTCGACTACTTTTTGATCGATTGACTTTATAAAACCCTTCTCGACGGCTATGCCTGTCAGAGCAGACATAATAACTTTTGATGCAGATTTTATATTAACCGGTTGGACACCATTACCACCGTTGAGATATTTTTCAACAAGAATCTCATCATGTTGAGCAATAATAAGGCTGTGCAACAAAGGTATGTTTTCAGATTCTGTTAATGTAGCTTCAAGCATTACGGTATCCAGCTCAGATTTGACAGGTATGTTGGAATCCAGATTCAGGTCTATCAACTGGTTACTTGTTATAGGTTTTTCTTTTGAAGTAGGAATCAAACCTAATATAGCGGAATGATTTAATATCAATATCGTTACCGCTGAAATGGCAACAGACATCATATAATGGCTTCTTTTAATATGCATTACGTTACGTTATGGCCTTGATTTATAAACGTAACAGTATAACTCTGGCCAATGGAACAGAAGTTCACTTAAATAGGAATGTTATAACATTTTAAGGTGAACAGCGCCTTTAAGTTTGAAAGTCCAAACGTATGATGAACAAACCTATACTACCTTCTTTTTCCCTTGTTGAATGATTCCAGTTAATCGAAGTCCTATGTAAACAGTAGCCAGCATCACTGTGGCGGTTGCAATAAAGGGTAAACCAAATGAAACACTAAAAAGAAAACCGCCCCAGGTAGGTCCAATTGCCCTTCCTAAACCTGATAATCCCTGGGCTGTTCCCATCATAGCACCAACATTTTGAGGGTCGGATTCCTGAGAAATTAAGCTACTCATAGTGGGTAAATTCAGGCTGTGTCCGAGAGCCATCACAGCAAGAAAAAAGGTCAACATGGAAATGCTACCGGCAAAGGTGATCGCAGCGAGGCCCAAAGTCATCAAAATATTGCCTGTTAGGAATAGATTCTTTTCATTAAACCAGCGTGTGAGGGGTTTGATCAATCCGCCTTGAACGATAACGGCAATCAATCCAATATAAAAAAACTGAATGCCTACCTGCTCAGGACTCATATCCAAAACTGCTTCACAGAAAAGAGGAAATGCACTGTAAAGGCTTGCTTGGCCAAAGGATAGAAGAAAGGATGCGAATAAAAGCAGATAGAGTATACTACTACCTGATTCATGTTTTTGTCTGCTAATATTTTGCCAGAATGTAGTCGTAAAAACAGTCGGCCGGGCTATTGGGACTGCCGTTTTTTTCTTAGTTTTGTCAACGGTTTCGGGAAGTTTAAATAGGACCAACAGGAAACTTGAAAAGGAAAGAAAGGCAGCGAAAAAGCCAGGCAATCCAAATCTGTTAGTTTCCATCCATCCTGCAAATTCATTAAATCCATTATTTTCAAAAAAGGCTTGAAATTCAGGATGAATAAGGCCGGATGCAATTGCCGGACCCATCACAAAACCAATACCAAATGCCGCACCGATCAGTCCCATACCGCGGGCCCGATTTTCAGGAGTTGTGGCATCAGCTATATAGGCTTGTGCTGTTGATATATTGCCACCCATGACCCCGGCAATTAGTCGGGATAAAAATAATACCGTAAGTGATCCGGCGAATCCAAATATTATATAAGCGATCACAGCCCCAAAAGTACTGAACAGCATTATAGGCCGCCGACCGATACGATCAGACAAGCTGCCCCATATGGGAGAGAAAATAAGCTGGGCTACAGAGTAAATACTGTATAACAATCCAATGGCGACAGGAGTGGCGTTGAACTCACCTGCGTAGAAGGGAAGAAGCGGCAACACGATGCCAAAGCCGATCAAATCGACAAGCACTACCAGAAATACGGTGGCCAGAGATACTTTTTTCAAGAAGCAGACTGATGTGTGCGCGTTTTTCTTACAGCTTTAGTCGCGGCCTCTAGAGTTTGATCTATCATGGCAGGTGTTAAGGCATTGGAAATGAATAAGGTTTCATATGCCGACGGAGGCAGATAAACGCCCTCTTTTAACATTTCATGAAAGAAGTGTTTGAAGTAAACGGTATCAGTCTTGGATGCGGATTCAAAATTGGTAACCTTATCAGGTGTAAAGAAAATTCCAAGCATAGAGCCTACTCTGTTCTGAGTATGATTTATTCCTTCTTTATTAAAAATATCATCCAACCCTTTTTGTAATTTGGATGATTTTTCTTCCAGCTCATCATAAATTTTTCTATTGCTATGCAATTCTGAAAGAAGGGCTAATCCTGCACTCATAGCCAGAGGGTTTCCTGATAAGGTACCCGCTTGATATACGGGCCCATCAGGGGCGATTACATCCATAATCTTGGCTTTGCCTCCAAATGCACCAACAGGCAAGCCTGCACCAATTATTTTACCGTAAGTCACCAGATCAGCCTGTATATCATATAACTGCTGGGCACCACCTGGAGCAACACGAAAACCGCACATGACCTCATCAAAAATAAGTACCGATTTGTGCTCATCACATAATCTCCTTAGGCCTGCCAGAAACCCAGGATCTGAAGGAATGCAACCCATGTTACCGGCAACAGGTTCAAGTATAATTGCGGCAATGTCATCAGGGTTTTCTTCAAATAGTTTTGTTACGTCATCCAGGCTGTTATAAGAGGCTGTGAGTGTATCCTGAGCAACTCCTTCAGTAACTCCAGGACTGTCGGGTTTGCCCAGAGTGAGTACACCGCTTCCGGCCTTTATAAGAAAAGAATCGGCATGGCCATGGTAGCACCCTTCAAATTTAATAATTTTATTCCGGCCGGTGTATCCCCGGGCAACACGTACAGCACTCATGCATGCTTCCGTACCGGAGTTTACCATTCGGATTTTTTCCAAACCGGGAACCATGTCAACGATGAGTTCAGCAAGTTTAACTTCCAATTCGGTCGGCGCACCAAAGGAGGTAGAGTTTAATGCTGCTTCGCGAACAGCATCAATAACCGGTTCCCATGCATGTCCTAAAATCATGGGTCCCCATGAAGCCATGTAATCAAGGTAACAGTTACCATCTTCGTCATATAAAAAAGCGCCATGGGCTTTTTTGATAAATATGGGTGTACCACCAACACCTTTAAATGCTCGCACTGGTGAATTTACACCGCCTGGTATGAATTTCTGAGCACGCCGAAAAAGGGTTTCGCTTTGAGTATACATGTTTTTTAGGTAATAGTTTTCCGAATAGAGTTACAAGGTAAGGCCATTCGGAATAAAAATCGGGTAATTCTTTTATGAATTAGGGAGGATTTATTAGTAAAAAAGTCCTGTTTGCATTATTGAAGTTCAAATGGTATGCTTTAGGATATTTAAAAGGGTATCTTTTATAAACATCAAACTATGTACACATTAAATACCCCAATCATAATCTAAATAAGGGAGATAGGAATGAGTGATCATGCCATTGCATTATTGGGCTGGACAGCACAAGGTATTGAAAGTATGAAGAAACTGGGTCAACAATATGTTGTTGTCAGCTTCCCTGAATTTGAAAATTATGCTAATGAGAATGATATTCCATTCGTCTCATGGGATTTCAATTCCTGGGGTGATGAAAATAATTCGATTTTGCTCAAGGAGAAACTGGATGCTTTTAATGTTAAGGTAGCTGTGCCTTTATATGAGGAAACGGTAGAATGGGCGGGTGCTCTAAACTCTCTGTATCGGGATGATCCACGCGTGTTGAATCGTGCATTTCTTTTTCGCAATAAGGCCGTGATGAAGCGAAAAGCTATGCTAGCAGGCATCCGTGTTGGATTGTTCGAAGAAGTTCATACCAAAGATCAGGTTTATAGTTTCATGAAACGCCTCAATGAAGCCAACCTTCAACTTCCAGGAGAAGAAGATTCATGGGTGCATTTGAAGCCATTTAGCGCTGCAGGCACTGTTGGACATAAGCTCTTGAGGAGTTTTGACCAGATCGATGAAAAAGTGATCGATAAAGATTTTCCATGCATGGTGGAAAGCCACCTGCCCGGAAAAGAGTTTTCATGTGAGGCTTTCATCCATAAAGGGAAAATACGGTTTCTGAATATTACGGAATACATCCGTCTTGGATACTCTAATTTTGTTCCTGCCGGACCAGAACTTCAATCAAAACGCCAGCAAATTTTAAAGGCAATGCAAAAGCTTGTCGACTCGTTTGGTATAGAATATGGAATGATTCATCCTGAATGGTTTCTGACTGAAGATGATACATTAAGTTTTGGTGAGGTAGCGGCTCGAATACCCGGAGGGCATATATTTGAATTGATTGAGAAAGCTAATGGCTTTGATCCTATTCAAGCATTTGTGCTTTGTAGTGATCCTTCAACGCCAGACAATGTGATTGAAGATTTTTTTCCGCCGGATGACGCTGAACCAAATATATATGCTGGTAGCTTGATGATTTATCCCAAGCCGGGCCGCATAACACACCTTCATATTCCCGATGAACTAAAAGAGGATCCATATTTTGAAGCTCATACGCTGTATGAACCGACAGAGCATAAAGTTTCGGATAATCGAGAAGGTTTCGGAAATCATTACGGAACCATCTTTTTTAAAGGAGAAGATTCCAAGCGTATGACAGAGATAATTAACCACTTTGAAAACGTGGATTTCTATAAATAATGAGCTAACGCTCTTTACCGATATAAAAACAATCAATGAGCGAACCCGCACCAAACCTCGTCCGATCTTTCAATGAAACACTGAAAAATTTGGATGAAGAAAGCATTTTGATGCACAAAGAAAATATTAGCAAGTTCATTGGAATCCTGGATATTCTTACAGACAGTGAAGATGGCCTGCGTTATATTTATGAAAACATCGGGAATATCGTAGGCAGTGGATTTTTTAAAGGTACAAGCTGGGAAGACGCTTCTCTTTTGAATCCCTCACTTGTGGGAGGCACTATCAAAGTGGGCGGACCAACTACCCTTTATGAAATTATAAGTGAGTTGCGTATGCTCGCCATTGCTCAGGGTGTGTTCTCTTCAAAAGAATCTAGTCCCGGTAAAGCGAAATCCTTTATTGATGAAGTTGTCATCAATAATCTGGATTTGTTTTTTCCAGATGCATCTGAAGAACTTCGAAATGTAGAAGAGTCAACAAAGAAAAAGATAAAGCTATTATTTGGTTTCATAAGAGAATATATCTCTTTAGGAAGTATTAGTTCCAAGCTGGAAACCGAATTAGAACTGATCTGTCTGCAACGCCCTATTGTCACTGACCGTGCTATTGAAATCATAAATACGGTATCAAACCAGTTGAACAAAAATGGTGATCTAATGGGTAAAACCCGTTTGCATGATTTCATGAATGCAGGAATGACCCCTTCAGACAAGGCACGTGAACTCAGCCCATCTGAATATAAAAATTGGGTGAATAAAGCCAATGATGATACCATAGAAATAGAATGTGAATTGCTTTGTGATACTTTACGTGATACGGGACTTTCTTCCGTTTATCATGCCATCCTATTACGGAAGGTCCGGAATTCTCCCAGGTTTATTAAAATTCTTCTGGGGTTGAATAATACCGGCTCTGCCTCTTTAGACAAAAATACAAAGTTCATTTCCAGGCTAATTGATGAAGCGGTACATCCTGAAACAGCACGATCTGTTTATGGTTTGGCATTATTTCTTGAACGTAATCTTTTGGAGCAACAACCTGTATTCAACACATTAAGCAGGCTTTTGTCTTTAGAATTACATTCAGAGGTAGCCGAATCTATTCGGAAATCAAAACATCAAGGAGAAAGTACCCCTGAGCAACATTTGATTGCAGATTCCATCTGTGTTTTGGGGCAACCCTTAGGTGTAGGCCAGGGATGGAATCCCACTTGCCAATCGGCAAGGGGAATAAGCCTTTGGAGCCGCCATGCTCCTGGTAAATTAATGCGGATGGTTATTACGGCAGCAACAACCAACAACCTGGAAATGCGTTTTGAAGGCCAACTCTTAGCCTCATCACAATTGAATCTGGGACTGACTAAAGAATTTGATTATAATCTGGACACGGTGTCTATTGTTTTGGTCCCCCATCTTGACCGTATTTATTTCGAGATGATGAACAGGGCTGCAGTTCGTGGTGATGATCCTCATAAATGGGTTAACCCAGCGATGTATGGTCATTGGATACCCACCGGTTTTCTCTCAGCTTATGATTACCTGACCGATACCATTAAAGAGTACGATCATTTTTTGAGGGTATTCTATGCCACTCATCATCCCGATTATAATGGGGGCTACGATCTGGCCTATCCAAACCCAGTCGGCATCTTCCTGACAGCCGGCAATGGTAAGCTTCTGGGTTTTCATGCCGTTTCTATTCTAAGGGTGGCAAGAAACAAAGGTACCCTTCGCATTTACTTTCTTAATCCCAATAATGAAGGACGCCAAAAATGGCAATCGGATATCAAGCCAACAGTCGCCGGAAATGGAGAAAGGGCTGGAGAATCTTCTCTGCCATTCCATCAGTTTGTATCCCGGCTGTATGCTTATCATTATCATCCATCAGAGGCTGACGGTGCAGTGGATGTTAAGACCGAAGAAATTGAACAAGTAATAGAAATAGCTAAAAGCAGTTGGGGGACATCCTATAAATGGTGGATGGAATTTCCTCAACCTACCCTATAATAAACCTTATTTGCTAAATGGTCAGGCATTCGTCCAGAATTGAGCTCAGCCTTTCTGCGCTGAAAAAGAACTTCAAATTCATACGTAGTAAGACTGGTCCTGAACCGATTATATCAGCGGTTGTTAAAGCCAATGCATTCGGACATGGAATTGCTGAATTTGTTCCAATGGCAGAAAAATGTGGTATTGACCATTTTGCCGTGGCATCAAGCTTTGAAGCATACGAAGTGTTGATTGCCCGCACGGATAACAGCAGGATCATGATAATGGGTATTCTATACTCTCAGGATTTGCCCTGGGTGATAGATAACGTAGTTGAATTTTTTGTTTACGATATCGACAGGCTAGTCAAAGCTTGTGAAGTGTCCCGTAAAATAGGCAAGAAGGCTATTATTCACCTGGAACTTGAGACGGGCGGCAATCGTACTGGTTTGCCTGAAGAAGATCTTGCAAAAGCAGTTCGCTATATGAGAAAAAATCAGGATTGTCTGATCTTTGAGGGAGTTTGTACCCATTTTGCGGGCATTGAATCTTTGGCTAATCAGTTTCGGGTTGTCAAGCAGCTACAGCAATTTAACAGGATGTGTAAAGCTATCAATAAACATGGTTTTTCTCCCCGACTTCGCCATACCGCTTCTTCAGCTGCTGCCCTGGCTTTTCCGGAGACGGTGATGGATATGGTGCGTGTTGGCACCGCTCAATATGGTCTTTGGCCCAGTCCGGATATCTATAACCTGCATTTGATGCAAACGAACAAGTTAAAAGACTCATCATTGAAAAGAGTTCTTACCTGGAAAACTGATATAATGCACATTAAGCAACTTAAAAAAGATGAGTTCGTAGGCTATGGCACCAGTTATCAGGCCCCGCGTAATATGCAAATAGCGGTCTTACCCATAGGCTATTCCAATGGCTATCCCAGGTCATTATCCAATCAGGGCCATGTACTCATCCATGGGAAGAAAGCCCCTGTGGTCGGCCTCATTAATATGAATGTTTTCATGGTTGATGTGAGCCATATACCCAACGTAGCAGTTGGTGATGAAGTAGTTCTTATCGGTAATCAAAAGAAAAATAGTATCAGCATCAAATCATTTTCCGAATTCACTAATGTGATCAATAATGAACTGGTTAGTCGCCTGCCCACAGCTATACCCCGCAAAGAAGTTCGGTGAGATTTTTATAGAAACTAAAACGTTTATGTTGATATAATGGTTGCCATAATCTTCTTCGATGAACCTTATCACATTTTGTTATTTTCAATAATAATTTTTGTAATCCAACTCATAGAAAGTTATGTTCTTGAACCTTTAATTATTGGCAAAGAAATGAAACTCAATGCATTGGCAGTGATTATTGCCATAACATTAGGAGGAGTTACATGGGGAATAGCAGGAATGATTTTATTTGTACCGA
>JBBDQY010000034.1:0-8132 GCA_040905745.1 Balneolales bacterium
AAGATACTGTTTACTTAACATCTAATTCCAATTTTGAACTAGGTGAAGGTGAAACCCCTACATTTGACGATGGTATCTTAACAAACCTCAATGTGATATTAACGACATCTGGCGAAACCAATATTCAGGTTGAGAATAGTGAGTTAAACCGAACCGGGCAAAGTAATCAATTTTATGTGTGGCCAACAATCGTGAATGTTGATGAGTCATCTGTTGAGTCTATACCTCAACAAATAACAGCAGATGGTAACAGCTCTTCAGAACTTATTGTTATACTGAAGGATAGTTATGGGAATATGCTGGATACTGGTGGTGAAAATGTATTTATACATACTAATAAAGGTACTTTAGGCAATGACGAAACTACTACTCAAGCTGAGGACCTCGGAAATGGTTTGTATTCAGCAATCCTTACGTCTTCTACGATTACTGAAACAGCAACTGTAGAAGCCTATATAGATGAGGTTAAAATAGATGAAGTTCAGGTTGAATTTGTAGCCGGTCTGTTAGCAGCTTTCAATATAGAAGTTCCTGTAGAGAATGATGAACCGGTAACACAAATGGCAGGGGTTCCGTTTCAGATAGTTATCCAGGCCATGGATGAAAATAATAACATCATCTCTGATTTCAATTCGAACCTGGTGTTTTCAACCAATTCATCGTTCCTGGCTGGTGAAACTGTTCATATGGACAGTGGAAACTTTGTTCATTCAGTAAGTTTGTCGAAAGCTGATTCCAACGTAACCCTATCAGTGACTCAAGATAATATTAATGATGTTCAGGGGATTAGTGAGTTGTTCGGAGTCATAGCGAATATACCCGCCCAATCTAATTCTATGGTCAATGCTTCTGAAGTTATTTTGCAAAATGACGGTTCTTCTCAAGCATTGATTACCATCATTCTGAGAGATTTATATAATAATCACATCAATCAAGAATATTCTGTAACGATCGAACCTGAGCAATTGGAAGAAGATGGATTGCCTTCATCAGGTAGTCCTAATGCATCCATTAGTAGTGTAACTTTTAATCAGGAACTCGGGGAATATCAAAGCACATTAACAGCTTCAAATATCACAGAACTTATAGCATTTAATGCTTTCTTTGAAGGTGGGCCATCGGATCTATCAAAAACTTTGATAGACGAAGTAATCAATATAAACATTGTATACCCGAATCAATGGCAATCCGGGGGAGGACCTCCTGCAAACAGGGTTGATTGGTTGAATGAAGATAACTGGTCATTAGGAAGGATACCTACAGATTTGGATTTTGTAATAATCCCGGGGGGTTTAACTGATTATCCGAACTTAGATGTCAATATTATATTAGGGAGTTTAACCATAGAGGATGGTGGTATCCTGACTTTATTTGGTGGAAATTCTATTTCTATAACCAGTACATTAACTGTCAATGGGCTTCTTGATATCAAAGATAATACCATATTAAATATTGGTAGCAGTTTTATTGGAAGTGGTACATTTACTGGGGGCGAATCTGTTTCAGTAATCATAAATGGTAATTTAACGGTAAACAGTTTTCTAGCCCGGACTGCAGAATCTGTAGTTCGATTGCAGGGTAATCAACCCAGATCGATATCTACCGCGAACTTTCTTGCAGAACGTCTGGAAATAAGAAATGAACTTCTTGCTACTTCAAATTTGATTGATTTGTCTGTTTTGGATATCAGTTCTGGTAACTCCTTTGAGTTAGACACCAATGGTGATAAGGTATTGGATGTTTCTGCAAATGTTATTGGCGAGGGGAACTTGATTCTAAATGATAATCAATTGACCCTTAGAGGGAATTATAATTTAAGCAACATTGATGCTAGTGATGCTAAAATCGTGTTTGAAGGCACTACAGAGCAAGAAATTATTAATCTCAGTCTCATGAAAAATGCTGAAATCAATAATCCCGAAAATGTTCGCTTTTTTGATGATGTCATCATTGACGGTAATCTGAATTTGATAAGGGGCATCATGGTAATCAATTCAGGGAAAAGCCTGATTGCTCAAAACCAAATTTACGAAGGTGGGGCATTATTATTCAGACGATCCATTAGCAATGTGAGGGGCTGGAGAATGATGACCGCACCATTGGCAACTAGTTTTTCTGACTTCTTTGATGGATTAACATTACAGGGTATTCCAGGGACGTCATTTGAAGACCGACAGCCCAATCTGCTGTATTATGACGAAACTGTCACTGGAACAGATAATCAGCGTTGGAGAGCACCTGGTTCTGCTGGAAATCAACTACAGTCTGGGCGGGGTTATTTCTTCTATGTATTCGGAAATCCGGATGATGAAGATTATAATGATATTCTACCTAAAACTTTAACAGTCAATGGACAGGATAATATCGCAGGTGGCAGTGAATTCGAATTTATGGTTACTTATACTTCAGAAGCAGATACGGGCTGGAACCTTCTTGGAAATCCCTTTGGAGCCGCAATAAATTGGAATAGTCTGGGTTGGACCAAGAATAATATAGATGAGACCATGTATGTATGGGATTCTGATGCCAATAATGGTGATGGGGAATATCGGGTTTTTAATGGCATTACAGGCTCTCACGATGGTATTATACCCCCTTTTCAAGCGTTCTGGGTGAAAGCAAATCAAGTGGATCCAGAGATGATATTTAATAAATCATCACTTTCGACAGGTGGTGTTTTCTATAAAAAAGGGACACGAAGTAAAGTTGCAGAAATTACTGATAACTCATCTCCATTAGTTACATTTCAGCTTGATAAGGATGAAATGAAAAATTCAACATATTTTATGTTCTCTGATTCAGCAAGAGCAGGTAAAGACAAATATGATGGGTATAAGCTAAAATCAATGGGAGATACCTATCTTGAGATCTATTCTCACCTTGAAAACGGCAGCCAACTTTCTATCAATAATCTACCTAAAAAATCCATACTACCATTTCAGATACCCATAGGTGTAGGTGGATATATTAATGGTAATGCCATAAACGGAGAGTTTGCTTTATCCTGGCCTCTTATTAGCAAGGTGCCAGAAACTTGGTTGCTGGAATTGATTGACAACGAAACAAATACAATAATTGACATGACCGATCAAGAGGTATACAACTTTACGATATCAGGTGATCAACCTAAAATAGCAGCACATAAATACGGTCAGCCCGATATGCAGATCATGAAAAGTATAACGGGTGGCAATAGGTTTACTTTTAAAATCACCCCCGATAAGCCTAATGAAAGTGATATCCCGGCGAAATTTAGTCTGGAGCAAAACTATCCAAATCCATTTAATCCTAGTACCACAATACTGTTTGCGTTACCCGAAGCTAGTTTCGTAAAGTTGGTCATTTATGATATCTTAGGCAGACAGGTGTCAGTTCTTGCATCACGTGATTATGAGGCAGGTTATCATGAAGTTATATGGGATGCCTCTCGTTTTGCAAGTGGATTGTATATTTACAGAATACAAGCCGGTAAAAATATAAAAACAAAAAAAATGACCGTAATTAATTGAGTAAATATTGTTAATGAAGAGTAATTCCATCTTTTTGCTTCTGATAGGTATCTGCCTGTATCCTGTTTTGTTTTACGGACAGGATCAGTCAACTTCGGTAAGTGTAAATGCAAATGTTCAATCAACCATTGAATTGATAACGATTAATGATATCCGGCTTGGATCAATACAACCGGGTCAGGTTGAAGTAGTCATAGAACCAAACAGAGATTCAAATTCTGGTAGTATGATTGCCAGAGGCCGGCCAAATGCTGAAATCAGCATTCATTATATTGAAGAGCATATACTAACCAGAGCGGAAGGCAACGAAACCTTGACATTTTATTATCAGGTAGCGGGGCATACTGAGGATAATCAAGTTGCTTCTGAAGTTTTGGATGGCTTCAGTCGTGATATGAAGTTTAATGAAGACGGAGAATATTTTCTTTGGGTTGGTGGACGGGTTAATATCGAAAACGCGGTTTATGGGGCATATGATGGTGAATTTACGATTGAAATTGAATATTTATAAAAAACCAAATCAATTGTATAATTAGTTGACAAGCCTGCTTATATCCAACGCATCCGGTATTGCTTTTTTATCCAACAAGTAGTCAGCCATCAGATCGGCTGTATATTTAGAATACAGTATCCCTTTCGAACCCAAACCAGAAAATATAAATAGGTTTGGTTCAATTGCATGTGCTCCCAATATAGGTAATCTATTTGGCGTACTTGCCCTTATACCAGCCCATTGGTTTATTAGGATGCTTTTAGCTAGTAAAGTTGGCATGATCCGTTGTAGCTTTTTATTCAGTAAAGAAAACCCTTTTGAATCTGCTTGCTCATGTTCAAAGTCGTGTTCATAAGTTCCACCCACAACAAATTGATTGGGTCCGGATCGCGCAAAATAGCCAGAGGCTGCTATGGGAATATCCCAGGATAATAAGTCCTTGGTTTCATAAATAGATATCTGCCCTTTTACTGGATGGATGGGTATATTTTTCCAATAAGAAAAGTTGATGGAAGCATGGCCACATGCAAAGATTACACCTCCGGTTTTTTTTAATCCATGTTTTCTGCAGTTGAAAATCCAGTGTTTTCCCTGGCGATCAAGTTTATAATCCTCATTTAACAAGACCGTAACGGATTTCTTTCTAAGATAAGTCACATAAGCATTCAAATAACTGGGTAAATTCACTGCCAAACCAACTTTAACAAATAATCCACCTTTTGTAGCAGCTAAATATGGATTTTCCTTGCTTATCGTATCTTCTGACAGCCATTGACACCATCCTTCAGGCCAATTGTCACGTTCAAAAGCTTGTCTGAAGTTAGTAAAGCTTTTTTCATCTAAAGCAGGACGTATAATACCGGAAGTACAGAAAAATTCAGTCGATGCTGTACGCTGAATTTTTGTAAGATTATTCAGAATAGCATGGTAACAATTTTCTGCTTGCCAACTAAGGTTAGCTTTTTGTCCAGTGGCTGGGTTTACTAGCCCAATAGGTGTGCCTGAGGCTCCTGATCCAGTATCTTTTCTATCAATAAGCAATACCTTATATCCTTTTTCAGATAAGGAATCAGCTAATGACAATCCGGCTAAACCAGCACCAAGAATGGCAAAATCATATTTTGAATACGAGGTGATATTAATGCCTCACGTTAAAACTTTTTTTGGAAATATTACCAACTCGATCAGCGACAATTATTTGGAACTTATTATGTTTTGAAGGCTTGAATCCTTGTAGTTGAAAATATAACAGATCCTCTTCAGGGTCATATTCTGCAATTCCCCGTACATTATTTATATAGAATTCAGATGCATGATAATCGATACCAGATAAATCATCCTTTACACTTACTGAAGCCTTCCAATTACCATCCCTTAGTAAATTTAGTTGAGGCTCGGAAATGTTCGGCCCTAAGCTATCTTCCAGAACATAAAAAGTATCGAAATGCTCTATTAAACCAATTATCTCTGAACCTGCACGATGGGTGTCAATCATCTCGTATTCATTTAGGTGATGGTTTTTATAATAAAAGGCAAGGTTGCTTTTTTTCGTCAGATGTCCACTTAACACAAAAGTTATCCTAGCTTTTTTGTTAATAGGTTGATGTGCCGGATAGACCGTCAGGGATGGTAATTCGTTTATCCCGATGCTGTAGTTTAATCCAACTGACATGGTATCATATACGGAACCTGGGTGAAACGTTACTGAAGCTCTCTGGTCTACACTATAGAAGGTATTTTTTCTGTCAGGAAAGGCCCTGTGCAATATTACAGGATCACCTGTATCGGAAAATACTATTTTTGAGAAGTTACCACTGAGATCGATTGCCTGATTGGTTTGAGTTGGTTTTATTTCAATTTGAGTATTCCTATAAGAACCAGGACTAATAACTTTGACATCAAAATCTGACATCTGCGTTTTCGGAGCAAGCCAATTGTTATTCCAATGCCAATTTTGCAATGTAGCAGATAGTGAATTTGATGAATAAAATTTGGGAGAGCTATTAATAGGAATTTCGGGATCTGGACTATAAGCATCATCTTCGATGAACTCAAGATAACCTTCAGAGCTACTGGTATTTCCTGAATAGTCACTGGCAATGATCTCAAAATGATGCTTCCCTGGAAGCAAGGTTAGTACACCGTTATTCTTTGTCTTAATATAGAAAGGTAACCGATTTGAGTTTTTAACATATAGCCTCTGAAACCCTCGGCGAGTTTCACGCAAAATAGGATAAACGCGGTCCAGAAACATCTGATGAGTATCATTATAGGAGAAGCTATCAACCCGCGAATGGAAGTATAAGTCGCCATTTATTTTAAGCTTTAAATCGTAAACAGCATAAACATTGTTAACTCCATCAGCATTATCGTAAACATCGACACCCAGGCCTATGGATCCTTTTACCGGAATAACACCAAAATTGTTCTTACTACCGTCTTTTTCAACTCTTTTTTGAAGGATATTTATTCCTCCAGCCACGAAAGAATTCATGGTTAACGGTTCTACAGACAATGAAACAAATTTGGGTGGTATATGATCAGGAACCGAAAGATTCGTTAATAGAGGGTTATAGGGTAACCCTTGTGGTGTTCTTAATTCAAAATGCAGATGAGGTGGTCCCATCCCTGTCGCGCCGGAGTATGCAATTAAATCGCCTCGTTTGAAATGGAGTTTGTGATCTTCCATTACTTCATCAAACTCAAAGCGGTAGTTGTTTTTAATTCGGATGGAATCCACGATGTTCCTAATCTCCGGTATAAAATCGTCTAGATGTGCATACAAGGAGTATGATCCATCATCGTGTTTTAGATAAATAACATTACCATATCCGGTGGGGCTGACACCAATTCTGTGAAGGATCCCATCGCGGGTTGCAAAAATTTTATATCCAATTTGTCCCCATGTTCCTATGTCCAAAGCGGCATGAAAATGGGCAGAACGTGTCTCAGCAAAACTAGAAGACATGTAATAGCTGGAGTTTGTCGGCCATAAAAAGTCAACGTCTTCAGCAAGGAACCCCGGCCTTTCTTGAGCATTACTGATGACTGAAAGGCAGAGAAAAAAGGATACAAAAAATAGAAGCATAGTATATCGGAACATGGTTTAAACTATCCAATAACATACTTAAGATTTGTAAAAAAATTAGAACCTAAATTTTCACATCAACATTAAGGGACACCAAGTTGTCTCCTAAAGTAGCTTTTAGTTTATCACCTTTAGCTAATGGACCAACACCTTTTGGTGTTCCGGTAAAAATGAGATCCCCTGATTGTAGAGTAAAAATAGTAGAAAGGTAACTGATCAAAAAAGGAATTGAAAAAATAAGATCCTTTGTTGACCCTGATTGTTTTACCTCTTCATTGACTTTCAATTCAAGCTCAAGATCAAAAGGATTAGGAACTCTATTGGCAGGCAGGAAATTACTTATAGGAGCGAAGGTATCAGCGCCTTTGGCTACATCCCATGGATGAGATTTATCTTTTAACTTTTGCTGAACATCTCTGGCAGTTACATCAATTCCAATACCATAACCAAAGATATAGTTGAGGGCTTTTGCCTCTGAAATATTTTTCCCGCCTTTACCAATAGCTACCACCACTTCAACCTCATGATGCACATCATTGGAAAAAGGAGGGATGATGATAGATCCTCCACTCCCAATGATACTGTTCAATGGTTTTGTAAAAACCACCGGGGATGTCGGAATCAAGTTATTAAGCTCAAGTGCATGCTCAGCATAGTTGCGCCCTATGCAAAAGATGGTATGAACAGGAGTCTTTGGGGTCAGCCCCTCTATAATCGGTCTGCTTAACATATAGTCTAAATAAAAAAAGCCTTGTAACGGTGGTCACAAGGCTTTTTGATTTTGTCAGGCTTAAGCAGCCTCTATGGAGACTGAATTTCTTTTTCCTTGTCTAAATACAACGACTCCATCAATCAATGCAAAAAGCGTATCATCATTACCTCTGCCAACATTAACACCAGGATGGATTTTAGTGCCACGTTGCCTGAGAATAATATTACCTGCTCTGACGGTTTCTCCACCGTATTTTTTTACACCCAGACGTTTAGAATTTGAGTCACGTCCGTTTTTAGTAGAACCGCCACCTTTTTTATGTGCCATTTC
>JBBDQY010000035.1:0-1348 GCA_040905745.1 Balneolales bacterium
AACGCGGAAGACCTGGATACCAGAGCGGCAGACCATGTAGCAGACGCACTCAGGTACGGCGTGAACTATGCCCCGCCAAAAACCGCAAGTTTTAGATTGGGCGAATTGTAAACCGAAACGTAAAGCTTATCTTCTGTGATATTAGATTGCTTTATTCGTTTTCTTTGTGTACATTATGTACAACTACTACTTCATATAGGTAAGCATGGATATAAAAACCATAAATAGTGCTGGTGCCCGAAAATCTTTTTCCGACCTGCTCAATGAAAGCGGATTTGGCGGACGTCGTATTGTCGTTACCCGCAAAGGAAAAGCCATTGCCGCTATGGTCCCCATTGAAGATCTTGAAACTATTCAGGCTCACGAAGATCAAAAAGATACCGTGGAAGCCGGGCGTATTCTCCGCGACCCTGAAAGTGAATTTATTCCTTGGGAACAAGCCAAAAGAGAACTCATCAAATAAATGAGTTGGCAGGTAGAAATTGAGCGCAAAGCCCAAAAAACCCTTAAAAAGATTCCCGATCCCTATAAAACAAACATCATTCAGGCCATCGATCACCTTGCCCATGAGTCCAGACCTGATGGATGCACAAAGCTAAAGGGTTCTTCCAACCTTTGGCGTATCCGCGTAAATACGTACAGGATTGTTTACCAAATCAAAGATGATCAACTAATCATACTGGTTATCCGTATCGGCCACCGAGGCGATGTTTACGAAGGGTTATAACCGTGCTTTGCCGTATGGTGTTTTCTTACCACCAGATCCCCCATACCTCCAATTCTAAAAAAAGGCTATTCTACTTACCCTGCTTATGCGTCCCTTATTCAACGGTTGTTAAAAGATAACCCTTGCCTAAGAAAAGATCGTGCGTTACAGGGGAAATATGGAGTTCATTAATTTTAGCCTTTCAGGGTATTTAGGCTGAATGAACTTAAACTGAACTTAAATCACAAAATAAGGTCTTCAAACAAAAAAAGCCCAACAACCATAAGTCATTGAGCTTCTATATGTACACCCGACAAGATTCGAACTTGTAACCGCCTGATTCGTAGTCAAGAAATAATAATCCTTTAGAGTGCATTAGCATCGATTATTAGATTTTATGTACTACCATACGTACTACCAAAAATTTACTGGGTGAAATAAATTCACCTTAGATAATTCAATTCTTTTTTCTTTAAACTAACACTTTTAAAATATAAACTTCCCAATTGGTTTAAATAAGAGTCTTCCTTATTTAAGTTTTTGTCAATTTTCTTAAATAATAACTACCTTTAGTTAAAATTGATATAATGAAAACATTTAAAGCCGGTAAAACCGTATCTCAAGATTTTTATAGAAGCTTTG
>JBBDQY010000036.1:0-42288 GCA_040905745.1 Balneolales bacterium
ATGTGTCGTATTTCTGTGAGGATGATCCCATATCAAGTCGTTTGCAGTGGGATAATCTTTTGCATGAACTACATTTCGTCCCCGTTCCAATACGAGGGTTTTTAAGCCTTTTTCACATAGTTCCTTGGCTGCCCATCCTCCAGACATGCCAGAGCCTATGACAATGGCATCGTATCGTTGAGACTCCTGGGCTTTTATATTGAGGTTAGGTGTATTCAAAATAGTTGAGGTTACTTATTAATAATTTTTTAGCAAATGACCCAGATTTTTTAAAGGGTATCAAGCATTCATGGTATTTTTCAGACCGTCTGCAACGCCACGCATATAAGCGTACGATTGTTTCATGCCCGGTAGTGGGTTTTCTTTTTCAATTTCATATTCTAAACCGACTATACCCTGAAAGTTTATTTGTATCAGCTTGTTAAAGATAGCGGCAACCGGCACGTTACCCTCACCGACAATACATTGTGTATCCTTATCACTCAGGTCTTTTAGATCCTTCAAATGAATCTCAAATAATCTGTCTTTTGTTTTTTCAATTGATTCAATAACATCTTCTCCAGTCCTGACAGTATGGCCTAAATCATTACAAATCCCCACCCTAGGGTCCATATTCTTGATTAGTTCCATTGCATCCAGTGGCGATGGGAAGGTTGAATCAGGGCCATGGTTGTGGATTGCAACTTTTATATCGAATTCCTTCACAAACTTTTCCACACGGGGTAAATTTTCAGGAGTTGGACCAATGACCATAATGGGCATTCCACAAGTGCGTGCATATTCAAATCGTTGCCGCATATAATCGTCATTATCCTCCCGTAAATAGATTACCCCCCCGCTAACGATAGTTAAACCTGCCTCTTCAAATTCCTTGCGAGCTGCCATTAGTTCCTCAGAAGAATACTCTTCTGGAAGGTGAAATGATTTAACACTTACATACTTTGATCCAATATCCTTAATCATTTTGATAGCTTCAGGCCTGTCAAAATGCCTAAGGGAATACGAAGCTATTCCAAACTTAAGTATTTCATTAGAAACAGACGATTGTGAAATCGCTTTCATTGAATTCGATTTAGACATTGCCGAATTAGCACCACCAAAGGCCAACCCCCCGGCACTTAGAGCAGATAATTTTAGAAAATTTTTACGGGTAGTTGTTTTTTCGGCCATTTAATTTTTATTATGATACGTTATAAACATTATATAATTTCACTTTCTTGACAAAATTTATTATGGTTAAAATAATATAAAACTATCGAAAGAATTGCAATAAAGCCCTAAGATGTTAAAAAGGTTCGCCTCATTTATCTGATTAAAAAAAAGAAATATGAATTATTATAGTATAAGCATATGCGTCATAACAATAATGCTGATGTTGCAAAACACTCAAAATAAGGAGAATGCATCGAATTTATCTGCACGCTCGGCTGGTGAATTAGTTGCCTGGGGTGATGATTCTTATAATAAGAAAAGCGATACCCCTACTGGTAATAACTTTGTTGAAGTCTCTGCTGAAAGAAATAACAGTGTTGCGCTACGAAGTGATGGTACTATTGCTGCTTGGGGAAGAGATAATGAAAATCAAATAAGTGGCACACCCGAAGGTAATGATTTTGTTGCAGTGGCTGCTGGCAGAAATTACAACCTCGCTTTGAAGGAGGATGGATCCATTATAGCATGGGGCTCAGAATACAATGAATTGGTGAATAGAACCCCTACTGACAAAGGATATTTTGCGATGGCAACAGGTGGTTCACATAATGTGGCAATTAAGCAAGATGGATCTTTAGTATCCTGGGGATTTGTATATGATGAAGAAGATGATTTTGTGAATATTCATGTCCGAGATACCCCAAAAGGAGATGGTTTTGTAGCCGTGTCAGCAAATATGGACCATAGTCTTGCATTGAAAGAAGATGGGACTATTGTAGCATGGGGTCGTGATATTCTAGGCACAGTTGATGATGTCCCAAAAGATAGTAATTTTACTGCGATATCTGCGGGTGTCCGTCATAACCTCGCCTTACGTGAAGATGGGACCATTGTAGCCTGGGGATGGGATGTGAGAGGAGAAGTAAGTTCTACTCCAACGGAAGGCGGCTTTATTAAGGTATCTGCAGGATTTGATCAGAGCCTGGCTTTAAAAGAAGATGGAACCATTGTAGCCTGGGGTCACAGCCATCGTGATCAAAGACAGGTTGAAGATACCCCAACAGATAATGGTTTTATCGACATTTCATCAGGAGTTTTTCATAATGTTGCAATTAGAACTAAATAAAAATCAACCATCAGGCAATAGTGTTTAGAAACCTTAATTACGTAGGTTTCTCCAAATTTCCATCTGTTCTTTAAAATAGTTATTCATACCAAAATTGCTGTTTTCAGCAAGTGGTGCCGGGTTTTTAGGTATAAAAACTTCCATTTGATCAATCATAGGCAGAATACGATTTCTCCGACTTAAAGCAAGATTTTCCCATTCATTTGGATCATTTTTGTGATCATAGACCTCTTCAGAACCATCCTCATATCGGGTATATCGGTATCGCTCATTTCGTAATGTTATATTATGCGGACCAAAGGCTGTCATCACCGGATAAGGCCATTCTTCGTCAACGTTATCTATAAGGGGCATAAGGCTTCGTCCGTCGTTATCAGGATTAGCCGGTAGATTGCATAATTCAAGTAAAGTAGGGTAAATATCAATTAATCCGGTTGGGCGACTACTCAAAAGGCCTTCTTCAATTCCGGGGCCGGCAAAAATTAAAGGGACGTGTGTATCTCTTTCCCAGAGAGACATCTTAGAAACTCGATTTTTCTCACCCAAATGATAACCATGATCAGAAAACAGAACAACAATCGTATTATCTGCGTATTTGCTCTTTTCCAATGCATCTAGCACCCTACCAATCTGATGGTCAGCCCATGTAACGGAAGCCAGATATCCCTGAACCATGGCTTCCCATTGGTTATTATCCTTTAAATATTCTGTCGTTGGCATAGGAGGCATAAAAGCCATTTGATGCGCGATGTCGGGAACATCATCCATATCATCAGTTTTATAAGGGGGCGTTTGTACACCTTCAACCGGATGCATATCATACCAACGTTTTGGTACATACCAGGGAACATGCGGCCTCACAAAGCCTACACCCATAAAGAAAGGCTTATCGTGATCCTGCTCCAATCTCTCAATAACCCAGGAGGCATATTTATAGTCAGGCATTTCTTCATCATTTTCAGGAAAAGCACCCCAATCTGTTGATGTCCCATCCATACCTTCTACATAGTTTGGACCTTCTTTGGGATCATAATTTATGCGTTCTTCCGGCCTAGGACCAAACCATTCATGACGGTCACCGTACTCCTGAAACGTATTAGCTCCATCATTTCCATGCCAAAGTTTACCGGCGCCCATTGTTTTGTACCCATGCTGTGCAAAATATTCAGGCAAAGAAAGTGTTCTGAGTGTAGCCTCATTTGCTTCTTTTACATTATCATCACTGATGTGCAGATATATACCAGAGGTTGTGGGCAACAAACCTGACATAAATGAAGCACGACTTGGGCCGCAAAGAGGTGCCTGGGTATGCGTATTAGTGAACAGTATACCACTCTCCCCCAGGGTATCCATATTGGGTGTAATAACATTCGGGTGTCCATTCAACCCACCGGTCCAGTCATTCAGATCATCCACTGTAATTAACAAAACATTATATGGATGATTATCATCGGTTAGTTGAGTATTACCACTTATTAAAAAACCACTTATAAGTATATAGAAGATGAGTATCTTGCTTTTTTGTTCTTTCATTTTTGGATCCCTTCTAGATGGATTTTTTATAAACCATGGGTCCAATCTGTAAAGCCCATGTTTTTGCCAGGCGGAGTAGCCCGCTCTGTTTTAAAATTTGTGTCATATGTTTTGTTAATCAGCCAGGGTTGCCACCTCATTTCAATCCGGGGATAATAGGTATCGCCATCATCCGCAGTTGCGTTATACAGCCAACTAGCAGCCCGCAGTAATGCTTTTGATTCCCATTCCCAGGCAGGATAGCCTTGGCGATGTAATAATTCAGCTTGTAAAACAGCCCCCTGCATACCACCCCAGTTGTACCCTGTTCTGCAAGGTGGCCATTTAAAAGATCCATCACCACATCGCCGCATTTCATCGGGAAGAACACCATCAATATTATGTCCTTCCTTAGTTGAACCCGGAGGGTTAATACCAACCGGTTTATCAGGGTTTGCTTGCCAATCCAGGATTCCATCGGGTCCGCCAAAAACAAAATCGGTATATACCTCCCTGTTTCCCAGCCAGTCATGGAATATCTGTGCAGCGGATGCAACATCGGATTCATCGCCCAGAAAAGCACTAGCTGCAATACGCGAAGCTCCAGCCACTGTGCCATGGTTGTTAGGACGCCTTTCATGTGTTGAGATAAGAGTACGACCAGATATTTCCTTATGCCTTATCTCATCCAGCCATTTAATAAATTGGGGATCCCGGTAACCAGTTAAATCAGCAGCTATAACATAAGCTGCTAAATTCCGGCCCAATGCAAGCATATGAGCTTCACCCTGAGTATGCATTGCATCTATAATCCCCTGAATTGCCATATCACAATAAACCTGATCAACATCACGAGCACATAATAGAGCCTGTGCATATGTCTGGTTATTATGGTCATTATCCTGATCGAACAGATTGGCTTTCAGTCCTGAATTTGCAAAATTAACTACATATTCGAAAGATTCACCTTGGGTCGGAAGATCATCAATTTCAGTCTGATTTAACCATATGGATGGTTCATGAGCGTTTTCACTGTTCAAACCTGAACATGAAATAAATATGAGGAATAAGATTACAGGAAGTAACAAGTTATGTTTTTCCATGATACACTTAATAGGATGATGTTTCGTAGGTTCTAAAATTCCCCACCAATCCGTGCAGCGGACCCTTCTGATGTGAGGAATTTATATTACCATAACTTTTCTAAAGAATAGGACCGCTAGTATCTATTATTTGAAACCCTATTACCAAGTCAATGATTTAAAGTATAATTAGCGTTGTTGTGGACATGGTTTTAAATCCCTTTCAGCCACATTTGCCCAATCGTAGACATGATAACGAGCAGCATCCTCATCATGAACCACCAGGAAGCCATTTGGGAAAATGGAGGGAATTGAAGCAGAATTTACGTCAAGTCCGTCAGTTCCGAGATTTCCTTGACCCTGATCATCAAGTGCTTCTATGGTTTTAACTAATTGATTAGCACCCTGCCTTTCATAAATTTTTATCAAATCGTTACCCTGACTTGAAAGTACCAGATAACCTGTGCCATCATTACATGCATATAATGCCAGCCCCTCGCGATCACCTTCAATTCCGTCATTTTCAGCGAAGTAATGGATTCGATCATTGCTGAATTCAGGGTCTGCATAATATTTATGAATACCTTCCCCTTCCTCAGTGATATAAACATAGCCCAGGTCATCATCCGCAACGAATCCCTCCGCGGTACCTCCTTCGTAATTTAAATCACGAACGGCTTCCAGCGAAATGCCATAGGGTGAACCATCGTCAGAAATGAGATATTGCCGCACAGCACCATCATCTTTAGGTAATTCAAAAACGTACAAGGAACCATCACTTTTGCGTTTGTACAAAGTGAAACCATAACTATCCGGCTGTATATTGTTATCACTACTGTTTTTATCAGCTATCTGTGTCAGCACTTCACCATTTTGATAATCCGGATTAATCTTAAATACAGCTAGTTTCCTCGCATCGCGTAGATTGGCTGCTACAATATCTACTTCTACTCCTGCAAGATTAACTCCATAACGCAAATCTATATTATTTACGGCAGTACCCTGATCGATATGCTGAATTTCCTTGCCTGTGAGGTCATACACATAGACACCCGCACCTTTATCCATGGCAATAATTAAACTGCGTTCAGGATCCGTAGGATGTATCCAGATAGCCGGATCATCCGCGTCGCCTGCCGTTGGTTCCGTACTAAAAACTGGATCAATGGAGACGGTTTGTGCAATAGTTTTTCCTGAAATGCTGAATAAGAGAATCAGCATCATTAAAAATTGACAAAGATAAAGGTGTGTCATATTTCTTACCGATATAGTTATTTAATAAGCATCATTTGGCGAGAGAGTGTATAATCACCCGCTTGTAAACGATAAATGTACATTCCGCTTGACAAATTCGATCCATTAAAATTGGTCTGATAAGTACCAGCTGTCTGAGTTTCATTAACGAGTGTGGAGACTTTCCTTCCAAGCATGTCATAAACTTCTAACCGCACAGAACCGGCCTCAGGCACGGCATATTCAATAACCGTTGTTGGATTGAATGGATTTGGATAATTCTGACTTAATTTCACCTCTTGTGGAACATCTTCATATTGATCCTCAACAGAAACGTCCACTTCTGAATATGCTCCGTGTGTCCAGTCGGTAAAACCAATATTTTTGCCTGGGTTGACCGGTGTTTCTACCGGAAATTCAGTCTCGTAAGCATAGTTAATCAACCATACCTGCCAGCGATCATCACCTTCTGCCGCATCTATTAAACCGTCATCAAATGTGGTATTGTATAACCAGTTAACTGCTCGCAGAACAGCCTGTGATTCAAATTCCCAGGCGGGATAGCCTGCACGATTAAGAAGTTCGGCTGTTGCTACCACACCTTGCAAAGCTTCCCATGAATAACCGGTTTTCTTTGGTGGCCAATGAAAAGGTAAATATGGATCAAAATCATCACCCGCGCGGCGTTGATCATCCGGCATGACGCCATCAACATTATGTCCCTCGATAGTCGATCCCGGAGGATTCACTCCCAGTGGATTGTCAGGATCGACATGCCATGACATGTCAACACGAAATTCCCAGTCTTCAGATGACCTGCCGGTCCAATCATGAAATCTATTTGCCAATTCATCCAGCAATTCATCATCTCCAAGATAACGCGCTGTGGCTATCATCGATGCCCTTGCATGATGGCCCCAATTAGAAGGATCCCGTAAAGCCTGATCCTGGAGATGTTCCATCCCTGCTCGGGAATCTAAGTCAGCCGTTCTAACTTCATCGAGCCAATTCATGAACTCTTCATCCCGGTAATCGATTAAATCTGCTGCAACAACATAAGACAATAAGTTACGACCCAAAGCCAGGGTTCGTCCTCCTGCCTCCGTTCCTATAGCGTCTTTTAGTCCCTGTTCTGCATTTGCGCAATGCGTTTCCGGATCTACACCCCGTGCGCAAAGTAATGCCTGGGCATATACTTTAGATTCATGTTGGTTATTCTGATCCGAAATATTTGCGCTATGATTGGATAAAGCCCAACTGACCACATTATTAAAAGCAGTACCTGTTGTTGGCAAAGCATCTATCTCGCTTTGAGTAAGCCATAAAGATGGACCGCCTTCATTTAATTCATCTACATCTTCCCACTTCAGAGCCGGATAATTTTCCGTGAACTTCCAGGTAAATGCAAAATCAAACGCATCCATCCCGTCAGAGGCAGCCAGGCCTGTCATTTGATCGGTGGTTAGTGCTGTGATCGTACCTGGGGCAGGATCATTATCCTGTCCATGCATCATATCCGCACCAGAAGCCTCTTCATCCCAATAGCTATCTGTTATGGTGGCGTCGCCAGTAACGCCTCCAACAAAACCACCGGCTTTAATTTCCCAGTAATTGGCTTCCCCTTCCAGGGCTGTGGAAACTTGTCCGGTTGCAAAAGACAGGTTTATTTCTGCTTCACCACGATGATCACCGACTAATCCACCGGCATACCAACCAAACTCAGGTATGCTCTCTGCTGTGGCCGATACATTTCCAGTAGCATAGGAGTTAGAGATAACGGCCAAATCTCTGTTGAATCCAACAAGGCCTCCTACTTTTAGGGCGGCGGTGACATCACCTGTTGATAAGGATTGCTCAATAACAGCGCCCTCATTTCTGTTCTGGCCAACCAATCCACCAACAGCTTGTCCGACTTCAGCATCACCTGCTACCATACTAGATGATGAGGAAGATGATATAGAGCCTGCATTATTAAATCCAACCAGGCCTCCTATGCTATTCTCAGCTCCCACAACTTCACCGGAGGTATGAGAGTTCATGATTGTTCCAAGGTTGGTTCCGGCTAAAGCACCTGTTTCATCACCTCCTGTAATGCTCACATCATTAAGTGTGACATTTTTCACAGTACCGTTTACTACACCAAACAAACCAACATTGGATTCATCTTCACGATTAATATGCAGCCCATCAATCATCCATCCATTGCCATCGAATGATCCTGTGAAAGGCTCTTCTGAAGTACCAATAGGCTCAAAGCCTGCTCCGTCATTCCAGTTTTCAGTATCAGGTGCCCAAATAAATGCCGTCTGAATAAAGTGAGAATCTGGTTTTTGATTAATATCCTGCAGATGAACTAAGGTAGCAATCTGATAGGGTCTTCCTTCTGTCCCTAATCCACCACCATAAGCGAATTCAGGTTCCAGTGCTTCAACATCTTCCCAATACAGAGCCGGATAGTTTTCGGTGAGTTGCCAGGTATCCTCAAAATCGAATGCTTCCATTCCTCCATAGGCCTCAACTCCTGTCATATGGTCTGTAGTTAGTCCAATTGCGCCCCCCGGTTCACCATTTCCAGCACCCTCGCTTTGACCGGTGACTTCCGTATCCCAATAGCTATCGGTTATGACCTCCGTGTTCATACCAACCAAACCGCCGACTCTTGAATTGCCCGATACCTGACCTGACGCATAAGAACCTGTTATGCTGGCACCATTTCGGTTGCCGCCAACCAAGCCACCAACTCTTTCATCACCTGATACGGTTGTGGTAGCATAGGAGTTGATTATCTCACCATCGTTATTATTATATCCGACTAATCCACCAGCACGAAAATCAGTGTCTGTCGGGACCGTTACCTCGCCTGTGGCATAGGAGCTGGTAACCAGGCCTCCATTATTCACACCCACAAGGCCTCCTGTACCAATAGATCCAAATCCTTCGGTCGGAACTTCCCCACTGCTAATACTACCCTCCGCGTAAGATTCGGATATAGTTCCGTCATTTCTACCGGCTAAGCCACCAGCCATGGTCTGCGTAGCCGTAACATCTGCAGAGGAATGACTATTGCTGACTTCACCATCCTCATTATTTGTACCTATAAGTCCACCTGCTGTTTCAAGTCCGGAAATCACACCCGAAGAGGATGAATTACTAATTAACCCATTGTTCACACCGGCTAACGCTCCGATTTGTAAGTTGCCGGTTATCGTTGCATTCTCAAGAGAGACATTGGTGAGGGTTCCATCATTTACACCGAATAGCCCAATATCATCCTGGTCTTCCCGATTAATCGTCAGGTTTTCGATAATATGATCATTACCGTCAAATGAACCGGTGAAACTTGTTGTGGTATCACCTATTTGGATGAAGCCCGCGCCATCATTCCAATTCTCTGTATCTGCAGCGTTAATATCAGCTGTTAGAAGGAAATGGCTGTCCAGATGATTGTTCACTTCCTGGAGCTGTTCCAAGGTTGCAACCTGATAAGGATCGCCCTCCGTACCATCACCGCCCGCAAATTGAGCTTGTGCTAAACCTGCTGATGCAAATATGAGAAGTAGAATTAATTGATATTTCATTGTTTTGATAGATAATGATTGATATTTTAAATTTAAAGTTGAAGATAGTTACCAGTTATCAAGTGTTCTTAACACAGGATCTTTTTTCTCCGGCCATTTTTCTCCAACAGGGGTTAATAATACAGCTATTCTAACCATACGGGAATCATCACCATTCACTTTTGTGGCCAGCATAACTGTTCCTTCATTGCTTCTTTGGCGTTCATCTCCAGAATCAGTTGAAACTAATTCAAATGAGGCTCCTTCAGGAGATAGTATTTCTGCATTAAGTGTGCGGCCATCCTGGGTGAGTAGCGCAACCGGACCATCAAGCTGCACCTCTGCTTCCGTCACCATAGCCCAACGTACCGTAGAAGTATCATTCACAAGTGTCAACTCGTCCTGTACTAACACCCGGCTCCTGTCAAGCATGGCAATTCCTCTGGCCACTTTTTCTGCCTGACCTGCATAGGTCTCCGATAAATCCATAACAGCAAAAGCATAATTGGGTTCTGAGCCATAAGAGTTGATACTGCCCTTCGCTTCAGCTCGTTGCAACTGTCCATCGATAGATAATGTGTTATGACTCAAAGAAGAGTTCCTGTAGTATGTCCATCGTACCCCCCCTTCGCTATAATCCCAAAAATCAGGCATACTGTAACTTTCGGTTCCGGGATGACGCGCCCAACGAACACCATCGGCATCAAGAACAAAAGAACCATGATCAAGTTTGGCATGAGGCACCTGGTTCCATATTCCTTGAAAAGCTGTGAACAATGCATTTGGATCTTCCCAATCACTTCTCATCATGGCCACATCACCCTGACTTCGAAATACAGCATCCAGTGGCTCGATATGTTCATTATCATTGGCAGGGGATTGATACCATGCCACATCAAGAGCTGATAAACGGTTAAACTGATGATCATAATCATTATTAATCGCATCTACGAGCATGCTTCGATGATAATCAGCCCAATGCTGATTGCCATATTGTTTTGCGAACCAAAAAAGCATTGGTGTAAGTTTGGCAGAATCACTGCTATCCCCATAATTAAACAATAATTGGGTGGGTGATGTGGCATGAATTATATAGGATGCTGTATTATGGAAACCTTCTATGCTAGTTAAATCCCAATCGGTATTTAATGCAGTTTGCAGTGAATTGATTAATAAAACATTAAAGGCGGTACCGTACCACCAGTACATCGGCCCTTCCTTGTAAGCACCATCCGGAGTGTAGGGATTCATACCATTTGGAATAGAAGCTTTCGCTTTTTCAAGGATTTGTCGGGCAATTTCCGGTTCTTCGTCCGCTATGGCTAAAGCACCCATGCTAAGTCCGGCGTTACAAACCTGATTCCAATTAGAAGGTTTTCGCTCAACCCAAACCGCATCATTTGCATAAGCATCAAGGCCGGCTTTCAGTCCATGATTAACAATAGCTTCTCTGATAATTTTACGATCCTCTTCCGACAGGTCGTCATAAAGCCAATCATACCCTATTGCAAATGCGGTAGTCATCTCCCCTGTGTCCAGGAAATGCCGGGGATTCCAGTCAGGAAATGCTGCTGCCGTTTTTAACTCCAAAACAGCCCTGTTAAGGTATTTTTGATGCCCCGTAATACGGTAAGCCATCGCAAGATATTGGATCCGTGAAAGAACCGCCCGGCTTTCGTGAAGCAAGCGAGGACGTGAATCAACTACATTATATTTAGCGACCGGCTCATCAATGACTTCGTCAGCACTCTGAATCACATTAGCAATGATAATCTGCAGATCACGGTCACTGTTTGCCAGTGTTTGGATGCGTTCCAGATCTTCATTTGTAAAAAGTAAACGGGGGTGATCAGGTTTCAGGTTTTTTAAGCCAATGCCAGATGAATAATCTGAATGGGTATCTTTGTTACTATCACAGGCAAAGCTCAAACAGATAGAACTTACCAATAGAACTAAAAATGAGACTGTAGAATTTTTAACCATATATGATCCTTTTACAAGATTATATTATAAAAACCATCAATAATCAGTAGCATTTAGTTCTCCCTCACTAGCAACGCCAATTCCTGACCGGATTTAAGATTCCAGTTTATGCCTTTAATCATTTCATAACCTGAATAAATATGTTCCTCACCGCTTTCTAAATTTACAAAAGTATATTCCTTATCAGCATCAGCAGTAAACCATTCCGGGAATTGATTGATACGAGGCCAGTCATGAGGGAGATTCAATTCGGTTTTATGGCGGGCATGATCAAATACCAGTTTTCCGTCCCATTCTTCAATAGCAGACAGATGGATCACCAGATCACCATCTTGCTCAACAGCTCCGAAAACAACATCTTCACGCCATGGTTGTACAACCAGTCCCTGGGTTTTCCATAAAGAATACATTAATGAGGTTCTTGCAAAGTTTCCATCAGGATGCATACCCTCTATAATTCCACTATCACTCCACCCCTCTCCTCGCGGGCCCGGGTGGTTTTCCTGAAAATCCCATAAAACATGTATTTCACTGTCAATCCAATCCCTGGTTGAAGCAAGTGGTTCCCGGTTATAAAGATTTAATGCCCCTTCAATGGCATCAGCATAACCATCAACGCCATAATTTTCCCAGTTATAGTTTCTGTATTTTTCATTTAACAATTCAAGGGGCTCTAATATGGCATCTCTGTATTCTTCTATGCCATCAAGTTGATACACGATATAATAGGCATTAAATGTATAACCAAAAGTATCGGCTATCCTGGCGCCGAGCACTTCACCGGTCTGAGGATTAATATCATCGTAAAACAAGCCATCTTCATTTCTGCCTACTTCAAGAATACGATCCAGCATTTCATAGATATGCTCCTGATATTCCTCTTTTTTCCCCGGTCGTGCATAATGTACAGCGGCATATAGTTCCGTTAATCCGGACACAATTTCGCAGCCGTGATCCCGAAGTCTTAAGGTCTCCATATCACGGGTAGGATGATGATCCCCAAGCAAATGATAATCGCCAAGGCGTATTGCATATTCCAAATATTTTTCTTCTCCTGTCATCCAGTAAATCCGGGATAGTATCTGGAGCATTTCCCCATTTATTTCATTGTCGGTAGATACAATGTTACCAAAAGGAGTCTCAATGGGCGCAATTTCCCATATATCATCCAATATCCCGATCATGCGATCACTCCAGGGACTCTTCCCCAGCCACTCCGTAATCACCAATAAACCATCTTTCATGTATTCAGAGCCACCGAATATCATCTTTGCCGTGTCGGGTTCATCCATCAGGAAATCATTTTTTGAAAAGGAATATTCATCAGGTATTCTGCCTATACGGGATGTTAATACTGTTTCCGTTTCCAAAATATCCCTCATCCTTCCATCAAAAAGCTCCCTATCGGTTATGGCGGAAGTAAGCACCATATAGGAATAATTATCAGCGGCTACATCTTTTTGATCCCATAAATCAATGCTTTCCTGCAGGTTTCTGGGTATCAGGCCCGTTTCGGGATCAGCGTATTCCATCCAGGCATGAACATATCGATAAGGTCGTAAAAACCCTTCATTAGCCAGCTGACCGTTTTTTTTGGCCTGGTCAATAATAGAATCATCCACAGAAGTATCTTTGGTAGAAGTGCACGATGTATACAACAATACCAACAGGAGACCAGGTAATATTATAGGAGACTTTAATTTTAGGATAGTAAAGTTAAAATTGTTCATTTTTTTCATTAGATATCAGACAAGTTTTCAACATCCAAAGCAAACTTGCATGAAGATAGTGTAGTTAATTAAAATTATGGACGTTCCCGATCATGAGTCCAATCAGTAAGCCCAATGTTTTTACCGGGTTGAGTACCCCGCTCAGTAGGAAAGTCAGTATCATAAGCAAAATTTATCAGCCAAGGCTGCCATCGGTCATCCCCGACTGCAGGTTCATTGCTGCCATTGTCAAAAGTCGTTTCATATAACCAGTTAACTGTTCTTAAAATAGCCTTCGATTCCCATTCCCAGGCAGAATAGCCAAGGCGGGTTAGCATTTCTGCCTGCATGACAACACCTTGTAAAGCTTCCCAGTTGTAGCCTGTTTTACAGGGAGGCCATTGGAAACTGCCATCTGCACAACGACGCATATCATCTGGAAGAACACCATCGATACTATGACCATCCCTGATTGAGCCCGGCGGGTTAATTCCTACCGGCGCTTCCGGATCAGCCTGCCAGTCCAACCCACCATAACTGAAATCAGAATAGGCATCACGATTCCCAAGCCATCCATGAAACACCTTAGCCGCTCTTTCCAAATCATCTTCATCACCCACATAATAACTTGCGGCGATCCTTGAAGCTCCGGCGTGAGTTCCCCAGTTATTTGGCCGGTCTTCATGGGTTGAGATAAGAGTACGCCCTTCAAGATTATTATGGCGCACCTCATCCAGCCAGTTCATAAATTCTTCCTCTTTATAATTAATCACATCGGCCGCTAATACATAAGCCAGTAAATTGCGCCCTAATGCTAGTGTACGTCCATTCTCTTCAGTTCCTATAACATCCTGAAGGCCTTTTTTCGCCTGTACACAAAAGTTATCGTCCACACCACGCGCGCATAATAAAGCCTGAGCATAAGTCTGATTATTGTGATCGTTATTTTGATCTGATATATCAGCTTCCTGACCCAGATTCGCAACCCTGACAACATTTTCAAATGACTCCCCTTCTGTTGGAAATTGATTGATTTCTTCCTGGCTCAGCCATAACGATGTTTTTTGCGACGTACCGCATCCGATAACAGATATAATAAGTAACGTGCCGACTATTAATGGAGTAATTTTATGTATGAATTTTAAATGCATTTAACTGTTAATTATAGATACATAATTATTGAGTAGGGATGTTTCGGCCACCGTGAGTCCAATCTGTAAAGCCCAGATTTTTACCCGGTTCTGTAGCAATTTCTGCAGGAAAATCACTACCATAAGCGTAGTTAATCAGCCATATTTGCCACCGGTCGTCTCCTTGTGCTGCATCAACTAAACCATCATCAAATTTGGTATTGTATAACCAGTTAACAGCTCGAAGAACAGCCTGTGATTCCCATTCCCAGGCGGGATAGCCTGCGCGATTAAGAAGTTCAGCTGCTGCTACAATACCTTGTAAAGTCTCCCATGAATAACCAGTCTTGATGGGTGGCCAATGAAACGGCAAGTAAGGATCAAATGAATCACCCGCGCGACGTTGATCATCAGGTATAACTCCATCAACATTATGTCCCTCAATAATTGATCCCGGAGGATTAATTCCCAGTGGATTTTCGGGATCAGCATGCCATGACATATCAACACGGAAGTCCCACCCTTCCGATGAGCGACCAACATAATCATGAAAACGATTTGCCAGACTATCAAGCAGTTCCTCATTTTCAAGATATCGCGCTGTAGCTATCATAGATGCTCTGGCGTGATTGCCCCAATTAGATGGATCACGCATTGCAGCATCCTGAAGGTGAAGCATCCCTGCTCTGCTGCTAATCTCGGCGGTTCTTACGTAATCAAGCCAATTCACAAACTCTGCTTCTTTATATCCAATCAAATCGGCAGCCAATACATAGGCTAATAAATTACGACCCAGTGCAAGAGTTCTTCCTCCGGCTTCAGTGCCTATTACATCTTGAAGTCCCTTTTCAGATTGCTCACAATAACGTGGATCAACATCACGAGCACATAAAAGGGCTGCAGCTAAAGTTTGGGTATTATGGGAATTATTTTGATCTGAAATATCTGCCTCTAACCCCTGGTTGGCAAATTCTAAAACATTCTCAAACGATTCTCCCTCCGTAGGGAGTTTATCTATCTCTGATTGATTTAACCATAGTGATTCTTCCTTCATGGTATTACAGCCATACACAAGTATTAATACCAATAAGAAAATTGAGAAAAAATATATTTGAATAAAATCACATGGTAATAATTTATAACTGATTTTCATCTTAGGGACATCATTATAAGAGTAATAGTTTGTAAGGTAGTTTCAATAGGAATTGAATAATTTTAAGGGATAAAAAAACTACCCGCATCAATAGGTGATGCGGGTAGTTTAACGAGATTTGAATGTTATTTAATTAGCATCATTGTTTGGGTAAGCACCTTATCACCCGCTTCCAATCTGTAGATATAAGTTCCACTTGCTAATCTGCTAGCATCAAAAGTGGTTTCATAACTACCGGCTGCCATACTTTTATTCACAAGTGTAGCGACATCCTGGCCAAGCACGTTATAAACATTTAGTCTTACGTGTGCCTCTGCAGGAATGGCATAGCGGATATTAGTTGTCGGATTGAATGGATTAGGATAGTTTTGATCAAGAGCTACCTCTGTAGGTAGTTCTGCTCTCAATTCTGAACTCACTTCAATTGGATCCACATCTTCCCATGCCAGTGCGGGATAACCTTCGTTGGGAGTCCACATCTCTTCAAAATCAAAGGCCATATTTTCAAAAGATGCTTCTCCTTTCATTTCGGCTGTAGTCAATGCTGTTACACCAAACACATCACCGTTCCCTACACTTGATGACATATCAGCTATTTCAGAATCAAAATAACTGTCTGATATTAACATTTGATTATAGCCGGCGAATCCACCGACCTGGCTATCTCCTTCAACTGTGCTTGCAGCATATGAGCTTGATATTGTGCCATCATTGCGGTTATCACCAACGAGGCCACCGACCCTTTCTTCTGATCCAACAACAGAATTGTTAGTATAAGAATTATGAATCTCGCCACCATTGGTGTTATAACCAACGAGTCCACCAACTCTTCCTGTTCCTGCAACATCACCCTTGGCAAATGATGAACGGATAGCACCTCCATTAAAACCGCTTAAACCTCCGGTTTCAGCTGCCCCGGTAACGGAGCTTTGAGAATAGGAATCAGTAATATTTCCTCGGTTGTCTCCGATAAGCCCACCTACTCTTCTTTCGGCACTGGTGACAACGCCTGTTCCAGAAGTATTGGAATTGGTGATTTCTCCACTATTACGACCTGCCAGGGCACCGGTTTCTTCACCACCTGTTATATCTACGTTTTCCAGGATAACATTAATTATAGAACCGGTCACCTCGCTAAATAACCCCACTCTGGATTCATTTTCACGATTGATGTATAGACCATCAATAATCCAGCCATTACCATCAAAGGATCCACTGAATGGGTTTTCGTCGTTACCAATAGGATCAAACCCAGCACCATCATTCCAATTTTCGGTATCTGGTGCATAGATATACCTTGTCAAAATAAAATGAGAATTAAGTTTATTTTCAATATCCTGGAGCTGAGCTAAGGTTTCAATCTGGTATGGATCTTCTTCGGTACCAACACCAGCGGCAAACCAGTCAGGATCTATAAAGTTTACACTTTCCCACCTATGGGCAGGGTAACCTTCAGTTAATCCCCAGGTCTCATTGAAATCGAATCCTTCCATATTATCATAGGCTGCTGCACCTGTAATCTGTTCTGTTGACAAAGCTACAACACCATCCTGATTATCAGCAGGATTCCAATCCGGTCCATCAGGTCCTGCACCATTAGCCAGAGGAACATTGGCTGCTGTGCTATCATAGTAGCTGTTAATTAATATAGAGGACCATTCTGCATCCTTATCTTCTGAACGGTGATCACCCACCAGTCCTCCTGCTTTGGGATCCCACCAGCTACCTGAAATCTCAGCAATAATTTCACCTGAGGCGTATGAATTACTTATTGTTGCTCTAATATTACGTCCGACAAGGCCTCCAATATTATATGGCATACCATCAGCCCCGACCGTGTTTTCTACAGAACCATTCGCATAAGATAAATCAATCACACCTTCTTCTTCGTTAGTACCTACAAGCCCGCCGGTTTTCCAATCATGGCCAACAACGGTACTTTTTGAGCTGGATGTAGAAATCTGACCGCCACTGTTTATACCAACCAGTCCACCAACATTTGCATTACCTGTTACATCACCTGTAGATTGGGAATTTGTAATTTCACCATTACTATATCCTGCTAATGCCCCGGTTGTATCACCACCAGCAACATGAGCTTCAAAAAGCACAATATTGCTTAGGGAACCACTAACCACACCAAATAAACCAACGTTGGTTTCATCTTCACGGTTGATATATAGATTATCAATTAACCAACCATTTCCATCAAAAGAACCTGTAAATGGATTTTCTGGGGTACCAATGGGTTCAAAGCCTGCACCATCATTCCAGTTTTCAGAATCGGGTGCATATATGAAGGATGTTTGAACGAAATGAGCATCAAGATTTTCCTTGATATCCTGAAGATGTATTAATGTAGCGATCTGAAAAGGATCTCCTTCTGTACCATCGCCACCACCATACGAAAATACAGGCTCCAGAGCATCAACATCTTCCCAATAAAGGGCAGGATAATTTACAGTGAGTTGCCATGTTTCGTCAAAATCGAATACTTCCATTCCTTCGTAAGCTGAAGTTCCGGTCATTTGATCTGTGGTTAAACCAACAGCGGTTCCTGGCTCTTCATTACCGTCAGCTTCTGATTGACCCGTAGCTTCTGTATCCCAGTAGCTATCTTCAATTACTTCCGTATTATTACCTGTCAGCCCGCCCATGTCATCCTCAGCAGTAACCAGACCTGAAGCATAAGATCCTCTTATGCTTCCACCGTTTCTGTTACCGCCGACCAATCCGCCTACTCGCTCATCTCCGGTAACATTACCTGTTGCATAGGAGTTAATAATTTCACCACCATTATTATATCCAACTAAACCACCGGCCCGAAAATCGGTTCCGGGCATATTAACCTCGCCAGTAGCAAATGAGGCGGTAATCAAACCACTGCTATTCACTCCGACTAAACCACCGGTTCCAATAGTGCCAAAGCCATCGGTTGGAATTTCACCGCTGGTAACGCTACTTGAAGAATGAGATTCACTTATCGTTCCATCATTCTTTCCGGCCAAACCGCCGGCAACTGTTTGCTGAGCTGTAACCGAAGCTGATGAATAAGAATTATTGAGCTCACTCTCTGCCTCGTTAATACCAACAAGACCACCAATTATCTCTAATCCGGATACTTCACCAGATGAGGATGAATTACTAATTATCCCGCTATTCTCACCAACCAAAGCACCGACTTGTTCATTACCGGTGATCGTGGCATCTTCAATAGTGACATTAGTAATGGTCCCACTGTTTACACCAAATAAACCTACGTTATCTTCTTCTTCCCTGTCTATCGTCAGGTTTGAAATAACGAAATCATTACCATCAAATGATCCCGTAAAATCTGAATAGGGTTCAAATCCGGCACCATCATTCCAGGTTTCGGTGTCTGTAGCATCTATATCCGCAGTCAATATATAGTGCTGATCCTGGGCAGTTCCCACATCCTGAAGCTGCTGTAGCGTAGCTACCTGATATGGATCCCCTTCAGTTCCATCTCCACCATCAAACTGTGCCTGAACGGTAGATACAGATATAAAAAGGATCAACAATGCAATCGTATATTTTATATACTTCATAACTTATCCTGTTGTTTTTAATTAATATTTAGCCTTATTCCAACTTTTAACTTTTCAAGCACAGGTAAACTGAACTTTAACTTATGTTTTAACATTTTGTAGGGCTATGCACTTTATCATTCTTGGAGTATTAGCTCATTTTTCTAATTAATCTCGTACTACTTATTAAGCCTTACCTTAATTTTCAATTATGACATTTTTATACAAATTCATTCTGTAAAAATTTTAGCATAATCATGGGTAAGTGTTGATTGCCTAAAAAAGGGTATGAGACCTAAAAATAGAAATGCAGGTTAGCAAAAGAATTTTATAGCTGTTCAAATTATTATAGCATACATATTTCAAATGCCTATTGTACTATTCACTTCTATAATCGCCTTTTATTAACCTCCATTAAAATAGAAACCTTAATGCTCCGATGAATTCACAAGGCTTGTTGAAATATACCTTTGCGTATTCATCGGAGTTAATAAGGATTCCTTTTGTTTACTTTGGTTATTTAATCAACATCATGGATTGTGTACGAACCATGTCACCGGCCTCAAGTCTGTAGAAATAACTACCGCTTGATAAACCCGTGGCATCGAAGTTGACTTCATAACGTCCGGCACTTCTTTGTTCATTTACCAGTGTAGCCACATTCCGGCCCAATATATCAAATACTCTTAAAGTAACATGAGAATTTGAGGGAATCTCAAAATTTATTTGAGTTGTTGGGTTGAATGGGTTAGGATAGTTCTGATCCAATTGGAATACATATGGGCGACGAGATTCCAATCCCGGCTCTACCGATGTAACTTCACTTCTTCTGACACTGACAAATTCAGTATGGTTGGCAGGGTCGTAAGGAGTCGCTACAGCTGCTACCCATTCATCATACTCAGCATCATCTGGTTCAACTAAACCTGTTCCATCATACCATAGAACACGAAGTATATCAGGATCCCAGTTAGTAAATGACATTGGGATTTCACCTTCAAGGCCGGCGTTTCCGGATAGAACCAGTGCCTGCAAATTGGTAATATTTTCAAATACTCCCATATTTGTAAATGACGCAGGAAGAGAACCTGATAACTGATTGTTTGCAACATTTAGCGAATCCATTTCAGAAAGTTCACCCAAACTTTCAGGTAAACCACCGGTCAGTTCATTATCATCTAAAACAAGCGAGTTAAGGTTTATCAGTTCACCAATCCAGGTTGGAATTTCACCGCTCATACCTACATCTGCCAATTGAATATTATTTATATGGTCAGGATAATCCCTCAAAAATTCAGGGAATTCTGTAATGTTCATATTAGTTCTATTCAAATTAAGCGTACTGAGTTCTTCAATATTAGTGACCCACTCAGGGATGTCGCCGGTTACTGGGTTGTCAGAAAAGTTAATGCTAGTCAACTCAGCTAAGGCACTTAAATCTGGTAAGTCTCCGGTTAATCCCATATTACTGAAAGTCAGGCTTCCAAGTTCAACCTGATTGGTAATCCAGGCGGGGAATTCAGTTATTTCAAAACCCAGGCTATCCAGGTGAAGACTTCCTAATTCCAAATTAGTTAATTCGGGTAAAGGACCATCCAGATCCATGTCAGCTAAATTAATTGAAGTAAGGCTAGGGCTACTATTTAATGATGCCGGAACAGTTCCTGTGAAATTCAATTTTTGAAGAGTCAAGGAAGACAATTCTGGTAGTGTACCCAACCAAGTTGGGATAGGGCCGTCAAAGTCAGCATCCCTTAAAGTTAAGCTTGATAACTTTAACATATTTGACATTTGCTGGGGTAACTGTCCACCAATTTCATCACCACCGCCAACTTCAAATGTCAGTAGTTCCTGCATGCCCGCAATCCAGGTAGGTACCGTACCGGTTCGATTTGTACCGCCGATCCTTAATACTTCCAGGCTTTGACCAAGGTTTCCTATCCAGTCAGGAATTATTCCTGGTTCCAGGTTATAGTTATTGGTAAGATTAATTTCTTCAACCGTATCAATATTACCCAAAGGTTCTAATATATTCATGCTTCCTTCAAGCCTGTTATCTTGAAATCTGAACCAGCGTAAGTTGGTAAGGTTTTCGGTACCCCCGGGTAGTGAACCTGAGAACAGGTTGTTCTGACCCTGAAGGATAGTTAATGAAGGCCATGACCCATCCTCGAAATCAGGAATGCTGCCTGAAAAATAGTTACTACCCATTTTCCATTGCTGCATATTAGGTTGGGCACCCAGAGCTTGCCAGTTTACGGGACCGGAAAAATAGTTAAACCCGATATCTACAAATCTCCAGTTGTTTTCAAGATTATTCATTTCGGCAAGAGCATCAGGAAAGGGTCCGTGTAGGTTATTTCTGTCGATAACAAGACGCCATAAGTATTCTAAGTCGGTGAAATCTTCAGGGATATTACCATTCAGGTTATTTGACCGTAATTCCAGTCTGTATAAACGCCATATACCATCGTATTCCCGAACCCAATCTTCACCTATTCCATACCAGGAATAAACAGGATCTTCGGTTAACCATCCTGAATTGTTATGCCAGTTTTTGCCTTCTGTAGCATGGAAAAATGATACTAGCGCCAGTGAATCTTGTGCAAGTAATGCACCGGAAGGTTGTGCAATGGCTTTCTGCACATTTGTTCCTAAAAGCACAGATAGTAATAACGCGAATAAGATTGCGCCAATAGGCCATTTCGCCATTCCCATACCATGCCGGTCTTCGGCGATGGTATATTTGTATTTATTGTTCATAAGCATGATTAAATCCTCTTTATTGATTTTTTTGTTGTTGTAATTTGATTGCTCCCGGTCACTTCCGGAAGCAATCGACTTCATGTCATAGTTTTGTCCTGAAACTGCTATGACAAATTCTTTAGCATTTTAAATTAAAGGTTATACCTAATTCCCAGACTAAAATTTCGTGTAAAATATCGAATTGAGCTTGGATAATACTCTCGATCATAATTATAATTCGCTACTTGTTCCGCCAATAGATTATTAGCGTCAAGCCAGATCCTGAAGTTATTACTAATTCTGTATCGTAAGGCGGCAGACAGATTACGCCTGCCATCAGAATAGCCATCAAAATAGACAACCTGTCCCTGGTTTATATAGGGAATTTCCGGTACGGGACGCGGGTCGCCGTAGGAGTTTAATTGAGGTGTCGACCAGCTAAAAAATACACTAGCTGAAAAACCGCCCTGGTTGTAATCCAGGCCTGAATTAACCATATGAGGCCTTTGGCCTGTCATTGAAACTTTTTCAGGACGTTCATCAATTTCGGTAACCGATCGGGTATGCGTATAATTCGCGAAGGTTGATAGGTTACTCAAAAAGCCGGGCAGAAATTCTAATGATTGCTGCCATGATACTTCAGCACCATAGACAGTCGCCTCATCACCATTAAAATAGGTCACATCATCCCAACCCTGATACGCGGCTTCCGCGCCCACATAATCTGCGTTTATGAATCTGGTTGCCCTATACACAAAGTCATTAAGGTCCTTATAGAATAATCCAACAGTAAACTCACCCACATTCATAAAATAGTGTTCAAATATAAAATCAAAGTTATTTGAAGTCATAGGATTCAGTTCAGGATTCCCCCTTGTTATACGGGTAAAATAATGATGCAGCATCCTGGTTGGAGAAAGTTGAGTAAAACTAGGCCTTCCTATCGAACGTGAATAAGCTATACGCACACTAGTTAAATTACTTAGTGAGAAAACAAACTGGGCATTGGGAAACAAAAACGCATTTCTGTTCACCGCAGTCGTATCAGTAGCTCCTAGGAATCTACCACCTATATCAGTCTCCCCATCCCGACCGGTGTAGGTGTTATCTGCATATTCAAATCGCAGACCACCAAGAAACTTAATCCAGTCATAGGTTAAGGTAGTCATCCCATATAATGCCGATGTATGTTCTTTAGCATAATAGGTCTGCGTTTCTCTGTGATGTGCCCAGGTTTCTTCATCCAGTCTCATATTAGGGTATTGACTTTTATAGAATTCACGACCGGCATCCAGGTCCATAAGCCATGGTATGTTATAGGTTGCGTGAGGCCTGTCCATGATAGTCCAACCATCACCTATTACATCCAGATTGGATAACCTGGCAGGGTTTCTGAATTGCATGTCGTAACGTTCAGAATTACCATCTTTTAAAGTCATCCTCGAACTGGCACCGAATTTGAATGACCCAAGGGTCGCCGGCACATTGAAATCAATTGTGGCCGAGAGTTCATTATCATAATCTTCATCCCATCTGTTATCTACACTGCTTAGATCAAAATCACGTGAACGTGGGAATAATGTATTGGGATGGGTCAGCACAGAGTAGGTTGGGTGATGACGATCGTCGGTATTGGTTTTAAAATTGTGTCCGCCACTTGAAAAATTAAAACCATATCGTTCACCAAATGCCCTGCTATGGCCCCAGCCCAGATTGTAATCCATATCAAAGGAATCAAACAGGTGTCTGCCTCCCGCACGGAATGTATATTGATTCGTGGTACTGGGTTCCATTTGCGCATTATAACTTACAGAACCCGAACAACTAATGCACGTTGGGCTACTCAAAGTGGTACTGTCCTGAGTAACCCATCCACGGGCTGTAGGATTATAATTCTTGCCATAGCGCGTACTTTCACCGGTCATGATATTGAACATGCCCTGTACATGAAATGTTGTCCTGTCAGTAGGTTGAAACGTTAATTGTGCACCCGTTCCATAACGCTCACGCGGGTTAAATTGCAACGTAGTAGTTAAGCCAGACAAAAGGTCAACAGGGCCATCACCAAAATTCCTAATCGTCCAACTGTGGTTAATACTCTCACTTACACTAGGTGTTCTTTGATAACTGAAATTAAGCGCATAAGAGAAGTTATCACGTGGAGAATCTCCAAAACTGAAGGACGCTCTGGCACTACTTCCCACAACATCCTGATATCTTGGAATAGACCCGCCACCTAACCGAACATTAATATCCCGGTTTCCACCAATAGGCCGCCTGGTACTAACATTGATCACCCCTGCAAGCGCGTCAGCATCCATATCCGGTGTTATCACCTTGATGACCTCAAGGTCACGTACCATGTCAGATGATATTGAACTTAGATCAACACTTCGGTTATCCCCTGTCGTACCCATTCGCTGACCATCAATGGTAACATTACTCATGCCACTGCCCACACCACGTATATTGGTTCCTCCATGCATACCCGCCATACGAGATAGAGCGTCTGATACATTAGTAGTAGTCATCCGGTCTAACTGTTCCGATGACATCACAGATTTGATATTCACAGATTGCCGTTGCATTGTGAGCGCACGAGCCTGACCACGTTGTTGAGCAACTATAATTAAATCTTCGCCCTCAACCTGATCAATATTAAGGGTAGCATTCTGCTCCACACTTTCGCCATCTTCAATTGTTAGGTTGAATTCCTGAGGGTGGTAACCAATATATCTGACTACTAAAACCTGATCTCCGACAGGTACCCGACGTACTGTATACCTGCCATCTACATCAGTAGCAGCACCGTAATTTGTCTCTTTAATCATTACCGTGGCACCCGGAAGTGATTCACCCGTCTCTGCGTCAAAGACCTGGCCGGTAATTGTACCTGTTTGGGCGAATACAGCCGCAGGCACCACTATCGCCATCATGATAAGCAGTACTACTGAGAGGTTTAAAGTGCTATATTTTTTTTCTCCAAGAGTCTTAAAACCCACTGAATTCTGATTCCGAATGTTAAATTGTTTATTCATAGTATTCCTCCATTATCGTTTTTTTGCCAGAGGCTATTTTAGAGGTCAAATCTGATTCCCATTAAGAAAGAACGCCCACGACTCAGGTCTGTTTCAACAGGATATAGATCACGGTCGTAAGCATACGTAACACGTTCATTAGCCAATAAATTGGATACATCTGCCCAAAAGCGAAAGTTCTGAGATATTCTAAATCTAAAGGATAATGATAAATCTGTCCATCCATCCATGTATCGGTCCATATAAACATTTTCTGATTGATCAATTTCCGGGGCTAAGCGAGTCGTATCCTGCAATCCACTAAGGGCTGCTGCCGTCCAATGATAGGATACTTGGGTAGAGAACCGTCCTTGAGTATAATCGAGTGCCGCATTAATGACATGAGGGCTCTGATAAGTAAGTTCTACAACATCATCACGGTCTGTATCATATTCTGAATGAGACCAGGTATAGTTAGCAAATGTAGAGAAGTTACTTAAAAAGCCAGGCAGGAAAGTTAAATTTTGCTGCCAGGAAAACTCAGCGCCATATACAGAAGCACTTTCATCGCTATTTTGGAATCTGCGTTCTTCGAATCCATCATAGTCACCACCACTTACTACCTCCTGGTTTTCATAAATGAAACCAGATAGATCTTTATAATACACCCCTAATGAAAGTTGCCCCACATTAGTGAAATAGTGATCAAACAGAAGATCCAGGTTGTCTGATAACATAGGCTCCAGCTCCGGATTACCGCGGGAGATCAATGAATCCACAGGATTGACATGTTCAAATGGTGAAAGCAGATTAAAATTATGCCTTGCCATTGTGCGTGAATACGCCAAGCGAACATTTGATTGATTACCAATCTCATAGGCTAACTGCGCGTGGGGAAAAAGATTAGTATAACTTACAGTTGTACTGGTATCTCTTTCCTCCAAAAAGGCAGGCAATACATTAAAAAAGGTCGCATCTCCTTCATATTCAGCGTCTGTATATTCAATACGGACACCACCTTTAACCGTTAACTTACCGAATTCCAGATTCGCCATACCATACCCCGCATAAATATTTTCGGAAGCATCGTAAATCCAGATGTCCTCATTTTCTTTCGTTAATTGTGGCCTGTTCCCGGTATAATATTGCCTAAACCCATATGGATCCAAAAAATTTGGGATGTAATAATCACGGTCATCAAATACCTCTATCCCACCTTTTTCCACAGTAGCGAATTGATTCATTCTCATTTGAATAAAGGTTGAGATTCTGGCATCTTTGGTAGTTCCATTTTTATTGGTGAATAAAGCACTGGAACCAAGTTTAAATGATCCCAGACTAAAAGGCATCTCTATATCCAATCCGCCGGAATATTTATTATCAATATGGTCATTAAATAATCTGTCATAATGTCGGAAAAAATATGTTTGAGGATTAATCGTCTCATCATTTAACCTAACCGCATTATATGGATCTACCACAGGTCTGTCACGGTTTTCCCAATCTATAGCGTGATTTAAACCGGGTACTTCAAAGAATGGCTGATCCTGTTGCTGGTTGAATAAACCCTGACTCCAGCCAAGGTTGTAATTCAATTCCAGCAGATCAAAAATGTGATTGGCCTCAAATTGTGCCTGGTATTGCCTAACGGTATTATTTCGCATCCGAACATCATAATGTGCGTAACCCTGTCCACCTTGAGCACCCGTACTGTCTGGAGAAAACCAGTCACCACCGGCCCCCATACTATTTCTATGCCGGATTAATTCCCGGTTATCATTATTGATCATCGTTTGGAAAAAGTATGTATTCTCTTCTTCAGGCTGATAAATCAGTTGCAACCCTCCACCAATCCGATTTGACACATCCGTATGAAAACTAGGTGTAACACTTTCTATCACATCTCTGTCACCAGTGCCAAAATCAAAAACATCGTAATCTACGCCTAGCCTCTCTCTGCCACGCTGATCTAACTGATGATTTAAATTAAAGGCTACGGTTAAATTCTCTGTAGGTGAATCAGCGAATCTTAACGATGCCCTGCTATTAGGACCGGTATGACTCAAATACTCCGTATTAGCTCCGCCACCTAATTGGGCACTAAATTCCCGTTCACCAATAAAGGAACGGCGGGAACTTAAGTTAATAACGCCACCTAATGCATTAGCGTCCATATCAGGAGTAACTACTTTAATAATTTCTATATCCCGAACCATGTCCAGTGATAATGCATCTAAATTCACGCTTCTGGTTCCAAATCCGGTGGTTGCCATCCTTTGCCCGTCAATGGTCACGTTGTACATATTATGGCCGACACCGCGTAGGTTTATTTCTCCGCGGTGACTTTTCTGTATTCCCGGAAATCGTGCTAATGCATCATTAATATTATTATCTGAAAAGCGATATAAGTAATCAGTTGAAATCACTGAAGAAAACTTAACCGATTCTAATTGCTTGGTCAAAGCACGTTCTTGCCCCTGTTTGGCAACATCCGCGGATAATTGGCTTTCATCAGATTGTTCTATGCTTTGTTCAATGGTCTCATCGGCATCAACCTTAACGGGAAGTTCTTTTTTATCAAAACCAATGCCATTGATGACCATTACATCTTCACCATATGGTACTAATGGTAAATTATAATGGCCATTTGCGTCAGTAATACTTTCATGGCCACCCTTTTGTAAACTTACGGTAACACCAGAAAGCGCTTCGTCTGTTGAAGCATCAATAATTATTCCGGAGATACTGCCGTTTTGTGCATTTAAGTCATAATTAATCATAGCAGTACAACCTAACACTATTAAAGCCATGCAGATAATTTTCATAGGCATGATTGTCGCTACGTTAATTCCAGGTGATCTTCGTGCTGTATTGATGGTATCAATTATAATATGCATAATCCTTTTAATTGTTCATGGTAGCTAGGGCAATAAACTTATCTTTCAAGTCTGTATATATACCTTCTATTGTTATTTTACAACAACCTGTTTTAATTCATTTCACAGAAGTTAATATTGCTTTCATCTATTTACGAAAAATACATTAGTTAAGCAATACCAAATCAGAAAATTGTGAAGCATATTTATAATGCCACCAATTAGCTTTATTCACAAAAAAGTTACTGTGTGAAATTGAATATGGCAAGCTTTGAACCTAAAAAGCAAATATTAATTAGATATTTGCTTTAATTGGTTTCGTTCACTGGGAATAGGTTATTAATATAAATATTCATTGATGATTTATGATAATGGCAAATTAATAGACTGGTTATCGGTTAATGTATCATGTAATACTTTAATAGCTATGACACAAGACAGATCGATAATCAGAATTGCTAATATTAGGTTGTAGGCAATTTGTATTTGTGACACTTCTCATTCAATAAACTTTCAGTTACTGATAAACTTCATCTTATCACCCTATAACTCAATATTTTAGTTAGTACGTCTTTTTTTCATAATATTGGCACTCTAAATTCTACTCTGAATTAGGAATTTATTATTTTTATTACATATTGTTATTTATCAACTAAAATATTAAGAACTAATGTCATGAAACTCTATCTACATCTTGCTCAGTTACTGATACTTTCGATCACCATATCAGTAACCTCCTGCTCCCCCTCAAATACCAATATTCAATCCATTCAGTTAGATAACCTCGAAGATTATAAAATCGGGGAGTTTCTTACGGGTGTTCAGGCTTATACCTTTAACAGATTTACTGTTATGGAAGCTATAGAGAAGAATGCCGCTGCAGGCGGACGAATTATAGAATTTTACCCTGGTCAGAAGTATAGTCCGGATGATGACACTGCATTCAGGGATATGTCAGATGATCATATTGAACAGTTGTTTGCAAAACTTGAAGAACATGATATTAAAATGATCAGTTATGGGGTTATTGGCCTCACCGATCCTGATCAGGCCCGTAGTGTATTTGAATTTGCACAAAAACTGGGCCTGCCGGCTATTACCTCAAATCCTGATACAAATGAAGAACTTGATTTTATAGAACCTCTTGTCAAGGAATTTGACATTATGATGGGCATTCATAATCACGCCATACCTGACGATGGTAGCTTCCAGGGCTGGAATCCGGAACATATTGCTTCGCTAGTAGCAGACAGGGACCCCCGGATTGGAGCTTGTGCTGACACCGGGCATTGGATTCGCAGTGGCATTAATCCTGTAGATGGTCTCAAGACCTTGGAAGGACGTATTATATCGCTTCATCTAAAGGATGTTGACCGTTTCGACCGTCAAGGTGATGATGTCCCCTTTGGTTCCGGTATTGGTGATGTAAGCGGGGTTCTGCAAGAGCTCAAACGCCAAAATTTCGGCGGTTATATATCAGTCGAATATGAATCAAACTGGATGGCGAATGTTCCCGAAGTAGCTTATAATATCGGGTTCATTAGAGGCTGGTCTGAACAATAGAACTTATCCTTAAAGCTGTAAACCTGTTATTCTGCCTTTCGTTTATTAAAGCGTGTAATTGCTTTGAGTGATATTGCTGTTCCCAAGATCTTTAATGTTCGGAGTGATGTTGTTTATACAAACGATATGATCACTTTCGATTACAATTTGTTGCGAACATATATTACCAGAAACGAGTCCTTTGTTTATTCCCTGAGATAAATATATTGAGTTTTCAGCCCCTCTAAATGATTACCGCAAATCATGACCTTACCCATTGTTGATGAATCACTTTGTTTAATGTTTAAAGCATTTTTTCCACCCACACAGCGTTTTATATCTTTTACCTGAATAGATGAGTTATTCCCAGTGCTAAGATCAACCACTGATGCCGCATCTCTACCAGTATGAAAATCACCGCCATTGACACTGACAATATGAGCAGCAGCATCAGTGTTATCCACCTCATTTACAGAAGTATTTATTTTTACGGCATGTCCACTGATGTTTTGTGGATTGAGATACCTGCAATTTTCAACTTCTATATCGGCGTGATTTCCACTAAACATAAAACCATTCCCGCTGGTTTGTGACGAAATAAACTCACAGTTCCGCCATACTACACGCCCTTCTACCTGTGCCATAAATCCATGACTTCCAGCACCGGTGGTTTTAGCCAAAGCAGTACAGCCCTCCGTGATGAGGGTTCCATTCATAGACATCGCATAAGCTTGTCCTTCGAAAGTTTCTGAATAACAATCCTTCAATGTTGCAATACCTTCGAAGTCTTCAATTCTAAAGTTATCCCGGTTTGAAAACGGTGTTTGTGAACGACAATTCATTAATGTGATCTTTCCTTTCATTCCAATTCTGAAACCCTCAGAATCCTCACGTGTAGCCTTACCCGCTACCTGACTTAAACAAATTTCATTATCGGCACCAAGCCCTTCTCCTTCTATATTAGCAATTTGCGCATCTTCTATTGACCGATGATTCACTACATAGATGCCACTACCTCTTAAAACCAAGCCACCATATCGCCGGTTGTTTGCCGCTTTTCTGCCATGAGCACAATTTCTGGTAATGCAGTTGCTAATAAGCACATCCCGTACCAGATCGTCAGAACAGTGTATGCCATTGCCCCCGGTATTTTCGACAATTACATTGGTAATCATCATTCCGTCAGAATTATCATTATCAATTCCTTCACCCAAAACGTCATGAATGTACATATTCCTGATCAGAATATTCTTTCCATTGATTTCAATTCCTTCACCCAGTATCTGAAATTCATTATTTCCTCTTTTATCTTTGTTACCGTCAATCTCAAAATCTGAGATCGTCACATTCTCTACATAATCTCCATCGGCAGCCAGTAAAAAATGAGGGCTGGTAGTAGTTACATCATCCATCCATTTAAGTATGGTATTACCTCTCCCCGCTCCGATAATTTGTTGATTGCTATAAATCTTTAGCCCTGATTGATCATCAGGATTTCTTGAAAGCCTGTACACACCCGGAGGCATAAAGACAGTACCTCCACTATCTTTAATTGAATCAATAGCATCCTGGATTGCTATTCGGTCGTCTGTAATACCATCACCTTTTGCATCGAACTGTTTTATATTTACTATACCACCTTTTGAACCTGTTTGAAAAGTTCGATCCGATAAATACTGTGAAAGTGATACTGAGGTCAAAGCTCCTAGGGTTGAATCTCTGAGAAACGTTCTTCTGTCTAAATTCATAATCAGCTCATGAGGTAAAGTTCAAGGAAATGGAAAACTGCCAAGAAGTTTTAATCTACTTTAATAAAGTAGCAACTAATAATGAATTTTCTAATCCCGAACTATGATATACCGTCCTTCTTCATTCCTGACTCTGCCTTCAGTTAGACCGGCTTTGAGTACAATGCTGTATAATTCCTGATAGCTTTTGAAATCCATATCCCCATTTTCTTTTTCATCCAGAATACCATTAGCCTCATTGTCAATCAGAATAATGTGCTCATCCCCATTTTTCTGATCATAAATTATAAATCTGTTATATGGGGAATCCTGCATAATGGTTTGAACGATGTAAATGGTGTCGTTAACAATATATTCAAAGACTCTGGAAGGTGTCCTTTCTTCAAACTTATGATCGGCAATAGCTAATGAGATACCTGTTGTATAGATTTCGTTTGCTTTATCTAAAGAAATCTCACCTAAAAGAAGGGTATCCAGTACTCCATTCTGATCATTATCTCTTGCTCGGAGTTTTACTTGACCCTCTTGTGATAAAACCAGGTAGTTGGACCCATTATTCTCAGGATCGGTTAAACTTATTATTCTGTAAGTCTGATCTTCATATTCAAAATGATAGGTATTTCTCCCTCTTTCTACCTGATCCTCCGTAGTACCACAACCAACTATTGTAAGCAAAAAGATCAGCATTGGTAAGGCCGCCGGTAATACTTTAGGTATTCTCATGAAAACCTCCCTTTTTCTTTTGCTTAAAATATACCTTATTACCCCGATTTTTTGAAAAGTTGTTTTTAGGATATCGCTAGATAATAAGTTCTGAAAAAAATTAGTACTAAACTTCTATTCCCTCTGCCTTTTTAGGCTGTTTTTCAGCAAAATTTCTCTCTTTAAAAAGCATTGTTAATATTATAATTGCCAGCGGAATACAAAAATGTGAGAACCTGATCAGCACCTCATAATAAGCATGGAATCCAACATCGGTCATTCGAGATAAAGCGGTAATCAAACCCCAAAAGATCATCCAGGAAGCGGCGTATTGGCGGGTAGAAGAAATTAGCAATAATGCCACAACAATAATATCTACTATTCCTATAAAGCGAAGCAGCAGTTCTGCTGTTGATTGATCCACCCGCCATTGCAAAAGTGTTTGAGCGGAGCCTATTATATAATCAACAAAATGAGGATGCAAAAGAAAAGCCTGTATTCCATGCGCAAGAAAAGTGAGAGCAAGTCCTCCAATCATTAACCATAATACCGTTTTTTGTCCAATGTATTCATCTTTGGAGTTCTTCCAGGGTGTTAATAATAGAATCAGTGCAATGGGTGCTGCAAATCGTACGGCATGTGATGCCAAAAGCCATTCACTAAAGGGCTCACCTCCATCGATCATCGCTGCACGGCTAAATCCAAAAAACAAAATTGCGGCTAATGCTGCTACAATTCGGGTTGGATAAACCAGAATTGAAATTGAAATAAGTATTAGCAGATAACCTAAATAATATTCAACCTCTACCGTGGCTTCATGCGCCCAACCCCATTCCATAAACATTACATATCCAAAAGGAGATCCGGAAAAGGCTAAACGCGCTATTCCCAGGCATTGAGCGAATATAGCAATGCGTATAATCCACTTTACCGCTTCCTCTCCATGGTTCTGTATTTTAATCATACACTTATCTTGTACTAGCCTCCAGCACTTTTAATGATTCTTTTTTTCTGGGTTTCAGGGTATGCTCATCCAATATCTCATTATCTATTCCAATCGCCCTTATTTGCAGGCCTTCTTTAGATATTCCAAGTAAATGGACGTGGTGACCGTTCCCTACAAAACCAGGCTCCTGGACGAACCAAAGATCTGTATTGGGCTTCCTTTGCGGTACCCCTAAGCCACCTTCACCTATGTATACGACACCCGTCGGATCGTGTTTCATATTACGTATGGGCAATGTCCTTTTAAGGATGTGGCCGTCTGCTTCACCCGCTAAGTCTATATTGTATTCTTCAAATAAAGGAACCCATTGCTGCCTGACCCGTGCATGGGCTGTTCTGTCAAAATCTTTGGCAACTGCAAAACCCGGACGGTGGTATTGTGCCATCACCCATTGATTAACCGGACTCACTTCTTTTAATTCGTTTTCAAGCCAGTCACGTTGATTACCCGTCATACTAATTTCCGTATTTAATGTAATCAGGGCGAATTGAGACCCAATTTGAGTGGTATAGTAATAATCAGTAAGGGTACCTTCATCACCAATCCAGAAATTCTCTTCGAAACCAATATGCATATCATGATTGCCTCTGGATGGTATTACGGGAAGCATTCGGCCATCAGATGTTATGGTCTGCTCATGATCTCCAAACCAATGATACAGAAAGCGCCATTCCGCTCGTGAGCAATAATCGGCACCATGAGCAAGGGCCAGAATGTCCGGCTTGTCTTCAAGCAGCTGAGCCATTTTACGGTTCATATGTTGACGCTGCTTATGAGGGGGACCCTGGCCAAGCCTGGAATCTCCTCCCCACAAGAGTTGAAAAGGACGATCATCATCAGGAGCCGTGATAAAGTAATACTCTTGCGATACCTCATCATCACTTGACATTACAAAATAATAACGGGTTGAAGGCTCAAGGTTACTTAATGAAGCGTGATGATAAAAACTCTCAGGAACATCTGCCTCAAGGTCACTATCTTCCATAGTTAATTTCCCATCTTTTGCAGTTCTTTCCTGAAAATTATAGGTTTCAATATCCCCACCATGGCTCACCGTATCATAATAAACCTGATGTGAACTGCCTTCAAGCGTGGTTGTCCATGAAATAATGGCATGGGTGGCAGGATCCTCAACCCAAACTACACGGCCATGTATAGGCTTTGTGGAGGGTTCATTAATCTGTTCCTCATTTGTCTGGACAAAACCTTGAGCCTGACTAAAGGATATCAATAGAACTAAAAAAAGAAATGTATATCGTATCATAGCGTATGCCTGTTATTTCATCGTTTTGTATTTTTGTTATCTAATCTTCTCTTGGCGCCGGAACCCAGGGTTCTGCTAGACGCCTTACATCAAGGTCTATATGGGTTGTTCTGGGATATTCATCAATAATATCGCCGTCTTCATCAATTACAAGAAAATGCTGATTATTCCCATGAACTGTACTGAGAATAAAATGGCGGTCAGCCGAAGCCCTTTTTAGATACCATGCAGGCTCTTCGTGATGTTTACCTAAGTCTCTTGTCTGAACACCCCATGCACCATCACCAATATAAACCACGCCACCGGTGCTAATGGTATCATTACGTATCGGATATGTTCTCTTATACATGTGATCATGATTCTCAAAGGCTACTTTTATCTTATATTTTTCAAATAAGGGTACCCATAATTCCCTTACCTTTACGGAGGATGCGCCATTAGGGTCTCTGACCGTTGGATATGCGGGAACATGATAAATAGGGAAAACATGAGGCACATCCTGCCTATCAGCTAATGCTGTTTCAAGCCACTCCGTTTGTACACCCTCAATAGGGTTAGAATGACCGGAATCCAGTAAGATAATGCTGAGGTAGTCTCCAAAGTCGAGTACCTCATATCCCGGCTGTCCGGGAAACGCGAATAAGCTATAATAATAGGGACCAATTAGTTTGCGATGTTCATCATCCTGAGAATATTCAGGTAAATTTTCCCTGAAACGTCGGGGAAGCACTTCGTGATTGCCTATGCCAAAAATAACCGGTATAACACGGCCATCAGGTGTGATCAGCGTATTCATCATGATATCCAAAAAATCATACCAGCGGTAAAGCAAATCTTCGCGCCCGTCAGCATAGGAAAGATCCCCTCCCCATAAAATGAAATCTGGCTCATATCTCATTGCCTGCCTGTTTGTATGCTCCATCCATTCACTATTGTGCCGAACGTCACCTCCCGCCGCAAAACGTACCGGCCTGTCTGCGTTATCGGGCATGGTCCGAAATTTCCGATAACGGGTATTTTCACCTATCCTGAATTGATATTCGGTATCAGCCTCTAATCCGGTTAATTCCACCCTATGGATGATACGGTCAGAATAAGGAAATGAGGATTGCTCTCCATTCACGGTTTTCCATTCATCCGTCTCTACCCGTAAATATCTCCACACTCCAGAGTCCCTGTCAATATCAACTTCCCATTCATCAGGCCCGACCTTTTTATATGATAATGTGGAAGGCTGACCTTCAGCAGAAGTATGCCAGTCAATCGTCATGGTTGAAGTGGGATCCTGCTGCCAAGTCAGTACTAAACCCAGTACCTCAGATGTATTTTCGTCTTCACTGAAACTTGCAAAAGCTGAGGTTAAAGGAATAACAATAATGGCAAAAAGGGTTATCACCCTGAAAAATATAATTGAATTATACATAATGTAATAAATAAGGTTTATTTAAATCTGAAAAGCTAATTTATAAATCAAACCGTCCGATAAGCTGATAGAAATGATAACCTAACTAAATAGCATTGTCAAATTCGTAAGAGTAATACTTTCATTATTATTCATAAGGTAATTTTACTTATATACAATCTTTCAAAAAAAAGACCCTTTTCACATAATAAAAAGGGTCTTTTTTGTACTTTATCTATTAAGATTAATCGTTATATAATGGGTTTTGTGGCATTTCTTCAGTTAGGTTGGCATCAATCACATTCTGGGGAATAGGGAATAACTTGTCCCTCTCTGTGATATGTTGTCCTCCATTCATATTATACATCCTTGTTCTTTCCAGCCATTTGCCGGTTCTTAGCAAGGTGTAACGTCTGTGCTCTTCGAAAAGCAGCTCACGTGACCGTTCATCGAGAATGAAATCGATATCGATATCACCTGCTCCAACTTCACTTACATTTGCCCTTCTTCTTAAGTGATTAATGGTAGAAGCAGCATCACCATTGAGGCTAAGCAGATGTTCCGCCTCCGCCTTCAGAAGATAGGTATCCGCCAGCCTCAAATAAACCTGATCCTGATAGGAACGGCCATCTCCGGGATTATCAGGATTTGTTCCGTCAAACTTCCTGGAATAAGGCCAATCTCTGACAGGCACGATGTCTTTAGTAATATCATGGCTCCAGTCCAGCCAAAGAGTATCCCCATAAGCATAGCCCGGAGGCAGATTATCAGCAGGAACTGGCGCATTCCCTTCAGCATCTTTTAGAATAAAATACTTTCTAATAACTTGATCTGAACTTCTGTAATCTTCAGGATCATACTGGTCCATAGCAAACTTAGTGAATGAGACACGAGCCTGAGGCCTTCCACCTCTTTCAACCGTAAGTTGCAGCGGTGTTACACCACCAACAGTAATTTGTTGATATTCACTTCCGTGCCAGCGACGCATAATGGCAGTTCCTCTGCCACTGATACCTGGTGCCCATTGCCATACCCATAGTGCTTCGGTATTACCTTCCTGGCGATTAGAATTACCGTCCTGGAACATATCCGAAAAAGGATTGCCGGGCTGGTCCTGGCTAACGCCATACCTATCGGTTACCAGCTGATATTCCGGTGTATTAATAACCTCATTTGCCCAGAACAAAGCACTGTCAGGCTTATCCTCAACCAGGTACATTTCCGCAAGGTAATGCTGGGCAGCTCCTTTGCTTATTTTTCCTCTCATGGTAGGTTCAATTGGCAGGTGTTGCTGAGCAAACGTTAAATCGGATATAATTTGCTTTCTTACATCAGCCACCGGTGTCCTTGACCAGTCTGTCTTAATTGTTGAACCCAGAGATTCTTCAAGGTTTAAAGGCACATCTCCCCACATATAGGTAAGGTGGCGGTAAGCCCAGGCTCTTATGGCACGTGCTTCTCCTATTACCCGGTTTTTATTTTCTTCTGGTGTAAAACCACTACCGGACCAGTCAACATTATCTTTATCTTCAGCTTGATTGATTATGGTATTGGCAGCATTGACAATTTCATACAACCATTCAAAATGTGATTTGAGATGGACATTTTCTGAATTGTTACGACTGCCCCATTCTGATGATAGGATTGAGAACCTATCCTCCCGGTTGGAAACCATATTATCCGTGCCGGTTATAGATAGTTCAAATCGTAATTGGTTTGGCGAACTGTTTTCACCTTCTCTTTCCTGCCTAACCAATGAATATAGTCCGTTCAAACCTGTTTGAAACCCTGAGTGACTTGTATACAAGGTTTCAGAACTTATCAGATGCGGTGGTTTTTCTTCTAATGAATCTGTCAGATCACACCCTGCAAGCAGAGTTGTCACTAACAATAGGGTGGATATTTTAAATATTTTCATAATGTTTCCTTTTTACTATTTCTTTATAATTTCGATGATCAAGTGGGTTTATTAGAATCCTACATTTACTCCAAAAACAAACTCTCTTTGTAAGGGAGTTGCTCTTTGTTCATCCAGTTCGGGATCCAGGCCATTCCACTCAGTAAATGTCAGCAGATTACGCCCGGTTACATATAATCGGAATCTGCTTAAACCCATATTTCCTACGACGTTTCTTGGTAAATCATAGGATAGAGATATATCTTTTACGCGAACAAAACTAGCGTTTTCGTAAAACATATCTTCGCTTTCATCACCCTGAAATGGGTGTGCATTGATATCATTCATATAGAAGTCATTAGTTGGATTTTCTGGGGTCCACCAATTCTTTTTGACCGTATTACGACGCACGCCGGGATATACATCATCTACCATTAAGACGTTGGCTTTTGTTACCCCATGCACACCGTGTACAAAGATATCCAAATTAAAATTCTGGAAAGAGAAGGAGTTTGTCATCCCCCATAAAGCTTTGGGATCCTGCTGACCAATTATCGTTCTGTCATCAGTATTAATTTGACCATCTTCAGAAACATCTCTAACCTTCATATATCCTGGTTGAGCACCCCATAAAGTAGCTTCAGACGCTTCATCCGATTGCCAGACACCTTCCATTTCATAGTTGTAATTCACTCTGATTGGTTGTCCGATAAACCAGGCATTGGCAACGTCATCCAAGCCATCACCATACAGATCAACGATCTCATTTTTCACATAAGAGAAGTTAGTTGATGTTGTCCACCTGAAATTATCTGCAACCACATTTCTTGACAATAAAGAAAATTCAATCCCTCGATTTTCGGTCTCACCAATATTTTGTGTAATTGAAGTAATTCCATGCACCGGTGATATCGTCCTGTTGAGGAGCAGATCTTCCGTATTGGTATGGTAGAAGTTTATGTCACCGCTAAACCTGTCGTCAAGTAAACCGAAATCAATCCCCAGGTTTAATGTGGTAGATGATTCCCAACCAAGTTCATCCTGGCCTAAAACGCTGGGTATATAGCCGGGCTGGGTTTCCTTATTTGCTACGATATCATTGGCTCCTAACCTGGATATGGTTTCATAAGCACCTACACCTTGATTACCACTTGTCCCGTAAGAAATTCTTGGTTTAAACTGACTAAATAGATCTTTAGCTGGGAAGAAGTCTTCATTAGCCATGTTCCAGCCGATAGCCAGAGATGGGAAAACTCCCCATTTTTTGCCTGAACCAAAACCAGAAAATCCATCCCTACGCCCTGTTACCGTCAAAAGATATCGGTTATCATAAGCATAGTTCAATCTTAAAGCCTGAGAGATCAAAACAGTCTCATTATATGAAAAACTAGGACTGTTAACGGCAGCTTGTGGTGCAGAATACCATGACAGGAAATCATGGGGAAATCCTCTTGAATTCAGGCCATTTGATGTGCTTTTGTTTTGCTCATAACTATAAACGGCTGTAGAATTAATATTATGAACACCGATATCTGTACTATAAGAAAGTATGTTATCAATTACGACATTATTCCCTCGGGTACGTCGGGTATTTGCAAGGCCTCCTTCTTCGAAACCGGTTGCTGTACTTTGGTTCATATATTCACCGGTATCACGCAAATTCCTGCTTACACCTGTATTAATCCGGTAGTTCAGACCCGTAATAAATGGGAAGTCAACAATTAAATAGTTATTTGTCAGTAACTGGAAAGATTCATCCAGGTCATCAAATAAAGTATTCTCAAGAGGATTTTCAAAGTAGGTATCTTCAGGCCATGGATACATCTGAAAAGTACCCTCAGCATCATAAGGACTGGATAGAGGATTCATTCTGTGAATTCCGGAAGATGGTGGCTGACCACTTTGGTCATCATAGGATAATTGGGTACGGGTACCAATGGTAAGCCAGTTCATTACTTCGGTATCAATATTGATCCTGTTTGTTAATCGCTGAAAATTATCATTCACCGCGATACCGCGAACATCCAGCAAACCACCTGATATATAATAGTTTGTATTTTGAAAGCCACCGGATACGGAAAGGTTATGCTGATGGCTGGTACCGATTCGGGTAGCCATATCAGTCCAGTCTGTGAAATTCCCTGCATCATATGCAGCCTGTTCTGTGGGAGTTATCATGCCTGGTTCACGCTGGTTTTTAAAGTTATAAAACTCCTCTCCTGACATTAAATCAGGATAACCGTTTGAACGCTGAGTTGAATAATGCCCATCATAGGCTACGGTAGGTGAACCATCATCACCCTCTTTCGTGGTCACAAGTATTACCCCGTTTGAACCTCTGGAACCGTAAATGGCCGCAGATGAAGCATCTTTAAGAACTTCAATAGATTCTACATCATTGGGATTGATGTCATTGATTTGGCCATTATAGGGAATTCCATCAACTACGATAAGAGGGGCATTACTTGCAGTAATTGAATTTCTACCCCTTACCATAAGAACTTCACTCGGAGCGGCGCCTGCGGTTGATGTTTGCACCATTACCCCGGGAACAGATCCCTGGATAGCCTGGGAAATATTAACATTGGGTAACATTTCCAATCTCTCACGCGAAACAGATGCCACAGAACCGGTAATATCACTTCTTCTTTGAGTACCATAGCCAACCACAACCATTTCCTCCAGAGAGTAGGCATCAGGATCAAGGGCAACGTTAATGACATTCTGGCCATCTATGGGAATTTCCTGCCTTAAATATCCAACATAAGATATTATAAGAACAGCCTCCGGATCAGGAACGGTCATGCTGTAAAAACCATCAATATCCGTTGTAGTTCCTTGATTGGTTCCCTCCACTAAAATACTGACACCAACTAAAGGTTCACCACTTTCAGCATCGGTGATCTGACCCTCGATATCGAGAATAACAGCATCACTGGAAAGCGCTTTCACAGAGGTGATTAAAAGATTTCCTCTTGAAGAAAGCTGATGCTTCAACCCGGCTTCATAGAGAACTTCAATTAAGGCATCAGCACGGGATACCTGATTAAAGTTGGCCGTGATGAAATTATTTTCAACTTCAAGTTTATTATTATAAACCAGATTTAAGTCACTGCCTTCCGTTAAAGCCGATAAGGCTTCTTTAACTGGAACATTGGCAAATTTTAAGTTTATCTGCTCCATCATCGCATCCAGATATATATCTGAACTGTTGTTATCTGAGATGTAACTTACTTCATTCTCAGTATAATCCGGTAATTCTAAAGAGCTGCTGACTAGTTGAGCTACCGCCATATTTGACAACCACATGCATGGGATCATCAAAAATGCTAATAGTAAAGCATGTTTATGTATTCGTGATATCATCTATTTCTCCATTTTCTTGTTGTGTTATTTGCTAATGAAAAGTGCAAAATGCTTTTGCTTTATGCACTTTGCAGTGAAGTATGAGGTTTTCTTTACTCTATGAAATCTTTCAAATGCATTTCATTCGTTTACATTTGGATCAAATTTACAATCATGATAATTTATTAATAATAGGAAAGCAAATAAAATCTTAAAACCTAATAAAATAGATAATCAAGGCTATATCCAACAAGGATTTGATTTACATTTACGTATTTATTTAAAAATCATGATAAGATGTAATATTGATGGGACCATTATGATATAATCTTCCAGGAAAATAATCGTGTTCTATCACTTCGAAATCTTCAATAGGTAGATTTTTGAAAAGCCCTTTGGGCTATATCATTAGGATAGGAATTCGGCCAGTTTTCATAAGTGTGCTCCATCTTAACAGAGTCACCCCACCCGGATACATCCGCAATTACAACCCCATATACCTGCAGCATGTCTGCTATGCCCATTTCCGTCCAGGTAACGTTTTACAATTTTTTTCCTAATCTCGGATGATATGTCAAACCCATTGAAGACTAAATTTTTAAACTGCTCAAATTTTTAAAACTGGTGGTGATATTTTGAATCGGAGACTCCGGATTATCATGTTCTACTATATAGTGGCGTAAACCTGCCCGTTCTGATTTGGCAAATATCGCTGAAAAATCTATATCTCCTTCACCAACATCGACCATATTTCCTGAATCATCCATATCCTTAACATGACATAAATGAAAACGGCCGGGGAAACGGTCAAAATATTCTATAGGGTCATATCCACCTTTTTTAATCCAGAATAAATCAAGCTCCATAGCCACGAGCTCCGGATCTGTATTATTCAATAAGATATCATAGGGTACCTGATCGTCTGTAATATTAAATTCAAAAGCATGATTATGATAGCCTAGTTGTATTCCGGCTTCCTGACATTGCTCGCCTGCTCGATTAAAAAATTCAGCGATACGTTTGAAGCTATCTACTGACCCACGCTCTTCATCCGGTAAACTTGGTACAATTACGTATTGATGGCCAATCTCTGCTGCCGTTTCAATAACTTGATTAAGATTGTTTCTGACTGAATCTAAAGAAACATGAGTTGCCGGTGCAGTCAATCCTGTTCGTTCGAGCAAATTCCGAACTTCACCGGGGGACCTGTCAAAATATCTTGCAAACTCAACTTCCTTATATCCAATCTCAGCAACTCGTTCAATGGTTCCTTCAAAATCCTCTGCCATTAAAGATCGAATAGAATAAAGCTGTAAGCCTATAGGATTAATATATCTTCCCGAATTAGAACCAGATGAACAGCCTTGTCCGGTAAAAACTACACCACCAACCGCAGCTGTTGTCGTTTTGAGAAAACTTCGCCTATTCATTTTTCCCTTTTTTAAATTGATATTATATACACATACGACAGTACATTTAGAACCTCCTTGTTTAATCTAACTTAAACCTGAATTATGCATTGGAAATTTGATTTTACGGGAAATTCTTTGGAATTTGGA
>JBBDQY010000037.1:0-42257 GCA_040905745.1 Balneolales bacterium
ATTAACTTTTGCTCACGCCTTGAAAAACTCACTGATAAGGCTGATTTGGTTGTTACCGATATAATATTAAAAAATGAGAACGTCAGAAAAATGTTTGGCTGGTGCTCTATTCAGTCATTTTCAACTCCCATTAGAGGGATTTCTGAGGCTCCTGTCAATCTGCATCGTATTACCTTTAAAACAAATGGGTGGGCCTGAACAATCCTAATAAATGCTTAGGGTAGGTTAAGCCTACTCGGTAAATTTGCTTAAATACCATTCATCTTTGGACCTCCCAATGTGTGGACCTCTTCCCCAGGCTCCGTCACATATATAAGTTCTCCAGGTTGGATCGCTCTCTCCTTACCTTCAATCCGTTTTCAACGTAAATGCAATATACAGATTACCTGATTTAGTACCCATTTTCCCTCCTCCTGCGGCAATTACCACATATTGCCGCCCATTGACTTCATAAATGGATGGGGTGGCATACCCTCCGGCCGGTAATTGGGTTTCCCAAAGGATTTCACCCGTATGCTTATCAAAAGCCCTGAATTTTTCATCCTGAGTCGCTGCAATAAAAAGAAGGCCCCCGGCAGTTACAGCCGGTCCGCCATAATTTTCGGTACCTGTTTGAGGAATTCCTCTTTTCGTAAGTTCTTCGAATTCTCCTAACGGTACCTTCCAAACATACTCTCCCGTATTGAGATTAATAGCATTTAAAGTTCCCCAGGGTGGTTTAACGGCAGGGTAGCCTTCAGGGTCGAAAAATCGGTTAGATCCCGTGAAGTAATAATGAATTCCGGCAAGCCTGCCCTTTTGATGCTTAACATTTACCTCCTGAGGGGCATCCGGATCTTTTAAAAATTCTACTAACGTCAATGCCTCTTCTTTAGACAGATGACTAAAGGAAGGCATGATTCCTGAACCCTGTTCGATTATTTCATAAAGTTTTTCTTCACTTTTCCGATCACCAATATCTACAAGAGAGGGGATAGAGCCCTGCTGAATTCGGGCTCTGTTTGAGCCATGGCAGCTTGCGCAGTTAGACACGTAGATACTCTCTCCTTTAGAAAGCATCTGAACATCAGTTGGTTTGTTCTCCACCATCTCTAAAATCCAAGGCATTTCATTAGAGTTTACATAGAGCACCCCCTCCTCGGGATCAAATGCAGCTCCACCCCATTCAGCTCCACCATCAAAACCAGGGAAAATTAGTGTACCTTCCTTACTGGGAGGATCCCATTTACTCTTAGTGCGAATTTCCCGAAAGCGTTCCAAAACAACCTGATGTGATTCAGGAGAAATATTGGTAATATCATCTTCCGTAAATATTTGACGTGCGAAAGGCTCAGGGATTACAGGCACCGGTTGGGAAGGCCATACTTCTTCACCCTCCAGATCGGAGGCAGGCACAAGTTCTTCGGTTAGAGGGAAAAGAGATTCACCTGTCTCACGATTAAAGACGAAAATATGTCCAGTTTTAGTTACTTGGGCTACAGCATCAATGATCTTGCCTTCTCTTTGAATTGTTACCAGATTTGGAGGGGCTGGCGGGTCATAATCCCAGATATCGTGGCGGACGAACTGAAAATGCCATATACGCTCCCCTGTGGATGCATCCAGGGCAACGAGTGAACTGCCAAATAAGTTCTTACCGTGACGATCACCGCCATAAAAGCCATATCCAGGTGATGCAATGGGTACGTATACGATTCCCCGGCCATCGTCCAGACTCAATCCCGGCCAGCTGTTGGTATTACCTACCCTTGTCCACGCATCAGGTGGCCATGTGTCATAGCCATAGTCTCCTGGATAAGGGATAGTACGAAAAACCCATTCTATCTCACCGGTTCTAACATTAAAAGCACGGATATGTCCAGGAGCCCAGTTAAACACGCGCGAACCCTGAATAAGCAAATCGTTGTAGACTATCCCCGGACTGGTTGCTGTTACACTGATATCTAAAGCATCCCTGTCCAATCCAACAGAATAATCGATAGAACCATTATCTCCAAAGTCTTGCACCGGTTCTCCTGTATCGGCGTGGATACTCCAAAGCCTCGGACCCGCAACATAAAACAAACGATGATTATATCATCAACTTCTTCTCAAATTTGATAATTCGGCAGGTCAGCTTAATTAGTTGACAATTGGCCGTCAATACTTACATATTGTCGTTCATAAGATGATGGTATTATCTATTATAAATCTTTTGCAGTATAAAAACTCATAAAAAGTATTACCTTTTTGGTGATTTCGGATATTCATCAATGACGTCCATCATCAGTTATCAAAGTGTTCATGTTTGCCTCAAACCTCATATCCCAATGGTACAGATTTTCTTCGAGGCCATCGGCATAGGCAAGGTCGCCAGCCCAGACAATGAAGTCTACTTCATATTGTAAAGCCATTTTGCTAACCTCCTCCATTGATACATGGTCTTCGGTATAGTTAGGCTGGAAAGTCCAGGCGACAGGCCGGGTGTCACCCCCTGCCGCGAAAACTAAAGGCTCATTGATGATATCTTCCGGCATCGTACGAAAAGGAAATGCTATTTGTTCAGCATCAACTTCATTCTAATTACCTTCGTCTATTAATTTAACTTAAGGGATGATTCAGCCAAATCGCCAGGTTCTGTTTGTCAGTCAATGGTCATAGATGTGATAGGGTCCTACTGAGGTTTCTCAATTGAAGTTATTTGAAAACAAAGTATTAGGCTATGGATCTGCTTAAAATGTTAATGAAAAGTTTGTCAACTCCAAACCAAAACGGTTTTGAATGGTAATATCTTGATTATGAAGTTCAGGGAAACTGTAAATAGCGGGGTTTACGAACCCTACACTTAAGCCGGTGCTGTATTGAAGAGTAAGCAATCCCTGAGCGGCATCACTGCTTTGATGATAAGCGGTGGAACCATATCTTTGCTCATTATATTCACTCAGAAAGAACCCATCAATTAGCCCGAAACCGAATCCCGCCCACGCTCCGGCCCCCGCACCATATTGAAGTCCTTCCACGATTTCATCATTTCTGATTAGAGCCACAGCCATACCCACTACTGCTCCGGTTGCCGATCCTAAAAAGGTATCCATCATAATAACCGTACCAGTATGCCTGGTTCTGCGAAAAGTACCATATAAATATTCAGCCTCTCTCCCGGTATCATAAGCACCGATTCCTAAACCCGCCAATGTTCCAAAACCTACCCCATACCGTAGGGGTGTAAGGTCCTCATCATTGTTTAATGCCATTTGGGCTCCACCAAGCATGGCACCGGTGAAAGCTCCGGCAAAAGTATTACTCGAAATGATGTTTAATGCCTGTGCTTCTGCCTCGTGTGTGTACCAGGACAGGCTCATGATCATCATTGCGATAACAAAGTAAACATGCTTTATAGATGGGATGTAAGTATATCGTCTCATAGTCTTGATATCAGTTATGGTTTAAGTATAAAGATACTTATGTGATTCAAATTATTAAACTTTCTAAGGGAATTATAATAATGATTATTTATATTTATGGCTTTGTGCCCTCTGAATGAAGAAGTAGGGTGGATCTGTAGTAGGGTTTACCAAGAGGTAGATCAGGTTCTCTGTAAAAGGAGATACATTACTAATTTTTGAGATTGACATTGTTGAATTATGGTATTTAAAAATGATGAAATAAAGAAGCAACCTGTTGATCAGGGAATATCACGTCAAGTAATTGCACACGATTCTGAATTGATGATGGTCAAGGTTGAATTTGAACGTGATGCTATAGGATTGCCTCATAGTCACCCCCATAGGCAAACTTCCTATGTAGTAAGTGGTAAATTTGAACTTACCATTGAGGGGAAGAAATCAATCATTGTAGAAGGGGATTCTTTTTTTATTCCTCCAAATGTTGAACATGGTGTAGTTGCATTAATAGATGGAATATTAATTGATGCATTTTCACCGGCAAGAATAGAATTTATAAATCAGGGATAACCGGTCACGGTTTAATTCAAAATGTATTGTATGTAAAGTTATTGCAATCAGAGGTTTGCTGATTTTAGTCGAATAATCTGATCGACCAGTAATTACTTCATTGCAAATACATTTATTTTTCCGTACTGTATATGAGTCAAGCAGGATCGCAGGGAGAGATATGATTGTCGCCTTTATAGGGACTTTCATAAATAAAATACCATAGAAGGTATTGATATAATATAATATACTATATAATTAATATTATATATATAACTTGAGAGTTTTGAAGTATTCATTGGTCAGGGAGGAAAAATGGATAAAATGCATACCGAACAAATACAACAATTCTTAATTAAGAATGTCAGGAAACCATTAAATGGTAGAAAGGAAGCTGTAAAACATGAGCCAAGGCTTGAGTTTTATATCAAGTCTATCGAACTCATATTATTAGGGTGGCAGTCACCTGTATTTTTATTAAATCGTTATCTGAACGACTTAACAAAAGAACTGAATGATATATATGAGAAATATATATCAGAGCATACTACATCAAATTTTGCTCTGATAAGGCGATTAATGGACAGGGAAATCGATTATGTAACAGATAATGAATATATTGATGCTATCAAATTTATACTAGAACGCTGGCATCCTGAGTTGCTCAATAAACAATATATCTGGCTGGCATATGAAGGGTTAGAATTGAGAAAAAAGCCCTTTGAGAATACTCTTGGGTTTGATGTATGATAGGGCTTATCGGTTAGCGCAAAACTGATAATTTAAATTTAAATGGTACTTGTGAAAACTTGTACTTACTAATAAACCACTAAGGCAGTCATTGCCTTAGTGGTTATACTATCTTATAAGCTTAGAACCTATTAGGATGGTTTCACAACGGTATTTCCTTCTAGCGTTACTGATGCTATTCTTGCCAGTAATCTGCCTTCGACACTCGCACCGGTATCCAGAGTTATGGATTGATCGGCCATGATGGTTCCTTTAAATACGCATGTAGTTCCAAGGCTTGCTGAGGTACCAACCTGCCAAAAAATATTGGAAGCCTTGGCCCCGCCACTCAATATCACCTTACGGTCTGAACTAACATTCAGCGTGGATGCTATTTGAATGATAAATACGGCATCAGCATTTCCGTTGGCGTCGAATGTAAGATTACCTGATGAAATCTCTATTGATCCGGTTGATTTGTAAAGTCCGGGTGTTAATGTTAGTCCACCTAGATTCCCTGAAATAATCACTATATCGGTAGATGTTCTGCCCGCAGCATCGTTATATGCCGTAGTTAAAGCACCTTTCGCAGTAGTTAAATTTGCCGGGGTTGGACTTCCATAATCTGAAGCATATAGGTTTCCGGTTACCTGTGCTGATTCAGCATATTCATTGCCGGTTGTATAAGACAGTGAAAAACCAGAGAAAGATGCTCCTGCTGAAGGACTAAGTCCTATATCGCCGGTAATCGAAGAGGTAGGGACGTTGGTGACTTCTCCACCCGCAAGGATTGCAAAACCTCCGGCTGATCCCAGATCTACTGTTGCATGAGATGTTGTTTGCACGGGTATAACAATTTCATCCGAGCCTGTTACATTGGAACTTTTTGAGCAGCTGGCAATAATAGTAGCAATCAGCATAACACTGAGTACAGCCTTAAATATAAAAGGCACACGTACAGGTAGGGGTAAAGCATTTGCTACTTTTAAATTTTTCATATGATTTTCTATGTGTATGTAGTAAATTTTCGCTATGTGCTTTGTATAAGCAATTAGGAATTAATAATATAGAGTGGATATCATCAGGAAGAAATCCGCCACACGGATGAAAAATGGGCTAGTCCTTCTGGTATAGATAGTTCTGTTAAGAACTAACATATTTTTGAACGGCAGAGAAGATTGACACAAAAAGGAGTGTTTGATAAGTCAAAAAAGTCCTTGATAGATCCGAAGCCAGGGTTGCTTCGATTCCATCAAAGGACTGATTTAATAGTTAAATTTGTCCGCTAGGAAGTATATCCAAAATAAAGAAGCGTGGCTTATTTAATCATCATCATTTTGCCGGTAAGTATTTGTCCGTTAGCTGATAGTCGATAAAGATACATACCGCTTGGTACGGATTGAGCGTTCCATGTTACCTGATGGAAGCCTGCAGATCGGGATTCAGAAACCAGGACAGCAACTTCACGACCAAGCATATCATGTATTGCAAGACGTACGACAGTCTGTTCAGGCAATTCAAAACTAATACTGGTAGTTGGGTTGAACGGGTTAGGATAATTCTGGTTTAGAATCATCCTGACAGGAATCAGTTTATCATTTAAATGATTGATGTTCGTAGTTTGGTTTGTTGGCTCTGTGACTATATTCTTATCTAACGTAACTGCTGATTGAGCTAATAAACGTCCATTTATTGTGGCGTCGTCTTTAAGTGTAATCGCAGTCATTGATAGGATTATACCTTCGAAATGAGAATTAGTACCAATGGAGACGCTTCCTGATACTTGCCAGAAAATATTTTGAGCCTGGGCACCACCACTCAGGGTAACCATCACATCAGAGGCCAGGGTGAGATCTTCAGCAATCTGGAATATCCAGATATCGTTTTCACCTCCGGATATTTCGAAACCGGAAAGTGCTTCAACGTTCCCCGACCATTTGTACAAGCCAGGTATTAATATGTTCCCTCCAATGCTACCAATATGCCATTCGGTAAAATCCGGTATGGCACGTCCTGCAGCATCGGTAAAAGCTGTTTCCATATCACTAATTGCAGCCGTCATTTTTGCCGGGGTTGGAACTAACATATTGGCAGCATAAGCTTTGCCATTCAATTGGCTGGAGGTTGCAAATCCCACGTCATCAGTAAAATCGAATCCAGTCATCGAGGTAGCTGCAGAGGGACTAACTCCAATATCTCCGGTAATTTCGGATTCTGGTACTGTAGAGATCGCTGTTTTTGCAAGTATCACAAATTCACCAGCTGTTCCCAGATTAACTGGAGGTGAAGGACTTTTTGGAAGAGAATCCCAAGTAGTAAATACCCAGGTTTCTGAATATCCATAAGCGGAATCGCCTTCTTTGGCACCAACTTGCCAATGATAGGTTTGGTTTTTATTTAAGTCAGTAACCAATAATATTGTATCAGCTATTCCCAATTGGTTGAGCACTTCTGTACCAGGAGTACCGGGATAATCAATATTATCTTCCGATAATATAAAGTTATACGTCACGTCAGTACCGGCATAAGAATGCCATACCAAAGTGAGATCCTGGGGTTGAGCGATTGCAGCATCAGCTGGCGCTGATAAATTGGTCTGTGCAAAAGCGGCAATAAATGGGATCATGGATATGACGAGCATAGTACATGAAATCTGTAAAAAGTACTGTAAAGCATGTGAAATAGTAGAAGATGTTTTCATGGTTATAAGGCCTAATTGATATTATTTTACTTTATTCTATAAATACCACTAAGGCGATATGCCTTAGTGGTAGGCCACATTTACTTGATAAGAGTCATCTTGCCCATAAGTACCTGACCATTAGATGTGAGTCGGTACACGTACATGCCACTTGAAGCTGAATGAGCATTCCAGGTAACCTGATGTTGCCCGGCTGAACGGGATTCAGAAACCAGGACGGCTACTTCACGGCCAAGCATATCATATACTGCTAAGCGCACGACAGCTTGTTCCGGCAACTCAAAATTAATTTGAGTAGTAGGATTGAACGGGTTCGGATAATTTTGATCCAGACTTAACTTGGTTGGTATCATTTTATCTTCATCGATGTTGGTAGTTTTGCTGGTAGGCTCGGTGATTGTATTAGCGTCCAATGTAACTGCGGTTTGCGCTAATAATCGTCCGTTCATCGATGCACCGGTTTTTAAGTGAATAGCTGTTTTAGAAAGGATAATCCCTTCAAAATGTGCGTTGGTCCCAATGGAAACTTCTCCGGCTACAACCCAGAAAATGTTTTGAGGCTGAGCCCCGCCACTGAGGGTGATATTTATATCGGAAGCCATGACAAGGTCACCTGCAATCTGGAATATCCAGACTTCATTCTCACCACCGGAAATTTCGAAACTGGTAGGCGCTGATACAGTTGTTGACCATTTATACAAGCCAGGAATAAGCAGTTTACCACCAAGATCTCCAACATGTAATTCGCTGAAATCAGGAGTTATACGGCCGGATGCATCATTATATGCCGTCTCCATATTACCGATAGCGGTGGTTAGATTGATTGGTGTGGGATCTGCCATGTCGGCCGCATACACTAATCCGGTTACTTGTGTAGAAGTCGCGTATCCTGTAGCATCAGTCAAATCAAAACCAGTAATATATGATTCTGCTTGCGGGCTCACACCAACATCTCCCGTAATTGCGGATTGTGGAACTGTAGATATTGCAGCTTTGGCAAGGATCACATAATCACCTGATGTACCCAATTGTACAGTCGGTGGACTATCAGGAGTGGAGTCCCAGGTAGTAAAATACCAAGGTGTTGAAAAATCACTTGTGTTATTGCTGGAATCTGTTACATTCACCCGCCAATGATAAGTTTTGTTAACCGATAAATCAGTAACAAGCAGGGTAGTGTCTGTGATTCCTGATTCTTCTAATAGTATGGTGTCAAAATCATCATTTCCTTCTGAGACCTGCACAGTATAAGTGGCGGCATTATCGGTAGCAGTCCACGCTAGGGTGAGTGATTGTGGCTGAGTGATAACGGAATCCGGAGCTATAAGAACAGGTTGGGCCGTAGCCACGACATTCATCACCAGGGCTATCACGAAGGTAAGGCCCATCAGCCATGATCCTCGTAATAAAGCGTTTGAAAATTTTTGAGTTGTAATATATTTCTTCATTAGTTGCTGGGGTTAAAGTGAATCTACTTTTACACATTTTGTATAAATAGTAATTAAATTATAAGGATGATTTGGTGCTGATGTAATCCGCCACAAGGATGGAAAGTGGACTAGTCCATTTGGTTTAATCTCAGCACCATTTGTTCTTTGGAGGGAGTATGGCATCAGTTATATGACAAGATGCCAGGTTTCTCGTCTTACAGAGAAGAGAAACACAAACCAACATCACTCACTCAAGACGTAACGAAGCCTCTCTTTTTAGTTTAATCTGTTTGTTGGGAAGCTGGCCACTTCCATACGGGTATGCAAGGAAAGTTTGTCCATGATATTATAAACATGGGTTTTTACCGTATTATGAGAAATATGTAGTTGCAACCCTATTTCCCGGTTGCTTAAACCTTCATTGATAAGCTTTAATACTTCTAATTCCCGAGCGGTAATGCGAAGCTCTTCCTTAAAATCCGAATCATTTGCCTTAACAGCATCACCGGCAATTTCGCAAAACAGCGTATCAGCCATGAGGGATGGAAGTATCGTCTCTCCCCGGGCAACCTCCCAAATCGTTTTAATGAAAACATCGACCGTGGCGTCTTTCATAATAAAACCTGTTGCCCCTGCTTCAACAAACTGCATGACATTTTCTTTCACAGGAGAAAGATACATTGCTATTATTCTGGCGTCAGGGAAATTACTTTTCAGCGATTTTATCATACGTAAACTGTTATGGCTACGCAAACCCAAATCCAGAAGAATCATATTCGGTTCAAATTCGATAATTTTTTTAAAATTATGCGCTCTTATACCTGATGCCCCAAATAGTATTATATCGGGCTGCTTATTGAGCATCGACAAAATGCCATCACGCAAAAGGCGGTTATCTTCGATAATAAGCAGTCTAATATTTTCCATAACTTTATTTAGCTATCCGGTTGCAGGAACTTGTCCGGCATGATCGTTTCTTACTTAAAAGTGACTTTCCATTTGTGTAACATTTAAGATTACGCATAACAGAAGGGGTAAACAATCGGTCAAAAGGATGAAAAAGGGACTACATCCTTTTTAAGAGTTGGATGGGAAAATCAGGATGACTTTAGTAACTAAGCATCTATTCCGGCTGCTATATTATCAGCAACTTTATTATGAGCGTACTTGGCTATCTGGAGGCGACTGTGAAGAGTTAGTTTTTCAAGAATATTATGCACGTGACTTTTAACAGTATAACTGGAAATATGCAGCTTTTGGGCAATCTCTTTATTCGTCAGGCCATCAGCAATTAAATCAATCACCTGACGTTCCCGGGCGGTCATAATGATAGCACCAATCAATTTCTTTTCCCCACCCGGAATGCTCACCGACTGATTGACAATCTGGGAGAACAGCGATTCTGTCAGGAATGCCGGCAAAACTTTTTCTCCGTTAACTACCTGCCGAATGGTTTTAATGAACTCTGTAATGGTCGCATCCTTCATGAGAAAACCTTTGACACCTTCTCTGACAAATTCCAGCATTTCCGTTTGAGTGGGGAAAAGCCCCATCGCAATCACTGCAACATCTTTGTCATTTTTGGTAATAAGCTTTACAACTTCCAGGCTGTTATGGCTACCCAGGCCCACATCGAGAAGAACAACATCCAGATCGGAAGCCTGAATCTTGGTTAATACGTTCTCAGTGGTTTCTAGTGCGGCGATCACTGTGAAATCAGATTGTTTTCTGAGTACAGCCGTTATTCCTTCACGTAGCAAACGATTATCTTCAATTATAAGTAATCGGATTTTATTCATTGTTGGTTATATAATTAGGCTAAGTTCTTAATTAAGTTTACAAACCGCACTTTTTGTGACATTATAAACTTGAACATTAGTCTTTATTAATATAGACCAAACCAAAGCCAATTGCTTGGTTTACTATTACCTTTTGAATGATAAACCTGTCACAACTATATGAAGTGACAGGTACATTTTAGATATCAAAAGTAGAATCGTGCACCCAGGGCTGCATCCAAACCAAAGCCGGTGGATGGGGTTAATTCAAGTGACGGCGCCAATTCCAAAAACACATCAATAGGCATATTACGGGGTAGCCAGTTGATCCCCCCGACGCCACGCAGAGCCAAAGAGCCATTATCGCTGCCACGATCTTTAAACCGAACCCCTACTCCATAATGTAGTACGAATTGTTCTTCAGACTTGATCGAATCAAAGGAATGCCACAAATAATCCATGTGTGCATGAATTCGAAGTCCATTGTCATCATATCGGGGGTGATATGTAGACCAGCCCAAACCAAATGCTAATGCATTACTACTGGAAGTCCATAATTTCGCGCTTAAACCGGTTGGTTCGCCAAGCATAACACCAAGCCCAAATTTTCTATCCTGAGCCTCAGACTGCCGCACGGTTAATAACATGCAAACAGCGATTAGTACCAAATACAACTTTTTCATTCAATTCCTTTTTTAGGGTGAACATCATGTTAACCACAGTACGCGTCAGTTGTAATAGATCGCAAGGTTGAAAATTGGACTAATCCAATGGGTATAGATTGTGAAAATTATAGTTAAGACTTCTAAAATCTTTGGATTATACAAGACCGTATCAAAGCCGTATCAACACCGTATATATATGGCCTTGATACGGCTTTGATACAGTCTTGCTAAGGTCGGGTCATAAGTTGACTCCAATTTTGTGTCAACTTATTTCAGTATAAAACCTCTTAGCCGCTTTTCTTTTCGAGTTTAAGCTCATTTGACTTTAAAAAAGTGATAGAAATGGTTTTTATATCTCAAGTATTTTAAATGAATACCTTTTTTATAAAAGTAAAAAGCTTCTTGATATTGTTAATACATTTTTATAAGATCATGTAAACGGTTTCATAACTTTTCTAATTTGCCTATTAAAGAGAATTATATTCGTAGTTAGCTTCTTACGATTTAGTTAAAATGATATCCTTTACATAACCATGGTTATAATGAAAAACACCAAATACACCCGAAAAAACTTTATACGTACCACTTCCGGAGCTGTTGCAGGTTCTATGCTGGTTAATCCCCTTAATGCCTTTTCTAATTCAGGACTACAAGTACAAAAAAAGAAAATTGCATTGGTGGGAACAGGCGTTCGGGGTACTTCATTTTGGGGTAAAACTATAAGAGAACGTTATGGTGATGTTGTTGAATTTGTTGGCTTGTGTGATATCAATCCAGGAAGGTTGGCTTATGGTAAAGAATATATAGGTGCAGATTGCCCTACTTTTGAAAATTTTGATGAAATGATGGCTACCACAAAACCGGATATCCTTATCGTTACTACTATGGACTCCACCCATCATGAATTTATTATAAAAGGGTTGGAAAATGGGGTGGATGTTGTTTCTGAAAAACCTATGACTACTGATGAAAATAAATGTCAGGCAATACTTGATGCTGAAAAGAAATCCGGCAACCAACTGCTAATAGGTTTCAATTACCGTTTTAATCCTCATTACACAAAATTAAAAGAATTACTTACAAATAATAGGGTAGGTAAAATTACATCGGTTGATTTCCACTGGTACCTGAACGTTTATCATGGTGCTTCGTATTTCAGACGCTGGCACGGTCTTGCTGACAAAGGTGGCACTTTGCTTGTACATAAATCAGCTCATCATTTTGATCTTCTCAATTGGTGGCTGAATTCAGATCCGGTAGAGGTTTTCGCAAAAGGAGCTTTAGAGCATTACGGGAGTAATAATTCTTTTAGAGGTGATAATTGTCGTTCCTGTCAATACAAAGATACTTGCAAATTTCACTGGGATATTACTAGAAGTCAAAGAGATATGGATCTTTATGCTAATAATGAAGAATATGACGGATATATTCGCGACAACTGTGTCTGGAGACATGAAATAGATATTTATGATAAAATGTCTGTACAGATAAAATATGCCAACGATGTAGTGGTAAACTATTCATTAACTACTTATTCGCCCTATGAAGGGATGAAAATCGCCTTCAATGGGATGGATGGAAGAATTGATGCCTGGGATGGGATTCCCTGGAGAACAGAAGAAATTGCAAATCAGGCAGAATTACATGCACAGGAAATGTCTCAGGATGAACAAGAAGACAGTAAAAACTATGAAGAGATTATAGTGATGGATAACTTTGCCCGTGATTATGAAATGATAAAAGTACCAAGGGGTAGAGGCGGACATGGTGGCGGTGATGCTTTATTGCAGGATAAGATATTCCGTAATCCTGACATTGCGGATCCACTTCAGCATACTGCAGGTATTAGAGACGGGGCTATGTCTATATTAATAGGAATAGCGGCGCGTAAAAGTATAGAAAGTGGTGAGCCCGTCCGTATTTCAGATTTGAGTTCATTAAATCCACATCCTACCAGAGAATCGTAAAATAGCAAGTTATTCAGTTATTATGTTCTGCTTTTAATACTATACAGTAATAATATTCAAGGTTGAAGGGATATGGGGTTAATTTTGCCGTTAGTGTTTATACAGGAATCTAATGCTGTTGTTAATATATAGACAAATTGACGGTAAATTATATGAGCAAAGAGTTAGTGAGAATGGTTCTTTAAACGATCCTGTTAGGGTAAGTGATCGGATAGTGGTTCAAAATGCTGTTGATTCAGATCAAACCTGTGCGATGCCGTAGCTGACGATACAACTGCGCACGTATTGTTCATTGAAGAAGACACTGGTAGCATAACCATACTTATAGGGATAGTGAAGCTGGATGGCAACCATCAACATTACAGGTAGATGGTAGTATTAATGGGTCTTGGGTCAGGGGTCATGTATATAAAGGTAAAAATGGTGATAGAGTGTATGGTTATGTATACGATGCTGGCTCAAAAGAGGGTGGAGGTATGAACAAGTATACGGTCTACCTTTAGAATTAAATTAACCATTCATTTTTACTGACCTTATTTTTTTCTGGAGTTCATAGAAATTAAGATTCATCGTTAGTTGTAAGACTTTATAATGTGTTAATGATTCTGGTTGGAGATCATATTAAGGAGAGAGTTGTATAAAGTTTAATTAATAAGTGATAATGTTTTGGCTAATTATAATTTCATTGAAAAAACTTAATAAGTTTACAAGAGATATCGAAATTTTGTAATATGTAGATCAACACAAGGTGAATCATGTGTCCATGAAAAAAGTGTATAAAAAGAGAATATTTATTACGGTCCTGCATTTATCTTTGTTAGCAGGTCTACTATAAAAGAGAGGGGTTACGAATCTATGGTTGATATTACGACGCTGGTTTGGTTTGTTTTGCTGGGTCTGGTTATAGGGATCATCTATTCCTGGATAACCAAAGATGAGTATTTACCACGGGTAGGCAGTATTTCAATTGCCATACTGGCAGCGGTATGCGGAGGTGTTCTTTTCCAGGCTTTTAATCTGGGTGCTCCTTTGGGGATGGCTGTCATAGCAGCAGTCATGGTGATGCTTACGGTTCATGTTTTCTCTGCCTTTTTCTAAAACATCGTAATTTTATTACTGCAATCTGGACAGAGCTTTCTCAATATCTGACGCCTGCCCCAACACCCCTTTAAATAAATCGCCCACGGTTTCCAGCCTTTTGGGAACGGTTTTTATGGTGAACATAGATGGGTGAACACCTTCTTCAAGCTCTTCCCAGGTTAAGGGTGTGGATACCGTGGCACCTGGTTTGGGTCTCACACTATAAGTTGCGGCGAGTGTCTGTCCGGTTTTATTCTGCAGATAATCAAGATATATCTTATTCTTTCGTTTCTTAGGACTTCTCTCCATGCTGGTAAAATCGGGTAATCTTTCATGGGTAAGCTGAGCGATTATATGTGAAAAGCTGCGGGCCTGAGCATCTTCATATCGGGCATCAAGTGGTATGAATATATGCAAGCCTGATGAGCCAGATGTTTTGCAATAGCCTTTTAATCCGGCTTCATCCAACACTTGCTTGACGGTTAATGCCGTGTCAGTAATCTGTTCAAAAGAATTTCCATCGGGATCAATATCAATAACGATATAGTCGGGATGATTAAGGGAATGGATTCTTGAGTTCCAGGGGTTGATCTCTATGCAGCCGAGGTTAGCCATATATAGCAGAGTAGCTTTGTTCTGACAGAGGAGGTAATGGATGACCTTATCAGCCGATTCTGAATAGATCCTGGTCGTTTGCAGCCAATCTGGAAGGGGATTCCGCATGTCTTTTTGGAAAAAACCTTTCTGCTTGATCCCATCAGGGTGACGGTGAAGGGATTCAGGCCGGTTCTTCAAATAAGGCAGAATGTATTCGGCTACAGCGTCATAGTATGCGATGAGATCCCCTTTGGTGTACCCTTCTTCTGGCCAATATAACTTGTTTAAGTTGCTAAAGGATAGTGGGATACCTTCAATGCTGATTTCTTTGCTGTCGTGGTTTTTATTCTGAGGATCAAGAATATCCTGAACATCAGGTGTTTCTGTTTCCTGTATCACTTCACGTGGATCTTTATCAGGACGAAAACCCAGAAACTTAGGATGTCTCAGAGACCCTTCTTTCGTCCAGTCTGTGTATGATAATTCACACACTAGTTCAGGCTCGACCCAGGTTACCGGTGTATTGGTTTTGACTTCCTCATGAAATGGGGATTCATCCCGGATCAATGGCTTAAGTTTAACCAGAGCATCTTTTAAAGCCTGTTCGCTGAACCCCCCGCCACTATGACCAATAAATGTTATATTGCCGTGATCATATAATCCTAGCACAAGAGATCCCATATGTTTTCTTGAACCTTTGGGCTCAGTAAATCCGCATATTACAGCTTCCTGAGTTTTGACCATCTTGATTTTCAGCCAGTCAGGACTTCGTTTCCCAATTTGATAGGATGAGTCGGCCTTTTTAGCTATCATCCCTTCAAGATTTTTGTTTTGGAGTATTTCGAAAAAGTCCTTGCCATGCTCTGTAATATGATCACTGAACAGTAGGTTATTAGATGGGGGCAGTATTTCTTTCAGCAGTTCCTTCCTCTTTTTGAGCGGTACATTTAAGAGGTGATAACCCTCCAGGTAAAGCAGGTCAAATATATAATAGCAAAGGTTTTTGTCTTTTTTTTCACCATAATATTGAAGGTCCTGAAAGTTGGCATGCCCCTCTTCATCCAGCACCACAAGTTCACCATCCACTACGGCATTATATTTAAGCTTTTCGAGTTCCTCGATGATAACAGGATACTTCCGCCCGACTTTTAACCCTTTTCTCGAGAACAACCCTGCTTTGCCATCCTGTATTTCAGCCATTGTTCGGTACCCATCCCACTTGATTTCAAAGAGCCATTCAGGGTGGTCAAAAGGTTCTTCCTTGACCTTGGCCAGCATAGGTTGAAATTCATATTTAAAACCTGTTTTTCCTTTAGGAGGAAGAGCGGGTATCATCTGCTTGATCTTGTCGATAATCTTCTTTTGTCCATCTTGATGATCTTCACTATTATAGGGTTCGTTGACGGCATACTTATCTTTCCGTTTTATGAATAGCCATGAATTATCCTTTTCGTCCTGAATTCGAACCAGATCAAATCCTCCTTTTACCTTATCACCCTCAAGCCTGAATTTCAGGTTCCCCGATTTCAATGCTTGGTCGATCTGTTTATCATCATGTTCACCTTCGGCATACCAGTAGCCCTGGTCCCATATCTCCATAGTTCCGGCGCCATAATTTCCTTTAGGAATTATTCCTTCAAAGGTAAGGTATTCAATGGGGTGATCTTCCACCATTATGGCCAGGCGTTTATCAACAGGATTCATTGATGGGCCTTTTGGAATTGCCCAGCTTTTTAAAACTCCTCGTGATTCCAGCCGTAGGTCGTAATGCAAGCGTGATGCCGCATGCCTTTGTATTACAAACCGTTGTTGATCTTGTGCTTTTGAAGCTAAAGAGCCTTCGTCGGAAGGCTCAGGGGTGTTATTAAAGTCTCTTTTCTTTTGATAGGTTTTAAGCGACATCTTTTAGCCGGTAGCATTTAAGAGGCTTTTTTCTTCTTCTGTTCCAGACTGGCTTTAAGCTGGGCCATAAGATCTTTTGACTTGGTTGGCGCTTTTTCCACTTTTTCTTTTTTGGTTACCTGACCTTTGGCTTTTTCCTGAATCAGATTCTTCAGCTGTTCGGAATAGGTGTCTTTATACGCTGATATATCAAATTCTGTGGTATACTGATCAATCAATTGGATGGCCATGTCAACCTGCTTGTTATCCAGATTCACTTCCTTTGGTAGATTAAGATCAGCGATATCTCGGATCTCTTCCTGAAAACGGATTTTATTTAATACAATAGCTTCTCTCATAGGCCTGAGAATAGCGAGGTTCTCTTTCTGGCGAAGTACGAAAGTGGCTACACCTACTTTGCCGGTCTTGTTCAGTGCCTCGCGAAGCAGCGCATAAGGTTTTCGTCCGGCTTCCGTAGGTTCAAGGTAATAAGGTTTGTCGAAATAGATGCTGTCTATTTCTTTTTCCTCAACAAAGTCATCAATTTCTATACTTTTGGTTTTCTTTGCATTAGCTTTTTCAAAGTCCTCATCGGTAAGTACTATGTACTCCCCATCCAATTGAAATCCTTTTACGATATCAGCCCATTTTACTTCTTTGCCGGTATTTTCATTGACCCGTTGATAGCGAATCCTGGAATGATCTTCTTTATCCAGCATATCAAGGTTAATCCGTTCCTGATTTGTGGCGCTGTACATTTTAATAGGAATGCTTACCAGTCCGAATCCGATGGTCCCGTTCCAGATTGATCTCATGATGAATAGTATAATGATCAATATATTTTACACAACCCTACCCGATAAAGCAGGGTTCATCAATAGGAACGAATAAGCATAGAGCAGGATTATATAAAAGAATTGCTTAAACCTATTCTAATATTGAGTGAACAGCTCTGATTTTCCTGATTTCCTAGTGCAAACTTAGTTGGTGGCAAGTTCCGGCTCGTAGTTATACGTATCGTGGAACATCGCTACCTGTTTATAATGATTGTATATGTACATGATATTTCGCACATAATTGACAGGCTCTTCACCCCGGCAATAGCCATAGTAAACAACTTCATCATTGAAGTATTTTTCTTCCGTTTTCTTGATCAAATATTGAGATACATCCTCCCAAAGATCAGGATTCCCACCGTATTTTTCGGTGAGGCGCCGGGCATCCTGTACATGACCCTGTCCAACGTTGTATGATGCAATTATAAAATTAACACGCTCTTCCTCGTCAGGTATTTTATCGATCCAGTAGTTTTCAAGCCATTGGATGAATTTAGATCCTGCTTCTATATTTTCAGAAGGATTAATAGGGTTCGCAGCTCCATATGCTTCAGCTGTACCTGGCATTAACTGCATTAGACCGACTGCCCCTGCCCATGACCGAGCTTTGGCATCAAATTGTGATTCCTGATAAATAAGAGCGGCAAGCAGTTTCCAGTCCAAATTGGTGTTTGCGGAATACTCGATAATCAGATCATCATACTCTGAAATCTGTCCACCCTGAAAAGACAGGAAATTATTGCGGGCGCGGTTACTATATGCCCTGGTGTTTTCAAAGTATTTGTTATAAATGACATAGTAATCCGATTGTGTCTGCATAGTTTGAATCCATTGGTTGATGGCTTCAAGAAGCTCAGGAGAGTTTTTACGTACGGCCCAGGCCGTTTGTTGTGGCAGACTGATGGGTGTATTAATGTCGATAATGGGATAGTAAGACTGATTTACTTTTGCAATATTCTCATCAGATACGGTATACCGTATGCTGTCTTCGGCAACATGACGTATCAAATCATCTGTGGAAGTCCCGCTTGATGCTTCAATGATGTTGATGGATCCCCCAATTTCCTCTGCCAGATTTCTTAGCCTTGGAACATATGAAGAGCCTTTTCTGACATAAACGGTTTCCCCGTCAAGATCAATGGGATTGCGAGTCATTTGGGCTTCAACTTCATGTATTCTCATGGAACGCCAGGTATCGGGCTTTTTTTGGACCAAAACCTGACGAGTAGTATTTAATGCGGTGGTAAAATCTATTCGTTCAGCCCTTTCTTTTATTATCGTTAGGCTATAGGCGATAAGATCACCTTGTCCACTATTGAGCATTTCAATCATATCATCCAGATCTTTAGCTAATAAAAGCTCAAGCTCCACATCTAAACTATCGGAAAGTAGTTTTAGGAGCTCGTATTCATAGCCCATGGGCTCACCCCGATAGATAAAATAACTAAGGGGACTGTAACTTGTAATGGCTTTGAGAGTGCCACGTTCTTTAATTGCTTCTAAGTCAAAGCTGTATTCAGGCTTTTGTTCAACTTGCGTGCAGCTTGTAAACAGAAGTATGATACTTACTAATTGTAGCTTCTTTAACATATAGATTTATTTGGTGAACGATGCATTAAACACCTTTTAAGACAAACGATCCTTTGTTATACGGAGTGGATATGTTTGTTATACGGAGTTAATGTTTAGAGGGCGCTAAGAAAGGTACGCCCGGAGTGATACCCAGCTAGGGTTATGACGTTGTTAGGTGATTGATTGTGAGAGAAGTTAACATCATTTTGTTCTTAGTCGCTTCGCTTATTAAGCAATTTCCTTAAAAATACCCTAATTAGAGCAATTTATACATTAATATTTTTTAACTATTAACGTGATGTGACATCAAATATTGAACTTATCCAATAATACAGATTTAACTAAATAAGAAATTGCCTATTTTAGGGGAGTGTTTTTTCAGTCAATTAAAATTAATCTGGTGAAGTTATATTTTCTTGTAGCATTTGGGCTTTTGACATTATTGAACCCTGATGCATTGGTTGCTCAATCGGAAGAATCGCGGGTAGGACTGGTACTGAGTGGGGGGGGTGCCAAGGGTTTTGCTCATATAGGGGTAATGAAAGTGCTGGAAGAGGTAGACATGCCTATCGATATCATCACGGGTACATCGATGGGAGCAGTGATTGGAGGGTTATATTCCATAGGTTACACCGCTGAAGAAATGGAAGCCATAGCCATCCAAACCAACTGGCAGTCATTATTCAGGGATGATATCAGAAGGCGGCATATCCCCATTGAAGATAAATTATGGGATGGTATGTTTTTAGTATCTTTGCCCTTAACTGATAATGGAATTTCTCTACCCAGTGGGTTAATCTTCGGACATAAAACCAATTTGCTATTTTCACGACTGACCTGGCCTTATCATGAATTAGATAGCTTTGGTGAACTTCCTATACCGTTTGCTTGCATAGCCACGGATTTGGAAACGGGAGAAGCGGTAGTTTTAAAAAGTGGTGATTTAGCCAAGGCCATACAGGCTAGTTCAGCAATTCCAAGTATATTTTCTCCAGTAGAGCTTGATGGCCGTAAATTAGTAGACGGCGGTCTGGTGAGAAACCTTCCAGTCCAGGACGCCATAGATATGGGCGCTACATTTACCCTGGCGATCAACTCAAGCACCCAGCTTCTGGATATTGAGAGGATATTAGGAATGACAGACGTGTTGACCCAGACCATTAATCTTCAAATGATGGTCAATATGAAAGGCGAAGAGGATAAAAGTGATTTTCTTCTCAATCCAGATCTGCAGGGGTATAACATGCTTGATTTTGGTGATGTTCAACGAATAATCCGGTTTGGTGAAGATACTGCCCGTGAAAATATCGATCGGCTCAGGGAAATTGCTGACTCCCTAAATGCCAACCGTAATTCACAAAAGAAAGTATCGAGGGTTAATACCAATTCGATTTATCTCAATGGGGTGTCATTTACAAACCTGCAACAACTTAGCGATGAACAGGCTTTGGCTCAGATGAATCTTAGTTCTACCGGCAGGGTGACTTTAGATGAAATAGAAGAAGGTATAGCGCGTCTATATGGTCTGCAACTATTCAATAAGGTATCCTATAAAATGATTAAGCAGGGTAATGGGTACCATATGGTTGTAGATGCCCAGGAAAACCTGAGAGACCTGATTCGTTTTGGATTCAGATATGATAGCTGGACCAGGGCATCATTATTGTTGAACACTACCTTCCGGAATGTTATTACCCGCAATTCCGTATTGCGACTAAATTCCCGTTTTGGTGAGCAGTTGGAACTGGATCTTCATTACTTTAATTACTTTGGCTATAAGCCTAAGCTTGCAGCGGGTCTTGATATCAAATTCACCCGATATTCACTGGATTATTATGAAGAAAACGTAAGGACAGCCAATGTCAATACCGATGCTCTCGCAGGAGAATTTTTTCTAGGTTCTATGTTCTCCTCTCTGGCTATGGGTGGGGTTGGGTTAAGGCAGGAGATATTTAACCCGTCTACCCGAATAGGACCTGACCGATTTGTAGAAGGATGGTCAAACTTTACAAGCCTGTTCGGTAGAATATGGTTGGAATCCTATGATAATTCTGTATTTCCGAGTCAGGGTAACTCAATTAATATCCATTCAGAGTTTTCCCTTCCTCAAATCGCTTCCGTTTCATTTAGCCGGCACGAATTTTCATTGGGGTCCTATTATCCCTTATCTCCCAAATGGGTTTTTCAAAACAGAATTTATGGAGGCCATACCTTTGGTCCAGATCTCCCATTTCATCATCAATTGTTTTTAGGAGGCTACCCCGATTTTCCGGGATATCGACTAAATGAGCTCACCGGCCAAAGCGTTGCCTCAATCAGGGGCAGTTTACGATATGAGGTAGTCAGAAATCGGTATCTGATGATAGGGGCAAATGCCGGAAATACCTATGATCGGTTTACATTTAGCCTTGATGGAATAAAAGTTGGCTGGGATGTTACCGCTGCCACTAACTCCATTCTGGGGCCTGTATCGATTACCATAATGGGAAGCGACCTGCATCCCGTATTATTGGAATTCAACGCAGGATACCGGTTCTAAACTCTGGGACGCCTCCGTGAAGTGATCAAGGTAATCACAAAGATAAATATACTGGCTCCTACAATAGACCAAACAACTGGGAAATCAACATTACCGGCTGAAAAAAAGAAAAGTTCGGGCAGATTAAGGGCTCTGGCAAGCCAGGACCCAATTAAAGCGCCTAAAAATCCTACGCCTATTGAAAGCAGGCAACCCCCTCTGTCGTATCCGGAAATAGCCTGTGCTATTGCGCCACAAAGGCCTGCAACAATTAATAATGCAATAAATTCAAGAAAGCCCATGATTTATCAGGTTTTGGTGAAGGTTTTATTCTGCAAGATAATAACTTACAGTTTCCTGTTATCGTTTGCTTGCTCAAAATTGTTCAATTTCTTTTCTAAGATGCCAGATTTAGTTATAAATTCTGTGCCATTGGGGTTAGAGAGTCTTGCGTAGAAAACCGTATATTACGCATCAAAAAAACCAAGGTTACATGAAATCTTACCTTACTGAAATTGTTACGAACGCCATTAAAAATATTGGCGGCGATGCTGAACTGCCCCCGGTTATTATAGAGAAACCACGAATCCCTGAGCATGGTGACGCAGCTACCAATATCGCACTTCAGTTAGCCAGGCCTTTAAAAAAATCTCCCCGTAAGATTGCGGAGGAGATTGTTGCTGGACTGGATTATGATCCATCTAAAATTAGTGAAGTACAAATTGCCGGACCTGGTTTTATCAATTTTAGGTTTGCTGATGAAGGTTTGCATGAAATTTTAGATGCTGTTGTAAAGGCAGGCCCAAATTACGGTAAATCAACTCTGAATTCCGGCCTCAAAATGCAGGTAGAGTTTGTGAGTGCCAATCCTACGGGGCCACTAACAGTAGGGCATGGAAGGAATGCTGTATTGGGAGATACCGTTGCACGCCTCCTCGAATGGACGGGGGCTGAAGTTGATCGTGAATATTATTTTAATAATGCAGGCCGCCAAATGCGTGTTCTTGGAGAAAGTGTAAAGGCACGGTACTTGCAGCTTCTGGGTGAAGATGCCGTTTTCCCTGAAGAAGGATATGAAGGGGAATATATCCGTGATGTCGCACAAACACTGGTAGATAGGTTTAGTGATAAGCTAAAAGAAGCTTTACCCGATAAAGAGTTCAAAGACGCCGCCGAATCCTCTATTTTTAAGGAAATTCAGCAGACGCTCAAACGCATGGATATTGAAATGGATGCCTTTTTCAATGAGAACGAACTATATAAAAGCGGAGCCATTGATGAAGTTCTTGATAAGCTTGACAAAAAAGGGCTGATATATGAGAAAGATGGTGCAGTATGGTATAAAACTACTGAGCATGGTAAAGATAAAGATACGGTTCTTAAAAAAAGTACCGGAGAACCAACTTATCGTTTGCCGGACATTGCATACCATGCCAATAAGCTGGATAGAGGATATGACCTCTGCGTAGATGTTTTTGGTGCAGATCATATTGCGACTTATCCGGATGTTTTGTCAGCTATTGAGACGATAGGTTATGACCCAAAAAGGGTAGACGTCTTAGTTTATCAGTTCGTGACCATTGTGAAGGAGGGGCGGCCGTTTAAGATGAGTACCCGGAAGGCCAACTATGTAACATTAGATGAATTAATGGATGAAGTAGGGGCTGATGTAACACGTTTCTTCTTTCTAATGCGCTCACCCAACACTCACCTTGAATTCGATATTGCCCAGGCTAAAGAAGCCGGCGAAAAGAATCCCGTATTTTATCTGCAATATGCTCATGCCAGGATACAAAGTATATTCCGTAAAGCTAATGAAGAATACAAGTTTGAAGAGAAAGTCAATTATTCAACATTGGAACATCCTTCCGAAACAAGGCTCATAAAAAGGATATCAGAATTCCCGGCTGCCATTGAAAGTGCAGCCATTAGCAAAGAACCACATAGGCTGATTAACTATCTGAATGATCTGGCGGGAGATTTTCACCGGTTTTATCATGATTGCCACATATTAGGCCAGGAACTTGAAATTGCTCATGCGAGGGTAGCACTGTTGCTAATCGTGGCCCAGGTACTCGCTAATGGACTCTCCATATTAGGAATCAAGGCTCCTGACAGGATGTAATCTATAATCTTATGATTAGTCAATCCTGGCGCTAGCTGGGAAGTTCATAAGCATTTTACTTGGTGGCATCAACCCAAAGAAGAAGTGTGGTATTTTCACAGGGTATTTTTTAAACAGCATTTATACAGCTCTTAGTTTTGCAAAATTAACAACACCGAGCTCCTTTCTGTTTTCAACTTTAAAGCCTGTTGATTCAAAAAGTTTATTACTTTCAGCCTCATTGAAGAAGGTTAAACCGCTTGAACCAGAGATAACCTGAACGGTTCGTCCCGGTATGGATTTTGCTTTATTCAGGTACATGATGAAGAAGATACCGTCATCCCTTATAACCCTGCGTGCTTCATGCATAACTTCTTGTGGGTTTGAAAATTCATTCAGGGTGCCTCCACATGAGATCCCATGGATGTAGTTATCAAAAAAGGGCAACTTTCGTGCATCTGAATATAGTAGGTACATATCCACTTTCTCTTCCAGACCTCTGTCTCTTGCACTTTCCAGCATTGGTAAAGAATTATCAACCGCCACGTTTATTGAGGCGGGTTCATGCTTAGCGATAAAACGGGCGTACAGAGCAGTTGAGCAACCAAGATCCAGGTAAATACACTCAGGCTGGGGTTGCATCCAGTCCAGCAACAATTTGCGTTCATCTTCTAGCGTGAATTTAAAGCCAGAGAGCTTGGTTATAGAATTTAAACGCCAGGTTTTCTCATAAAACATGGCCGTTAAGCGAAACTTATTGCTTCTCTGCGCCCATGTCATGGGCAGGTTCTCCTCGTCCAAACATCGATGATGTTATTATCGATAAGGTAGCCTTCGTGTCCACCTGCAAGGACTTTGGCGTTAATAGGGTCAGGTATAAATATTTTTGCTTCATCTGTACCTGGTACTCTAAGTGTAAGCATTTTTTCTGGATTTGATGAGAAAGTATTGACTTAACACATAAGAGAAGGTAATTAGTCTATACATATAAAGTATATATTATATATAGAATATAATATTACTCAGAACCACCCGAACTCAAAACTTTGTATGCTTGCAGCTAATAACTCTGCAAAAAATGATATACGTGTACTACTTCAAAGCTTGTCTGAGAGCGTGCCATGCCAGAGTTACGCATTGTGTGCGTGTGGGGAATGAACGGACAGAACTTAATGCTTGAATATCATCAGGAAGTGATTCCAAATCAATTTCATCCTTATTCAGTTTGAGTAATTTTTCCACGGTATTAATTAGATGGTGGGCATCACCCGTGGAGAGATTATTAACCTTATCGGTGAGAATAGAAGCAGAGGCAAGACAGATCATGCAGCCATGGCCATCAAACATGACTTTTTTAATTAATCCATTTGAATCTATTCGTATGCTTAGATGAATCACATCTCCACATTTTGGGTTATACGCCGTTTCATAGGCGGTTTCATCAGATAATCTACCCTTATTTAGAGGGGCTTTATAGTGTCTGACTAGTATGTCGGTTTGGTTATCCTTGAGGTTCATATATCCTCGATGGAATTATTTAGCTGAAGGTTGGTCTTCAGACGGGTTGGAACGGGTGACGTCAGCTTCCGATCTTCCTTCATCGTGGAGTTCAGAGTTAGCATTATTATTCTCTGAAGCCACTTTTTCTTCATTCTCTTCTGGCATTAGTTTCTTATAAAAGAGAATAAGGACTAATATGGATACCGTTATTGCGGAATCAGCAACATTAAAGATATAAGGGAATACCCTGAACCCATCAATTGTAAGTGTGAAATGAATAAAATCAATAACGTGTCCATCCAGAAACGTACCGTAATTTTCTATTCTGGCCATAAAGAGCCTGTCGAAGATATTACCGAGAGCTCCACCTATAATCAGGCCCATGCAAACCATATACCCGGTATTCGCCGAATGCATGGTTTTGATGATGAATGTAATGATAACAGCAGTAGCAATGATCGCAATCAAACTAATAACCCAGGTATCCGCCCAATTGATTCCCAAAGCCATGCCTGGGTTCTGCGTATAATGAAATGCCAGCCAACCTTCGATTATCTGATAATAATGAAGATCCGAATTCGTACGAATGATATACTTGGAAAGCTGATCAAGTGCAAAAACAATAAAAGCCGCTACTGAGAATGCTGTTAAATTAGTTCTTCCAGATGCCAATAGAATTTATCTTTGGTTTTTAAGTTTAGCTTCTATGCTTATTTGGGTGTGAGGAACAGACTCCAGCCTTCCTTTTGATATTTTTTCCCCGGTAACTTTGCACACACCGTAAGTCTTATTATCAATACGTTTTAAAGCATCATCAAGATATTTGATGAATTTGCGCGTCCGGTTATATAGCATGTACGTTTTCTCACGTTCTTGAGCATCGGTACCTGCGTCAGCCATGTGGAAGGAATACGCTGATTCATCAGATGCATTCTCCGTGTTGTCCTTTAAAGTCTGGACGAGCATATTGAGGTCTTTTTCGGAATCATCTCTTTTTTTAATGATGATCTGACGGAAATATTCCAATTCTTCATCACTATAAGGAGAGACCCTTTTTTGTGTATCATCGTTTTCTTGAGTTGTTCCCATTATAGGTTCATTTTAAGTTTGTATTTCGTTTGATGGCAATATTACAATTTTTACCGGCAATATCCCATACTTTAACATAATCAGGAGAATCCAGTTCTCCGTCTACGGTTTCTTCGGATAATGTTTCTACACTAATATAGTCTTGCATATTCTGAATAGCTTCTTTTATTTCATCTGAACCTTTGAAAGCGATTGATATCCTGTCAGTGACTTCAAAATCAGCATCCTTACGCATGTTTTGAACCCGATTCACAAATTCCCTAGCTATGCCTTCGTTGGCAAGTTCAGGCGTCATCTTGGTATCAACTGCAATTGTAATGCCATCTTCGCTTTCGACTGTCCAACCCTCAAGGCCATGTCTGATAATTTCGACATAATCAGGAACTAATTCCACTACTTCTTCCCCGTCAAGGTGCAAAGTCAGGGATCCCTTTTTTTCAAACTCAGAGATTTGTTCGGTAGTCAGGTTCTTAATGAGGGGCGTCAATTGCTTCATTTGTTTTCCGAACTTCTTGCCCAATGCAGGAAAGTTAGGTTTGGCGCTCTTATGGACTATCCCCGAATCATCATCTACATATTCTATAGATTTAACGTTCACTTCATCCAATATTATATATTTAACAGATTCGAATGCTTCACGCTCTTCTTCACTGCCGGCAGGAACAATGATTTTTGCCAATGGTTGACGTACGTTAATATTAATTTTATTACGGGTACGCAATACCATGGATGATACTTTTCTGGCAAGCCCCATTCGGTATTCAAGCGGCTTATCAATCGAAGTTTCCTCTACGGTAGGATAAAAGCTCAAATGGACCGACTCCTCTTCATGCCCTGTAACCTGATGCAGCTGTTGGTAAAGCCATTCGCTGTAAAAAGGTGCAAAAGGGCTCATTAATTTACTTAAATTGAACAGGCAATCGTAAAGCGTTTGATAGGCTGAAGTTTTATCAAGGCTAGTTCCTTCTTTCCAAAATCGGCGACGGCTACGGCGTACATACCAATTACTTAAGTCATCGGAAAATCGCTCAATCTCTCGGGTTGCTTTTGTAGGCTCATAATCTTCGAGAAAAGTATCCACCTTCTTGATCGTAGTAAATTGCCTCGATATTATCCAGCGATCCATTTCTGTTCGCTCTTTTACCGGAATGGGAGCATTTGCAAAAGTGAAGTTATCAATATTTGCGTAAAGTGCAAAAAAGGAGTAGGTATTGGTGATGGTATTAAAAAACTTTCGCTGAGTTTCCTTTAGACCTTCTTCACTGAACTTGAGGTTTTCCCAAGGGGATGAATTACTCATCATATACCAGCGGGAAGCATCGGCTCCATAATTCTTCAGAATCTCAAAAGGATCAACCGTATTGCCTTCCGTCTTACTCATCTTTTTCCCTTTGGCGTCTAAAACCAAGCCGTTTGAAACCACATTTCGGTATGCAGGACTATCAAAAAGTAAAGTTCCTAAGGCATGCAGGGTATAAAACCAGCCTCTGGTTTGATCAACACCTTCAGCGATAAAGTCTGCAGGGAAGTTCTCTTTGAATTTGTCTTTATTCTCAAATGGATAGTGCCATTGAGCAAATGGCATAGCTCCGGAATCGAACCATACATCCAGCAGGTCGGGCACTCGTCGCATGGTGCCACCGTTTTTTCCTTTCCAGGTAATCTCATCTATGTAAGGGCGATGCAGGTCTAATTCATCTGTAACATCCAATCCAGCTTTTTCCCGCAGTTCTTTAATGCTGCCAATGCATTCTACATCTTCCAGATCTTTATCGTTTACCCAAAGGGGCAAAGGGGTACCCCAATATCTTTGGCGGGATATAGACCAGTCTACATTATTCTCAAGCCAGGCGCCAAAACGTTTGGTGCCTGTACTTTCGGGCTTCCAATTAATTTTTTTATTCAAAGCTACCATCTTATCTTTGACAGAGGTAGTCTTTATAAACCAGGATTCTACCGGATAGGACATCAATGGTGTACCTTTTCTCCAATCGTGGGGATAGTTGTGCAGATAGGTGAGATGCTTGAACATAATTCCACGCTCCTTAAGATTACGAGCAATATTTTTATCCGCATCTTTGAACCATTGTCCTGCAAATTCTTCTATCCGATCCTCAAATTTCCCTTCACGGTCTACCGGATTAAACAAGGGGATGTCTTCTTTCAAACATACATCGTAATCGTCTGCCCCAAAGGCCGGTGCAGTATGAACTACTCCTGTTCCATCTTCTAAAGTCACAAAATCACCTTCAATGATACGCCATGCCTGAGATTTATCAAATTCTTTGAGCGCATAATCAAATATGGGTGTATAGGTTTTACCAATTAGGTCACGGCCTTTAACGGTATTCATAACTTCATATTCATATCCCTCCAGTACTTTGGTAATCAAAGCGTTGGCAAGGATAAATTTTTGTTCTTTTTCTTCAAATACCAATTTTACCGTGGAATAATCAATACCTTTATGAACGGCCAGAGCCATATTCGAGATTAGCGTCCATGGAGTAGTCGTCCATGCCAGGTAATAGGTGTCTTCCTGATCGTCTGCTTTAAATTTAATAAATACGGATGGGTCTTGAATCTCTTTATAACCCAGGCTGACTTCATGTGAACTTAATACCGTTCCGCTTCCCGGTGAATACCACTGAATCTTGTAACCCTGATAAATAAGCCCTTTTTTGTAAAGCTCACTCAGAGCCCACCAAACAGATTCTATATATTTATTCTCAAAAGTGATATAAGGCTCATCAAGATCGACCCAATAGCCTATGCGCCGTGTTAGTGTATCCCACAAACCTTTGTAGCGCAGTACACTTTCCCTGCAATGCTTATTATATTCAGCAACACCATAGGCTTCTACTTCAGCTCTTCCCTGAAGTTTCAACTCTTTTTCGACTTCAATTTCCACGGGCAGACCGTGAGTATCCCACCCACCTTTCCGATCTACTTTATGGCCCTTTAAGGTTTTATATCGACAGAACAGATCTTTCACCGTTCTAGCCATTACATGATGGATTCCCGGTTTGCCATTAGCGGTAGGCGGACCTTCATAAAAGGTGAAGGGTATGCCATCTTCCCTTGAAGTCAGACTCTTCTCAAAGATGCTGTTTTTCTTCCACCATTGGAGGATATCCAGCTCGTTTTTAACGTAATCAAGCTGTTTAACTTCTTTGAATTGTTTAGACATGAATGATCTTGCGCTACGGAGTTTTGAAAATTAAATAAGCTTCAAATATACGAATTATTTTGTAAATCAAGGAATCTGTATTGAATGTTAATTTTTAAAATAAGCTGTTTAAAAGAACAGGGTTTTTCGGCAAAGGAAAATGGAATGACTGGTAAGGAATATGTTTAATATGTGAGATTTCTAACGATATACAATAACCACAGTCTCAACGGGTTAATATTTTTATTGTAATTTTAATACCTTTTCAATTTTAAAACCAATGATCAATTTTCGTACAATCAATAAGGAAGAACCTTTTAAGATTTGTTTTGTTTGCCTCGGTAACATTTGCCGAAGTCCGACGGCAGAAGGTGTATTTCAGAGAATAGTAACGGAAAATGAATTGGATTCTTATTTTGAGGTAGACTCCGCAGGCACATCAGCTTATCATATAGGAGAGTCCGCTAATTCCAAAAGCCGATTGATTGCTAAGAAGTATGGAACAGAACTCCTATCAAAGGCCCGGAGGTTTGAGGCGGTTGATCTTGAACAATATGATTTAATCGTAGCTATGGATTTTCAGAACCTGCAAACCTTAAAAGCGCTGGATGAGGCAAGAGAACACCATAATAAAATTGTCACCCTGAGAGAATACGATCCTGAACCCGATGATGGGGAAGTTCCTGATCCTTACTTCGGAGGTATTTATGGATTTGAAAACGTCTATGAAATCATCAGGCGAAGTAGTGAAAACCTTTTGGAACAACTTCGCCCTTTTATTAGAGATAAATCATAATTTTTGAATGTCATGACTGATATTTTGCGCGATCATCTTCAAGTAGCTTTAAATAGTACCATAGAAACTATAGAACCTGTTTCCGGTGGAAGCATAAATGAGGCGGCCAGGATCTCGTTGAAGTCCGGTGAAGCCCGTTTTGTTAAATGGAATGCAAGCCCCACCGGTAATATGTTCAAAACGGAAGCTAAAGGACTGGAAACTTTAATGATGGCCGATTCGGACCTGGTTTTCCCCGAAATTATTTCACAGGGAGAAGTACCTGACACCGATATTCAATTCCTAATAATGGATTACTTTTCTCCACACGAAACGAATGGATCTTTCTTTGAGAAATTTGGACGTGAGCTGGCTCGCCTTCATAGAAATGGTAATGAAGTGTATGGACTGGGATATGACAATTTTATCGGGCGTCTTCCTCAGGATAATACTCCATCAAAAGACTGGATCGATTTTTTTATTGAACGTCGCATTCGTCCACAATTTGAAATTGCCGTAGACGGAGATCAGCTGCCTTATACACTGAATCAAAACTTCGAAAGGCTTCTGGAAATGCTGCCTGACCTGCTTCCTGAGGAGAAACCAAGCCTGTTGCATGGTGATCTCTGGAGCGGTAACTACTTGTGTGTATCAAATGATCAGGCTGCGTTGATCGATCCGGCTGTCTACTATGGAAACAGGGAAATTGAACTTGCTTTCACTAAATTATTTGGAGGCTTCTCCTATGAATTTTATGCTGCCTATCAAGAGGCATTTCCGATTCAGCCGGGGTTTGATAACAGGGTGGATATTTATAACCTATATCCGTTGCTGGTTCACGTGAATATGTTCGGACGGGCTTATGCCAGCCAGGTTCAGGCCATTCTCAATAATTACTGATTGCTTAGGTTAATTTGCAATATCAATACTTAAGCATTTGTAAATCAATTCATTTAAGTAGCCTATTAATCCCTATTACCTTTTTTTGTAGATTACTTTAAAAACATAATAGGAGTTTCATGGCAGATAATAACCGGGATAACATCAAACCTGGCGAGGGAGTTAAAATCAAGCCGATCTATACTGCCGGTGATTTGCGCAATGTGGAATACTTGAAGGCTCTGCCTGGTGAATATCCTTTTACTCGCGGACCTTACCCATCTATGTATACAGACCGGCCCTGGACTATCCGGCAGTACGCGGGTTTTTCAACAGCGAAAGAATCTAACGCATTCTATCGAAAGGCTCTAGAGAGTGGTCAGAGAGGGCTAAGCGTAGCTTTTGATCTGGCAACCCATCGTGGGTATGATTCCGATCACCCACGGGTTGAGGGTGATGTGGGTAAAGCAGGAGTAGCTATAGATTCAGTAGAGGATATGAAGATCCTGTTCAATCAGATACCGTTGGATAAAATGTCGGTATCCATGACTATGAATGGGGCTGTGTTGCCGGTACTGGCTCATTTTATCGTTGCGGCAGAAGAACAAGGTGTAAGCCGGGAGAAACTTAGCGGAACCATTCAGAATGATATTCTGAAGGAGTTTATGGTGCGGAATACTTATATATACCCGCCCGAATCCTCTTTGCGAATTGTATCGGATATCATTTCCTATATCAGCCGGCATATGCCTCGCTATAACTCAATCTCCATATCGGGTTATCATATGCAGGAAGCAGGTGCTACCACAACTCAGGAGTTGGCTTTTACTCTTGCTGATGGAATTGAATACGTTAAGGTAGCCAGGAAAAGTGGATTGGATGTAGATGATTTTGCCCCTCGTCTATCTTTCTTTTTCGGTATAGGGATGAACTTTCTGGCTGAGGTGAGTAAACTCAGGGCAGCAAGAAGGCTATGGGCTGAGCTGATGAAGGAAAATTTCAACCCGCTAAACCCAAAATCGTTGATGCTTAGAATGCATTGCCAGACCTCCGGCTGGAGTTTGACTGCACAGGACCCTTTGAATAATATAGTACGCACTACGGTAGAGGCTATGGCAGGTGTCTTGGGTGGGACACAATCACTGCATACCAATTCTTATGATGAGGCCCTTTCATTACCAACCGACACAGCCGCCCGCATTGCAAGAAATACTCAAATTATCCTTCAGGAAGAAACGGATATTTGTAAAACAGTAGATCCTTTCGCAGGATCCTATGCTATTGAAAGTCTCACGGATACCCTGATTAAAGATGCAAGAGAAATAATTGCCGAAATAGAATCACTGGGAGGTATGGCGAAAGCTATCGAACAAGGCATGCCTAAAATCCGTATTGAGAAAGCTGCTGCCAGGAAGCAGGCTGGAATCGATAAGGGAGATATTACTATTGTCGGCGTGAATAAATATAAAACAGATAAAGCTGAACCGGTTGATGTGCTTGATATTGACAACAGTGAGGTGCTTCGCCAGCAGGTTGAAAGGCTTGAAAAAATTCGATTTGAAAGAGATGAAGCCTCTGTAGTAAAAGCGCTAGAGGCGCTGACTAAATCCGCTGAATCATCAAATGGTGGAAACTTGCTGGAATTATCTATTGAAGCCTCACGGGTGCGGGCTACTGTTGGTGAAATATCTTTAGCTCTGGAAAAAACCTGGGGCAGGCATACGGCGCGTTCTCATAATATTTCAGGGGTATACGAAAGTATGTATAAAGACGATGAGAGCTATCTTCAGGCAAAGAAAAAAATCGAAGAATTTGCTGAAGCAGAAGGGCGGCGACCAAGGATACTCGTAGTCAAAATGGGGCAGGACGGACACGACCGCGGTGCCAGGGTGGTTGCCACGGCTTTTGCCGATTTAGGATATGATGTGGATGTTGGGCCTCTGTTCTCAACTCCGGAAGAAGTAGCCAGACAAGCTGTTGAGAATGATGTCCATGTTATTGGGATTTCTAGTTTAGCAGCCGGACACAAGACGTTGGTACCGAAATTGATGAATTCGCTGCATAATCTGGGTGCTGATGATATTGTTGTTATTATTGGTGGGGTCATCCCGGACAATGATCACAAGTATCTGAAATCTTTGGGTATAAGTGAGATATTTGGTCCAGGGACAAATATTCCCGAAGCTGCAGGACGTGTGATTAAAGCTATAAAAAGGACTTCTTCTAACAGGGATTACCCGCCTAATTATCATCCATGACCAATCTACCATCTTCATTAAAGATTTCACCTACCGAAATACAAAATGGTATTCTTAGAGGAGACCGACGAATGCTGGCCAAAGGCATCACCCTGGTAGAAAGCCGGCGAAAGGTTGATGTTGACTCGGCTCAAAAGATTCTCGAGAATGTAATGAGCAACACCGGTAATTCGATACGTCTGGGTATCTCAGGTATTCCTGGTGTCGGGAAAAGTACCTTTATTGAGACAATTGGCCTCAAGCTCATTGAAGATGGGCATAAGGTTGCCGTGTTAGCTGTTGACCCAAGCAGCCCGCATTCAGGTGGGAGCATACTGGGTGATAAGACCCGTATGCCAGAACTTTCAAAGCGAGTTGATGCGTTTATTCGTCCTTCGGCCACAGGTGGAACTTTGGGTGGTGTTGCAAGGCAGACACGTGAATCAATGATGCTTTGCGAGGCTGCAGGTTATGATGTGATACTTGTTGAAACCGTTGGCGTAGGACAGTCAGAGGTAGAGGTATCGTCTATGGTCGATTTCTTTGTACTGCTCATGCTGCCCGGAGCTGGAGACTCCCTGCAAGGCATCAAGAAAGGCATTATCGAAATGGCTGATATGCTTATTGTCAATAAAGCTGACGGGGATAATCATCAGCTGGCTAAAAGGGCTAAAAACGAATATGAGCAAGCCCTTCGCCTCGTCAGCAATAAAAAAAGCCAGATTAAATTATGCAGCGCCTTAACAGGTGATGGTATTTCTGAAATATGGAAGGATGTGAATATGCGTCTGGAAAATAATAAGGCGATTGGTTCTTTTAAGAATAAGCGTATAAATCAGCAATATAACTGGATGATCAAGATGACGGAGGATTCCATATTGCAGAGTTTTAGGGAAAATAGCCAGATTAAGGAATCCATTGTAGCTTACAAAAGTCAGCTCGAAAAGGGACAGATAACACCAGTAATGGCAAGTCATAAACTGCTGGAGATATTTCGGAAATATTAAGTTGAAGTGATATTAGCACCTTTTCGTGCAAATATTTTATTTCTTAAATGGAACGTTCGATTGGTTAAGCAACATTCTCTTGCTTACATATAACAAGAAATGATGTAAAAGCCCTGTTAATGAAGGAATCGGATCTGCAATTGCTAAAATCTGTCTGTAGAGACCAGGAGGCTTATGTTAAAGCCAAAGCTATTTTTGATCAGTTAAATGAGGATAAAGATAAGGCTGTGCAAAGCCTGAACTTGCTGGAAACTGCCATTTCAAACGATTATGATTCTATTATCATAACGGAACTAAATGTTGAAAATCCTGCTATTTTATATGTAAACGAAGGCTTTGAAAAAATGACCGGCTTTACGAGTGAGGAAGTCATTGGCAAAACTCCAAAGATTCTGCAAGGACCAAAAACAGACCGGAAGGAATTGGATCGTTTAAAAGACGCGATTAAACAAGGGAAATCTTACTTTGGCCAAGCCATTAACTACCGCAAGGATGGAACAGAATTTATAAATCAATGGGATATTCATCCTCTGGTTAATAAGAATGGGGATATTACTCATTGGGTTTCCTATCAGCATGATATCACAGAAAGGAAAAGTATTGAAAAGTCATACTCAATCACGGAAGCAGATTATCAAAAATCAAGGGAAGAAACGGCATGCACAGTAGTCGATTTTCTAGAAAACGGTTTGATCCACCACACAAACAATGCTTTTCGAAAGTTAACAGGTTATCAAATGGAAGAGCTTACAGCCTTCAAAATTTGGGAATTGATGCCTCATAATCTAAGCTCCGTTACAAATATGTCTGTTGAAACCTTATGGAAAAATAATATACCTGTAAAGGCTTTCACCACACTTTTAAAACATAAAAATGGGTTACCCGTACAGGTTGAAGTCCACTTGAAATCACTGAGTTTTAGCAATACAAAAATAGTCAGGGCTACTATAATAAATCTGTCACTCAGAAAAAAAGTCTTTAAAACCCTACAGAAAAGAAATTCTCAATATAAACTCTTGATGGAACAGAAATCTGATTTCAAATATGAGCTCTCACTAGATAATCTAGAAAAAGCATATTATACGTGGCTATCAGATGGATTCAAAAGCGTCACAGGCTTTCAGCCCGAAGAGTATTTATCTACAGAAGCCTAGTATGAATTGATTCACCCTGAAGATGTAAATAAGGTTATGGCTTATTTTAAAAACGTCCTTGAAGGCAAATCTTCGTGTTCAGAATATCGTGTAAAAACCTGTAATGGCAATTATCGCAAGGTACTGGATTATGCCAGATTGGATGATATAATCAAGAATACCATCAAAGGTACCGTTGTGGATATTACTTAATCAAAAAAAGTAATTACAGGTTCAAAACATACCTTCCTCACTTGCCCAATTGAACAACCGATCATGAAGCTCATCATGTTCTAATCCCTTCAAATCTAACCTGTTGTTAATATCGTTATTAGACAATAGAACCAAACAACCCATTTTGTTTAATGCTTCATCAAGTTTTTCAGGCTTTGTTGAGGAGAGTTTTTTGATATCAATCCCCGCAGATTTATTGGAGGTATCCAATAAGCAATAAAACTTATCTTCAGGCTGATCACTGAATCCAAAAACTTCAAGCTTGGTATGTTCTTTTTTTAGCATGACGGAACAATTCATTAAGGTTTACATGAATCTAGAAAGATATTTATTAACCTGCAAAGGTATTGTTAGCTATCAATTTTTGAATTGATAGGGTATACTGGCTATTAGAAATTCATGAATAAGGTTTTGTAAACAAACGATTGCACCCACATAACTCGTTGATGGAAATAAGATATTTAGTTTATTATCAAATTACACGCACTATTAAATGCCATACCTTCGCTTTTTACCATTCTTGATTGCCTTGTTGGCTGGCATGGGTGCTTTGTTTATTCCGCTTTTACGGGATTTTCATATTGAATCTGCTGTTCCGGCTGCGTTAATTGGTGCTTTTTTTGCGAGTGCCTATGCAGCCAGAGGTAATAGCAGGAAAGATTGGCGTGGCTTAGTTTATGTGATGGGTGTAATCTACGCCGCTGCTATACCTATTATTATTTCTAATATATCACGGGGTTGCATGACTACAAGCGGACTCGGCTTCTGGGTGTTTTATCCTGCTATAAGTATGTATTTCGGTTATGCAGTAGGCAGGTATTTTCGTATTACGGGATGGAAGAAGCCTATCATGTTCAGTGTCTTGATTTTAATGATTATAAGCATCGGCACATTACTGATCGAGCTTTATTACCTGCCTCAGGTATATTTCCATAATCATGTATGGGGTGGATGGCCGGGCACTATTTATGATGTCGAGGTTGATTTTACATCATCAGAACTATTCTTCCGGAGCATGACATTTTCATGGGCTAGTTTGCTATGGCTGGCTCCATCTTTCTGGAAAGATACTTTTTCAAAATTTGGGGTAATTTTGTTTACCCTAAGTTTAATGTTTAGCTATACTCAACTTTCAGAAGGCGGTATTATCTCTCCCCGAAGTTACCTTCAATCAGAACTCAACGGACATCTTGAAACGGAGCATTTCCATATTTACTATTCAAGGGAACACTTTACTGAGTCTGAGATGAGAAGAAATGCAGGTTACCATGAGTTCCACCTTCAGGAAATCGCCGAAATATTGGAATTGGATTTGCCACCTGCTGATCATAAGATAGAAAGTTATCTCTACGGACATCCCTGGCAGATGAAGAATCTGGTGGGTGCGAAAAACGTGAGTTATGTCCCTGTATGGAGTCCTGTAGATCAGCTCCATATTGGTAAAAATGCAATCGACCGAACACTCAGGCATGAATTGGTCCATGTTATGGCTAAACAATTTGGCAACAGATGGATCAGCGCCAGTTGGAGTGTTGGTCTGCTCGAAGGTGTGGCGGTCGCTCTGTCCCCTGCCAGCAGGCAAATCACAACTAATGACCAAGCGATGGCATCTACTGGCGGGGCATTTTCAACTATTGAAATGCGCCGATTGTTATCACCTACTGGTTTTTACGGTGGCCGTGGACCAATGAATTATACAGTCACTGGTTCTTTTGTAGATTATTTGCTTAATGAATATCCTGTAGATTATTTTAAAGAAGCATACAGGAGTTCCAATCTGGAAGAAGCCTACCCTGTGTCACTGGATATCCTTATTGCCGGGTGGCAACGTCATCTGGATACGGTGGAGTTTGACATGAGGGAACAACAAGCCGGCGAACTGATGTTTTCCACACCTTCTATATTTGAAGAAGACTGCCCCAGAAGGGTATGTGAAGAACAGCGTCTAACAGACACCTATTTATATCATATGGCCGAGGCTGATACTGCTTCCGCCTTGCGTACCATGAAATCTTTACTAAGATTAAATCCCGAAAATTCAGCTTCATGGAGGTATTGGTCAACGCTAGGTTTAAACAATAACCATATTTGGGAAATCGTACCAGACCATCACCCAGTCAACCCTTTCTTTTTAGTCAGACAAGCTGATTATGCCATGCTAACGGGTACTCCATCAGAAGCTGAGATATACTTACGGCAGTTTAAGTCGGCTCTAAAAGATTTTAGCAATATGGAATTAAATTCCATGCTACATAGGCGTAGTGACCATCAAAAATGGAGTCAACTTGTTGTAGGACTCCACCGAACTTCAGAAATCAGTCTACAGGATTTTGAAGCCATGGATGAAACCACCCGTTTCTATACCCTTCAAAGAATGCTTAATCAAAATAACAGAAATGACATTGCACAATTTATCCGCCTGCTGGATCAGGCCCCTTACGATTCTAAATTCTTTCAGGTATATCTAATGGCTATTGAACACGCTGCTTTGTATCATGAATATGAATTAGCCCAGAAACTAATATCCTACTTAGTTCAACAAAAGCTGCGTCCCCTTGAAAAAGAAGCTTTACATGAAATGGTGAGGTTCAACAAATACCTTAAAAGTATTTATATTAGCAACTCCATTAGCCACTCTCTTCCGAATATTCCTGATGATGTTCCTCAAAGAGGTAATATCCCTAGATTAGGATTATTACCGTAAAAATTGTTCTGAGGGATGTCCAATAACATCGAAAGCCCATAGCCTTGCTAAGGCATCTTATACCATGGCTCGGTTATGTTTTTTGCTTATAGTATTTGATTAGTTCCTTCATGTCATCAGCTATTTTTGATTTATACATGACATGAATATTCTTTGCGGGATGGATGAAACCCAGTTCAGCAGCATGCAATGCCTGCCGATCAATTAACGGTTCATCAAACTCTGCTTTGGAGTAATGCTGATCTCCGACCATTGGGTGACCAATCTCTGCAAACTGAACTCGTATCTGATTCTTCAGACCGGAATCCAGCCTTATTTTTACCAGACAGGTATCGGAATATTGTTCCTCCACCTCATATTCTAGTCTGGCGTGGGATGCTTTTTGGTCGGTTTTAGGAACAATAATGTTCCGGAACCCTTCATCAATCCTTTTCATGGAATGCTCAAGTACCCCTTTGGTCTCTTTTATTCTGCCCCGTACCAACGCCCTGTAAATACGTACAGGGGTTCTTGCTTTAAACTGCTTCACCAGCTCAAAATGGGTTGCTTTATTTTTTGCGAAAACCACTAATCCCGATGTAAACCGATCTATGCGGTGTACCGTACGAACTTCTATATTACCCCCGCCAGAGCAATCACGATTCAACATATCCAGCAGATTAATGCTTTTAATTCCCGGGATGGGTACCGTAAGCAACCCTGCCGGTTTATCTACCACGATCAGGTCACGATCCTGGTGGACTATTTTATACCAGAACTTCCGATGTGGCCTGCGGTATTGCTTCTTCTTACTCATATATAAATCATTATGCGATTAAAATAGGTTACTATTCGTATCGGACAGCTTCTGCTGATTGGATTTTTGAAGCCCTGGATGCAGGATATATACTTGCCACAATGCAAAGAATCAGACTTCCACCAAGTACCAAGGCTACATCAGTCCAAACGATATCGATAGGATAAGCGGTAATAATAAATGATTCTGCCCCGGCAAGTTTAACCAACTCATATGTCTTTTGCAGCCAACTTAAAAGTAAACCTATAAAACCTCCCAAAAAGCATCCTGTTATTCCAATATAGAACCCCTGCTTAAGAAAAATATTCTTTATATCTTTTTTCTTGAAACCGAAAGAACGAAGTATACCAATATCCCTTGTTTTTTGGATGACAATCATTGTGAGCGAGCCAATGATATTCAGGATGGCTACCAGGATTATAATCATCAGGATCAGGTATGCTCCCCATTTCTCCAAATTCATTACATCATATAACGGTTTTTGAAGATCATACCATGTCCTGATAGTAAATCCAGCACCTAACATGGTTTCCATTTGATCCTTAATCCTGTCTGCTTCCTGATGGTCCATCAGGTTGATATCAATACCCGTAATGGTGCCCCTGTAATTGAACAAACGCTGGGCAGCCTCCAGATCCATAAAAATGTAGGAGCTTTCTGTGATCTGCTTCATCTGGTAAACCCCACGGATATCAAAATTGTATGCACGGGGACCCGCAAACTGAGTCAGAGCTTTTTGCATGCCTGCAGCGCTCATCAATACCACATCCTGCCCAACATCCAGACCTAATTCAAACGTTAAATCTTTTCCTATCAGGATACCCGGCTTTTGATCCTTCACATTAAAATCAAGGGCGCCTGTGGTAATGGTCTCATCAAGATTGGCTACCTGCCGAAATGGGCGCGCTTCAACTCCTTTTACATTAACCACACGGTGCCGCTCACCACGGTAACTTATAATAGATTTTCCTTCTACATAACGTGATAAATTAACCACTTCCGGAATATTACCCATCTCCTGAAAATCTTCTTCTGATATGTAGAAGGCCCGCCCCTCAGCCGATTCAATCCGTATATCAGGATCGTGGGCCAGCAGCATCGACTTTACCACATCAAAGAAACCATTGAACACCGAGAGCACCACGATCAATAAAGCAGTACCAAGTGTAACCCCGCTTATACTGATCATGGTAAGCGTGGATATTAGCGATATATGCTTTCTAGATGTAAGGTAGCGCCGGGCTATTAAACTTGTAGCTTTCACAAAATAGGATTTTTTGCCTCTGAGCGTAGTGATCACGAAGAGCTCATTATTTTTACTAAGATAAGGAAAATGCAGCCTTGGTCTAAAAAATTAGAAACTAAGTAACGAATGCTTTATAAAATGATCCTAAGACTTAGTTTTTTTGAGGCACCTTATCCCACGTCTTTTCTTATATTTGCCTAAATTCTACTGAACTTTTATTTCACTTCCCTTCATAAACTATGAGTCAACCGATTACAATCTATAAAGACGAACTTACCCGAAGGCTCTATGCAAATGATGCCTCAATGTATGAGGAACTACCAATAGGTGTTGCCTTTCCAAAAACAGCCTCCGACATTCGTCGGCTTATTAGCCGGGCAATACTGGATGAAACCTCCATCACCGCGAGAACAGCAGGTACCAGCCTGGCCGGCCAAACCACCGGCGGCGGGATAATAATGGATACATCCCGGTACATGAACCAGATATTGGATATAAATCCGGAAAAGCAATTTGCCTATGTACAACCCGGTGTTATAAGAGATCAGCTCAATAAGGAAGCTAATCAATACGGTTTGTTTTTTGGTCCTGATACTTCAACCACCAACCGGTGCATGATCGGTGGCATGATCGGCAACAACTCATGTGGATCGTACTCCATCAAGTATAAAACCACACGCGAGAGTATCCTGGAGATCGAAGCCATTTTAAGTGATGGCTCTGAAGTAACCTTTCGACCGCTTACTGAGGATGAGCTTAAGCAAAAACTTGAGCTTCAAACGCTGGAGGGAAACATCTATCGTTATACACTGGATCTTCTGAAAGAACATAAAGATGAGATAATAAAATCTTTCCCTCATCCTGATATCATACGAAGGAACACAGGCTATGCTCTTGATAAGCTATGTGAAATGGATCCCATTACCCCGGGGGGACGACCGTTCAATATGGCTGAGTTGCTTTGTGGCAGTGAAGGTACCCTGGCGATGACGGTTTCTGCTAAAGTGAAATTAGTGCCTGCCGATAAATACAAGATCCTGCTCATCGCTCATTTTGAATCCATCGACGAAGCCATGCAGGCAACGGTTGAAGCTGTCAAAATGGAACCTGCAGCCGTTGAGCTTGTTGATGATATTATTCTTAATGCAACAAAAGGCAACGCCGAACAAAGGCAGAACCGTTTCTTTCTGGAAGGTGAGCCCCGTTGCCTGCTTATTATCGAATTCGAAGGAAACGATACGGAATTTCTTGTGAGTCAGGCTAAAAAGCTGCGGGATAATTTAACCATCAAAAAGTTAGGTTACGCTTTCCCCATTATGACGGATAATACGAAAATAAAACGGGTTTGGAATCTCCGTAAAGCCGGGCTTGGGCTGTTAATGGGGCTATCTACAGATACAAAAACTCCTACGTTTACCGAAGATACAGCGGTACGTGTTGAAGATCTTCCTGCCTTTATCCGTGACTTCCAAAAAATACTCGATCATCATAAAACCTCATGTGTTTTATATGCCCATGCTTCAGTGGGTGAACTTCACCTTCGCCCTGCTTTGAATATCAAAAAACCTGAGGGGCTGGAAACCATGAAGATTATGGCTGATGAAATTGCCGACCTGGTAAAATCCTACCGTGGTTCTCTATCGGGTGAGCATGGCGATGGCCGTGCCAGAGCAAACCAAATTGGCCGTGTACTTGGCAAAG
>JBBDQY010000038.1:0-41817 GCA_040905745.1 Balneolales bacterium
AGTAAGCCCTGGCTATCCTTTCGATAGTCAGGGCTTTTTTTTATCAGCAAGTTTTTTTAAAGATCTCCTACTCATTTGACCTGCTGAAATAACAGTCAGCATTTATGCTTACTGTTAAACATTATTATATTAAGCAGTAAAATTGGTTATACAAGTAAAGTACCTCATTTAAGGTATTATCTTTACTTATATTAATTAACTAAATATTATTTATGACACTGCATGAGTAAGAATCATTCCTCAAAAGATATTTCGATTATCATTGTAAACTACAATGTCAAAGAATACCTAGCCAACTTATTGCAATCTATTAATAAAGCTAAAAGGGAATTAGATTTAGAGATCATTGTAATAGATAACGCTTCATCAGACGGATCCATTGAATATTTAAAACCACGATATCCAAATGTTCATTTTATCGAGAATGAATACAATGCTGGTTTTGGTAAAGCAAATAATCAAGGAATTAAGATAGTAAAAGGTAAATACACCCTTTTAATAAATCCAGATACCCTGATTAGTGAAGATACTCTCACAGTTATGTTTAACCACATGGAGGTACATTCTCAAACAGGTGCTGCAGGTTGCAAAATGTTAAATCCTGATGGAAGTTTTGCACCTGAATCCAGACGATCAATACCTACTCCCTTTACATCACTTTGGAAAGTACTGGGACTTAATAAAATATTCTCCAGTAGTCGAACATTCAATAATTATTATCTAGGTTGGATGGACGAAAATGAAGCTGGTCAAGTACCTGTATTATCCGGGGCGTTTATGTTTTTCCGAACTCGCCTTTTAAAAGAATTGACTGGTTTTGACGAAAGGTTTTTTATGTATGGTGAAGATATTGACCTGTGTTACCGTGTAGGTAAAACAGGTTATGTAATCGATTATGTCCCTGTTACAAGCATCATTCACTATAAAGGGGAAAGTACGAAGAAAGAAAACCTTGATTATGTGATTACTTTTAATAAAGCGATGTACCTTTTTTTCGAAAAACATTACAGCTATGCTTATACATTTTTTATAAGAATCTTTGTTTTGATGGGCATAATCATCAGAGGTATCACATCATATATTTCAACCTTATTTAAAAGAACACAAGATGTAATAGTAGATCTTGGGATTATTAACTTGATCCTTGGTGTACTTTTTATGTTCCGTTATGAAATGAGTTTCGGCAATATATTTTCTGAATACAAGCTAGGCTATTTATTTGTTCATGCCTTGGTTTGTGTACTTTTTATTTCATTGAGCAAATATTATGATTTATATGGCAAAAATAAAGACTCAATAGCATCTGTCATAAAAACGGTAATCATAACCTTTGCAGGAGTGGCGCTTATTACTTTCTTTTTAAGAGATTTTGCTTTTTCAAGGTTAGTGTTATTTACAGGTCTGTTTTTATCAATTGCTTCATTAGCTTTAATTCGATTTATAAGTAAGAATCAAATTCATTCAAATAGACTCCATTTAGGAAAAATTAAACCTATTCGATTAATGCTTGTAGGTGTCGATGATAAGACTGTTGATCTGATCAGAAAAATACGATCTAAGGTGGCTTGGAACTACGAAATAGTAGGTATAATAGCCCAAAATGATCAAGATTGGGTGGATGAAATTGAAAAGGTATCTATTGTAGGGAAAGTCAAACATATTGCTGATTTAGCTAGGTTTCAAAAGGTAGACCAACTTATATTCTCTGCGGGCTCAATAAGTAATAAAGAGATATTGAACATGATGTCACAGCTTCAAAATCAACGAGTCGTTTGCAAAGTGGCTCCGGATTCTCTGGATTATATTATCGGGAAATCAAATATTGAATACCTTACTGACATACCTGTTGTCGATGTTGAACTTCCTTATGGTACGGCCTGGAACCAGTTTTTGAAGAGAAATCTGGATTTTTGGCTTTCATTAATTATAGTCGTTTTGGGTGCTCCATTCTATTTTGTGGCTAAAATAGTTAAATTATTTCAGGGTAAAAGCAAATCGAAGATATGGTATTTAGTGAGTAAAAATAAAAAGGAATGCATTAATCTTTATCTTCCATTCGAAGAAAATAGTTGGTTGAACCGGTATCTGCTTATTACTCATATATGCAGAGGGCGTCTTAGTTTTGTTGGTGCCCCTTTAGTGGCGGAACGTAAGAATATCCCAGTTTACTATAAACCCGGACTCACAGGGCTGAGACAAATTAATGAAAAGAGGGTGTTTCGTGAAGAAGAGAAAGAGAAATATGAAATGTATTATGTACAGAATTATTCAATAGCCATGGATTTACATGTTTTGTTCAATACAATTTTTGGTAAAGGGGTATCTGTTCCAATTTCAGGTAAAGCATAAAGAAAACTACTATAATCGAGTATCCAGAGTTTTGGCCATTTTTGGATACCAAGTTGCAAAGATACCATCATCTATTTTCATCCGGGCTTCCTTCATTAACCATAAGAAGAATGTGAGGTTGTGAACAGAAGCCAATCTCATTCCTAAAATCTCCCCTGTGCGTGTTAAATGATGGAGATAAGCCAATGAATGTTGTTGGCATAAATCACTTTCAAAATCCGCATCGGCGGATTCAAAACAGGTTTTCCATTTCGCATTTTTTAAGTTGATACTTCCCTGGCGTGTAAAAATCATCCCATTCCGGGCATTTCTGGTTGGCATTACACAGTCAAACATGTCTACGCCACGTGCAATAGATTCTAAAAGATTTGAGGGGGTTCCGACGCCCATGAGGTATCTGGGTTTATCTTTTGGTAATATATCCGTGGAAATATCAGTCATCTCATACATGAATTCTGAAGGTTCACCCACACTTAGCCCACCGATTGCATTTCCTTCAAACTCAAGGTCTGCAATGGATTTTGTGGAAGATTTTCTGAGATCACCGTATGAGCCACCTTGAGTAATACCAAATAAAAATTGTTTATGGCCATAAAGACTTTCTGTAGATGTTTGAGCTTGCTTGCATCTTAAAGCCCACCTGTTAGTGAGATTCATTGAATTCTCTACATACTCTTTAGGAGCTGGATAAGGTGGACATTCATCTAATGTCATCATAATATCTGATCCAAGTATCCTTTGTGTAGCTATTACGTTTTCAGGGGTGAATTCATGCTTCGAACCATCCAGGTGACTTTTAAATATAACCCCTCTCTCATTGAGTTTTCTGTTAGCTGCAAGTGAAAACACCTGATATCCACCAGAGTCAGTTAATAATGGTCGATCCCAGTTCATAAATTGATGAATACCTCCTGCCATAGATATAATATCATTTCCGGGCCTTAGAAATAGATGATACGTATTTCCCAGGATAATTTGTGCTTTTATACTATGGAGGAGTTCTTGTCCGGTGACAGCCTTAACAGTTGCAAGAGTTCCGACCGGCATGAATATTGGAGTCTCAATCGCACCATGATCGGTCTGTAGTATTCCCGTACGAGCTTTGGTTTGGCTGCATTCTTTCTGTAAACTAAACACAATAAACTAATATTTTTAAAGATTTGAAGTTAGGCTTGCTGATTGATCAAACAATATTTTATCTGAGGTAAACTTCATTATTAAACTCACTATATTATAAAAACTATTATTTGAATAATTTACGATTTCCAATAACCCCGAATAACTAATATTTATACTCTTGAATAAGCTGAAAGAGATCGTGGTCACCGTGACCCTTGATTTTATATTTCTCATTTTAGCCTGGTATGCTTTTTATACCCTCAGGTTCGAATATGGTTTTCTTGCTGATAACGAGATGGGTGAGCCTGCTCAATTGCTTTTGCCAGGTATTGTAATAGCAATTTATTGGATTTTAATATTCTTCATATTTGGTCTTTATAGAAAATTATATCTGATTTCAAGATTTGATGAAACGGTTAGGGTAGCCAAAATTACCATCATTGGTACACTTATCCTATTTTTTATACTCTTTATTGATTCATTAGGATGGACAGCTGAGAATCTGGGTACGGCAAAAATTGTTACGTTAATGTACTGGTTAACGGTTTTTATATCTGTTGATGCTAATCGGTTAATACTTAGAACGATCCAGAAGAAACAGGTCCAAAAAGGAAAAGGTCTTCACCGGGCATTAATCGTAGGTGTTGGAGAGGCTGCAAAATCTGTTTATGAAAACCTTGACCGTCATAAAGAATCAGGCATGAATGTGTTAGGTTTTGTATCAGGTAATGGACGTACTGATAGCCAGGACATTGCTATAGATAAAGATATGATTCTTGGCAATTTAGATAACCTAAATATAATTATTAAGAAAAATGGTGTTCAAGATGTAATTGTTGCTCTTGAAGAGCGTGACAGAAACTACCTGATTAATGTAATTGATCAAGTAGATTTACCCGATGTGTCTGTTAAAATTCTACCTGATTTTCATCAGGTAATTAGTGGGTTAAACCAGACTAACCAAATATTTGGTTTACCCTTAATTGAAGTTATGCCTGATCCCATGCCTTCCTGGGAACAGTTTATGAAAAGGGTAATGGATATTGTTTTATCCTCTATTGTTCTTATTGTAATGGCTATACCCATGCTTATTATAATGCTTATTATAAGATTATCGTCTCCAGGGCCTGCTATTTACCAACAAGAAAGGGTCGGCAAATATAGTCGTATATTTACAATCTATAAGTTTCGGACCATGAGACAAGATGCTGAAGTGTCTAGTGGACCTATGTGGGCTATGCAGGATGATCCCAGGATTACTAAGGTCGGATATTGGTTAAGAAAACTTCGCCTTGATGAATTCCCACAATTGTTCAATGTTTTGAAAGGTGAAATGAGCCTGGTAGGGCCAAGGCCAGAGCGTCAGTTCTTTGTAGATGAGTTTAAGAAAAAAATACCATTATACACTCGTCGGTTACGTGTAAAACCTGGAATAACAGGTTGGGCACAAGTAAAATGGAAATATGACTCCAGTTTTGAGGACGTAAGCGAAAAAATAAAATATGACTTATTCTATGTTGAAAATATGTCTCTCAGAATGGATTTAAAAATACTAATAAACACATTAGTGACAATCATCAAAGGTAAAGGACAATAAGAGGCATTTGTTCTCACCTGTAAATAATCAAAATGAAATCTGAAGCAATTGTAATAATACCTACTTACAACGAAGCAGCCAACATAAAAAAGTTAGTTCCCTATTTGCTAACTCTTTCTCCGCAGGTTGATGTATTGGTCGTTGATGATGGGTCCCCCGATGGAACATCTGAAGTTGTTAAGGGTATTAAGGAAAACCATGAGGAGCGTGTACATTTGATTCAGAGATCAGGGAAAATGGGGCTTGGTACGGCTTATGTGGCTGGCTTTACATACTCCTTAAAATTTGATTATAAATATATCTGTGAAATGGACGCTGATTTTTCACATGACCCTGATGATGTTCCACGTCTGATCCAGGAAGTTAAAAATGGAAATGCTGATGTAGCCATTGGATCAAGATATTATAAGGGTATCAGTATCATTGATTGGCCTTTATCAAGGCTGATCTTATCATATTCTGCCAATCTTTATGCTCGTTTGGTTACTGGGTTACCTGTAAAAGATACTACGGCTGGCTTCAAATGTATACGTAGAGAGGTACTCGAAAAAATTGATTTAAAGAATATTAAATCAAATGGGTATGCTTTTCAAATCGAAATGCATTACCGTGCTATGAAAGCTGGATTCCGACTTAAAGAAGTTTCCATTATTTTCAGGGAAAGAACCGAAGGTGTGTCAAAAATGTCTAAAAGTATTGTTTTTGAAGCAGTATGGATGGTTTGGGCCCTAAAGATGCGTAGCTTTTTTGGGAGGCTTTAATTTGATATTTTTAAGTTTATCTGTGTTAGTTGTAACTTATACAAATCGGTTATTGTTCCACGAATTTATTTGAATGAATTATTTAGACTTCGAAAAGCCTATTATCGACCTTGAAAAGAAGATATCAGAACTGAGTGAACTCAGTATTGCTGATGATGAAGTGCTCACTCCAGAAATTAATAGACTGCGTAAACGTGTTGAAGAGTTGCGAGACTCTATTTTCACTAATCTTACACGATGGCAACGAGTTCAGCTGGCACGCCATCCTGATCGTCCGTATACACTGGATTATATCTATAAAATATCAGAAAATTTTGTAGAACTTCATGGTGACCGATGCTTCAGTGATGATAAAGCCATCGTAGGGGGTCTTGCAACCATAGATAACCAATCCGTTATGATCATAGGTCATCAAAAAGGTCGGGATACAAAATCTCGTCAATACCGCAATTTTGGAATGCCTAATCCGGATGGCTATAGAAAAGCACTCCGTTTGATGAAAATGGCAGAGAAATTTCACATTCCTGTTATCACCTTAATTGATACGCCAGGTGCCTTTCCTGGCCTTGAAGCGGAAGAGAGAGGTCAGGCAGAAGCCATTGCCAGAAACTTACGGGAAATGGCAATGTTAAAAGTACCTATAATAGCCGTTGTAATAGGAGAGGGAGCCAGTGGTGGCGCCCTGGGTATTGGAATGGGGAATGAAGTCTTTATGATGGAAAATACATGGTATTCAGTCATATCACCTGAATCATGCTCGTCCATTTTATGGAAAACCTGGGACTATAAAGAGCAAGCTGCTGCTGCATTGAAACCTACTCCTCAGGACTTATTAAAGTTGAATATCATCGACGGGGTCATTATTGAACCATTAGGTGGTGCTCATAGAAATCATGATATGGCGGCAGGGGCATTAAAAAAACAACTTCTAACAAGTCTTGCCAAGCTCAAAAAAATAAAGCCAGATAAACTAAAAGAGCAACGGATAAAAAAATATTCCTCTATGGGTATATGGGTTGAATCATAGAGTATAAAATGCTACCTGACAAAAAACCTCTTATATCTTATACCCATTCTCTTCGGAGCCGCTACAGTGAAACTGACCGTATGGGTTATGTGTATCATGGTAATTATCTTGAATATTTTGAAGTAGCTAGGACTGAATTTATTCGGAATACTGGATTTCCTTATGCTGAACTTGAAGATCAAGGTATTATGCTTCCTGTTTTTAATGCTGAGCTACAATACAGAAAGCCTATCCGGTATGATGAATTAATGTACATTCACGTCCATATCTTTTCTTGGCCGACTGTACGTTTCCCTACATATTATGAGATAACTACGGAAACCAGCAATGAGCCATATGTAGTTGGGAAAGTTGAATTATGTTTCTTGGATGCAAAAGATCGCAGACCGAAACGTGCGCCACAAAATTTCCTTGATGGCTTTAAAAAATATGTCAATGAACATTCCTGAAAACGTATATAAACTCATTGATCTTTCACTTCAGGAAGATATTGGCAAGGGTGATATTACTACAGAAGCAATATTGCCAAGGGCTAAAACTGCAAATGCAAGGTTTATTGCAAAGGAAAATGGAATTATAGCCGGTTTAGAAATTGCGTTTAATATTTTTACAAAACTTGATTCCGGTATTGAATTTGAATCCAGTTTTAAAGATGGTGAAAAAGTTAAAAAAGAAGAATTAATAGCGACAGTATCAGGCCAGGCAAGATCCATATTGATTGCGGAACGTACTGTTTTGAATTTCATGCAGAGGATGAGTGGAGTGGCTACTACAACACGTAAATATGTGGATTCCATCAGCCATACATCTTGTAAAGTTCTGGATACCAGAAAAACGATCCCGGGTCATCGATTTCTGGATAAATATGCCGTTAAAATCGGCGGTGGTACCAATCATCGTGCTCGGTTGGATTCTATGTTTTTAATCAAAGAAAATCATATAGCCGCTGCCGGTGGTATATCCCAAGCCATAGAAGCCTGTAATTTGTATGCTAATCAGAATGGAGTAGATGCTGAAATTGAAATTGAAGTTAAAAATTTCTCTGAAATTAAACAGGTTCTTCACCATGGGAGGGTCAAATATATTTTGCTTGATAACATGTCAATTAAAAACCTAAAAGAGGCTGTTACTTTAATAAATAACAGATTTCTCACGGAGGCTTCAGGAAATGTGAGTTTAGATACTATAGGTCTAATTGCTGAAACCGGCGTTGATTTTGTTTCTGTTGGAGCATTAACACATTCCGTAAAAGCATTTGATATCTCGTTAATCTTTGATTAAAATAATGGTAAGCAAAAGGATACTATTGTTTATTGCTATATCTACTTCAATCCTTTTTCTCATTGCAATCAGTCCGTATTACTTTCATAATTCAATTGTGGAATGGTATAATAGCTGGCAGAAATTGATGTTTGCCGATATATGCCATCAAAAAATTAGTCGAACTATCCATCAAAATGGTATTCCAGCGGCTGTATGTGGGCGTTGTTTAGGGATTTATGCTTTCTTAAGTATTGGTTTTATATTTATACCCATTATTAAGCGGTTTTTAATTGAAAAATTTCGATATTCCAAAGTGCTTTTGCTGACAATGTTTTTAATCATTGTAACAGATTATTCGTTGCAATGGATAAGCTTGTATGAAGGCTCAAATATGTCTCGTTTCATTTCGGGTTCTTTACTTGGGTTAAGCACTACAGTATTTATTATTTATCATAAATAACGGAGTCTAAATGGAACCTCAGCAATCAAATGATATTAGTTATTGGAATGCTGTTACATTAACAGGTATTATATTCGGACTCATCGTATTTGTACTGAATATAATCGGTGGATATGCGACGATAGGTGCCGAACCATCGGGGGGATGGGTTGGCCCCAGCATGTTTACCGGATTATTTAGTTGTCTGCTTGCTGCTTTTGGAGGTATGGTGGCCGTCAGGATTCACCTAAAACAAAATCCTCAACCCCCCCTGCAGTTAGGGCGGGGTGCCATGATAGGCCTGGCAACAGGCATAGTAATCGCTTTTGTATCTACCGTGCTTGGCCTAATATGGAATATCATTGATCCATCATTTTCTCAAAATTTAATAGAAGCTTCAATAGCAAACATTGAGGCTATGAACATACCTGAAGATCAGAAACAGGAAATGATTGATAGTGTGGCGGCACAAATGCAACAAATGTACTCCGTCGGTGGATTAGTAATGGCTTTTGTATTGAGTTCCTTACTATATGGGATACTTAATATGCTAACTGGTATGCTTGGCGTTAAGTTTTATTCTCCCAATGAAGAAGTTTAAATAAAAAAAGGCTAATTATTATTCCACTCGATAGTTATATCCCCTGGACCCAAAAACATGGTTTTCCTTACTGGCTTATGGCCATTGTATGGATCATATTTGCGTTTATATTATTTCAAATAAGCGGAATATTGGTAACCGTTTTAGCATTATGGTTAGATCCTAATGTTACGTTTTCAATGCAGACTATTAGCGAACTGGATCAATACCTTGACCATTTGTTTCTGGCAAATTCAGTCAGCCAGATATTGTTCTTGGGATTGGGTACCTGGGTAATAAGTTCGCTGTCTGTTCATCCCACAGAACGGGTTCATTTTTTTAGATTCAACTACAGAAATGATACTTTAGATGTGATTGGGTTGATGGTTCTTTTTGTTATAGCCGTCCAGCCCTTAATCATGCTTTTGTCTTGGTTAAATGCTCAACTACCGGTGTCAGATGATTATCTGAATCTTGAAGCATCGCAAATGGAGATGATTACCAATTATTTAACTACTGATCATATTATTTTACTAACATTGTTTAATGTTAGTTTTATACCTGCTGTATGCGAGGAAATTCTCTTTAGAGGTTATGCACTGAGGATGCTGGAAAAATCATGGGGTATTGTAATAGCAATTGTTATAAGTGGATTGATATTTGGGCTCTTCCACATGAGGTTAACACAGTTATTGCCTTTAGCTATGCTAGGTATTGCATTTGCCTATGTAACCTGGAAATCAAATAGCTTATATCCAGCGATTACCGGACATTTTGTCAACAATGGGAGCGCTGTCTTAATGGCATCATATTATCCCGAATATGCAATTGATTCATTAGGTGTACCTGAATTTCCACCATTAATTTTATTGTTACCAAGCATTTTAGTTACGGGCATAGTACTTTATATAATACATCACAGAGAAAGATTTACTAGAAACTACTAGCCTATGTTCAACGATAAACAGCCTCCAAGATTTGAAGATTGGATTTGCGTATATGAAACCAGCCTGGAAAATGATGCTAATATGGTCAAAAGCTTTCTTGACCATAGGGAGATCACGACACAGATTCTATCAAAAAAAGATTCTAATTTTGATGTGAACTTTGGTGATTTATCAATAATATATTTGTATGTGCCGAATGAAGAAGAAGAAGAAGCCCTTGCAGCCCTTAAGGAATGGCAAGATGGACTGACTGATCTTGACGATGAAGATTGATCATCAGCTTAATTGCTAATTGAATCTTGATAGAATGGGGATGATCAATTTTTCTATGGAGGATTTAAGTAGTACATCCCGTATGCCATAAACCTATGTCTGAACTTACAAAACGAGCTCTTTTTTCTGCCATATCAGCTCCATTTTTTTTATTAATAATATGGCTAGGCAGTTGGTATTTTAACGTTGTGGTGATTGTAATCGGATTGTTTATACAGTACGAAATGATGACAATGTTAAAGAAGGGCGGCCAAGAATCAAATGTAGTTCTGACTTTTATGATTGGTTTGTTGGTTATGCTTTATGGTCACTTTCCATTTCCATTGGTGATAGGATTCCTGATTTTCCTATACCTTATCATTTCGGAAACCTTTGCCACCGAGACAGGGTATCTTGATAGAATAATGTCTACTCTGTTTTGCGGTCTATACGCTCCCGTAGCATTACTAGGATTAATTCTGCTTCGGGAAATAGGTTCCAATGAAATTGGTTTTGCCCTTACTATTACTTTGGTTCTAATTATATGGGGAAATGATACTATGGCTTTTTTTGGAGGGAAAAAATTTGGCAAAAATAAATTAGCTCCGTCTATTAGCCCTGGTAAAACAAGAGAAGGTTTTTACTTCGGTTTCATTGGAGGGTTAATAGGTTTATTTATAGCTTATTTTTTAATTCCTGTTTATCCAATTGGATTTCTATATGCTTTGCCTATAGCCATAATTGCTGGATTTTTTGGCCCGGCTGGTGATTTAGCTGCCAGTAAACTAAAAAGAGTAACAGGGGTTAAGGATTCAGCGACATTCTTACCGGGTCATGGTGGTTTCTTTGACCGATTTGATGCGTTGCTGTTAGCATCTCCCGCTGTATATATTTACTTGATACTGGTTTTTTATTACCTATAGGCTGGCATCACCTACTTCACCAATCTTCGTTCTACTCCTTTTATTATTTACTCAGATAAAGATTCTTGAACTCGTATGATCTTTTAAATTGTTCATCGTCGAAGTTGTCGATGAAATAGATTGATTCCCCAGTTGATTTCATTTCAGGTCCTAATTCTTTCTTAACTTCAGGAAATTTGTCAAATGGAAATACCGGTAATTTTACGGCATATCCCGTCAGTTTTGATCGAAGGTCAAAATCTTTAAGTTTGGCTCCAAGAGAAACCTTGACACCTATTTGAGATTCTGACCGTCCGGTAGCCTTGGCAATAAAAGGGATGGTACGAGTAGCTCTGGGGTTAGCCTCGATTACAAAAACTTTATCATCTTGTATACCATATTGGACGTTTACAAACCCCCGAACATTTAAGGCTTTGGCAATTCTAAGCTGATAATCTTTCATCTTATTAATTACTTCCTCACTAAGGGAATAGGGTGGAAGTACTGCAGTAGAGTCACCGGAATGGACACCGGCAGGTTCAAGATGCTGCATAATACCACAAATATGTAATTGCTCACCGTCATAGATGGAATCAAAGTCAACTTCTATTGCATTTTCGAGATAATGGTCAATCAAGAATTGGTTCTCTGGATGAGTCTTAAGTATGTCAGCCACATAGCGGTCAAGTTCTTCTTCCTTGATTGCAATTCTCATTCCTTGTCCACCCAACACGTAACTAGGACGTAATAAAACCGGGTAGCCAATTCTTTTTGCAATCACAGCGGCTTCTTCCTTGGTAAAAGCCATTCCATATTTAGGAAAAGGAATATCTTGTTCCAAGAGAAGTTCTGAAAATTTACCGCGATCTTCAGCTAGATCCAGCATGTCAAAAGGGGTACCGAATATCTTGATATTATATTCATAGAATTTTTTACCAAGCTTCAAAGCCGTTTGACCACCCACTTGAAGTATGACTCCTTCAGGTTTTTCATGCTCTATAATATCGAAAACTCGTTCCCAAAATACAGGCTCAAAATACAACTTATCAGCAACATCGAAATCTGTAGAGACAGTCTCTGGGTTACAATTGACCATGATAGTTTCATATCCCATTTCCTGGGCGGCTAAAACGGCGTGTACGCAGGAATAATCAAACTCAATTCCCTGGCCAATTCGGTTGGGTCCACTACCCAGAATTAAAACTTTTTTTCGATCGGAACTATTGCTTTCATTTTCTTCATCATAAGAAGAATAGTAATAGGGAGTAATAGCTTCAAATTCACCGGCACAGGTATCAACTAATCGGAAACCGGGTTTTAGATTCATCTCATGACGTTTTGACCGAATATCATTTTCCTTGAGCCCATTCCCACTTTTGCTTAAAAGGTGTGTAATCTGGACATCAGAGAAACCGGCTTGTTTTAGTTCCAGCATGTCTTCACGCGACATAGACTGTAAGGTTTGGCCTTCTGTTCGATTCTCCAGAGACACCATATATCGAATTTGATTCAAAAACCAAGGGTCAACTCTAGTTATATCATGAACCTCATCAATTGTCGTTCCAAGCTTGAAAGCATTTCTAATTTGCAACGTTCGATCCCAATAAGGTTTCATAAGACGATGCCGAACTGTTTTACGGTCAATATCCTCATAACCATCTGCACCCAGGCCAGCTCTACCAATTTCAAGCGACTGCCAGGCTTTATTTAATGCTTCCGGAAATGTTCGGCCTATAGCCATTACTTCACCAACAGCCTTCATTTGAGTACCCAGTTCTTCATCAACTCCCTGAAATTTTTCAAAATTAAAACGTGGAACTTTAACCACAACATAATCAAGAGATGGTTCAAAACAGGCTGAGGTAGTTCCTGTTATCTGATTTTTTAATTCATCAAGATTATATCCTACTGCTAACTTGGTAGCAACTTTGGCTATTGGGTACCCGGTGGCTTTTGAAGCCAATGCCGATGACCGGCTAACCCTTGGGTTTATCTCAATAGCCACTAATCTATCAGATCCAGGTTCCATTGCAAATTGCACATTACAACCTCCTGCAAAATCACCTATTGACCTCATCATTTTGATGGCAGCATCCCGCATAGTTTGAAGCTGTTTATCTGATAAAGTTTGTGTTGGAGCAACCGTTACAGAATCACCGGTGTGCACCCCCATAGGGTCCAAATTTTCAATAGAGCAAATAATTACCACGTTATCATTATTGTCTCTCAATAATTCTAATTCAAATTCTTTCCAGCCAACGATAGATTGTTCAATGAGGATTTGGTGAACCGGACTTAATTCCAATCCTCGTAAAACTTTACTTTCTAATTGATCTTCTGTCCAGACTATGCCTCCTCCAGATCCCCCGAGAGTGAATGATGGACGAATAACTACAGGCAAACCACCTAGTTCGAGTACAATTTCCTTAGCATCCAGAAGAGATTTTGCTGTTCGGCTGGCACATTGTTGGATTCCTATAGTCTCCATGAGATCGCGAAATTTTTGCCGGTCTTCGGTAATCTCCACGGCATCCATGTCCACGCCAATTATTTCAATCCCTTTCTTTTTCCAATACCCTTCATTATAAAGGTCCCGTGCCAGATTCAATGCTGTTTGCCCACCCATAGTCGGTAAAACAGCGTCCGGTTTCTCAATTTCTACAATTTCCTTGACAGAATTTGTAGTAAGGGGTTTTAAATAAACAGCATCAGCAACCATCGGGTCAGTCATTATAGTTGCAGGATTGGAATTAATCAATATTACCCGATAACCTTCCTCCCTGAGTGAGCCACAGGCTTGGGTGCCTGAGTAATCAAATTCTGAGGCCTGACCAATTACAATAGGGCCGGAACCAATAATTAAAATAGTATTTATATCTTCTCTTTTCGGCATAGGGTTATTGAACTAGTATGATAGTGTTTTTATCGTTTTAACTGATTTTCTGCTATTGAAAGATATCTAATGTAGATTTATCTACGACCTTCCTTGAGTCCATTCTCTGAGGTAATATATTCCTGATCACCTTCAGAGAGCTTATCCAGAAAGTGGTCAAAGAGATATGATGAATCATGAGGTCCTGGAGAGGCTTCGGGGTGATACTGGACACTAAATCCATTGAATTTTTTAAATTCAAGACCTTCTACAGTGTGGTCATTCAGATTTACATGAGTTATTTCTGCAACCTCATCAGTTATAGAGTCAGAATCTATTCCGAATCCATGATTCTGCGTTGTAATTTCAACCTTTCCGGTGCGAAGATTTTTAACAGGTTGATTTGCCCCTCTGTGGCCTACAAACATCTTATCAACTTTTAGCCCTTCAGAAAGTGCCATTAACTGATGACCCAGGCATATACCAAAGATAGGTAACCCAGTTTTCTTAGCTTGATATAGGGTCTCTAATGCGTATCTCATAGGGTTGGGATCACCTGGGCCATTAGAAAAAAAGAAACCATCCGGCCCCCAATCAATAATTTCTTCAAAACTGGTTTTGGCCGGAAAAATCCTAAGAGTGCATCCCCTTTGCGTGAAATTATTGATGATATTTTGCTTCATGCCATAGTCAAGTGCAGCAACTTTAAATTTCCCATTAGAAGGTATGGTTTGAGCATCTTCTCTGGTTACTTTACTGGCAAGTTCAAGTCCGGACATCGGAGCCCAGTTTTTTGCTTTTTGAACGAGCCTTTGTTCATCTAGTTCCGATGTAGAAATTACCGCATTAATTACACCTGTAGTCCGAATATGCCGGACTAACTTTCGGGTATCCAGACCATAAATGGCTATTATTTTATTGGCCTTCAGATAGTCATGTAAATTGCCATCAGCTTGGGGGTTACTGTAATCGTGACAATAGGAACGCATGATCAAACCAGATACCATTACATGATTAGCTTCATCATCCCGATCTGAAGTGCCATAATTCCCGATATGAGGGTAGGTCATCATCATGATCTGGCCATAATAACTTGGGTCAGTACATATTTCCTGATATCCGGTCATACTGGTATTGAAACAAAGCTCACCACCGGTCAGTCCTTCATAGCCTACAGAAAAACCGTGCGCAATGGTTCCATCAGCCAATGCAAGGATGGCTTTTTTACGTGGAAAACTAGTCATAAGAATTTTGGATCAGAAGAGTTCTTAAGGGAAGATTTAAGGCGGACAATCTGAATGATAATTTCAAATTATTAGACAAAAAAAATCCGACAACTCTAAAAAAAGAGTGCCGGATTATTAAAGAAAAAAACTTGTTATAATACATCATTAAATGACTTGGGTGCTATAATCCCTGATTGTTAATATGAGCATCAATAGAAAGGCAAGAACAGTGATACAGTTATATGGAAAAGCCTTTATTATTTTGATGCCTAATTCGCCCATTTAATAGCTTGTTATAAATTTCAGCTAAATTAATGAAATAAAGCTTATAATTCAAATATTTTTTGATGTTTACCGCTCAGTTAATATCAAAATTTAAATCATTTTTTATAGCATCAATTAGGTTATCGAGTTTTTTGTTTTCTTCATTGTATGATTTAATATTCGATAATTCAGCATTGACACTGATGTAAAACTTTATCTTTGGTTCGGTTCCAGAGGGGCGAGCTGAGATAATACTGCCCTTTTCGGTGATAAATTGCATAACGTTTGACGAAGGAAAATCAACCTTATTGGTCAATCCTGTCTTTAGATTTTTGCTAGTCCCAGATAAATAATCTATTGCTGTTATCACTCTCTCGCTACCAATTAACTCAGGAGGCGTCTCTCTGAAACTATCCATCATTTTCTGGATTTGTTCCGCACCTGTTTTACCTTTTTTAGTAAAAGAAATTAGTTTTTCTTTATACAAACCGTATTGGAGGTACAGATCAAGTAATGCATCATACAAAGTTTTTCCCTGAGTTTTGTAATAAGCAGCCATCTCAGCAATAACGGCACATGCAACAACTGCGTCTTTATCACGAGCGTGTTCACCCACCAAATATCCATAACTCTCTTCGCCCCCAAATATAAAAGTTTTGTGATTTTCTAATTTGGTCATTAGATCACCTATATATTTAAAGCCTGTTAAAACATTATAGCATTCAATATTTTTTGAAGCAGCAATTTTATCCATCAAATATGAAGTAACTATAGTTTTTACGATGTACTCCTTACCTGTTATTTTACCTCTTTCCTCCCAGGCATTTAACAAATACTGTACTAATAAGCAACCCGTCTGATTGCCATTGAGAAGCATTAAATCATTGTCATTATTCTTAATGGCTATACCCACACGGTCAGCATCAGGGTCAGTTGCCATAACTAGTTCGGATCCTAATATCTTTGCCTTTTGTAAGGCCATTGAAAGTGCTTCTTTTTCCTCTGGGTTTGGATAAATTACGGTGGGGAAATCACCATCTATAGTGCATTGTTCTTCCACAAGATTGACGTTGGTAAATCCAATATTTGCTAGGGCATCAGGCACTAGTTTTACGGCCGCACCATGAATAGGTGAAAAAACTATATTTAAATCTGGATGCTCCCTGACTGCTTCAGGGTATACGGATGCATTCTTTACTTTATTCAGGTAAAGACTGTCTATTTCTGTGCCAATGGATTCAATAAGTTTGTCATCTCCTTTGAAATTGATATCATCTACTTGCTTAATTTTTTTTACTTCGGAAATGATGTTGGTATCATGCGGCGCAACAACCTGTCCACCATTGTCCCAATAGGCTTTGTACCCACTATATTCTTTAGGATTATGGGAAGCCGTAAGCATTATTCCACTTTGGCATTTTAATTCCCGTATAGCGAATGATAATTCAGGTGTTGGCCTTAATGCATCAAAATAATAAACAAAAATTCCATTAGCGGAAAACACATCAGCTGTGATCCGGGCAAAATGACCAGCGTTGTTTCGGTTATCATGAGCAATAACTACCTTTATCTGATCATCAGGATAAACTTTTCTTAGATAGTTGCTCAGACCCTGAGTAGCCGCACCAATGGTATATTTATTGACCCGATTGGTACCGGGTCCCATTATGCCCCGCAGGCCACCGGTGCCAAATTCAAGATCCTTGTAAAAGGCATCTGTTAATTCTTCAATTGAGCCACTTAATAAAAGTTTTTGTATTGCCGATTTGGTTTCTTCATCATAGTTGCCTTGTAACCATAAATTAATTCGGTCTTGAATTGTTGATGAAAGATTATCCATGAAGAAAAGGTTAAAGTCTGATCTGTATAGTGTTTATGTGAATTGGGTATATAATAGGGAAAACTATATTTACGATCATCATAAAAATAAGCTCATTATCGGTTACCTGAGCTAAAGCGAAACAACATCACAGAGCTATATTATGATATCGTGATTGCTTTTTATGAACTAGTATTTTTACAAATAAAACAACCTGTCCGTTTGCATTAACCATCCCCTACCCTGGCTTTATACATGTCTCATACCCGGGGGCTTTGCATAAGGTTTGAGTAAGACATGCCTAGGACGAGGTCCCCCAAAAATGGATAAGTTACGAACCGTAAATCATCATTTGATAGACCAGATTTTTACCTCTGGCAACCCAAATTTCTTCACATGAGCAGATTGAATATTTTACAATTTATGTTTTTTTTACAAACTGTAAGAACCAAATATTTAGACATCATAAGGCTGGTAAGGTTGGGTGCAGGACATCTATTATTTGCCCTGTTGCTTACAATACTGCTAATGGTGGAAAAGGAAAAATAAGGGATGTCTGTCAGTTCTGGAAATTGAAAAGTAAGGATATATTTTTAATCTGTTATAAAATTGGATGAATTTTGTTTACGAATTAACTTCCATGCCTCAAATACCTGTTAGTTCTAACAGTATATGTTTATACTGATTATTGAAAAATTAACCGTCATATACCGAAATAAAGAATGAAGAAAATAATAATCGTGCTTATAACAGCTATATTTCAAATCGCCTGCGTACAGGCCCAGGAAAGTCCGGATTGGATTCCTGAGTTAACAGAAGTATGGGAACCTGTGCCAGTAGCCGTAATGCCCGGTGTGGAAAATAAGCCACCGTCGGATGCCATCGTGCTTTTTGATGGTTCTAATCTTGATGCATGGGAAGGGGCAGATTGGAATTTAGAAGATGGAATAATGACTGTTAATCCGGGTTCAGGAAACATAAGAACGAAGGAAGCTTTTGGCGATATACAGCTTCATATTGAATGGCATACCCCAAAAGAAATTGTAGGTGAAGGTCAGGGAAGAGGCAATAGTGGCATATTTCTTCAAGGCCGATACGAAATACAAATATTAGATTCTTATGATAACAAAACCTATCCAAATGGTCAGGCGGGCTCGGTATACAAACAACACATTCCATTAGTAAACGCCAGCATTCCTCCAGGAGAGTGGCAAACCTATGATATTATTTTCACAGCCCCAATTTTTAAGGATGATGGTCGGCTGGCAAAACCAGCCTATGTTACCATTCTACATAATGGAGTGCTAATACAAAATCATGTTGAAGTTAAAGGCCCCACTAAATACATAGGATTACCTGAATATGAAAAACATTCGGAAAAATTACCAATCGTTCTTCAGGATCATACGAACCATGTAAGTTTTAGAAATATATGGGTGCGTGAATTTTAATAGGATATGGATGGCATTGATACTTGCAGCTATGATTTCGTCAGATGATTTAATATGATATCTTGAACATCAATTGGCTGGTACTGATTTTTATCTAATAGATTTGGGGAGTTGCTGATTAAAACAGGTTCAACTTTCGGGCTTGAAGCCAGCCGCCCATGAGATCCTTTTACTAAATTGGCATTCAATGGGATTACATCCATGAGATAGCGGAAACCTAGCTTTTTCTTTATTAGGATGCTTGCTACTTTTAAACTGGGAAATTTTATTTCGGGATCAACAAAAAGTTCAGCAGGATCATAACCGGGCTTCCGGTGGATGTCTACACAATGTGCAAAATCAGGTGCATCTTCTTCATTTAACCAATAGTAATAGGTGAATAAAGCATCTTCATCAGCTACGGCTATTAAATCACCTGCACGATCATGATCAATGTGCATTTCTTTTTTCCCATCCTCATCCAAAACCCTTTCTACACCTTTACTTTTTTCAAGAAGTGCCTTTATTTCCGGTGCATGCCTTTTATCCTGAATATAAATATGTGCAATCTGGTGGTCAGCTACAGCAAAAGCTTTAGATGCACCAGCATCTAATAGTTCATGTCCCAGCTCATTTCTAACCGCAATATACCCATTTTCCCTCAGCAAACGGTTTATATGTATAGGTTGGGAGACTGAACTAATTCCATATTCCGAAAGTAAGATTACACGAGTGTTTTTTTCTTCGAAATATCGAATCAAATCACCGCATATAGAATCAATTTCTCCAAGTTCCGAAGAAATCATTTTGGGATTTGGACCCTTTTGCTGAAGGCAATAATCAAGATGAGGCAAATAAATCAGTGAAAGCGTGGGATCATGCTTCTCATCCACCATTATGGCACTCTCAGCTATCCATCTGGATGAAGCGATGGTGCTATTTGGGCCCCAAAAGTTAAACAATGGAAATTGTCCAAGTTTTTCCTGAAGCTCATCCCTCAATCCTGCAGGTTGCGTGTATATATCGGGTAACTTTCGTCCATCTGCGGGATACATAGGCCGTGGCGTAACACTGTAATCCGCAGTGGAGTACATATTATACCACCAGAACATTTTCGCGCAGGTAAAGTCATTATCAAGTTTACGAGCTTTCTCCCAAATCTTTTCCCCGTGAACAAGTTTATTGGATTGCTTCCAGAATTTAATTTCAGCAGCCTCTTTATCATACCAGCCGTTTCCAACAATACCATGTTTATCAGGCCAGGTTCCGGTTAAGTAAGTAGATTGTACGGAACATGTTACAGCAGGGAATACAGATTTTATAGTTGCATTCTTGCTGCGTTGGGTAAATTCTTTTATATGTGGGGTATACTCACCAATAAGGGAGTTTGTTAATCCTACTACGTTTATTACGACTGTTTTATACATTAACTGCCTTTTATGTAACCTTGAAAAAAACGAGTGAGTCCGAATAATAAAAACACAATTATTATGGGCCATATGGCACCAAATGATGCTAGAACCATAGCATCCAATAATGATATACCTGCTATCAAATGTACAATACCTCCACCAATATTCTTATTTTCTTTTCTATAGATGAAAGTCAAACTATAAAGGCACCAGGCAAGGAAAAGTGCAACTACCGGTAAGAATTCAATATCCATCTGATAACCAAAATAGAATGCCGGTAAAAATATAAATAGCACAGGCCAGTATTTACTAAAATCCGGCTTGGTTTCACTTTTCGCTATAAAGGTCAGGCTGGCAACATAAAAGAATAGCAACAGGCCAGCTATCACTAATTTATTTGTCGGTTCCATTGAAAAAGCAAAAAAAGCTGTCACATAAACCATCACCCTGGTCAGTGCCATTATATAATGACTTAATGGGTTGGTTTTATGCCAATAATCATAAAATATAATTATGGCTACGAGAATGAGTCCACTTGCAAATGACTCTAGTCCAATAAATGCCAGGAGTATCAGACCTGAGAGGAAAAATACGCCAACAAGTGTTAATGCGGTGTTTATTCCTATTTGGCCAGAGGGAAGCGGTCGTTCAGGTCGTTCTTTGAGGTCAATTTTATAATCAAATACATCGTTTAGATACATTCCTGCAGTGTAAAATAAGCTCATGGCCCCCATGAGCAGAACCAATAATATAACTACCGAATTTGATAGGGCTTCGCTAAATACACCCGATAAAGCAGCACCGGCTAATACATTTGTTAGTACAGTTGGATTGTTGGATATTCGAGCTAACTTTAGGTGAGCATAAAGTTTATCCTTCCAAAAGAATTCTTTATTCAATGGTAGGTTCATTAAAATTTCCTGCTTTGACAGAAGACCATAAATTTATAACCCATTCAAATTCTTTAGTAATCAAATTTGATAGATCCGTTTTTAATGTATCGGGCAATACTTCCCAGGTATAAGTTTCAATTTCGAAATGTCGGCAAAAAGGGTGTTGGTTCTGTAAAATCAGAGTATCTATGATTTCTTTCTGGGTAGACATAAATAAAGCATATGCCTCAACGAATATGGGAACATGAAAATGGATACGCCATTCCAAAGCATCTTCATATTGTTGGGAGATATGAGTCAGAGCATCAGGTAAGTCAGGATACCTAATCATTGTAAGGTCCCTATTTTTTTGGATAACCTGATGAAGATAGGTTGATTCCGTAAAGGGTTTGAGAGAATCTTTAATTTCCTTTTGTTGCTCATATGCGTTTACATCACTAGAAAAATTAACCATCAATGCTGAACTAATCTGAACTTTTCCTATATGGATACCAGCCTTTTTCAACCTGTTAACAAAAATAACCGGAGTTTCATATTCAATCGCCATATGACAGGTATCCAGGCAGATACAAATATGATCAAGCAAATAATACCTGGCTTTTTCAGTTGTAATGCCTAAGCTTTTTGATAGCATATCAACACCTTTAACCAAAAGGTGGTTTTGAAAAAAATCAACAACTTCTCCGCTATCTTCTAAGAGTCCATCAGGTTCAGGTTCAAGGTCAATATGAATAATCTGCCCCGTTTTCTCTCTGACCAGAATCAGCTTAATTACAACTTTAATCAATTGATGCAAGCAGGATTCCCAAAGTGCCGGGTCATTTGGATTAACCCAGGGTTTATAGGATAAGGGGCTAGTGGAGATACTACCCTCAGATAAATTTGACGGTAAAAGGCGGGAAAGTATGTGAACGAGACGAATAGTATAGTCAGCCCTTTCGGGAGTCTGCCAATCGGGAGAATGAACGGCATCTTTCACACTCTCTCGGTGAAATGAACCATATGGAAAGCCATTTAGGGTGAAAATATATAGATTTTCTTTATCAAGATATTTCTGAAATCTTATTAGATTGTCATCTTCAAGCAATTCGACAGCCGCTTCATTTGAAAGGCGCAAGCCTATACCAAAAGGATTATTAGGTGAAATTCGAGCTTTTAGTTCAGGACCAAAATGCTCAATGCTTTCCTGGACTTCACTCCATGTATGTCCCGGATGGATATTAGTACAGTAGGTTAAATGCAGTTCTTCACCGAGGTGCATTATTTTCCTCTAATTTTCAAATCGCAGAATTGCATCCGCATCAGTATGTCTGAGTTTAAACTTAGAACATTGCCCTAAAAACTCTACAGGATTGTCATAAACAATATTTTTAATTGTTTTTTCAGAATGACCACGTCTACGCATTTCAGATATGAATTCAGGAATGGCAATCGGCTGACTCGGACCCCAGTCGCAGGCGGAGCCAACGCAAATACGTTCGGTACCGAAACGTTCAATCAAGTCAACAGCTCGGTTGTGTGAAACCTTAGTAGTTGGATAAAGGGTTATACCAGCCCAAAAACCGTTATCCAAAATCATTTCTATAGTGTGTTCTTCAGCGTGATCCACCATAACCTTGAAACGTTTCAACTTTTGTTCAGCCATTAAAGAATCTGTTATTACTTTAGTGCCCTTATATTTATCTTCAAGATGAGGAGTATGGATATGGATCAGTTGATCCGTATCCACAGCAAGTTTAACATGATCAATAAAAGTAGCTAGTTCGTTTTGGGTAACACGGTTGACTCCAATTTCCCCAATACCCAGAACATTGGGATGGTCCATATATTCAGGGATAATATTCAGAACTGCCTTGGCCATGGCTCTATCTTCACCTTCTTTAGGGTTCAGGCAGAGCCATGTATAATGTTGAATGCCATATTGTGCTGCACGCTTGGGTTCAAATTCTGTTAGACGATAAAAATAATCACGAAAATAATCTGGAGTACAACTATCATAACCAGCCCAAAATGCGGGTTCAGATACTGCAACACAACCTGTTAATGCCATTGTTTTATAATCGTCTGTGGTTCGAGACGCCATGTGTGCATGAAGATCGATATATTGCAAAATCAGACTCCTTGTTTATTTGGATTATTTGCACCAAAAGCTCCCTGTACATCTCTTTCAACAAGAGGTTCAATTTCCGGGTCACTTAATATCATCTGTATCCTTTTTACTTTATCAGGCTGATCAGATATCAATTCCTTTAAGGATTCATGAAATGCCTGCATACGAAAATCATCCTCACCATTTTTTGTAACTGAACGCTGCATGCGATCAAGAAAAGCAGCAATCTCCAGCATATGATTTCTCTGCCTCATAAAATGATCATCAATCAATTGTTTTTGTGTGAGGGGACAACTATTGTCGTAACGATCCATTTTTATCTCCTTAGTAGTTAAACAATCTTTATCTATTAACCGTAGTAGACAACTCATATTCTCTCAGAGCCTTTATACTTTTCAGAATTCTTTTTTCATCCATGGTATGAGTTTCAAATGATTCTCCAATTCCTTTAATCAGCATGATGGTTAGTTGACCTCCCAAATGTTCACGAAATTCATTTAATCCTTCCAATATGCTTGGATGTTTACCGGGCTCATCGAGATTAATTGTAAGTTCAGGTACAAATAATTTAAAACCAAGCTGCCTTAAGAGTTCCAGTATACGAATCCAGTCATTTTTTGAGAGTATGTTTGAATAGTAAGCATAGGTTACATCCAGGGCAAGTCCCACTGCTACGGCTTCACCATGCCGGATCTTATAATTTGAAAGCTGTTCGATTTTATGGGCTGCCCAATGTCCAAAATCCAGGGGACGGGATGTGCCCGCTTCAAAAGGATCACCGCTATTGGCTATATGATCCAGATGAAGTTCTGCACAACGATAAATCAACTTTTGCATGGATGGCATATCCCGGCCTTGTAACCGGCCTGAATGATCCTCTAAAAAATGAAAAAAATCAGGGTCTTTTAACAAAGCTACTTTGACAGCCTCAGAAGTACCGGATATCCAATCCCGGTCATTAAGAGTAGTAAGAAAATCAAAATCAATTAGTACCGCATAAGGTGGGGCAAAAGTTCCGAGGAAGTTCTTCTTCCCGTAGGCATTAATTCCATTTTTAACACCAACAGCGGAGTCGTTTTGAGACAATACAGTAGTTGGAATTCGTATTAATCGAACTCCCCGGTGAGACACTGCTGCGGCATAACCAACCATATCAATTACAGCACCACCTCCAATGGCCAGTATATAGGAGTGTCTGTCAATTTTATGACGGTGAATCAATTCTTGTATAGCCTCTACATATTGGGTATGGTTTTTAACTTTTTCTCCCCCGGGTACAACTAATGGAGGTTGTACGCACTGTAAAGAAGGCTGACCGTCAAAATATTGATTGATTTCTTTAAACAATCCGGGATTAGCATCGAGTAATCCATTATCAACGACACAAAGTATCTTGGTTTCACATGAGCCGGATGAAGGGTTCAAAGTGTTCAATAATAATGAATTATCCGCTTTAAAAAGACCTTCAGTGAATATAATGTTGTACTTAAAATTGACCTGTATGTTCTGACTTATTGGAGGTAACATATCAAATTAGGAAAAAAAGACAGTTACATTGGTTAAAAAAAATGTAATCAAGTCTTAGAAAACTGGTAATTATAAACTTAATCAAAAAGATAGTGCAATGCCATGAACGGGATAAAGGATATTATGAATTATCACGTATGTACGTGGTTTGTTTATATCATTGTCATTTATTTTATAACTTACGAATAGAGGAATTTAATCATATGTTTAATATTTTTCATTAAATGAACTAATAAAGTTCTGTTTGCTCTACAGGTATATTAAAGTGAAAAATGTATTTTTATTACATTGAGTTTGTTCAGACAATGAAAATTTATACATTAATGACTTGTTTTGCTGAATGAGCTAGTAATGGAGAATGGTTAAAACATTAGCGCTTTTTGTGTTTGATGAACATGTGAATGAATCCAGGCCTTCAGCATAATTATTAAATATGACCCCTGATGTTGTGATTTCCGAATATCATTCATTTGACTGCTTTGAGAAATGGATATAAATTGAGTAACTTCACTTAAACGGTAAAGCAAAGAATAAATAATGTTTTTATATACAAAAAGCTCATATTTCAGACAATTCCATTTGCTTTTGTTATTGTTTCTGATGATTAGTTGTAATTCTGCAGACAATACTGTGGTATTGAAATTGGGTCACGGACTTGATTCTTCCCATCCCGTGCATGAAGGCATGGTTTATATGGCCGAATTGGTAAGTGAGAAATCCAATGGTGAGATGCGAATCGATATTTATCCCAATGAGCAGTTGGGTACAGAACGTCAAGCCCTGGAACTACTGCAGATTGGCAGTCTGGACATCACCAAGGTTTCATCATCTGTTCTGGAAAACTTCACCCCTATATTTTCTATTTTCGATATTCCTTTCTTATTCGTAAACGACGAACATAAATTTGCAGTTCAGGACGGGCCTATTGGCAAGAAGATTCTGGAAGCCAGCAAACCATTTCGGTTAGTCAGTATAGCATATTATGATGCCGGTACACGTAGCTTTTATACATCCAATCAACCGGTCAGGTCACCCGATGATCTTACCGGTTTAAGCATAAGGGTCCAGGAAAGCGCTTCTGCCATCAGAATGGTTAATACTCTAGGTGGGTCAGCTACCCCAATATCATGGGGAGAATTATATACTGCCCTTCAACAGGGTGTTGTGGACGGAGCAGAAAATAATCCCCCCAGCTTTTATCTATCAAGGCATTATGAAGTTTCCAAATACTATACATTAGATGAACACACAGCTCCAGCTGACATCCTTTTATTCTCTAAACCAACTTGGGATAACGTTTTGAATGACGAACAACGTGCAATTATTCAGGAAGCCGCTTTAGAATCCGTTCCATATCAAAGAAAACTGTGGAAGATTGCCAGCGATGAAGCTTTAGCAGCTGTAGAGGAAGCTGGTGTCGAAATTATTATACCTGATAGGGAACCATTTATGAAGGCATCTGAACCCATTTATGAACATGTTAAAACGCGTCCTGAGCTATATGAATTAATGTTGGAAATACAGGAGGTTGGCCATGAATACACTGATTAAATCTCTCAATAAAATATTGTCAAGTGCTTCTATAGCTCTCATGTCGTTACTTGTTATTACCGTATTACTACAGGTGTTTATGAGATATGTAGTCAATTCACCTGTGACATTTACAGAAGAACTGTCTCGTTTTCTATTAATCTGGCTGGGTTTGATTGCTGCCAGTTATGCCTATCGACAGCGAATGCATCTTGCCTTGGATTTATTGGTAGTAAAGTTAAAAGGACGGAAGAGAATGACATTAAATATTATAATTCATTCGTTAATTGGTATTTTTTCTCTTACGGTTTTAATATATGGCGGATTACATCTCGTATATTTAACCTATATTCTTGAGCAATTCTCTGCGGCATTAGGTTTGTCAATGGCCATAGTTTATTTAGCCATCCCCATCAGTGGCATAGCAATTCTAATATATGCCATTGATTTTATCTTGCAGGAACTTGGAATGAGTGAAAGTAACGCCTTATCCAATGCTGCATTAAATGAAAAAGATATTCACGTAGAATAGAAAAGGTAATAACTATGGATATTATTGGTATATTTGTACTCGTACTTAGTTTTTTTATCCTGCTTGCTATTGGTGTGCCGGTAGCTTTCAGTATGGGAATCTCAACTGTTTTAACTCTCTTAGTCAGCGTTGATTTTATCCCCGCAGTCACGACAATTGCCCAACGCCTGGGAACCGGATTAGATAGTTTTACTCTGCTGGCAATTCCTTTTTTTATTTTGGCAGGGCAAATCATGAACAGGGGAGGAATAGCGGAACGTTTGATTGATTTTGCCAAGTCTCTTGTCGGTATGCTACCCGGTGGATTGGCATATGTTAATGTAATAACGGCTATGCTTTTCGGTTCTATTTCCGGATCGGCTGTCGCCTCGGCCTCAGCTGTGGGCTCATTTATGGCTCCCCAGATGGAAAAATTGGGATATGATAAGGGGTACAGTGCTGCAGTAAATATAACTTCTTCAACAACCGGTCTGTTGATCCCCCCCAGTAATATTTTGATTGTCTATTCATTGGCTAGCGGGGGTGTTTCAATTGCCGCTTTGTTTTTGGCGGGTTATCTACCGGGCGCTTTTACAGGTTTGATGATTATGCTTGTAGCCGGTTATTATGCTTTTAAGAGAAAGTATCCGGTATCAGAACGGGTACCATTACGTGATGTAGTTAAGAAATTTGGAAGGGCTGTACCGAGTCTTTTGATGATCATCATTGTTATCGGCGGGATAATTGCAGGTATATTTACGGCAACCGAAGCCTCAGCTGTTGCTGTATTATATGCCTTTATACTAGCTTACGTTATAAATAAAGAGCTTAAGATCTCTCAGTTGTCGAGCGTGATATTAACCAGTTGCAATACCACTGCCATTGTTGCTTTGTTGATCGGTACTTCTTTAGGTATGTCATGGGTGATGTCTTATGAAAATATACCACAAATAGTTACGACGGGTTTGTTGACTTTAAGTGATAATCCCTTTCTCATCTTAGTAATTATCAATATGACCCTGCTGGCTGTGGGGGTTTTTATGGATATGACGCCGGCGGTACTGATATTTACACCAATATTTCTTCCGGTTGTCATGGAACTGGGTATGGATCCTGTCCACTTTGGTATTATGATGATTTTGAATCTTAGTGTTGGACTTTGCACACCACCCGTAGGAACTGTTTTATTTGTAGGATGTGGAGTAGCCAATTTATCTATAGCACAAGTAATACGGCCTTTGTTTCCATTTTTTGGGGCAATGGTTTTTTCACTTATAGTGGTTACTTATTTTGAAGAGCTTAGCTTATTTTTACCTCGGCTATTTGGCTTTTAATTGATAGTGTTCTCCTATTTCGAAACATTTTAATAAGGTACATTTAACATATAGTATTAAAATATGTCTTTTATTCACGAAGATTTCTTGTTGCAAAACAAGTATTCCAGGCATTTATATCATGATTTTGCGAAGTCCTTACCTATTATTGATTTCCATAATCACTTGTCACCAGATAAGATTCAAACAAATGCTAAATTTGATAATCTGACTGATATATGGCTAAGAGGGGACCATTACAAATGGCGGGCAATGCGGGCGTGTGGGGTAAAGGAATCCCTAATTACAGGTGATAATTCTGATAGAGATAAATTTATTGCATGGGCAGAAACAGTTCCTAAATTACTAAAGAATCCACTGTATCATTGGACTCATCTCGAATTGAAGAGATATTTTGGGATAGACACTTTGTTAAATGCTGATACAGCGGGTACTATATGGGATCAAACATTTGAAATGTTGCAAACTAATGAATATTCTACCAGAAATATGTTGCAACGGATGAATGTTAAGGTTGTCTGTACAACTGATGATCCAATAGATTCTCTTCAAGAGCATAAGTCATATGCTCTTGAAGAGAATGATAATTTTGTGATGTTTCCAACCTTTCGCCCTGATAAGGCAATGAATGTAGAGCATGCTACCGAATATAAAAAGTATATCAATGAGTTAGAACAAGCTTCAGAAGTTGAAATTAGAACCTATGCAGATTTGATAAATGCATTGCGAAAACAGCATGATTATTTTGACCAATTAGGATGCCGGGCATCCGACCATGGCATAGAAATGCCTTATGCGACTGAATATAAAGAAAGCGAAATAGAGCAAATATTTAAAAATGCCATCAGTGATACTAAAATTTCAAAAGAAGATGTTTTAAAGTTTAAGTCAGCTTTATTGCATGAATTCGCGGTGATGGACTATGAAAAAGGGTGGGTATTTCAAATGCATTTTGGTGCCATGAGAAATAATAATACAAAAATGTATAACATACTAGGACCCGATTCAGGATATGATTCTATCGGTGATTTTTCCCATGCACGGCCACTTGCGATTTTCTTAGACAGGCTTGATAACAGTGATCAGCTTCCAAAGACTATTTTATATAATTTGAACTCATCGGATAATGTGATCGTCTCCACTATGATTGGCAACTTCCATGGAGAAGGTATAGCCGGCAAAGTGCAGCATGGTCCGGCTTGGTGGTTTCATGATCAGAAAGAAGGTATGGAAGAGCACTTGCAGATATTAGCTAATATGAGCCAACTAAGCCAATTTGTTGGAATGGTAACTGATTCAAGAAGCTTTATGTCAATTCCACGTCATGAATATTACCGCCGTGTATTATGCAATATGCTCGGAAACGATATTGAGCAAGGAATTATACCTGATGATGATCAGTTAATGGCAGATCTAATCGATAAGCTATGTTTTAAAAATGCTTTGCAATACTTCAATTATAGTAAGCTTCCTGAATCAATGAATCTTTAGCCATGAAGCCCCAATAACTCTTGGTTGCATTTTTAATGATTAAGTTCTATATAAAAAAGATAACCTTATTCAAAAATAAATCATGATTCGACATCTTAGCTTTTTCTTCATCTTAGTAGCCCTAACATTAATTATCATTTTAGGCTCCTTACAGACTCATGCTCATTCTCAGCCACAGAAAAGCTTGGTATCTGATCCAGGTGTTGTATCGTACACATTCAGAAATCAATTTCAAGAGGATGTGCCAGGTACATTGGATTTAATAAAAGGTATGGGAATAACTAATATTGAATTCTCTAATTTATTTGGCAAAACTTCAATTGAACTTCGAAAATTACTTGATGAAAGAGGTTTAATATGTACTTCCTATGGTGTAGGTTATGATGATGTCGTAGATAATATTGAACAGGTTATTGAAGACGCACATACATTAGGTGCAAAATATGTACGAATTGCCTCGATACCACATGACTCACCCTTTACGATTGAAGATGCTAAGAAAGCCGTAAATGATTTTAACAGTGTCGGTAAATTATTGAAAGAAGAAGGCATCTTGTTCGCTTATCATAATCATGGTTTTGAATTCAGGCCATATCAAGATGGAACTTTATTCGATTATATAATAACTAATACCAATCCTGATTATGTAGGATTTGAAATGGATCTACTTTGGGTGGCCCATCCTGGCCAGGATCCCGTTAAATATTTGAATAAATATCCTGATCGTTTTAAATTGATGCATTTAAAAGATCTTAAAAAGGGGGTAGAAGGTGATTTTTCAGGAAGTGCCCCTGCCGAATACGACGTACAACTAGGCACAGGACAAATCGATTTTCCATCTGTATTAAAAGCTGCACTTGAAACAAACATTGAATATTTCTACATAGAAGATGAAACGGCAGATGTAGTAAACAGGGTACCTAAAAGTCTAGAGTATATAAAAAATTTGACTCGATAATATTTAGTAAACCCATTTTGAAACCTCGATATATCTCTAAAACTTAATTACTAAAATAGATTTATGAAAAATACCCTAAACCTGTTTATTCTAATCCTATTATCTTCTTGCTCAGTAGATAATTCACAGGAAAACTCATTCGTTATAAATACGCAAGATGATATGTATCATGCGCCTGTGTTTACGGATTTACCCAACACAAATTATGAGGATAATACGGTTGTATGTCTTCAAGTTGGGGAGAAACTAGTACCTGGCCAAATTGAAAGAATTAATGAATCAACATCCCGATTATGGTTCATTGCAGAACAAAAAGCGGGAACATCTACTACATACTCTTTATCTGACAGTCAACAGTGCTCTAATGAATCATATTCCTGGAAGCAGGCAGATAACATATCGACACAGTTGGTACTAAATGATCAACCAGTTATTTCTTATGAATATCCAGTATATGATCGAGATAATTACTCTGCTACCAAAAAGCCCTTTCATCAGGTTTATGATCCTCTTGGGAATGGTTTAATAACAAAAGGCCTCGGTGGGTTATATCCTCATCATCGCGGTATATATTTTGGTTATAATCATGTGTATGTGGGTGAAAGTGATAAGCAAATTGATATATGGCATGCACGGGATGGTGAACGAAGTGAACATTCAGGATTTGTAAAAGAATTCTCTGGACCCGTTATGGGAGGACATATTGTGTCCATTGAATGGAAGGATCATGATGGTGTTCCATTTATAGAAGAAACTCGTGAGATACGAGTTTTCAAACAACCTAATGGTGAGTCTTTAATTGACTTTAAGTCGACTTTGCGTGCCTTGGATAAACCGGTAACTCTGGGTGGTGACAGGCAACATGCTGGCGTGCAGTTCAGGGCAGCACAAGAGGTTGTAGAGAATGCGGAATCCACACGATTTATACGTCCTTCTGATTGGTCTCATGTTGACCCCACTACAGAAATTGAAGAAGAAGACATGATGAATTTACCCTGGAATGCCATGCATTTTCAAATTGAGGATCGACCTTATACAGTAGCTTATATAAGTCATCCTGATAATCCTGACAATGCAGAAATGTCAGAACGTAGATATGGCCGCTTTGGTGAATTTATTAAACATGAATTAACAAAAGATGATCCTTTTCAATTAAGTTACAGGTTCTGGATTAAATCAGGCCAAGTACCTGATTCTGATGTTCTGGATCTAAAGAATAAAGCATATGCCAATATGGCATCTGTACAGAAATAACAGAAGTAAAACTTTAATTTCACAATCAAATAACTTTAACAAGATGAATAATATGTTTAGTAAATCTATATTTCTAATGCTTTTCGTTTTCACTTTGACAGCTTGTTCGGGCAATGAAGCTACGGAAGCAAATAGGAATGAAACTTCGTTGAACTCTTTAACCAATGAAGAGCGGGAAGCAGGATGGGAACTATTGTTTGATGGAAATAATCTTAATGGTTGGCGCGGTTTGGGAATTCAAAATATACCTGAAGGCCATTGGATTATTGAAGATGGTTCAATTAGAAAGGTAGCTTCCGATGATGTGGCACGAGCTGACGATGGACAACCTGTGGGGGGTGGAGATATTCTTTATGATCAACCATTCGAAAATTATGAGTTTTCTTTTGAGTGGAAAGTAAGTCCCGGAGCAAATAGTGGTATTAAATATAATGTTTCAGAAGAATTGTCATTGTCAAATAGTCCTGAAACCGCTGCCTTGGGATTTGAATATCAGGTTCTAGATAACAACCTGCACCCAGATGCTGAAAATGATCCTAATCGTACAGCCGGTGGATTGTATGATTTGATACCTCCCAGCTCATATGCTAAACCAAATCCAGTAGGCTCCTGGAATACGGGTCGAATTGTTTTTAATGGTAACAGAGGAGAACATTGGTTGAATGGCAAATTATCCGTAGAATATGAGTTAAATACATATATGATGGATCGTTTGATAGAAACGAGTAAATATGGTGATAATCCTGATTTTAAAATACGAAGGAAAGATGGTTATATCGTAATTCAGGATCATGGTGATGATGTATGGTACAGAAATTTGAAAATACGTGAACTGACACAAGAATAATTGCATAAAGCCATAAGAATTCTACTTCACAGAGGCTTAAAGTACAAGTTGTATTTAAACCGAATAGTGATTGAAAGTTAATTTTTTGAAAATCAAATAAAATCCCAGTTGGAGAATATAAATATGAAAAACTCATTAAACAGGCGTAAGTTTATAAAAACTACTGCATTATCGGGCGCAGCACTCGGTTTGGCGGGACCATTTTCATTTGGAAGAGGTAGAAACAGCCCAAATGAAAAAGTAGTTGTAGCACTAATGGGTGGCCGTGGCCGTGCCGGGGCGCTAGCAGAATCGTACGCTCAAGTGGAAGGAACGGAAATCGCCTATATCTTTGATGTTGATGAAAGGCCTTTGAGAGAATTGGCGGATAAAGTGGGTGCTGTACAGGGACGAACACCTGCAATTGGAACAGATTTTAGAAAAGGATTGGAAGATTCCGCTGTAGATGCTTTAGTTATTGCCGCGCCGGATCATTGGCACACCCCAGCAGCCATATTAGCCATGCAGGCCGGAAAACATGTATATGTTGAAAAGCCAGGTAGCCATAATCCACGCGAATCAGAATTGATAGTTAAAGCTCAAAAAAGGTATGGTAAACTTGTGCAAATGGGTAATCAGCAACGTTCTGCAGTAGAGTCAATTCAAGCTATGCAAGATATTAGTGACGGCCTCATTGGGGAACCTTATTATGCGAAAGCATTCTATGCCAATTCCCGTGGACCAATAGGGCATGGAGAAGCAGCTAATGTTCCATCATGGCTTGATTATGATCTATGGCAAGGTCCGGCTCCACGTACCCAGTATCGTGACAATATTATACACTACAATTGGCATTGGTTTCATAGATGGGGAACAGGAGAAATATGCAATAATGGTACTCATGAAATTGACATTTGCAGATGGGCTCTTGGGGTTACTTACCCAAATAAGGTTTCGTCAAATGGTGGTCGTTATCATTATAACGACGATTGGGAGTTCTATGATACACAAAATGTTACTTATGAATTCCCCGGCGATAAAGCTATTAATTGGGAAGGTCGAAGCACAAACGGATTCAGTTTCTGGGACCGTGGACGAGGGGCAACTATTCATGGTACAAAAGGAACTATATTGATTGATCGAAACGGATACCAGATATTTGATCTTGACAATAAAGTAATTAAAAGTAATCTGGTTAAAGATCAAACAGATGCTCTTGATACTGTAGGCGGTGGGTCAATGGTTGATAACCACGTAAATAATTTTGCAATGGCCATCAGAGAAAATGGGAAACTTAATTCCCCAATTGAAGAAGGTCAGCAAAGTGTGATGCTATGTCACCTTGGTAATATATCACAACACGTTGGTCGCACACTCAATACCAATCCAGAAAATGGCAGAATTATAGGTGATTCTGAAGCGATGAATAGATGGGGGCGTGAATATGAAAAGGGCTGGGAACCTAAGGTATAATCTAAGCTTATAAAATAGTTTTGAAATGGGGTTGCTCTTGTTAGAGCAACCTTTTTTTGTGTCCAAGTGTTATACTATTAGGTTGTTATAGTTGATCCATCAGAAGTGATTGCACTAAATTATATTATGGGATTAGGGCATAAACTATTATTTTACAGTTTATTCTAGTTATAATTGTCATCAACAAAAGTAGTTTGAAAGTAAATACGACAGAAAGAAAAGATACTTCATTGGATTTTAATGCTTATATAAAGTCATATAAAAAAAGACTTGCAGAGATATTTGCCGATGAATCAAATCTTAGACATATTAGTCTGGAAAGAGGGTTTCCACCTGGAAGTTTTCAGGATATCATGGAGCGAAAACCATTATCTGTCTTTATACCTAAAGATTATCATGGCAGGGGCGGCCATGTACCAGAATGTCTTTCGGTTCTGGAAGCTTCTTCGTATCAATCTTTACCTTTATCGCTTATGGTGGGCATAAACGGAGCATTATTTCTTCAACCTTTAAGTAAATACGGCACTGAAGATACAAAAAAAAGAGTATTTGATAGGTTCGTCAATAATCAGGCACTAGGGGGGTTAATGATCACAGAACCCGAGTATGGTTCTGATGCCTTACATATGCAAACATCTTATCAGGACAAGGGAAGTTCATACAGGATTAAAGGAACAAAACACTGGGGTGGATTAACTGGCATAGCTGACTATTGGCTGTTAACTGCCCGGGAGAAAGATGAGAACGATGATTTGGGACGAGATATCAGTTTTTTTGTCCATGATACCTCACGTCCCGGGCTCGTAGTTGAAGAGGTGTTTAATAACTTGGGCCTTTACATGCTTCCTTATGGAAAAAATGTGATTGATGTGGAGATTCCCAAAATGAATAAACTAGTTCCTAAAACTACCGGTGTTAAAATGATGCTTGATATTTTACACCGGAGTCGCCTCCAGTTTCCGGGGATGTCTATGGGATATCTTAGAAGACTTTTGGATGAAGCCATCAATCATTGCAAAGAACGTATCGTAGGTGGAAAAGCATTGATAGAATACGACCAGGTTAAAAGCAGGATATCTCAACTACAATCAGCATTTACTGCATGTTCGGCCATGTGTGCTTATTCAAGTAATAAAGCCAGTGTGGCTAATGATCTTGCGAGGGATGATGTTCCGGCCAATGCCATCAAATCCGTTATTACCGATGTGATGCAGGATGCAGCTCAATCCCTTGTACAATTATTCGGGGCAGAGGGGTACCGACTTGATAATATTGCAGGCCGTTCATTAGTCGATAGCCGGTCTTTCCAAATTTTTGAGGGATCTAATGATATCCTGTATCATCAAATAGCCGACTCGATTCTTAAAATGATGAGAAGGGTTAAAGTACGTAATTTGTACAATTTTCTAAATACCTATGAACTATCATCAAAAGCTTCTGATTATCTCAGAAATTCTCTGAACTTTGAGGTAGACACAAGTATAGCACAGCGAAAAATGGTTTGCTTAGGAAAAGCTTTGGGACGGATAATTTCAATGGAATTGGTAATTGATTTAGGAGAAAACGGGTTCAGAAATGATTTAATCAACAATTGCATTGAAACTTTAAAGACAGAAATAGAAACCTGCTTATCGAACTATAAATACCAGAATGTTGTAGATGTAGTAGTTGATTATAAAGAGGGCAGTTCCTGGATCAATCACCTAAACTTAAATACTTAAACACTTCTTAATGTGAAATCCTGATAATGGACAAAATCGTTGTTCTTACAGGGGCAGGAATTAGTGCGGAAAGTGGATTGTCTACTTTTCGTGATTCAGGTGGTTTATGGGATTCATACGATATTATGGATGTCGCATCCATTGAAGGGTGGAATAGAAATTGCGAACTTGTTTTGGAATTCTATAATGAACGCAGAAAGCAAGCCCATAACGCAAAGCCCAATGCTGGCCATCTAGCGCTAGTGGAACTTGAAAGATATTATGATGTAACCATTATTACGCAAAATGTAGACAATCTACATGAGAAAGCAGGATCCAGTAAGGTTATTCACCTTCATGGCGAACTTTCCAAAGTAAGAAGTTCAATTGATGAACATGATGTATACGATATATGTGACGCTCGAATTAATATAGGGGATTATTGCAAAAAGGGGTCTCAATTACGTCCCCATATTGTTTGGTTTGGCGAATTAGTACCAAAGATGGACGAAGCTATAGAACTCGCAGAGAATGCTAATATTTTTATAATTTTAGGAACTTCACTTGCTGTGTATCCGGCAGCAGGTTTAATAGATTATGTTCCGAATCATACTCCGATATATGTAGTTGATCCAGTTAAACACAATACAATTTTTAGATCATCAGTCTCCTTTATAGAAGGTAATGCAACAGTTGGTGTTCCCCAGTTGGTAAAGCAGTTAATAGAAGATAAATAAAGAAAATCATGAAGCGTGAAGACAAAGAAGAATTATTAGATTCCATTATACAATTTCTGAATATAGAAAAACAATTTCCATTATTGCCTGGAGTGGACGATACGAATGCGGTTGCTGATTTTATAGGAATAGATGAAAAAGAACTTAGCGGTATACGTGCAAATTTTGATCAGAATGCAAAACAAGCTGCTAATGAATTACTTAAAGAAGATGAGATTCAGAAACAAATTGGCAAACTTCCCTTTAAAAAAAATGATAAAATTGCGATCATTGGAGACTCTTTAACTGACGATTTGCAAAGTTGGTTTCACATATTTAAGTCTATGTTGGAACTTAGCATTAAAGCAGCAAATTTTAGTTGGTATGATGCCAGCTTGGGGTCAGAGACCTCAGCCAATATTTTAATGAGGCTTGATCGTGATGTTCTTGTTAATAAACCGGATTGGGTCATAATTGCAATAGGTAGTGATGATGCAAAACGTCCTCATCTTGCTACTACCCGGACATTGGTTTCTTTAGCTGAATTTTGGGAAAATGTGAATACACTGGAGGCGGCTGTTCAGCAAATTGTTAAAAATCCAATCATTTGGGTCACACCACCACCGCCTTTAACTGAATTAATGCAACAACATCCTTTGTTTAACGGTGTAGTATTTGAAGATGATTTGCTTCAATACAGAGAAGTGATCGCAGGGAAACAGGGTTATATAGTAGATCCTTTAGGTACTAGAATGGGGAACCCGCCCCAGGCCTGGAATTATCTTGTCGATGGTTTTCACCCCTCCCTGGCCGGCCATCTTAATACTGTTCGGGAAATAATCAGGGCAATGCAAAAAAAGTAGAGCCGTACACTTAGGAGATTTTTATACACTTGTGTATTTGTGTTTCATCATACGTATATTCCAGAAATATGATGATGCTTTAATTAATCTATCCCCATGATGAAAATCCCCATAACCACATTATTACTTCGTGGAATGACTTTGTTGTGCTTAATAAGTCTGATTTGCCTTTACAAACCCGATAAAGCCAGAAGTCAGGTTCTGAAAGTTTTAGCCAGTAATACATTTTCAGGTACTATAAATGGTGCTATTCTTGGCGGTGCTACCATGGCTCTTACCAATAATGGAGATTATGCCCCAATTAGATTTGGTGTTGGAATGGGCACCCTGACTGGTATGGGTGTAGGTATTTATGATGTCAGTAATAACCCCGGCTATATACAAGGAACATTTAATACGCTCAGCAATTCGGGATATGTAATTTTGATCGACACTTTTTATGGCGCAGCAACCGGAACGGTAGTTGGGGTTGCCATTTCCTTGTTAGGTAATAACAGAATTATACAAGGTGCACAGTATGGGGTTGGCGCTGGTGCCTGGGGTGGATTTGCCTTCGGTTTGGTAGATGCATTTTATTTAAGTCAGAGTGGGCCGAATGTTGATTACTTTTCAAACAAAGTTGATCGAAGTTCTGGGTTAATAAAATGGCAAACCGGTCATAATTCACAGGTAGAATTCATTAATCCATCCATTTATAACTTTCCTGAACTATCAGATAATTCGTTGACTATCAATTCATACCTTGGATTTGAAGTTGCCAAAATTTCAATGAATTTTTAGAGAATGCTTAGAAAGTTTATGTAATCTGTATTAAATTGATAAAAAAAAAGATATTACTTACCGGTGCCAGTAGGGGCATTGGTTTTCATATAGCTCTTAATTTAGCTTCTCTAGGTCATTCAGTAGTTTGCGTAGCTCGTAGTTCAGATAAACTACACGATTTAAGTCAGAAATACCCGGGGCAACTGATTCCCTATCCTGCAGATATTTCAATAACAGAGAATATAACAAGGTTAATAGAGGACTTAGACCGTCGTTTTGGGAATATTGATCTTATCATTCATAATGCGGGAGGGATAACAGTTAAACCATTTGATAAGCTATCTGATGAAGACTGGCAATATCAGTTGGATGTAAACCTTTTATCCGCGGTTAAATTATTCCGTGGAACTTTGCCATTATTGAATGCAGGGGCCCATATTCTAACTATTAGCAGTATGGGGGGATTTCAAGGTTCAGCGAAGTTTTCCGGATTAACGGCTTACAGTGTATCAAAAGGTGCATTAACTATTCTTTCGGAATGTTTAGCAGCTGAATTATCTAATCAAAAAATTTCTGTTAATTGCCTTTGTCTTGGTGCCGTTCAGACTGAAATGCTGACAAAAGCATTTCCAGGCTTTCAGGCACCGGTCACAGCAAAAGAGATGGCAGATTATATTTCCGATTTTGGACTCACCGGTCATAGGTTTTATAATGGCAAAATTCTACCAGTGGCTTTGAGTGACCCTGGTTAACTTAAGTTTTTTCTGTTGATATATCATTTATATATCAACAGGTTCTCGAGATATCCTAAGCCTTCTTATCTTCTATAAAGCCAAAACCAGTGGTTGCAGATTAACACTTGCTAAATGCCATTGATGTCCGGATGTTTCATCTTTTGCTTCTTCGATTTCAATTTCTGGTTCTGGGTCAAAAAGTGCTATTAGACTCGCTTTATGCACTTTAAACTCATCAGCAAATTCATCTTGAACTGGGTTGGAAGAAGGATAATCAATTCGATAAGGATCTACCGCTCTACTATTTTGCCAGAATCGAAAGCAAAGATGAGGACCGGTAGCTAGTCCGGTACTTCCCACAAAACCAATAATCTGACCCTGAGTGACATTGGTCCCTTTTCTCATGCCATTTGCCAGCCGTGACATGTGTAGATATCCCGTTTCATAAGTACTGTTGTGGCGTATTTTGATGTAATTGCCGTTATTCCGGTCGTAAGCTGCATGTACAATCTTGCCATCACCAACAGCCCGAATGGGAGTTCCCGTAGGGGCTGCATAATCAGTGCCATGATGAGGCCTGTTTGTCTTTAAAATAGGGTGTTTTCTGTTATTGGAAAACCGAGAACTAATTCTTGAATAATCTAAAGGTGCTCTTAAAAAAGCCTTTCGCAGGGAGTTACCCTCCTTGTCAAAATAGTCGCTTTTTCCATTTTGTTCAAAATATAGGGCATTAAATTCTTTACCTCTGTGAATAAAATCTGCAGCTTGAATTCTCCCCAAACCTGCACTTACTCCATCTACAAATCTTTCTTCGAAAGCAACGCGGAAAGAATCTCCTTTTTGGATCCTGTAAAAATCAATTTCCCAGGCAAAAACGTCAGCTAATGCATAAGCTAACCTTGGGTCTGCTTCCTGATCTAGAAATGATTCATATAAACTACTGGTAATAACACCTTCGACCAGCTGAATTTTCATATCAATATCTCGTTCCTGGAGAGTAATGACAGCCTCTTTTAAGTCAAAAACTACATAATTAATAGGATCTCGCTCATAGACTAAAAAGGATGGATCTTCAGGTGAGGCTGTTGGTGTATATATGAACAGTGATTTCCCTACGGCCATCCTTTTGAGGTTAAATACACCTTGAGATGCTTGTGAGATTTTATGAATCTGGGAATATCCTATACCATGGCGTTGAAGAATCAAGGACAAGGTTTCATTTTTTTTGATTTTTTGTTCTACAACTTTGAACGAATCTACATCAAAGCCAAATGAATCATAAACAGGCTCTTCAGGCACTGATACTTCTTCTGTAAGTTCGGTATTTGTCATAACTACCTTAGATTCGATAGGTTCAATGGAACTGTTATGCTTCTCCTTATCACAGTTCGTTATGGCCATTCCGATCAGGAAGATTATTACGATAAAATCAGGATTGTATTTCTTATTCATTCTTAGACAAGGTTATATTGAGAATTTAAGGGGTTAAAATGCCCTTGTCTATTAAACCTTGATTTATATGATTGTAGAGGATTTGTTCTCATATGTATATCACAGAAATCATAGTTCAAACTATGGGCATTGAGTGAACGGTTAGGAAAATTTAATATTGTTGAAATTGGTAAGAGGTATAAAATGTTTTTCATTCCAGAATGTATTACTTCCTAAGAAAAACATGACGAATCTGACATGATGCTTAGAATTGTTTAACATGTCTTAATATCTTATCTTTAATCTATTATTAAGGGAAAATAGTTTCTTGATAATAGCCACATTTCCTTTCCGGTGCTCCCATTTTATGCATATTAATAAATATAATATTTTTGTTGTTATACTTATTATATGTTTAAAATGCTTAATATGCTTTTCCGTTGCAAAAGCACAGGACGTAATTCGTGCGTCAGGAGCAACAAATATCTCAATTGATAATATAGGTACGGGCACTTATACAACCGTTACTGGCCCAACCATTCGGGAAACTGCTTCAGGACAACTAAATCAGGGAACTGAAAATATCAGGCTTACTTTACCTGCGGGTTTTGAATGGAATACAAATCTGACAGCTCAAAACATTACCATTTCTATTGAACCTATAGGTTCAAATAATACTGATCTTATGGTTGTCTTTAATTCAATTACAGCCAATGAAGTACGATTTTCCGTCACGAATATCAGCGTAACAGCAGGGCAGGGTAAAGGACCTGGACGGGTTACCATATCAGGATTACAGTTAAGGCCAAATGTATTAACGGTTCCAAATGTAGGTCAGATTACCAATACCGGGACTACCGGTCCCTTCAATGTTAACTATGGTAATTTAAGTACTAAAGTCGGTCAACTAACCAGTGTGAATGTCGAGACGACTAATGATGGAAATGGTATTATTGTTAATGAACAAAATCTATTGGCAGGTAATACCATTGAGGTATTCTCAATAGCAAGAGATGCAGGTGGTAATTTTATCGAAAATATCTCTTTGGAAAGTGCTGACGATTGGATTCTAACCAATACTACAGGTAATATTTTAACATCAGCTTTACAATCTTCTACTGATCGTCGTAAAGCTACTTTTACTCCACAGAAAACAGGTTCTGCAAGAATCCAGGCAACTAAATCGAATGTGATCTTAACTCCTTCAGGTATAATTTCAGTCTTGCCAAATTCTACAAATGAATTAAACATCAATACACAGCCATCATCAACAGCAACTGCAGGTGAACCATTTAATATTCAACCTGTCATTCATCTGTATGACTTTTTTGGCAATTTAACAACAAATGATAACAGTACAGAAGTAACCGTCAGTATTGCAGAAGGCGAAGGTACTCTTTTGGGACAACTTACCCAACAGACAGAACAGGGAGTTATAACATTTA
>JBBDQY010000039.1:0-7338 GCA_040905745.1 Balneolales bacterium
CCTTCGAAGACCTTATCCAAATCGTTGCGGAAGGTCTCCGCGTTTTCAGCCGTTATAAAATCAATGAAGGATTTTGCCGGTTTTATTTCTTTGCCTAGCATCTTCTTATAACTGTTGCGGGCTGTCTCGTTAAAGGTGATGATTTTGTACTGGCGGTCAATCAGTACAAACGATTGAAGCGTATTATTTAAAAGTGCCTTGGTATTGGACTCCGACTCTCTGAGTTGGGCTTCTTTCTTTTCCAATGCTCTGTTGGATGACCGCAGGTCTTCATAACCGCGCTGAATTTCGTCGTAGCTGGATTGAAGCTCTTCATTGGTACTTTCCAGCTCTTCGTTGGATGTATGTAATTCCTCTCCGGTTGATTGCATTTCCTCATTCAGCGACTGTAATTCCTCGTTTGCCGTTTCCAGGTCCTCAATGTACCGCTGCATATTTTCTTTCGTCGCCGAAAGTTCCTGTTCAAGCTCGACGACACGTTCGTGCGCGCCGTCCGATACTGGGTTTTTATGAACCGTTTTTACTTCGGGCTGCTGTTTTTCAAAGGAAACAAGGTATAGCTTTTTATCCATTCGGCCATCCACGATAGGTTGCGCGGTTAGGCGGACGTTCCAGGTTTGGCCGTCCATAACTACTTCCCTGACCTTGCTTGCGGCAAAGGTTTTTTCTTTGGCCACTTCGGATACAATAGTGCGCAGATCAATTTGAAGACTGTCATGAGTCATCCGGAAGATGTTGGTGTTCATATCTCCCTCCGGCAAACGAAGAAAGTGATGGACGTCCCCCTTGGTTTTTAGGATGTTATGGTCTTCGTTGATCACTACATAGGGATGAGGATAGGCTTTATACAGGGTGTCTTTTACCATCCCGGTTATGGAAGTATCCTTGGTTTCACCGGGAGCTTTAAATTTCCCAAACCGATGGGGCTTGAAGTTGCCAAAGCGCAGGGCATTGACCCGATTTCCTTTTTTCCGCTTGTATAGTTTATGCCTGGCATCCACCACGGCAAACAGGTCCGTAAAGGTGCCGACCGTCTCGGCTTTTCCCATAAACAAATAGCCGTCGGCATTCAGGGCATAATGAAAGATGGGAAGAATCTGTTTTTGCAAACCGTTCCCGAAGTAGATAAACAGGTTCCGGCAACTGATCAGGTCGAGCCTCAAAAAGGGAGGGTGAACGGTCACATCGTGTTTGGAGAACAGCACCAGGGATCGAACGCTTTTGTTAACGGCATACTCGCTCCCTTTTTTCGTGAAATAATTATGGACTATAGCCGGGTCAACTTCCTTGAGCGCCTCTTCTGAATACACTCCTCTTCTACCGGCGGCCAATCCCCTCTCGTCAATATCGGTGGCGAATATCTGAATGTTGTACCGGCTTATGTTGCCTTTAAGCAGCCGGTGCAGGATGATGGCAATGGAATATGCCTCTTCTCCGCTGGAACAGCCGGGTACCCAAACACGGATGCTGTCGCCTTTGGCTTTGCTTGTAATCAGCTTTTTAAGCTGCTTCTCAAGTTGTTCAAAACTTTCTCTGTCCCGGAAAAAAGCCGTAACCCCGATCAAAATGGTGTCAAACAGGGCATCCATTTCAGAAGGCTTTTTTTTGACCAATGCCAGATACTCTTCGAAACTGTGAACATTCAGTTTGGCCAAGCGCTTATGCAGCCTTCGGTAAATAGTTGACGGCTTGTAGTTCTCAAAGCTCGTCTGCGTTCTTTTTGATAGCAGCTCAAAGATTTCATCAAGGACTTCGTTTTTGGCAACGTTTTTAACCAGATGATTATTCAGTCTAAGTAGATCATCGGCCATCTCATTAATCTGCTCGCCCATTTCTTCCGGAGTGAGCACATAATCAACAAATCCTGAATCGATGACCGCGATAGGCATTCTGTCATACTCAGCCGTCTGTGGTTCCTGAGCTATGGTATATCCGTCCGCTTGCTTGATAGCCCGTATACCTTCGGCTCCGTCTTCACTGGAACCGGACAAGACAATGCCGATTATATTTATATCCCTGCCTGCCGCCAGGGAGCGAAACAGGTGATCGATAGACGGCTTGGGGCCGCTAGAAGCAGACTGCTGAGCCAAAACAAAGGTATCCTTTTCCAAGGTCACTTCACGGTCTCGCGGGGTTACATAAATATGGCCCGGCATTATGGCCGTTCCATCCGAAACGGGCAATACCGGAATGGAGGTTTTCTTGGACAGTAAATCGACAAGATGACTTTCGTGGGTCGGGCTGTGGTACTGGGCAATAACAAAAGCCACATTCTGCATCTCCTCCGGTAAATTTGAGAGCAATTTGGAAAGGGCATCCAGGCCACCGGCTGAAGAGCCAATGGCAACAATAACCAGATCGTTGTTCGATTTGCTTTTCGGTTTGTTCATTTTTCTATCCTATCCTGTAATAATTTTAATTAATCTGGATATTCCGGAGCATGTTGACCTCCCCGCAGCAAAGCATCATCCGGTCTTTGATCCTGCTTCTGGGATGCAGGGATCATGCCCGCATTGCTGTGAACCATACTGCCAATGTTGTACAGGATAAAAATGCAGAGTTACACTCCCTTTAGGTATTAACATTATCTTTTTAAGATCATAAGTATCAGTTACAGATTGTTTTGCCTGTCATTATTTCTCTGATAAAGTAACGATAAAAGTCTTGATTTGAAATTATTGAGCTATTTGCTATATCTTATGTACAATCACCATGTTCATAGAACCCCATGGATTGATAACGCTGCAAATATGCATTACGTTGAATATTCTGCCCCCCCTAAGCCATGCCCACCGTCATCAACTATGGTGATGTCAGAAATAGATAGACTTGTCGATTAGATTAATGCACACTAGCTTGATAAGTGCAGTAGCTTATAAAATTCCTGAGTAATGAGTGATTGTGTTGATGCTTCATTTTCTAATTAGATTTATATTTTGTTTTAATTGTCTTAATATTGAACCAAGAATATTTCCATTCATAGAACTAAGCGAGTTATTTTCTTTTTGTAGTAAATTTTAAACATGAAAATATTTACGATTTATAGCCTGTTATTTATCCATTTCTTTGGAGGTATGGTTTCGGGCTTTCAGGCTAAAGCCTCACCGAGAGAATCCATTGTTGACCAACAGGCGTTTGAAAGCCCGGTTTTTTCTCACCAGCCTGGTTTTTATATGGAGGCGTTCGAGCTTTCTATTCATCACTCTGATCCTGATGCTAACATACATTATACACAGGACGGTTCTGAACCAACCCCGGATTCCCCAATCTATTCAACCCCCATTTTCATTCAAGATAGAAGTAACGAGGTGAATGATATTTCTGAAATCCCAACTTCTAGTACTAAAACTTATTGGACCAAACCCAGGAATACTGTAAAAAAATCAACGGTCATTCGTGCCAAAGCAATTAAGTCCGATGGAGATAACAGCAATATATCAACGGGTACGTATTTTATTGATCAGGAGGGTGATGATAGATATACCTTGCCTGTATTTTCAATATCAACAAACCGTGATCATTTATTTAGTGATGATAATGGAATTTATGTTTATGGGGAGTCTAAACAAGGCAATTTTCGTCAAAGTGGGCGTGAATGGGAAAGGCCGGCGAATATTGAAATGTTCGATGAAGATGGCGAACTATACCTGAATCAATTAGCAGGGGTTAGAATTCATGGTGGTGGGACAAGAATATATGGACAAAAATCTCTGAGGCTCTATGCGAGAAGTGAATATGGTGAAAATAGGTTCTATCAACAGTTGTTTTCGAATCAACTATATGATGAATATAAGCGATTACTATTGCGAAATTCAGGAAACGACTGGCAAACCACTAGCACCATGTTCCGGGATGCAGTAGCACAAAGTCTTATTGGCAATTTCAATGTGGATACTCAAGCCTACCGTCCTGTCATAGTTTTCATTAATGGTGAATATTGGGGGATTCACAATTTACGGGAACGGTACGATCGTCATTACCTCGCCCGTGTATATGGAGTTGATTCAAACATTGATCTGATATCTGGTCAAAAAGAAGTAAAAGAAGGCGATATTCATCATTACAACCAGATGATAGACTTCCTGTTACAAAATGATCTGAGTGAGGAAGCCGAGTTTAATAAAGTGGATGAACTGATGGATATTGACAATTTCCTGGACTACTATAGTGCCCAGATATATTACGGCAACCCCGATTGGCCCCATAATAATATAGAGTTCTGGCGGCTACGTGCGCCCTACAGTTCAACCTCCCTAAAAGGGCATGATGGCCGGTGGCGGTGGCTATTATTTGATGTAGATTATGCAATGGGACTGTATACAAATAACTTCAATGTGATCAATAGGATAGCAGATAATAGCAGATGGCATGCCACCATAGTTACCAACCTTCTTGATAATGAACAATTCAAGAATCGATTCATTAATCGTATAGCTGATCATCTGAACAGCGCTTTTACCACTAATCGTGTGGTTCTGTATATTGACAGTCTCGGTCGTGCTTTAAAACCTGAAATGAATGAACATTTACAACGATGGAACAGACTTGATTCGGTTGAAGAATGGGAAGCCAATGTTGAGAAAATGAAGGAATTTGCTCACGTTCGACCTGATATTGTACGCCAGCACATCCTGGATCATTTCAACATTGAAAAGGCAATCAAGCTGGAGGTGAATATTTCCGATCCCTCTGCGGGTTCGGTTCGTGTCAACAGTATGGAGATATCTGTGGATACTCCCGGAATAATGCCTGATCTGTGGCCCTGGGATGGGATCTATTTTCAAAATATCCCGGTGACGCTGGAGGCTGAGGCACTGCCTGGTTACGCATTCTCTCATTGGGAAGGGTTGGAAGTTGAAGAGTTGAAGTCACCGAAAATTACCCTTTCAATTGCCGATTCAGCACATGTACAGGCTGTTTTTAAATCAGTGGAAATCGAGCCCTTCCCGGAACCGTTCGTATTAAACGACAGTACCTATACATTCAGCAACTGGACCGGACAGGAACCTGCTGCTACGTATCCTGACCACATGGCATTTGTTTATATGGATGAACCTGACCCCGGACTTGGTGCGGGTATTGAGAGCTTTACCCAGGGTGTGTATAACCTGGAGTCAAGGACACGAATCAACGGCCTGGGCGAAAATGGGTTTGCATTTATTAATACCGGTAGTGAGGAGGGAAATCCGGGATATCCGGGCACTCGTCTTGGAGGTGCCTTACTGGCATTAGATACCCGGGATTTAAATAAAGTTGAAGTATCCTGGAAGGGCATGACAGTGCTTCCCAATTCCAGGGTTTATAATATGCGTCTGCAATACAGGGTGGGTAACCAGGAGCCCTTCAGGGATGTTATGAACAGTGACGGTAATCCGGTCGAATACCTGAGAAACGAAGTACCCGGACATACAGAAACGATAGGTCCGGTAGTATTGCCCTCAGACGCTAATAATGAGCCTTATGTTCAGCTTTTGTGGCGTTATTATTTTACAGGATTACGGCTGGACGAGGATAGCGGTCAACGCACTAATTTATCTGTCGCGAATATTAAAGTGGGAGCATCCATAGATGATGATATCCCTGTAGAACCTGATGAAATCATACTCAAGCAAAATTATCCCAATCCATTTAACACTGGTACGGTAATAGGGTACGAACTACCGACTGACAATAACGTCCGTATAGAAATATTTGACGTGATCGGACAAAAAATAGTCACCTTACTGGATCGGAATGTTTCCGCAGGCCTGCATGAAATCACTTTTGATGCGTCAGGTTTATCCAGCGGCGTATACCTGTATCGTTTGCAAGCCGATGGTTTAGTTCAAACCCGGCAAATGCTGCTGATAAAATAAAATTTGTTAAGGGATAAAGCAGTAATTTTAATATCAGCATAAAAAAACCAGTTGTTACTATTAGGCAACGTTTTTAGATGTTGTCTGCTCTGAAAAAAATCTTTATTTTTTTCCACCGACTGAGCGTCAAATGACGCTGATTTCCATCAGGATAATCAACGTTTGAAAACATCCTGAATAGCTTTTCATCCCATTATGAATAAAAATTCTTTTATTAAACCGGCTGAGCGCATGCACCTCCTGCCGGAGTATCTTTTCGGCAGGCTAAATGCGATCAAGGCATCCATGCGACGAGAAGGCCGTGATGTCATTGATTTTGGCATGGGCAACCCTGACCAGCCGGCTGATGATTTTATCGTAGATAAGATGCAGGGGGTGATCCACGATGTAAAAGCCCATCGTTACTCCGATGCCAAAGGGATTCCTCACTTATTAAAGGCCGTGGCTCATCATTACAAATTAAATTATGATGTAGACCTTGATCGGCGCTCGGAAATCATTACCACCATTGGCAGCAAAGAAGGTCTCTCTCACCTCTCTTTGGCCTTACTTGGGCCCGGAGACCGGTGCCTGGTGCCCGAACCTGCTTTCCCGGTTCATGTCTGGAGTGCCGTCATTGCGGGTGCCGATCCGGTGATGTTCCCTTTATCCGATGATGCAGATACTTTTATTGCCAATATGGATAAAGCTGTATCCGCCTCGGTAAAGAAACCGAAGCTGCTTTTTCTGAACTTCCCCCACAATCCAACTGCAACTACTGTCTCCCTTGATTTTCTCAAGGCCGTGGTTGATTATTGCAGAAAGAACGGCATCTTCATAATTCACGATTTTGCATATAAAGACATCACCTTTGACGGTTACACTGCGCCGAGTATCATGCAGGTGGATGGAGCCCTGGATTTGGCCGTAGAGTTTATCACAATGAGCAAGTCTTATAATATGGCGGGATGGCGATGCGGGTTCTGTGTGGGCAATGCAGAGGTGATCAAGCTACTGGGCCAGATAAAAGGATATTATGATTATGGTTTATTTACTCCTATTCAGGTGGCATCAATTGCTGCTCTGAGGCAGCCACGGGAAAAGGTTCACAAGGTAGCCCTGAAGTATGAAGCCAGACGAGATACACTTATCGAAGGCTTGGGCAGGGCAGGGTGGAGTATCCCCAAACCCCTTGGAGCCATGTTCGTTTGGGCACCTTTGCCCGAAAAGCTTAAACACCTGGGTTCGCTGAAGGTCTCTGAAATCCTGCTCGAACAGGCTGAGGTACTTGTTTCGCCCGGCATCGGTTTTGGGGACGCCGGCGAAGGATATCTGCGCATGAGCCTTGTAGAAAACACCGAACGCATCCGCCAGGCGGTCAGGCAGGTCAATAAGGTCATAAAAGAGTATAAGCCAGAGCAGTTATAGTTTAAAATCATTAGTGTCTGGTTAAAATATATTAGGTTCCCAAATGTTTGGGAATTTAATTTCTCACTGGTAATTA
>JBBDQY010000040.1:0-1229 GCA_040905745.1 Balneolales bacterium
AGAAAACAAGTACAGCAATATAGGGCTTGATCAAGTCAATTTTAATCCACCAAAGACAATACCTTTACCACATGACTTTGGTCGTATTCTATTTTTAAATAATAAATACCGGCTGCCAGATGATTGGGCAAGGATAATTTCTCTGTCGTCCCTGAATTTAACTCTTTTTTCCTAAAAAAGACCTTGAGAGTTCGCCCATAAACATCAAGTAATTTCATAGTAATCTCTTCATGCGGCCTCATTGACATATATTTTACCATTATCATGTCAGTATTAGTAGGATTAGGGTAAACAACAAAACTTTCTTTTAAAGTATCTTGATAATCGGCAGATGAAATTTGCGAATAACTACTCTCTTGAACAATATTTATATGCTGATTCGTAGCTACATCATAATATTCATCTATCACCATGCCTCCAGGCCAAATAACTCTGAGTGTATCGATATCAGTTATTTCAGATAGACCAAAATGAACTATACTGCTATGGTGTGAATTAAAACTTGAACCACCATCGACTTCCCGAATCAGTTTCCTGTTGTTAAAAATAACCTCTACCCGCGAACCATATCCATTCCTATTAGATAAAGTGCCTTCCAATGAAACCTTTAACCAATTTCCATCGCTAAATTTGTTTTCATAAATCATTGAATGACGCTGTCCGTTGGGCACATCAGTTATCCCCACAAGCAAGTCCATGTCTCCATCGTTGTCATAGTCTCCGCTTGCAAATGCCCTTGAAGTATATGGATCACCAAGTCCAACATCCGTAGAAATATCCTTAAAAGTACCATCACCATTGTTAAGGAATAATTTATTACTGTCAAGCGTTGGATAGCCTTGCCCCCACCAAGTAATACTCCCATTGGCCACAAAGAGGTCTAAGTAAGTGTCATGGTTATAGTCAAAGAATCCACAGCCCCAACCAAATCCATCTGTAGTGCCGTTATAACCTAAGTAACCAACTGTATCATTTTCTAAACCTGCGTTCAGCAGTTGATTGGAAAAGCTGTCATTATCATTTCTAAGCAATAAGTCATTACCAACATCCGATATATAGTAATCAAGATCACCATCTTCATCATAATCTCCACGTGCCGTTCCCATACCATCAATACCATAGTCAAATGCACTGGCTTGGCTAACATCTATAAATTGATCATTAGGGTAATCATTTTCGAAAAGACGATTCTCGGAATTCCCATTCAAATATCCGAAATCATTGGCGAT
>JBBDQY010000041.1:0-7263 GCA_040905745.1 Balneolales bacterium
GCCTGCTGGTTCATCGACACCGACTACAACGAAGAAAGCTTCTTCGTCCGCCACGCCTACTTCCTCGGCGCCGGCGATCCCTACAAAGCACTTAAAATCACCCTCAAAGCCGAAATCAACCAGGATGCCTGGGAAACCCTAAACAGCGATACCTCCAGACCCTTTGATAAACCCACCTCCGGCAGAATTGCAGTGAAGGTGATTAATCATTTGGGAGATGAGGTTATGAAGGTTTTTAGGGTTAGTTAATAACTTATGAACCAAGAAAATAAAGAGAGTATCACTAATGATAAAAATATCCTTAAAAGCAGGGATGATTTTAAACCTATATTTTTCGAAAGTGTTGAAGAGGATTTATTTAAGCTATCAGAAGGAGTTACCTGCTCTTGGCACAAATCCGATGAACCGTTTGGTAAAGATAAAATTCGCCAACGAATTGAGCCTTGGTTAACGGCTTTAGTACAATCCGAACATCTTTCTTTATTACTTGGATCTGGTCTGACGCATTCTGTTCATTGGTTGGCTAAGAATCAATCATTGCTTGGTATGCAAATGGAAAAGTTTAATTCCTTTTCAGAGCAAATTAGTATAATATCTAAGGAATCAGCAATAAAAGCAGGTAGAAGCCGCCCGAATATTGAGGATCAGATACGTGTTGCAAATGAAATATCAAAAGGCCTTGAAAATTATTTGAGTATATCTAATGAAAAAAGTGATTTTTTAATAGATGAAGCAAAAGAGCTTAAGATTGAGATCGATTTAGTTTTAAAAAGGTTTGCTATATCAATTCTTGAAGGAGAATCAAGTATAGCAAATGCACATAATTCTGAAAGAGAGAAAGCTTTTGGGTATTTAGTAAATTTCTTGATGAGTTTTGCAAGCCGTTCAGGTACACGTGATAGATTACAAATCTTTACTACAAATTATGATCGTTTAATTGAAGCTGGTGCGGAAGTTGCAGGTTTACATTTATTAGATAGATTTGTTGGAACCTTAACACCTATTTTTCGCTCATCACGGTTAAACTTAGATATGCATTATAACCCACCTGGTATTCGTGGGGAACCTCGTTACCTAGAAGGCGTAGCCAGGTTTTCAAAGCTTCATGGTTCTGTGGATTGGATAAACTCTGAACGTGATATTAGGAGATTAGGAATACCTTTTGGGTCAAAGAGAATTGAACCATTTTTAAATGCTCCAGGGTTGACTGATTCAAGCATAGGTGATTTAATTATTTATCCTAACTCAGCAAAAGACAGAGAAACAGCTGATTATCCATTTGTCGAATTATTTAGAGATTTTGCAGCATCTGCTTGTCGTCCAAATAATACATTAATAGCATATGGTTACAGCTTTGGGGATGAACATATTAATAGAATTATTGAAGATATGCTTACTATCCCTTCCACTCATCTTGTTATAATTTCATATAGTGATCCCTTGGGTTTAATCATGAAAACCTATGAACGAATTGGGAGACCAGCTCAAATAACTTTAATGATTGGTGAACACCTTGGTAATCTTAAAACATTAGTAGACCACTATTTGCCTAAATCTGCAATTGACCGAACTACTTTTAGAATGTCTGAATTATTAAAAACACGTTTTGGTACAGATAGTGAGAAGGAAAAGGATGAAAATAATAATGAGAGTACTAAACTATGAACCCGAGTCCGTTAGAATATTCCGAATCACTTCATGTTGGAGTAGTTGAATATATTTCACCCGATGAAATTAAAGTGTTACTGGATATCGAAGCCCCCGATTCAGTTGCACTTAATACGGGAACACCCCGTCCATTTCCAAGGGTTAATAGCTATGTACTGATAACAAGTGACGATGGATATTTGGTCGGACAAGTCGAATGGCTTACGGTGGAGCGATCAAATTATCCCAAAAGACGGGGAATGCAAGATTTTGGTTTGATTGATTTGCCTTACCCACTTCGTAAAATGAGTCTGAATCCTTTGGGTACATTACAAAGATCAGTAAATAAAGAAGGAACAGACACCTATCGATTTAAAAGAGGATCCGATTCGTTTCCCTCAGTTGGTGATAGGGTTTTATTACCAACTCAGCATCAATTACGTTCTATTGTCGAATCCGGTGAAAATAGACGAGTTAAAATAGGTACGAGTCCTTTGGCTGGTAATGCAGATGTTAGTGTTGATCCTAATCGTCTTTTTGGACGTCACCTTGCGGTGCTTGGCAATACCGGTAGTGGTAAATCCTGTACAGTTGCAGGTTTGATTCGTTGGTCTTTAGAGGCAGCAAAGCAACAAACAGTTACTCCCAATGCACGCTTTATTGTACTAGATCCAAATGGAGAATATGCAAGAGCTTTCAGTGATGAAAATGACATAAAAGCTCGAATTTATACCTTAAACCCTGAATCAGGAAAAAAACAATTACATGTTCCACTTTGGTTTTGGAATAGTTCAGAGTGGAGTTCATTTGCACAAGCCACCGGTAAAACACAAAGGCCATTATTAAGGAGAGCTCTGAGAGAAGTTAAAGAGGGGCGTGAAAATATTATAGAAATGGATGATATTGACAGGAAGCTATTGCTTAGACGATATGTTTCATCTAATGTAATTTATATACAAAGAGAATTGCAAAATGGCTCAATTAGGTTTGATGAATCAAAATTCGGCTTTAGGCTCAAAGCTATTTATAAGGATTATGAGGATAAAATAAATAAGTTTCCTGAATTTAAAACTCGAATTGAAGCCATAAAAGATTATATAAAAACTGCTTTAACTTCAACATATAATGAATTTATAGATGATAATGGAAAAAAAGTAAAGTATTATCGTGCTTTTGATGAAGCTCAAATAAAAGAGATATTAGATTCTATGGTTATTCTGTTAGATGAGCTTGGTGGAATAGTCTACCATGATGGTCCTTCTGAGGATATACCAATTAGTTTTTCTGGTTCGGACTTTGTAGATCATTTACAAATAATTGCAGAGCAAGAAGGTATAACCCAATACATTGACTTTTTGGTTATGCGTATCCGATCAATACTGTCTGATAATAATATAAAACCAATTATAAGTGATACTGACGACATTACGCTGGATCAATGGCTGATAGATTACATTGGTGAGAACAAGGCTAACAATGGTAATATTACAATTATTGATTTGTCACTTGTTCCATCAGAGATCATTCATGTTGTAACTTCCGTGATTTCACGTGTCATTTTTGAGTCACTACAACGATATAGAAATAGACAAACCGAACATAAGGTTCTTCCTACGACAATCATCATGGAAGAGGCTCATACCTTTATTAAGCGATATAAAGATGAGACCGAGAATCAGGATACTGCGTCAATTTGTTGTAAAGTTTTTGAACGTATTGCTAGGGAAGGTCGCAAATTTGGATTAGGGCTGGTTTTATCTTCACAACGTCCTTCTGAACTTTCACCAACAGTTCTGTCTCAATGTAATACCTTCCTCATACATCGATTAAGTAATGACCGTGATCAAGATCTGGTAAATCGATTCGTTCCTGATAACCTTAGGGGCTTACTTCGCGAGCTCCCATCATTGCCTTCACAGAATGCAATTTTTTTAGGCTGGGCGTCAGAACTTCCTATACTGGTTCGCATGAATGATCTTCCCAAAGGGCAACAACCTCAGTCTGAAGACCCAGATTTCTGGGAGGTGTGGACGAATCAGGAAAATAGAGAAGTGAATTGGAAGGAAATTACCGATGATTGGCAGGGCAAGCAGGAAAATAACTCTAATAATGAAGATCAAGATTCACAGGAATCAGATTCAAACACTACGACAAAGTAGAGATAATAAAGATGATAGAATTTCGCATCTCCCACACCTTCACCGACAGCCTCGCCAAACTCACCAATGATGAACAGAAGTCGGTAAAGACCACGGTCTTCGATCTGCAAATGGATCCCGCTAATCCTGGAATGCAGTTTCACAGGATTGATCGTGCCAAAGACTCCAATTTCTGGTCCGTTCGCATAAGCCTAGATATTCGTCTGATCGTTCATAAAACAAAAGCAAGCCTGCTCATTTGCTATGTGGGTCATCATGATGCGGCTTATCGCTGGGCGGAATGCCGCAAGCTGGAAAAACATCCCAAAACCGGCGCCGCCCAATTGGTGAAGATCAGGGAAACGGTTAAAGAAATCACCATACCGAAGTATATCGAGCAGGAAGTGTCTGCCCCAGCAAAACCTACCTTGTTCTCTGATCTATCGGATCAGGAAATGCTGAGCTACGGCGTGCCGTCAGAATGGTTCGATGATATACGAAAAGCCGATGAGGATAGTCTTCTAGACCTTGCAGACCATCTCCCCGGTGAAGCCGCAGAAGCCTTGCTGAATCTGGCTGTAGGCATCACACCCCAGGTTCCCCAACCCATCTCCAGTGAGGCAGATCCATTTGAGCATCCCGATGCACAGCGTCGTTTCCGGGTTATGCACAACGTGGAAGAACTGGAACGGGCACTGGAATATCCATGGGAAAAATGGACTATCTTCCTTCACCCTTCTCAAAGGCAACTGGTTGAACGTGATTATAACGGCCCGGGCAGAGTTTCAGGCTCGGCTGGTACAGGAAAAACTATAGTCGCTCTGCACCGTGCTGTTTTTCTCGCCCGGACTAATCCGTATGCCAGGGTACTTCTCACCACATTTTCCGATATCCTTGCCGGGTTTTTAAGGACGAAGCTTAGGAGATTGATCAGCAATGAACCTCGTCTTGCAGAGCGCCTGGAGGTTCATTCCCTGGATGACATCAGCGAACGCCTTTATGAATTAAACTTTAATAAAGTTAACATTGCCACACGTGAAGAAATACGGGAATTACTGAAAGAAGCCATTGGTAATTCCGATAGTCATAGATTCAGTTTGCATTTTTTATTAACCGAATGGGAGCAGGTCGTGGATGCCTGGCAGTTGGAAACCTGGGAGCAATACCGTGATGTAATGCGCCTGGGCCGCAAAACCCGTCTACCTGAGAAACAGCGTGTGACACTTTGGTCAATCTTTGAAAAGGTCCGGTTGGAATTAATATCTAAGGGATTGATAACACGGTCGGAGTTATACAGCCGTCTAGCCTCCAAATTATCGGAAAGCAAGCATCCACCTTTTGAATTCACGGTTGTTGATGAGGCTCAGGACGTAAGTGTTGCACAACTTCGCTTTCTGGCTACACTGGGTTCCGGGCGACCCAACAGTCTTTTCTTTGCCGGCGATCTTGGTCAGCGGATATTCCAGCAGCCCTTTTCTTGGAAAGCACTCGGTGTGGATATTCGCGGACGTTCCGGGACCCTACGGATCAACTACCGCACATCACATCAGATCCGCATGCAAGCGGATCTTTTATTGGGACCTGAAATATCCGATGTTGACGGCAACACTGAAGAACGCAGGGGCACGATATCCGTGTTTAACGGACCCAAACCCACCATCCAGGTATTGGACAGCACAGAAGAAGAAATTAAGACGGTCAGTCAATGGATAATGGACCGAAAAGAAGAAGGATTGCTGCCGGGTGAAATAGGTATTTTTGTCCGTTCGGAAAAGGAATTAGATAGAGCTATCAAGGCAGTTGAGGAAACAGGTTTTCCCTATAAAATTTTGAATGAAAATGTTGAAACATCCAATGGCCATGTTTCGATAAGCACCATGCATCTTGCAAAAGGAATGGAATTCCGCGCTGTCACCGTCATGGCCTGCGATGATGAAATTATCCCATCCCAACAAAGAATCGAAACCGTAACCGACGACTCAGACCTCGAAGAGGTCTACAACACCGAACGTCATCTACTTTATGTAGCCTGCACGCGCGCAAGGGATCACCTGCTGGTAACCAGTGGTGGTATGGAGTCGGAGTTTTTAGATGATTTGATGATGTGAGGTGATCATAATTAAATATTATCTAACATATAATCCATAACGGGAAAAGTGAATGTCTTTACTTCTAACAAAGGCTAGCGATAAAAAACTTATTGACCAACATTTTAGAGTAAAATGTCCCCATTGTATGACGGGGGCTGGTTTGTCAGCAGTTTCAATACCAAAATATGATTTACTTGAACGTTATCAGCCAAAATCTGTTGGTTTAGCATACCAATGCGATGTTTGTCAAGAGACTGTATTTCTTAGGTTTAAAGTGCAATATAACTTTCCCAACCATAAAGTAACTTTTTTTAAAGACTATGAAGAGGTAGAGCGACCTCAAGAAACATATGATTTTAAATATCTACCAGAAGTTGTAGGTGCAGATTTTCGTGAGGCTTTAGATTGTTATTCAAATGCCAATTTTAATGCATTTGCAGCTATGTCACGCAGAACAATCCAGACTGCTTCACAAGAACTAGGCTCCAAAGGTAAGGACAAAGTTTTACGTCAGATTGAAGATCTTCGTTCAATGGCAGAAATAGACGAAGAAACTTTTGAATCTCTAAAAGCCATTGTTATTGCTGGTCATGATGGGGCACACCCTCACCTGCCGTCCCTTTCAGATGATAGGGCAGAAATCTTATTAGAGCTAATGAAAGATATTTTATATCAATTATTTGTAAGAAAGAAGAAATTAGAAGAAGCGGCGGCAAGGAGAAGGGAAGCCATTGAACAAAAAAAACAAGACATTAATAACGAATAGGTAACAGGTTGGTTATGGAAGAAAGCTTACCTGACAAAGCCTATTCTTGAAAGCGAAATTAAATATTAGAGAATCTCGCTTCAAATCAATCCGGTGGGTGAATAACCACCGCCCCAGTATGGCATCGGCAAATGGTACCCTCGCCAATAAGTCCATGCCACTCGCTGACTGTATCTGCGAGCTAATGATGGTGGATCGGCTGCCATGACATTGTTCTATCAGATCCAACAGGTTTTGGTAGCGGGTTTTGTACAGCATTTGACAGTAGATAATGGTTGTTGGTCAGGTTGTAATGTTTCAAGTTCCCAGCATCATTTCCAATCTCTTTTTAGGATTCCAGAATTTAATGGAGTCCGAATCAAAATAATCAGGATCATATGGGTAGTAGTTTTTAGCATGTCCTTTTAACCACTCTACAGTTTCTTGGTATTCAGGATCTTTTGAATTGGATAAAATCTCAATCAATCGATAATAACCAGAAATACTGCCGCAGTCTTCTGGTGGGCAGGCACGTTCTCCATAGATGCATCGAGGATACGTCAAGTCACTCTTCTTCGATTCAATTGCTAATAACCTGAGTTCGATTAATAATTTGCGGGAAAAGGCCATTTAAATCATTGCT
>JBBDQY010000042.1:0-39230 GCA_040905745.1 Balneolales bacterium
ATACCAAACTATCCTGAAAAATTATTAGGGTGCTGCATTGCGGAAAACAGGAAAGACTCCACCAAGATGGCTTTTTTAATATTCAGACCCATATCACTAACCGTGAGGTTCTGGGCTATCAAAACCCATTCTGGTTTATATTAGTAGTTCTACTGCTCTCAGCTGAATGGGTTATCCGCAAAGTTGTTTCCTTACCATAAGAGAAGTTTATCATGCTTCTTCTAATTTTGCTGTTTCTTTCATCACTTTATCCTGTATATCACCGGGAACGGGTGTATAACTGTCAAAGGTACGAGTATGAGTTCCTCTACCCTGTGTTTTCGATTTGAGATGGGTAGCATAGCGATATAACTCTGCCAATGGCACCAGGGCTGTAACTGTTTGGAAAGAACCTTCTGAATCCATGCCCAGAATTTGTCCGCGCCGGGTTGCTAGGTCGCTCATTACATCCCCCATAAATTCAGCTGGAATACTTATCTCAACTTTGTATGTCGGTTCAAGTAATTGAGGGTTTGCATCTAAGAACCCTTTTTTGAATGCCATAGTCCCGGCCGTTTTAAAGGCAGCTTCGTTTGAATCAACAGCATGCATAGAACCATCATAAACGGATACCCTGACATCTCTGGCACGTGAGCCTGACATCGGACCATTCTCTAATTTATCCATTATACCTTTTAGGATAGCAGGCATAAATCTATTGTCTATTACACCCCCTACAATGCAATTCCGAAAAACCAATTTGCCACCCCAGGGAAGATCAATTTCATCCGTTTTCCGTACTGTAATATCATTATACTCAGGCATCTCCTCCATCAATGGTTCTACAAGCATATAAACTTCAGCATACTGCCCTGCACCTCCGCTTTGCTTTTTATGTTTATAATGGCTTCGAACTGCTTTTGTAATAGTTTCGCGATAAGGGATACCAGGTTTGTAATATTCTACATCTACTTTAAACCGGCTACTCAGACGATGCTTAACCATGGCGAGATGTTCCTCGCCCTGCCCACTAATAATTATTTGCTTGAGCTCTTGACTATGCTCAATGCTCAACGATGGATCTTCCCTTTGGATTTGATTCAAAGCTGCACCCAGTTTCTCTTCATTCGCCTGATCATGAGTTCGAATAGCGGCACGAATAGTAGGTTCCGGGTATTCTACAGGGTCAATAACACATTCATATCCTTTTTCATGTAGTGTGTCGTTAACACCTGCATCTTTTAATTTAACTACAGCCCCAATATCTCCTGCTTTTATTTCAGGCACTTCTATTCTTTTATGACCCTGTGTAAGAAACAAACTGCCAATCCGATTCATACCACCGGTACTATGATTTACCAGATCAATTCCAGGTTTCATGCTGCCGGTGATAGTCTTAAAGTACATGAGATCACCTACATGTTCTTCTGATACTGTTTTAAACATAAAAGCAGCCGTTTTTTCATCTGGATTAATATCAACTGCTTTACCATTTTTACTGTTATCAGGGTGGGTTTGCATGGGAGAAGGAGCAACATTATCAATAAATCCCATTATTCGGCCACTACCCATATTGCGTAATGCCGAAGCACAAAACAATGGACAAAAATCACCGTTTGTCATGGCATTACGCATCCCCTGCCTCATTTCATTTTCACCAAGAGTCCCCTTTTCAAAATAAATATCCATAAGAACTTCGTCGTTCTCAGCAATTGCTTCAATCAATTCGTTATGAAGAAGTTCAGCTTGAGCTTTATGTGAATCGGGAATAGGTAATTTATCAGGTTTACCTCCATTTTTTGGAAATTCATACATCGTCATCTTAAGAACATCAATGATAGCATTAAAATCTCCCTTCTCATTGTATGGATATTGCACTGGTACAACATGCCGGCCAAATAATTCTCTGGCGAGATCCAGTGTCCTTTGAAAATCAGCATTAGGATGGTCAATCTTATTAATCACAAAGAAAGAAGGTGTTTTATATTTTCGGGCGTAATTCCATAATATCTCCGTACCGACTTCTACACCATGTTCTGCATCAAGAACAAATATTGCTGTATCTGCTACTTTTAATGCTCCCAGCACCTCACCCGAGTAATCAGTGGTTCCTGGAGTATCTATCAAATTGATCTTATGACCCCTCCATTCCAGATTCATAAATGAAGAATAAACTGATTTTAGCTTATCTTTTTCGACTTCATTATAATCTGATGTAGTGTTGCCTTCTTCTATAGTACCGCGACGAGATATGGCCCCGGATTCAAATAACATAGTTTCAGCAAGGGTGGTTTTACCGGATCCAGAATGTCCCAATAAAACGACATTCCGAACCTTGGATGGATGATAGACAATCATACTAACTCCTTTTAATGGCAGGGAAAAAAACTTTAGGGGAGTAATTTGATAAATCCATGCTTAAAAGGAAAGTGCTTAATAAAGAAAATCTGACTCTACATACCTTTTTTGGATTCTTATTGTTAATTATGAGTATTATCATGATATAAATTAAAGTATTCGAACCAATAGATTATTTTAACTACCCCTCATGTATTTTGTATTTGATATAGAATCGGTTCCCGATTTTGATTTACTACGCGATTTAATAGATAATCAAGACCAGGATGATGATATGATCCTGGAACTTGCTACCGAAGAGTTCACCAAAAATAAAAATGGATTTCTCCCACCTATGTATCAACAGATGGTATCATGGGTTGGGTTGTGGATAGACAATCAGGGCAACCCAAAACAAAAAGCATCATGGACAGGAACCAATGAAAAACAAGGTTTGATTGATCTGTGCAACACACTGAATACTTATAAAGATTTCGGCCTGATTCATCATAATGGCAGGGGATTTGACTTGCCATTAATCACCTACAGAGCTATGAAACATGGCCTGCAATTACCACTTAGGTTAAACAATCATGAAATCAAATACCGTTTCAGCAAAGAGAATATAGATCTCATTGACCAGTTCAGTAATTTTGGTGCCAGCTCATGGCCCAAACTCAAACATATTGGAACCCTTATAGGCATTCCTGTAAAAAAAACCGGAGAAGGTAACCAGGTTTTGGCTATGTACCGGGATGGTGAGTTTGCCAAGATTGAACGTTACTGTTATGAAGATGTAGTTGGTACTTATTTAGTTTGGCTCCATCTCAAATACACAGTTGGGGACATGAATAAAGAATATTTCGATAATCTTCGTGAACGGGCTTTGATGAAGTTGACAGAAATCCAGGAAAACATTGAATAATTTAAGAAGATCTGTCAACTGAACTTTTTCTGAAAGCATTTAAAGCTGCTTCCCTCCTGTCCATATTTCTCACTTCATCAAAGTCACCACGTAATACTTTTAAAGCATATTTCTCGCGCTCAATCTCTCTCCTAGTCCGAATGCCCATTTTTCGGAAGAGTGTCACCGGTGGACACCAACCTTGTATAGCATGCTGCATCAGAAAAGGCAATACAATGGCCGGTAACATCAACCATCTCTTTTTATATAACGTCCCTAAAGTTAAACCTGTGAATGCTAATGAAGATGCATTTACTTGAAGCCATCTCTCGATATCCCACTCCCTGTCTAATTCTTCAATACGTTTAGATATCTTCCAAAATTCCTGATCAGAATATTCAAGTATTAATGCTTCGCTTTTGTAGTCGATCATCGTATTGATATCCTGAGTAGTATGGGTTCGAATCCGGTCAATGCTCATAAAACCTCCAGTAATTAATGTTTTTACTATAACAAAGTAAACTGCTACAAACGTTCTAAATTAACCACCAATCACTGTACCATCTTTGATTATGCCTCCTTTTATAATTATCACAATACCATCAACGATAGAATAATGCTCATTAATTTCATTCATTAGATGGTCGCCTCCAATGATTCGAACATCATTACCAATTCTACTATTTTTATCTATGATAGCCTTTTCAATATGACAACGGTGGCCAATACCCATTTCAGGTATTTCGTCCTTTGTACTAATCTGATTTACGAAAGAATAGTAATCATTACCCATAACAATGGATTCTTTTATTGTGGTTCCGGAACCAATTCTCGACCGAATACCAATTAGAGACTTGTAAATATGGCTGGCTTCAATGATGGAGCCTTCTGCTACAATTGCCTTATCAAGTCGGGTTCCTGAAATTTTAGAGCCTGGTAATAATCTGGCCCGCGTATAGATCATTTTATCTTTCGCATACAAATCAAATTGAGGCAACTCATCTGTCAGTGAAAGATTAGCCTGATAAAACGACTTAATCGTTCCAATATCTGTCCAGTATCCTGTATAATTGTAACTGCATACTTTCAGTGGAGAACCGATGGCAGTAGGAATAATCTCTTTCCCAAAGTCCTTTGCGTCGGGATTGTCCTCAAATAATTGATAGAGAACCTTCTTATTAAAAATATAAATTCCCATAGACGCTAAATATTCTCTACCCTGTTCCTTTAAGGTATCTGGAACCTCAGATTTCCAGTCATTTAGGATATCCATACTCGGCTTTTCGATAAAGGATTGAATGATTCCCTCCGAATCGTTTTTCATGATCCCAAAATCGGTAGCTTCCTCTGCAACTACAGGGATAGTTGCAACAGTAAGATCAGAACCAGACTTTTTATGATTTTCTATCATTTTGGTAAAGTCCATCTGATACAACTGGTCACCTGAAAGAATCATGATATATTCACAGGTTTGGTCTTCCAAGTGATGAAAAGTCTGTTTGACGGCATCAGCCGTTCCCTGGAACCAGTGTTGGGATTTGGGTGTTTGTTCAGCAGCCAATACATCAACAAAGCCGCTGCTGAATAAATCAAATTGGTAAGTATTTTTTATATGACGGTTTAGAGAAGCCGAATTGTACTGAGTCAACACATATATCCGCTTTATGTTGGAGTGCAAACAGTTGGAAATTGGAATATCAACCAATCGATATTTACCGCCTATGGGTACAGCTGGCTTTGACCTATTGCTCGTTAAAGGTTCAAGGCGTGTACCTCTGCCACCTCCCAATATAACTGCAATTGTTGAATCCATCATATTTTATTTACCCTCTCTGAGTTAATTCAAGATACATAAGCCTGTATCGGGCGGCTGATTTACGCCAAGAGAAATCTAATGATAATGCTTTGGCCTGTAATTTTCGCAGGATAACTTTATCATAATATATTCTTAATGCTCTGTTCAATGCATTACCGGCATCCTCCAGAGTAAAATGTTTAAAGCGAATACCATAACCTCCTTTTTCATCAAAATCAATCACTGTGTCTTTTAAACCTCCTACCTCCCGAACTATGGGTAGAGTTCCATAACGCATGGCATACATTTGGTTTAGGCCACAGGGCTCAAACCTGGAAGGCATTATGATAAAGTCAGATCCTGCATACATCAAATGGGCTAGTTCTTCATTATATTCAAGAGAAGCATCAAAAAAACCCACGAACTTATGCTTCATGGTCATGAATCTATCCTGCAATTCAGGGTCGCCTGTACCTAATATTGCAAATCCCGCTTTATCTCCCTTTTCTATAAATTTCCCTATTAGATCAGGTAACAGGTCAGCCCCTTTTTGGGCTGTAAGTCGACCAATAAAAGATATTAAAGGCAGGTTTGGATCTAAATTAAACTTCGAACACAAAGCAGCTTTATTAGCAGCCTTCCCCTGAACAAAATTACTTTTATTGAACTTTTTCTTAATCAAAAGATCTTTTTGGGGATTCCAAATTTTCATATCAATTCCGTTGATGATACCTAATGATTTATCAACAGCATGTTCGAACACTGATTCCAGCCCCAGGCTGTCTTGCCTAAGTTCTTGCATATAGGTATTGGACACCGTACTTACCCGCCAGCAACTTCTTACACCACAAGCCAAGGCATTAATCTGACCATTCCAATAAAGGAGTCCTTCATTTAAGTTATCAAGTTTGGGTAACAGATATCTTTTCCTCATGTCATACCAACCCTGGTAATGGCCGTTGTGGATGGTAAGAACCGAAGGAATGGTATTGAATTCATGGTAAAGAGGTGAGCCATTCATTAATACCGGTATAAAAGCTGTATGATGATCATGGCAATGGATTACATCTGGTTTTTTCCTTTTAGATTTCAACCAGTCTAATACTGCTATCTGAAACGAGATATATCGCTCCATTTCATCAGGGTACGGTAAATTGGTTTTAACATCATTGTATACACCAGATCTGTCCCATAAACCTTTGATATCAACAAAAAAAACCGGAAAATTTAAAATCCGGCTTTTCGTCTGTTGCACACTATAAGCAATTCGATCTTCCCCTAAACGAAAAAAACCTTCATGGACGATCTCAAAAAGATGTTGAGAAAACCAGGGGTTTTTATATTTCGGCATTACCACCTGACTATCCATTTCCTGTGTGTTCATATAGCCCGGTAAAGCTCCGACAACATCACCCAACCCTCCAACTTTTGCTATCGGATAACATTCGGTGCTAACATGAAGAACTTGCATAATACCTTGTGTGGTTAAATAGTTCAAGGTATTGATTTTAGATCAAATCGGAAAGAACAATTTGGATAAAAGCATCATCAAACGTCTGTTGAATCTGAAACTAAACGCTTGAGATTTACGGATTAAATGAACAATTAATAAACTTCAATAATGGAAGTAAAAGCTTGTTACCGAATCTATTGTTCGGGAATGATCAAAAAGGGCTTCTATGCAGAAAATAAACCTTGGATAAATAAAATCTAGCGCTTCTTATCGTGCTTTAGTTTTCAATTACCCGAATGTCATATTCTTCAGATTTTCGTTCAATAAGTAATCTTTCCCGGTCTTCATGCGATAATGATGAAATACGGCCTTTCATTAAATAACGAATCCTGGGATCAGGGTCAGAAATATAAGTCTTTACCCTTTCAGCCCATCGTTCGGTATTATAATCATTCCAATCCAAATGGCGAAATGTTGTATAGCGGATTTCAAAAGAATATACTGGCTCAAGGAAATCATCGACCCTCTCGTTAGCAAAGTCAATGGCGGAAGTGTTGTATAATTCGTCAATTAAAGTTTTGGTAAACTTACGCTCCTGGTCTTCATTTAAAAACTGATCTGTAAACTCTACAAATTCTTCTTCCGATATCAAGTTCCTATATGCTGAAATACCTTCGTTAACAAGTTCAATATTATCTGATAAACTGATGATTTCAAATACCTCACGCTTAACAATTTCATCGTCAGAATAATACCTCAGGGCCCGAAGTGCTTCTAGTTGTACAGCCTCATGCTCATGATCTAATCGAGTAAGAAACCAACTTTGTGTGCCAGACGCCCCTTTTGTGATTTCAGCCATTGTTCTTAATACTGCTGCCTCAACTTCCGGGTTGTCTTCACTATTCAAGACACTATTAAGAGCTAGTTGTAAATCCGGGTGGTCGGAAAATTCTTCAATGGCGAGAGCAGCTTCTTTCCTTCTAACCGGTTCCGAATCCCGGCGGAGTTGATACAGCCAAAATTCAAAAGGCTTTAGGATATTTAGCTGTACACCTGGTAAATTCCCAAAAATCACATTGTCTAATTGATCAGAATCATCTATTGAAAACGTATCACCGCTTCCGGCAAAACTTATCTCTTCACGGTTTGATTCACCATTATCATATTGCGTGTATGACAATGAGATACTATCATCCAGAGCGTTATTTTTTGGCCTAATATTGACATCATAATTGCCACTTAAGCTTTTTTGCTCGATCGCGATATCATATATGGGTATGGCTTCATATTTATGATCAGGAAATGATGGCTTATCGAATAAATTCTTACCCAATTGCTGATACCAAAAACGTGCATATCCACGCCATCCCAACACATGGCCTCCTGAAATAAGAACTTCACGGGCTTGAGAAGTTATCAAGTCCATGAATGTGTTGTTATCTAAATTCTGTACAAATCCAAGGTATCCACTTTGTCTTTGAGTAGAAAAATTTTTATAAACAGAAGTATATTCATCCAATATATAATCTTCTTCATCATAGGCTAAATTACTCTGATCGAAATGATCGGCTAACCAGGCTTGATACAGAAGTGTAGCCTCAGCATCACCCCATTGTTCAGGCCTCTGGTATATCCCAAACCATTGAGCGTATACTGGATAGGCTATCTGAGAAGCTAACTCACCCCTGTTTGAAAAAAGATACCCAATGCCTGCAGCATAGAGTCTGGTCTCCCAACGATCATCTTCTAATGCTATCAATGATAATCCATCGTATGGATATTCAACTTGTAGAAATCGTTCCGTTTCCCTGATCCGCTGATATGCCTTTTGGAGGATGTCGTTTTGGACCTCAATATTTAACATATCCGTTTCTGAATAAAGTCGTATTTGTTTTGACCCAAATAACCTTTCTTCATAAACTAGATTTCCCACTACGAATCCGATTTCTGAGAGAGGCTTTTTAACATCAGATTTCCATCCAACAAGCTTATAACCATCTTCAACTACTTCATCGCCCAAAGAATATCCACTAGCTACAGCTTCCTGATTTTCCTTTACACGAAGATGGATTGTTGAGGGTACCTCTACTCTTGGATGATCAAAACCCGGTAACCAGTGTCGGTTCGATTTGGGCAACATGGATGTCCACACAGTTCCATTTTCCGTGAAATGAACTCCAAAAGTTGGATTTGCATCATATGTGATCTCAACCTTGATCCTTTTTCCGGCAGATAAAGTTTCTGTCAGTTCAATAATGAGGGAATCTCCTAACTGTTTAAAACGGGTATCGTGGCCGGAAATACGTACTTGATTTATAACTGTCTCAGCGGAGAATAACAATAGGTTTTGAATATCTTCTCTTTTCGGTGATACCTCATATTCTGCTATGCCTGAAATAGTTCTGTCATCAGTATTTACATCCAATTCAATACTTAAGTAATGAAAATCAAAATCCATATCCGGCCAGGCTGAATAGTCGCCTCTTTGCATGCAAAAAAGAGAGATCGGAAGGAAAAAGAATATGATAATAATAGAAAGCGAATTTCTCATTTTTAATAATTATTATAATTTTGGGATGCTCGCGAAACAAGCTTATAATTTCTGTACAATATGGTAAGAAAACATGATTGGATTGGTTTTATCTTAAACGGATTATCAGGCCGTATTCTGACCTTGAATCATATTCATTATGTCGCCTCTTATACGTGTCCCACATGAGATTGCACTTCCTGTATCTATACGTTCATTTCCATAGAGATCAAAGAATGAACCACCAGCTTCTTTTATAATTGTGAGCAAAGGAGCTGCATCCCAAATCTCTAGCACTGGATCAAACATAATATCAGCCCGACCAGTTGCGACCATCATATGTCCATAGGCATCACCCCAAGTCCGGTGCAATCTGGTTTTTTGAATCAGGTCATTAAATAAACTTATGCTTCTTCCCTCAAACACGCTTTGCAGATCACTTGTCAAAAAAGTAGCTTCCTTTAAGTTTTTAATCTCACGAACCTGGCATTTCTGACCATTGAACCGACACCCTAAGCCTAATCCGGCGGCACATAATTCATCTAAAGCCGGTGCATATATAACACCGGTCACGGGCTTATTATTAATCAAAACACCTATTAATGTTGTATATAATGGTATACCATGTATAAAGGATTTAGTTCCATCAATAGGATCAAGTATCCACTGAATCTGGCTTTCCTCATTCACTTGTCCATGCTCTTCACCTAAAATCCCGTGATCAGGGAATTTTTCCAATATCATATTTCGCATGATAGTTTCAGCCTCTTTATCGGCTACCGTGACGGGGGAATCGTCAGCTTTTCGTTCAATATCCAAATCCTTCTTAAAATACTGAAGAGTGCTATCGCCACCGCGACGGGCTACCTTGCAGGAAAAATCCAGGATTTCCTGTATGTTTTGATTCATAAGTATAAGATAAAGATTAATGAATAGAAATTCGTGAACTGTAGATAGCTCCGCAATCAAGACTGTTATAATGGAGACAGAATATCTTCAACCATTGATTTAATTAAAAACCGGTTTCCTCGAAAAGTTCTTCGACTTGTTGCGCGGCCGATTTTCTTGCTCTAATGTTTTTTTCCTGGCCATCCAATGTAATAAGAACCTCAGATGGTAGCGCCCGGCGATTATAATTTGAGGCCATAGTCATTCCATAAGCACCAGTATCCCGGATGGCAAGTAAATCACCTATTTCTGTTATTGGCAACATTCGATCTACTGCCAGGATATCACCACTTTCACAAATATTTCCAGCCACATCATAAATACGCGTGGCTTCTCCATCCAGTTTTGATATATTTACAACATGGTGGTAGGCATCATACAAAGCTGGCCTTAACAAATGATTAAACCCAGTGTCAGTCCCCAAAAACACCTTATTCCCCTGATCTTTTACTGTGTTGACCCTAGTCATGAGTACACCAGCAGGACCAACCAGCCACCTTCCGGGTTCAAAGAAATATGTAATTTTGTTTTTCCTTCTTTTAAAATCATCATTTAATAAATTCCCGATTAATTTGGAAAAATCATCCAATGAAAATTCCAAATCATCGGGTCGGTAAGGAATGGGAATCCCACCACCAAAATTAATTGCTTCAAGGTCAGGGAATTCAGAGGCTGCAATCAACAGTGTCTGCATTGCTGACTTAAAATTGCCTGGATTTTGGATACCACTTCCAATATGTGCATGAATTCCGGTGATCCGTACGCCATGCTTTTTGGCTATATTGATACAATCTGGTATCAAATCTATTCGTATCCCAAATTTACTGTCCTTATTACCTGTCACTACTTTACTATGGTGTCCATCTCCTATTTTTGGATTTATGCGAATACTGCAGGTTTGGGTCTTAGGATGTTTACAAAATGAAGTTAACCTTGTTAGGGAACCAATATTCAAAGTCACCCCTGCTTCAATAGCTCCTTCCATTTCAGCATCGGTCATGTTATTTTCAGTATAGAAAATACGGGAGGGTGTATCTACAAACCTTAAACCTAATAGCACCTCTTCATAACTGACCGTGTCAAAGCCAATATTTTCGGTTTGAAATATTTTTAGTATGTGAGGATTATCATTGGCTTTCATAGCATACAGCCATTGTACAGGCAGGGTACTAAATATTTCCTTAGCGCTGCGGCATCGATTTCTTATCGTACGTTCATCATAACAATAAACGGGTGTACTTTCAGATTCTGAAACTTGCTTTAATTTCTCGAAAGCAATAGGGTAATTTTGATGAGACAATTCTGTATTGATAAATGATTTTAACTTTGCGAAACCTTACCTTGAAGTCTATTTTTTAAACGGACTGTATGGTAAAACCCATCAAACTTACGTAATATTTTATAAACTGTTTTGACGGTTTTTAACCAACGCCATTTCAACCAAGACGATCCGAACCTTTTAAGCTATTTATTCCATTCATTAGTATCTCTTGAATATACCTGTTCTCTCCCCTCCCACTATCACACCCAGGCCGATTTATGAGATCTATTCTTAAATTAGTTCTGCTTACGTTGATCTTGGTCAGCAGTTTCATATTGGTAGCCGCTTATCTGACGTTTTACAGCCCCCTTCCTAGATATGAAACAAACATTAAGGTTGGTGGTGTCCAGGAAGAAGTAACTATTCATAGAGATGGTTATGGAATACCGCATATTTTTGCTAATAACAGTGATGATCTATATTTCTCATTAGGATATGCACATGCTCAGGACCGAATATGGCAAATGACAATTTCCCAAATGGTATCTGAAGGAAGGTTTTCTGAGTTTTTAGGCAAAGATTTTATTGAATTGGATAAGTATCTCAGGATGCTAAACTTCCCAAAAACAGCTAAAAAAAACTGGCTGCTGCTTACCCAGGAACAAAAGAAAGTACTTGAGTCTTATACTGACGGCGTCAATTCTTACATGAGCTTGAACAAGAGCCGGCTCCCTATTGAGTTTGCGCTTACTGACATGAAAACTATACCCTGGAAACCACAGCATTCCCTTTCATTAATAAGGATCATGGCATGGGAAATGAATAACGGCTGGTGGAATAAGGCGGTTTCCGGTTATCTTCAGACAGTAATTAAACCTGATGATTACAATGCTATGTTTGGTGAATCATCAGGTCAGACTGATACAACGGGTATACCATCTTTTTCATTAATGGACTTTTTTATGCAGGACATGGAAATGCGTGAATTATTTGGTAAAACGGTCTCTGGAAGCAGTGCCTGGGTTGCTGATGGCTCAATTACCGAAAAAGGATATCCCGTACTTGGTGGAGATACTAGTATTGGAAAAGGAATGGCAGGCAGCAGTTTTGAGGTACACTTAAACTTGAATGATAAAAATGTTTCTGGTGTAACCATTCCGGGAATACCTGCCATACTTCAAGGACAAAACGATGATATGGCATGGGCTCTCACGGAAGTGATGGCTGACGAAACAGATTTTTTTATAGAGAAACTAAATCCGGCAAACTCAAATCAAATCCTAGTTGACTCTATAGGCAATGAACCCAAGTATATTGGATTTCTTACAGAGAGAAGCACAATCAAGGTCAGAGAGTCTCACGAAGTCATAGCCGAGGTACACTATACACCTAATGGTACGGTCGTCTCAGACTTCAATTCTGAAGGCGTAAATGACAATACTTTTCTTTTATCCATGAGGTGGACGGGCATGGAACCCAGCAATGAAATGGGCGCATTTTTAAGTATCAATTGGGCTGAATCATTTACTGAGTTTCAAAGCATTCTACCAGAAATTAAAGTTCCGGCAATTAACATCATATATGGGGATGTTAAGAACAACATTGCCATGTATACTCTGGGTAGTTTCCCTCAACGAAGTAATCCTCATAAACTGAGAAGGGGCTGGATACAGGAAGACGAGTGGAAAAGTTATATCCCATTCAGACAACTTCCTCGTGTAATCAATCCTGATAAAGGATGGATTGCTAATGCTAATAATAAAACTCATTATGATGCTTACCCTTTTTACCTAACAAGCTTTTGGGACTCACCTTTTCGTTATGATCGTATTCAAACCTTACTTACTGATAAAGAAAACATAGACAGTAAATATTTTATGGATATCCAAAACGATATTCATTCTAACCATGCCCTTGAAATAACCCAACGAATTCTACCAGTATTGCTCGAAGGCCAAAATGACTTACAGATTGAAACAGCTATTTCCTATTTGACCAATTGGGACTTTAACTATGCCCGAAATGCTGCGGCTGCTACCATAATGGAAGTTTTTCTATTAAAGCTTGGAGAAAACACCATAAAACAAGCAATTGATGAGGAAGCCTACAACTACTTTATACAAATTGAAAACCTGCCGGAAAAAACTTTGGCTCGTCTTTTAAATCTGGGTATATATAACTCGTATGAAGACCGTCCGCAGCATGTACATATTAGTAATGATGATATTTTAAACAGTATGAAACAAACCATCGAATTTTTAGAAGATTCACTTGGAACTCGTTCATACGAATGGCGATGGGAAAATATGCATACAGCAACTTTTACTACCCCTATTTTTAACCATGTAGCCAAACAAGATAAAGCTGGTAAGGCTATAAAGCTCATTGTTAAAAATATCCTCAATCGGGGTCCATATCCGGCATCAGGAAATGGAATGACTATTAATAAAGGAACTTATATGTGGGAAAAACCTTTTGAAATGACAATGGGTGGATCATCAAAGCGAATTATTGATTTATCAGAACCTCATAAATCATATTCCGTACTCTCTTCCGGACAATCGGGCAACCCAATTTCCGAACATTATGATAATCAGATTCCGCTTTGGTTAAATGGTCGTTACCGGGTATTCCATCATCACCAAAGTGGCTTGGGTAATTTCAATCTAGAGACAATGACCATTTCACCTTAAGATAGATTGGATTACATATAAATGGATTATTTAGCTATTCTCGACTATGCGCATCTTGACAATGCATTATTCTTAAAATCTTTTTCTGAAGCATTATCAGCACAAAGAAATACAAGAGGTATTATTTTGCATGGAGATAGCCTTTATACTCAAAGGCTCGTACAGACAGGTATGTTAACCGAAGATGCCAGAATACGCAGTACCAAAGATTTAAACCACAGACTTATATCTTTGCTAGCAGATAATGGAGTATCAGCGGTAGGTATCAATGGTTATCAAAAAGATATCATTACGCATGATGGAAAATTTTTAAAGGTTAACAAGAATTTCCTTACTGGATTTCCTCACAATACCCATATGGTATTATCAAATCTCGTGGGAAATAGCCAACATAAACAACCAATTATTTTCGACCTGGCTAAACTTGCCCATATCCTTCGCGATGAATTAAAGCTTAACGAGATCTTTATCTTCTCTAAAAATGAGGATGATGAAATCATGATTAATTCTAAAAGAACATCAATGGTTCCGGATGATCTAATCAATCTCCAACCACCTTATCGTATCATCAATACCATTTCTTTCAGAAAATTACCCGAATTGAATGGTTCTGCCTTGATACAATGAGAGTCTGGTGAAGGAGTTAAATTTATTATTCTTTCTCTATTTCCTCATCAACAGGATTTTTCTCAACTTTAGATTCCTCTTCTGATTCTATTTTTGCATCGTCTGCTTCTTTCTTTTTACGTGAGGATCCGTTTGAAGGACTGGCTTTAGCCGTAGCCACTCCGTTCTTAATTACAATCGGATAATTACCAAAAGGCCTATCGCCAAGAAGCTCAATTAAATCACGGGCTCCCAATATTTCCCTCTCAAGAAGAGCTTGAGCCAATACTTCAAGCTTGTCTTTCTTCTCTAAAAGTAATTGTTTCGTTTTAGCATAATTGGTATCAATGATTTTTTTGACAGCCTCATCGATTTTCTGAGCAGTCGAGTTGGAATATTTTTTACCAAAACCGTAACCGTCAGGGTTACTAGAATCGTGGTAAGTCACATTACCAAGATCTTCACTCATACCATATTCAGCAACCATGGCAAAAGCCAGCTTGGAAATTCTTTCCAGATCATTTTGAGCACCTGTTGATATTTTACCAAAAACTATTTCCTCAGAGACCCTTCCGCCCAGAAGTGCACAAATCTTCTCGTTGAGCTCTTCTGTAGTCATTAGGAATCGGTCTTCAAGTGGAGTTTGAAGTGTATATCCCAAAGCTGCCAGACCTCTTGGAACAATGCTAACTTTTAAAACAGGATCTGTATGCTCCATGTACCAACTTATAATAGCGTGTCCAGCCTCATGGTAAGCTACAATACGCCGCTCATTAGGGCTGATCAGTTTATTCTTTTTCTCTAAACCGGCAACTACACGTTCTATGGCATCCTGAAAATCAATCATTTTAACATGTTCTTTACCTCTTCGTGCAGCAAGTAGAGCGGCTTCATTACAAAGGTTAGCCAATTCCGCGCCAGCAAAACCAGGTGTTTGAGAAGCAAGCAAATTCAGATCAACATCATCGCCCACTTTTATTTTCTTCAAATGAACACCTAAGACAGCCATTCGCCCATTCAAATCAGGTCGATCAATAAGAATCTGACGATCAAATCGGCCTGGCCTAAGCAAAGCAGAATCTAAAACATCGGGTCGATTACTTGCAGCCATGATAATGACACCCTTTTCTGTTTTAAACCCATCCATTTCTGATAAAAGTTGGTTGAGAGTATTTTCCCTCTCATCATTCGAACCCATCATCTGACTTTTACCACGGCTTCGTCCAATTGCATCAATTTCATCTATAAAAATAATACAAGGTGCCGATTCCTTAGCTTGCTTAAACAAGTCACGTACACGAGCAGCACCAACTCCAACAAACATTTCTACGAAATCGGAACCACTAAGGCTAAAAAATGGAACGTCAGCTTCACCGGCAGTCGCTTTTGCCATAAGAGTTTTACCCGTACCCGGAGGTCCGACTAAAAGCACACCCTTAGGTATATTACCACCCAATTTTGTAAACTTTTTCGGGTTTTTGAGAAATTCAACTACTTCCTCAACTTCCTCTTTTGCTTCCTCGAGGCCGGCAACATCCTGAAAAGTAACTTTATTATCGCTCTGTTTATCATATAAAGAGGCTTTGCTTTTGCCAATATTCAAAACTTGTGAACCAGGATTCATTCGTTTAAAGATAAATACCCAAAAAGCAATAATAAGAGCAATGGGGATCAGCCAGGTCAATGCACCCCCAAACCAGTTTTCCTCATTTTGTGCATCATATTGAACACCATTTTCATCCAAAAGAGGTCGCAGTTCATCCCCCTCCATCATAGTTGCCTTAAAACTATAGGTCGGTTCCTGAGAACTCATCATCCATGGCGATTCTTCCTGTTGCTTATAAGGTACTAAGCCTTCCTTGACCGAATTTTCCTTATAATTACCTCTGATATCTCTTCCATTGACAATGACAATTTTTTCTACGTGCCCTTCCTTTACATGATCTAAGAATGTACTATATTCAACACGGTTTGAAGCATCGGGGCTGAAAGAAAAATAAGGTATAGTGAGTAAAACCAATAATAGAAGAACATAAATCCAAATTGGAAATTTGGGATTTTTAACATTCTTTGCATTCTTTGGTTTTTTATTGTTTGGCTTTTCTGACATTAATTTTATTAACTTATCGATTAAATCATTCTTGACTATAATATACTACTAAAAGCTGTAATAGATTCGTACCCTTTATTATTGTTGCAAATGCCTCTGTAAAATATTTATTATAGGATACTAACCTTTAAGAGATGACAACTGCAATTAGATATGAAACGTGAGAGATTGATTAATAATATCACATCTTTTTATCTTCTAATCTCCAAACTTCACCTTCCGCATTTTGAAATAAGATTGATCCTTTTTCATCCGTAACTTTTCCAATTACAACAAAGTCCTGGAACCCTTTAACAAATAACTCTACATATTTTTCAGGTAAAGTAAAAAGAAGCTCATAATCTTCGCCTCCATACAAGGCATACTGGTCTACGTCTTCACTTAACTCTTCAGCAACTGACCTTGTATCAGGGTGTATGGGTAAGGCTGCTTCATAAATATAAGCTCCGAATTCTGAATCAGAGAAAAGATTCTGTAACTCTGTAACAAGCCCCTGGCTGATATCAATCATGGCCGATGGTATGATACGATTTTTTTCTAATGCATTGATTACATCCTGTCGGGCAATAGGAACAAGCTGTCGCTTTACAACATATTCATAAGGTTCAAGATCAGGTTGCATAGTTTCCACATCCTCATCAACCCAATGCTTTTTTTCTCTGAGAAGAATATTCAAACCGGCTAATGCACCGCCAAGATCACCACTCACACAAACAGCATCCCCTTTAGCAAAACCTTTACGTCTTGTGATCTTATCAGGTTCCCCTGATCCATAAGCTGTAACTGACACTACTAATGCCCCACTTGTAGCTCCGATATCACCACCAGCTACCTGACAACCATAGTCATTTGTTGCAAGTTTAATTCCCTGATATAGCTCATCAATCATTTCTACTGAGAATCGATTAGGAAGAGACAGGTTAATTAGTATCGCTTCAGGAAGAGCGTTCATAGCATATATATCACTTACTGCAGCAGTTACAATCTTAAAACCAAGGTGATGGAGCGGTGAAAACGTAAGGTCAAAATCAACTCCCTCTACCATACTTTCACTTGTAATGACCGTAACATGACCCTCATTTTGTTTGATAACAGCTGAATCATCTCCAATGCCGGTAATAACCGATTCATGATCATAAAAACCATAATCACGAAACCTCTTTATTAAACCACTTCTGCCCAGTGACTGTACGGTTGAAAAATTAGATGCTTTCATTATTATTAGATTTAGATACAGTTATTTACAGAGAGAGATGTCGCATCTTGGCAATTTTACAATGGAAAGTATAAACCTGTCTGATTATCGCGTCGTTAAATCAACTTACAGGAACACCAATTGAGGATGAATTTCTTAATATAGAACAGTATATAAACAAAAAATGTCATCCAAAATAATTTTGGATGACATAAATAAATTATAAACTTATAGATCCTGATTATTTATACCAATACTTCTTATAATTCACGCAGTGTAGAGTAGTTAATTCTAAGGGTACCGGCTTCACGAAGTTCCTGTTGCACATCACTAATTAAACCCATTTCTGAAGTTTCATCAACCCGAAGTGAGACAATTAATCTGGGTTCTTCAATCAGTTTGTCGTACATAAGCCTTCTGATATCAACCAGGTTTTCAACCAAAGCGTCGTCAATCTGAACCTTTGAATCACCATAACGATTTGCTCCCAATATTTCAGGACCAATCCATATCGTGCTCACCAGTCGTTTTTGTTCAATTTTCTCAATATTCTCCGCATCTGTAAAATCTACTTTAACCAACATCTCTACTTCCCTCAATACGGTTACAACCATAAAAAAGATGAGAAGCATAAATATAATATCAGGCATAGCAGATGTTGGTACTGCTTGCTTAGTATTTGCCGCTTTTTTCTTAAATTTTGACATTAGGTATTAAGAGTTATGATCCGGGGTCAGGTTCGGCAAGTGAAATATTTTCAGGATACATTTCCCGTATCTGGTTTTCGTCCCGAGATACCCTATCGGCATATTGACGATAGGTTTCACCCGTAAGTTGTCTTGTCGCATTATTACGAAGTGCTTTATACGCTCCTCTAACCTCATCAAGCATTTCGATATAGAAATCATATCGCGTTTGCCTGTCGGTTTTTATAGAAACTATAGCCTGTTGAGGAGATTCGGATAATTCGGGATCCTGAGCTCTATTCTGATTATCAACAAAATCCATCACCAAGTCTCTGACTTCTGAAATGGATACTTGCTCACCGTCCATTAATATTTCACCCCGTGCATTAACGAGTATATTTAGCAAATTACGTTCCCTGATGGGTGGAGGTGGTTCCTCTTCATCAGGTGGCGGTGGTAACTGCATTCCTATACCTGTGTCCACATCAATAGTGGTAACCACCAAAAAGAAAATAAGCAGTAAGAAAGCAATGTCAGCCATAGAAGCCGATGGTATTTCAGCTTCAGACCGATTTCTTTTTTTAAGCAACATAAATGCTCCCTTTATTAGACCTTAAATGTACTTCGTGCACCGGAAATCAATATGAATAAAACCATTGATGCCAAAGCAACTAACATGGTAACCATAGCTGCTTCAGTAAGCGTTCCCATTACCAGGTATGCTATTCCAAAAATAAGAACAGGTACAAAGTAGGTTATAATTTTAGTCCATTCATGCTTTCCGTTAAAAATATTTACAATACCGAAATAAGACATAGCCAGAACCCCGATAGCGATTAAAGCTATTGTCACTCCTAGTGTAATTGGAACCATAATAAAAACAGGTTTAGGGTGAAAGTTGAGATTTTAAGCTGGTGGATTCTGATTGTCTAATTCTGCTGCTTCGTCATCGCTAAGTAAAGGTCTGCCTTGACCAAGCAAAGCTATCGAATCAATCAAAACGATAGAACTCTCTTCCATATCTACCACAAGGCGATCAATTTTAGAAACACAATAGTTATAACCAATCTGCAGGATAATACCGGCAACCAGACCAGCTGCTGTAGTTAAAAGAGCAACTTTAATACCACCGGCTACCAAACTTGGAGAAATATCACCAGCCGCTTCAATAGCGTCAAAAGCCTGGATCATACCCACAACTGTTCCGGTAAATCCTAACAAAGGAGCAATAGCAATTCCTAATGATAACCATACCAAGCCTCTCTCGAGAAAGCTCATTTCAATAGAACCGTACGATTGAATTGCTTTTTCAGCAGCATCTATTCCTTCATCAGCTCTTAATAAACCAGCTTGAAATACATTGGCTACAGGACCCCTAACACCTCTGCAAAATTGTTCCGCTTCTTCTAAGCCACCATGTTGCAATGCATCTTTCACCTCTAATACAAATGCTCTTGTATTAATATCCGCTCTATTGAGCGTAATAAGTCGTTCGAGGAATATAGCCAGCCCGATTATTAATGTAATTAACACTGGCCACATAAAGGCGCCGCCTTCATTAAAATAGCCTACTAACATGTTAAACAATCCCTCTTCTAACGCGCCTTGGAAGAGAAAAACGCTAAACGACAAGATCATAAAATTCTCCGATTGTTCTTGATAATTTGTGATTAAAAATTTTGAATAAAAGAGGATAGACTATTTTAAATTCAATGTCAAAATAACTTTAGATGCCACTGAAAGATTCTATCCTATTCAAATTTATTATTTATTGTGTCATACTTTTAATTTAAAAAGTTCCTTTAATATAATGAGCCTTTGTATCTAAAGACACAAAAATTTTATTCGCAACGATTTTAAATGAAATTGAATTGTTTGGAGTCTATTAAAAGTCCAGACTTTATTGAAAATTTAACGATATTAAACCACTTGTTATTTATATCCAATCATTTGATTTTATAGAAAATTTTAATAATATTTAAATTCATTTAATAAGTCATTTGATTTTGATAGCTTCTTACAATCATATTGTAATGGGTAACATCCTATTTGCCTAAATATCCCATAACCACCAATTATTATGAGCATTAAATCATACATTTTCCCCAGCGTATTTGAAGGTCATAACACAAATCTTCAAAATGTGACCGATGACCAATTAAGAGGAATGAAGATTCGTGAAGGTGAAACCGATTATATAGTAGGTGATCTTGCCTTATCTGAAGGTCATTCTCCCCACAAGGCCATAAACAGTAGCCCTCATGATATTGATTATAAGTTGTTATTGAGTGCAGGCCTATTAACAGCTGCAAATGGCTCAGATGAAGCTATTACTTTAACTACTGGATTTCCTTTTTCAACCATTCAGATTAATCAGAAAGATGCCAGTTCTTTGATTTCAAACGTCCAGTCGATCACACAAGACACAAGGCCCTTTGGTGGAAAAGACCATCAAATTCGTTCTGTATCTATCAATAAAGTCGATATTATTCCGGAATTGATAGGTTGTATTATTGCTGCACGTAACGGAGAAATGGATAAGAAAGGTAACTTCTTTATGGTTAGCCTTGGTTATGGGACTCTTGAAATTGGTCTTAGCACTGATGAAGGGATCATACAAAGAACTTTCAATAGTGCCAGCGGTATCCGGTTCGCTATTGACTTGGCCATGAAGGAACTGGCTAAAACTCATTATCTAGGCTTACGCACTGAACATCAGTTTGATACGGCTTTCAGACGTGGTAATATAACCACAAATCGGAAACGAATTGATCTATCAGACCTTCGGAAACAAGTTCTTACCCAATATTATAAAGATGTTGTTTCACCTCTAATCAAAAATACCTGGACGGATGATGATTTTAATAGAGCAAATACAATTGTCCTCGTAGGTGGTGGATCTTTATATCCTGATTTGGTTGATTGTTTCCGTGAAGAATTTGCAGGTTTTGCAAATATCGAAATCCCTTCTGATCCTCTTACTATGGCCAGTCAGGGATATTGCATCCGATCGCAAAAACTTGCAGGCAACGGTAACGGCCTTGCAGTTGGATTGGATATCGGCAATGCCCATACTACGGTAAGTATTTACGAACCTGAATAACTTATTTATTTAAAACAATTTATTGGCAGAGGAACCCTGAAGAGGTGTGGGAAGGGTATGGCTGATAGTATAATACTTACCTGTTTTTAGCAACCCTGATAAAGTACTTTTTGCAATAAACGATTCATTTATAGGGATTTCTACTTTACACCCAGAAATAATTACATTCTAGGGTAATCTATAATGTCACTGAGGCGGCTAAATAGACATTAGTGGAGTATTTGCCATATTTGAAATTATACCTCATTTTCAAAATTTGTATAAATCCATTTTATTCCTACCTGCTGCCGTCACAAAATTACCTTTCGAAGTTGTAAAATTTGTAAAGCCCACTTGAAAATTTGAGAGATTGCAAGTGGTGAAATAGGGTCCGTCAACATGTGTTTTTAGCTCAATATTCAAACTTTTTTTTTGGGACCTCGTCCCAGGCAAGTCTTACTAAAGCCCGATGCAAAGCCCCCGGGTATGGGACATGTATAAAGCCAAGGTAAGCGTTGATTAAGGGAGTTGTCCAGGATGTATTTTTTGTAAAAAGTAGGTGCAATAATTGCCAACCAATCCGGTAATATTTTTGGAGGGCAAGAAATGAAATTGTTAAACCCATAGAAGATCCCCAATCTGAGCTGGTATCACCTGATCATCAAACATCCGATAACTTTCGCTCTTCAAGCTGTGACCGGTTTTATGCAAGGGAAATGCTATTATCACCGTAACTTGACATAAAAAATTAATATTTTAAAAGTTCATTTTATAACCGTACTCAGATTAAACCACAGCATCAAATAATAATCCTTTCCCATTCCTTAGTTAAACCAGTCATCCTGAGGATAACTGAATATTATGGTTTCTTTCTGCCTACAATGGCAATATACTTTAGAGTTTTATTTTGATAATATCCAACTTCACCACAGTAACAGTACATACAATGAGAAATTTATCAGCAATATTTTTCATTCTTGGAATATTGTCGGGTTGTCGTTCAACCCTTGATTTTACATCAAATACCGATGGACCCATTGCTCCTCTCATAGATCGTGAAGTCTTTTTTGAAGCCCCTGTTTATACACACGCACAAATTTCACCCGATGGTCAGTTTATTTCATTTCAAAAAAAATCTAATGGTATAAAAAATATCTGGGTTAAGAGAAGAAATGAGCCCTTAGAATCTTCATGGCCGCTCACTGCAGACACCATTCTGTCTGTATCAGATTATTATTGGAGTCGAGACAGCCAATACATTTTATACACAAAAGATATTACCAGCGATGGAAATTATAATGTATATGCCGTAAAACCTGAAGAGCCGGATAGTTTACACTCAATTCCCCCTTCAGAAAATCTGACTAATTTAAAAGGAGTCCGTACTCAAATATACGCAGTGCCTCGCTATGACCCTGGTTACATCATTATTGGGTTAAATGAAAGAGACCATCAACACCATGATGTTTATAGGCTGAATCTTAAAACCGGCAACAAAGAACTTTTAATCCAAAACAATCAAAATATCTCAGGTTGGGTAATAGATGAGTCAGGGAATATTCGACATGCAGTACGACAAACTTCTGACGGTGGCTCTGAAATACTGGAACTTAGTGGGAGTAATTTAGAGAGGATTTATAAAGTAGAGGCGGATGAGAGTTTTAAGATTATTCGTTATCACAAAGATTATGAACGGTTTTTCATGATCACAAATAAGAATTCTAACCTCTCCAGACTTGTACTTTATAATCCAAATAATGGAGAAGAATTACTCATAGATGATGATCCTGAGGGTAAAGTTGATTTTGGAGGGGCTATTTTTTCTGATGTTACCCAAGATTTAATGGCAACCTATTATTTTGATGAACGTCTAAGGATATATCCAAAAGATGATGGGTTTAAAAAAGACCTAAAGAATATAATCAACTCTACTGGTGAAGCTCATATCAATATAGGATCACAAACCGATGATGATGATATTTGGCTAATACATGCGAATAAAGACACTGATCCTGGTTCCGTTTACCTCTATTACCGTAAAACGGGCAAGATGGAACTGCTTTATAAAACCCACCCCAGCCTGATTAGCGAGCACCTTACATCAATGCACCCAATTGAGTATTCTGCGCGGGATGGTATGAAAATTCCAGCTTATCTCACATTACCTGGAGGTATAAAACCTAATAACTTGCCGCTAGTTGTTTATCCACATGATGGCCCCTGGAGTCGAGATTATTGGGAATATGACCCTATCGTTCAGTTTCTGGCAAATCGTGGTTATGCCGTGTTGCAACCTAATTTCAGGGGATCAACCGGATATGGGAAAAATTTTCTGAATTCTGGAAATAAAAAATGGGGTACAGGCTCTTTACAGCATGATATCACTGATGGTGTAAATTTCCTTATTGAAGAAGGAATAGCTGACCCAGACCGGGTAGGGATATTCGGGATTTCCTACGGTGGATATGCTGCACTAGCCGGTCTTTCATTTACACCTGATTTATATGCCACCGGTGTATCTGTCGGAGGCCCTTCCAATATCATCAGTTTGATTAACGCAATACCTGCTTACTGGGAACCCCTTAGACAAATGTTTGATGAACGTGTGGGTGATTTAGAAACCCCCGAAGAAGTAGAAGCTTTAAAAAATCAATCACCCTTCCATTCAGCTGACCAAATTAAGGCTCCTTTATTGATCATCCAGGATGCTAATGATACCAGAGCATTAAAGGCGGAAACCGACAAATTAGTTGCCGACTTATATGACAAAGGTAATATAGTAGAATATATAGTCGCAGAAGACGCGGGACATAATTATTCAGACCATAAAACCCGTTTAGCTTATATAGCTGGTACTGAAAGATTTCTGTCTGAACATCTTGGAGGACGACTTCAGAAACACCTGTCTGATGAATTAGAGCAGCGTCTTGAAGAGATCAAGATTGATGTTTATTCAGTCAGCAACCCTGATGACTCCGATTTAATACTTAGGGAAGCTTTAACAGGTCCACTCCCCCCTGTTTCAGGTAACAAGCTGAAGTCTTCAAAGCTTGGATATGTCTCATTACTTGAAAACCAGGGCCAGAGTTTAGAAATGGATGTAACACGTAAGCTCATTAAGGCTAACCTAAATGGGGAACCAATATGGAGATTGATTGAGCATGCAATAATGCCTCAAGGTGAAATTATCGATACTATTGATGTTCGCCGGGATAATCTTCTACCTGTCAGAAGAAACACTCAACAAGGGTCAACGACCTTAAACCTAAATTATTCATCAAGCAAAATAGATGGAATAATAACCCTATCCGGACAATCAACTCCATTGAGCGCAAACCTTCATGCACCGGTATATGCTGATGGAAGTGGCTTGCACCTTACTATTAGCTCAATGCCGCTTCAAGTAAATTACAGAACCACTTTCCGAATTTATGATGTGATGTCACTCGAGGTGAAACCTATGGCCATGGAGGTTACTGATATAGAGACTATAGTTGTCCCTGCTGGCACTTTCACCGCCTATAAAATAGAGTTAACCCCAATGGATGATGAAACAGGTAATCAAACAATTTGGATTACCAATGATGATGACCGAAAACTGATTCGAATCATGGCCATACTACCTGATGAATTGGGCGGCGGAAGCATTGTTACTGAACTGATAAGTGAATAATGTGAATTCCATTCACAATCCAATGACACACTTTGATAGCCCTCTTTATTTCAGCAAAATCATCTTACGTGATATTACATCACTTCCTGAGGTAAGACGATAAATATAAATACCACCCGCTAGATGTTTTGCATAAAAATCAGAAGTATTCTGTCCTGCAAGCTTATAGCCATTTTCCAACAAGGCTACTGAACGGCCCTGAATGTCAAATACCTCCAGCAATACATCATCACTCTGCTCTAGCTCATAAGTAATTCTTGTTGACGGATTAAAAGGATTTGGATAATTTTGGTTTAAGCGAAATTCCCTGGGTTGATCAGGCATATTTAATGAACTTGTAGTTTCAATATCCAGATCCTGTTCAATCCATTCTTTAACAAATAATAAAGCACGCAGGGTGTGATACCCTCCTTTCCATTCATCAGCTAAGTTGTTCCCCTGAGGAAATTCCCACATTGTATCATTAAAAGTGACTTTAATACCACCAATATAGGAAAGAACTTCAGTAAGTCGAGTTAAATAGGCTAACTGCCGATCTTTAGATTCGCTTAAACGAACACCATGGTATAAACCTGCAAATGCTTCAAATTGCTGCCACATGTTTTTAGTGTCGTTTCTTATCGAGAAATCAGAGATATTGCCTTGGGCAACGGATGCATATCCAGATTCAACCTGCTCAAACCCATATGTATATACAGTTTTTATAAGCTTTTCAGCCATGGTGATAACGGGTTCTGGATCAGAGGCCTTATCACCCATAACACGAAGAGCTTCTAAGAAAAGCCAGGCGGTTTCAATGTCATGAGCGAAGTTTAAGTAGGTATCATTTGCCAGCGTCCAGTCCCTTTCAAATTCAGTGCGACAATAGGCATATTCTCCTTTTTCCATACAGAATCTATTGACTATTACATCGACCAATATTTCTTCAAGCCTTGTATAAAGGTGGTCATCCAGATAATCAATCTGCTCACTGGTTAATTCAGATTTCATCACCTCGTCATCCAATGACCAAGCCTCATAAAGAGTGGTTAGAGCCTCCATAATATGCAAATGCGTATTAATCTCCTTGTCACCGCCATCCAGCCTCACTTCATTTTCAGCCAGGCCATTAATGGGTATCTGCTGATAACCAAGGTACTCATCATCATGTGCGCGTAGATCCATCGCTATAAAAGTATCAAAAGCTATAGCCAAGGCTTCACGGGCAGCTTTTCGGTAGATATCCTCCTCATGATCACGAAAAGCAAGGAAATAATGAGCTAATCCGTAAATTGCAAAGCTATTATTATAAAGCCGTCGATCGGGTACGTTTTCCTCTTTGTGTATGTCTTCGATGAAAAACTCCCCACCTTCCGGATCGTGGAAATCCCGAATAAAATAACGAAACTGGTTGTAAGCTGTTAAAGCATCATTCACGGATGGTTCGCCTAGACGGTACCAAACTGAGATTGTAAATAGTTGCCGAGCCTGTTGGATAGAATTGCGTTGTCCTTTGAAACTATGGCCCCGAATGTTTATATCACCATAAAAGCCATCTTCAGCATTATTTATGGCAGATTTTTCATTCCAGAAATTAAATACAGCTTGAGAGTTGATGGTCATCCATTCATGAATTGACTCAAGCTGCTCTCTATGATCTTCAGCATCATAGTGTATTTGTGCCAATGCAGGATCTTCTGAAATGAGGGCTATCAATATAAACAGTATGTATTTCATCGGGTATGGATTTATTATGTAAATTTCCCGAGTAATCTACCTGTTTATTATGAATACTCATAAAAATCGGATATTTGCTTCAAAATCGCATAATCACTTAGTAACCATATGGTTATAATCTATTTCGAGCTAAATTATAAAGATTGGAATCGCTCCCTATTTTTATTTTAACATTTTAAAATGTGTAATGTTAGAAATTATACCGAAAAACTACTCTAAATGATCGTGAAGACCAGCTAAACTCGCTTTGGGTATATGATTCAGGATTGATAACTTCACGATCACTATGCCGGGTATTAAATAGATCCCGAATATTTAGAGAGACATTGGCACGCCTGTTAAATAATTCTTTTGCAAGAGCAGCTCCAACAAACATACTCCCTCCCCTTCGCCCTTGTGTAGTATTCCGCGGTCCACGGTAATAGAGATAAGATTGAAAGTTCCATGACTCAAGAAACCGATAACGCATTCTAATCCGACTTGTCAGGGATTCAGAAGTACTTATATACTCTACCCCCTCAAATACTCCATCACGGTTTGATTGGTAGATATTAAGGCTGCCGGATAACTGCATATCCTTAAATAAATCCTGGTCAGCTGAGAATTCAATTCCCCATGCATCTTCAGTAGCCAAATTTATAGGTTGGGTTGTAGTAACCCCCCGTCCGTCTATAGTTGATACCCGCTCAATTACCTGGGTCCGATGTCGGTAATACACGCTAGATAAAATTGAACCCGTTTCCCAATATCGCAGATATCCCAATTCAAAGGAATTGCCAAACTCCGGACTTAGCTCTGGATTACCAATTCTTCTACTCCTTGAATCAGAAATCTCTGTAAAGGGAAGCAACATGTAAGAACGAGGCCTGGAAATTCGACGACTATAGCTTAATTGGAATGAATTTTTTTCATTTAATGTATAAGACACAAAAACACTGGGAAATAGATTCACATAGTTTTGATTGCTACCCTGGCCTGTTTCGTCCAATTCCGTCTGAATACGGGTATTTTCAGTCCTTAAACCAAGCTGATAAGTAAATGGCCCACCCTTACCTGAAACCATCGAGTATAGCGCATTAACATTCTCGAAATAGGTAAAATTATCAGTCATACCAACAGCTTCATCCGGAACTACCCAAGCACCATCCTGAAATTCTTCTACATTATAATTATTATCCATCCAGTCGAAGGTTGACCGATACCCCGCTTCAACTTTATTGTTTTCACCAAGCGTCCGTTCATAATCGACATCAAGTCGTGCTTCCTGATAAGATTCATTTGAAAACATACGCTGGTTACCCGTTTGGCCAGCTTCATCTAAAGTAATTTCAATCAAAGAAGATTCTTCATTTTCTATGCCAAATTCAAAATCAGCATCAGCCGTAAGCAGATGATCTCTCCCATCAAATTGTTTTTCGTACTGTAAACGCAGATCGAAATCATTTTCTCTCATATCCCGATTATCATGGCGGTTTGTTTGTTGAATAATCTCCCAGTCATCCTGAGCATTCCGGTAAACACCTGGAACGCCGGGGTTATAATCTGTATAAAGTACATCGGAATCTTCACCACCACCCTCGAGGCTGATCCTTGAAGATGCTGTTAATATCTGATCGTTTGGCAAATACATATCTGCTCCAAAGTAAAAGCTACCCTCTAAATTTCTCTCCTTTATATCGGTATTTTCATCAAAAGCATAGGTGGTATCGGCATGAAAACTTTGGAAAGTGCTTCCAACTTCAGGCCCGCTTTCATACTCAAAATCAGTGTTAAAAAACCAATTTATATTGTTTACATGATAATTTAGATTTGCCCCAATTCCATGATCCTGTGGATATCCGGTATTGACCTGTATATTTCCATTAAAACCAAGTCTGACATCATCCACCAAAATGATGTTGATGATACCCGCTGTTCCATCAGCGGAATACCGGGCGGAAGGATTTGTGATGACCTCAACCTCTTTTATCATACTGGATGGAAGACTACTTAGAGCATCTGTTCCACTGCGAACAAGGTTAGAAGGGCGACCGTTAATAAGGATCTGCACACCCTGGTTTCCTCTCAGGCTTACATTTCCTTCAAAATCAGTGGTTATAGAGGGAACGTGATCAAGTACATCCAGGGCTGATCCCCCCAGGCTGGTTATATCATCACCCACATTAAAACTACGACTGTCAAAATTCATTTCCATATAGGAACGCTCACCCTCGACAATGACTTCAAATTCAGCTTGTTTCGTCTGCAACGTAATAGTTTCCAGAACCATTGAATCGTCTACTTCAATGGGCTGAGAATAGTCTGCATAAGAGATGTATGAAACTTTTAAAACATAAGAACCCGTACTCACATTAATGGAAAAATTACCTTCATCATTGGTTGTTGTACCCGTGAGTAAATCGGTTTCAGATTCATCATAGATAGATATGGTTGCAAAAGAAATAGCATTCCCTTCAATATCTTCTACTATTCCTGATAATTGAAACTGTTCGCCGGCATTTTGACCTAATACACTGGAGCTGGCCCATCCGCACAGAAAGAAAGCGAATACTAAACTGAATGTTTTTATTAACATCTTAATCCGTTAAGATTCTGTATTTAATTGATTTTACAAGATATAGTTTTTATCCGTTCAAATCTTATATAACGTTGAGGTTCAACCTTTTATTACATCGTTTAATATCTTACTACATCTTTTTATGTTGCTTGAGGAAAACTTACTTTCCATATTCCTGATCATCTTTTTCTTATCTTATTGAGGTGGTGATGTTTATTTTAATCCATGTCGAACAAGCCACAGCATCTACTTTTTTTTAAAAAGCTCTCAATGCATTAAAATATTCTAAAATGATAGAGGTGCGATGATGAAACTGATTAGCAGAAAAGGATTTATCAAGATGGGAACGGCTCTTGCAGTCTCAGTGATAGGTTTCCCGGCAATAATTTTACCAAAGAAAAAGAAGTTAGGAGTAGCATTGGTCGGTTTAGGCCGTTACAGCAATGGCCAATTGGCTCCAGGGCTTCAACTTACTAACCACTGTGAACTTCGGGGGATTGTAACCGGAAGCCCAGAAAAGATCCCAGTTTGGCAGGAGCGGTACAATATTCCTGATAATAATGTTTATGATTATGGCTCCATGCATGAAATAGCCAATAATGATGATCTTGATGTAGTATATATCGTACTGCCACCCGGTTTACATTCAAAATATTCCATTATAGGGGCAGAATCCGGTAAACATGTCTGGTGTGAAAAACCTATGGCTATGAATGTTAATGAATGCCAAAACATTATTAATGCAGCAGAACAAAATAACGTTAAGCTTTCTATTGGTTATAGAATGCAACATGAGCCCAATACACAAACAATAATACGTTATGGCAATAAAATGACCTATGGAAAAGTCCAGGAAGTGCTATCCGGGGCAGGATATAAGGGGAGTCACCAAAAAGATAACTGGAGAGCCATTTCCAATCTTGGCGGGGGTGCATTATATGATATGGGTGTGTATCCAATAAATGCAAGCCGATATTCCATTGGTGAAAACCCCATTGCAGTGACCGGTATCCAGAGCTCGGATAGAACTGAAATGTACAGTGAAGTAGATGAAACCACGGTATTTGAAATGGAATTTTCGGGTGGAACACATGCAAAAGGTGAAACCAGCTTCGGAAAGTCGATGAATTATCTGGATGTAAACTGTTCTGATGGTTGGTATAAACTCAGGCCTTTTCAATCATATAGCGGAGTACAGGGTGAAACCAGTGATCATACCATTTTACCACCCGATCAGGGCCACCAACAGGCCAGGCAAATGGATAACGATGCCCTTGCCATCTTAGAAAACAAAGTTCCAATCGTACCGGGGCAGGATGGCCTGGAAGATATTAAGATTGTACAGGCAATAATGGAATCTTCCCGGCAAGGTGGTAACAGAATTCAGCTTTAGCCTGGGGTTGCAGATATTAAAAAAAAGCTGTTTTCTGCAACCTTTCTGGCAGACCCGGAAACCTGTAATAACAAACAGACAAAACTAAAATAATTACCTTTCCACCTGAAAATAATGCTTAGATTTATTCATGATTGGTGATGGTAATAATCGGGAAGCTTTTGGCACCCAATCTTTGGGTAAATTATTAAGTGACCAGGCAATTCCTGCAGCCATGGGTATTATGGTTATGTCTGTTTACGGCATCGTTGATACTATTTTTGTGGGTCTATGGGTGGGATCATTAGGTATAGCAGCCATTACCGTTGTACAACCAATTACTTTTCTGGTGGCCAGTATTGGTATGGCTATTGGTGTAGGAGGTGCTTCTATTATCTCACGTGCCTTCGGGGAAGATGATGAATCCAAAGCTTACCGAACATTTGGTAACCAAATTATGCTTGCTGTTTCACTTGGATTGCTTTTCGTTATCCTGGGGTTTTATTATATCGAAGAGATACTAGCATTGTTCGGGGGGCACGGTGATGTTCAGAAACCGGCTGAAATATATTTTGGTATCGTATTGCTTGGAGTCCCTTTTTTGGGGTGGGCTATGATGAGCAATAATGTTATCCGCGCGGAAGGTTTTCCAAAAACAGCCATGATGATTCTGGTTGTTCCAGCTGTTGTTAATATTATCCTTGACCCAATCTTTATTGTATGGCTAGATATGGGCATTGCCGGTGCTGCATGGGCAACCAGCTTATCGTACCTGTCATCTGCAATTTTTGCAGGCTGGTTTTTTTGGGCAGGTGGATCTCAGATGAATCTTACCATAGATAATTTCTCCCCGGATATTCCTTTAATTAGCGAGGTATTATCCTTAGGCTCAGTAACACTAGCCCGACAAGGCACTATAAGTATACTATCTATCGTGCTAAACAATTCATTGTTTTATTACGGTGGTGAATTAGGCTTGTCAATTTATGGTATTATCAGCAGGCTTCTGTTTTTTGTTAATTTTCCGGTACTGGGTATTACCCAAGGTTTTGTACCCATAATTGGTTATAATTATGGTGCGAAACTAATGAAAAGGGTGAATAGCCTCATTAAAATAGCCATAACCTCGGCAACACTCATATCATTGGTTATTTTTTCTATTCTTATGACGTTTGCTCCCTACATCGTATCCATTTTTACAAATGACGAGATATTGATTGCTCAAACTACACCAGCGTTAAGAAGTGTCTTTCTTTTAACTCCCCTTCTAGCCATAAACTTATTAGGGAGTGCTTATTTTCAGGCAATTGGCAAAGTCAAACCCGCCTTAATCCTCTCTTTGTCTAAACAAGGCTTTTTGTTAATCCCCCTCGTTTTTATACTACCCGTCTATTTTGGCATAAATGGTATATGGTTTTCTTTTCCACTGGCAGATTTGGGTGCTGCTTTGATCACCTTATATTATTTAAAGTTTAAGAGACAACACTAACGGTGAATTATGGTAACTAAAGGAACCTATAAAAAGAAGTACAACTTTATGTTGGTAGCCAGTATACTGTCCGTATTAGCCTCGATTGGTTCTTGTGATCTATTGGGTTCGAAAATGCAACCTTCCGTTAATATCGAAACAAACAAGTACCTTTATGACCTTAGTCGTGATGAGTTTATTCAACCCACTATTCTAAATACATCTGATCAGACGATACATTACAGTACCTGCTTGCATAGAGAACTTGAAATTCTGGAAAATGGCCGTCTCGTTGATACGATTCCATACATCACTTGTCGATGTATTTGTCCGGCAGAACTTGCGCCAGGTGAGAAAATAAACACTAAGTATACTCAAACCTCAATCCAATACCTGGATGAAAACGATAAATTTCGTGAGGGTGATACAGTCACATACCGGCTGAAGTTTCTACTACACGCTGACAGAGCATTAGGAGACCAAGCACTGCCTGATGATGAATTGAGATCTAATGAATTTAAGATTGTTTTTTCAGCTCATGATTAAACACATCTTAAAACCCAATATAATAATGGACCGTGATTTATGGTGAGCGTATTTTGCTCAGTCACTGACTGTAAATTCACTGGTAAATATTGGCTCCTCCGCATTTGGATGCATTTCAAAATATTCGATTAAAAAACGGCCAGGGAGAAAGCGAATTTTCAAATCGGATGAACGACCGGATTCGATCGCGATAAACTCCTGCTTATGTTTACTTTGATCATATGGTTTAACCGACCAATTAATGGGTCCATCAGGTGCCACTACATACATCCACATACCATGGCCATGTGGACCCGGAGATCCTGAAATCCTGGAGATCCTGACTCTGAGCGAGGTTCCCTCTTTTAGTTCGGCGGCAAGGCTTACGTATCCGTTTTCGGGCATTACGTAATCTGAACGTTCAGGATCAAGTATGTTCACGCCATGTATTCCCAAAGGAGGATACTTGATAAGCCCTTCAGTGATTTCAAATGATGTATTATCAATGAATTCTTGTATATAGTGCTCAAACTCCGGAATGACTACTGAATCCCCAATGGCGGCATGACGCTGCTCCAGATTTTCTCTTATTTGATCAGCTCGAAGATATCTTGCATGATTGATTAGTTGAGAACCCAGGTCTTCATTATTCAATTCCCCATTTTCACTAAGGTCAGCTAACATATACGATATCAGTTCTGATAGTTCGGCTTCCGTTCGATATCCCTGCAAAATAGATGATACGGCAAGTAATATGGCATTATCATCTCCCTCCATGGCAATATTCATCAATTCTGATGAAACAACATCTTCTTTGTTCATGTGAAAAACGTTCAAAATCTCAGACTGAGCTTGCTTTTTTGCTTCCGCAAAAGAGAGACCTTCAGAAACCAGATATTCATCGGGGTTTTTCAAGATGAGATAAAACATTGATGTTAACTGCGTTTTCACCGCTAACATCAGCAATGGCATGTAAAGTAATTTGTGAATTCGATTGCTTACCCAAAACTTCGTTAAAGTAAAATCCATCAGCCCTAAAGCTGGCATATGGAGAGGCCAGTTTTATATTATTTAGTTCAAAATGCCCCAGGTTATTATTTATCTGTGTAATAAATGATCTGCCTGACTGTGAGAGATTGTTTTTTTTCAATTCAAACAGGGTGATATTGCTGCCACTGTTAAACGGACCTTTCTGAACAACGCCGCTTATAGATTCTCTTTCAATTGTAGTATCAGCATCTCCCGATCCATTATCACTGGTTATGTTGTCAGTGCAACTATTGAGAAGGCTCATGCAAAACATACACGCAATAAACCATATAACGAGCAACCCTGTTTGTTTCATTGAAAACTCCATCTCTTACATTAATGAAAAGGAATGACGTGATTAACATCCCAACCATTTGTGCTACATGTATATTTTTTAGAGATCACTTTATCATTATAATTAAAATAATTAAAAAATACTGCATTAATATCCTGCAAGTTAATTAACCACTTCATTTTGGCCAATATGACATTCGGTTTTAAATTCCAATGATGATTAGGTGCAGAAATCACACTATATACTGTTTAAGTAAGCCAGTTATCCAGTTCAACCATGCACTATTTAAAAAGGTATCATCCGTCAGAACTTTCATTCAAATGAGCCTGGGCTGCGGCAAGCCTGGCAACCGGTACTCTGTAGGGTGAACAGCTTACATAATCCATTTTCTGGCGATAACAGAACATTACGCTTTCAGGCTCTCCTCCATGTTCGCCACAGATGCCTACCTTTAAACCGGGATGCTCTGCACGGCCATTGACTGTTGCCATCGTGATTAACTGGCCTACTCCTTCTGTGTCAAGTACCTGAAAAGGATCATCAGCCAATATACCCTGACTTAAATACTCTCCAAGAAATTTTCCCGCATCGTCACGACTATATCCAAAGGTCATTTGAGTAAGGTCATTGGTACCAAATGAGAAGAATTCAGCATCTTTGGCTATCTGGCCCGCCACAAGGGCTGCTCTGGGAATCTCAATCATAGTACCTACTTTATAATCCAGATCCATATCCTGTTCCTTGAATACCTGTTCTGCCATATGATCAATCACCAATTTTTGACTTCGAAATTCCTGAGGTGTTCCAACCAGCGGTATCATTATCTCTGGAACAACTAATAGATCCCGGCCTTTTAGGTCTAAGGCTGCTTCAATAATTGCACGAGTTTGCATTTCTGTGATTTCCGGATATGTTATACCCAGTCTGCAACCCCGATGCCCAAGCATCGGGTTAAACTCACTTAACGAGCGTATTTTTTCTTTTAAAACACTAACTTTTATACCTAAATGCTCGGCTTCTCGCTCGATTTCATCTGCTTCATGCGGCAAGAATTCATGCAATGGTGGGTCTAAGAGTCGTACAGTAACAGGTAATCCATGCATTACCTCAAAGATCTTTATAAAATCCTGTCTTTGATAGGGAAGCAATTCGTTTAAGGATTTTTTTCTGTCATCTACATTATTCGAAAATATCATGCGTCTGATAGCACGAATCCTTTTTTCTCCAAAGAACATATGTTCGGTACGACATAATCCTATTCCTTCTGCGCCAAATTCTATAGCTTTTGCAGCATCATCAGGAGTATCGGCATTGGCACGGACATTCATAGTCCGGTAGGAATCGACCCAAACCATAAAAGTATGATATGCTTCATCCAGTTTAGGACTAACTACTGATTTGCGTCCTTCAATAACAGTACCCAAAGTACCATCTATCGATATCCAGTCTCCTTCTTTAATTGTTATGATACCATTAGTAAAAGATTTGGTATCATAATTGATTACAATGTCATTGCAACCTGCTACGCAAGGTTTGCCCCACCCTCGCGCAACAACGGCAGCGTGAGAGGTCATACCACCCCGTGAAGTTAGAATACCTTCAGCTGAAGACATCCCTCCTACATCTTCCGGGCTCGTCTCTATTCGTACCAGAATGACCGGATTGCCAGCTTTTGCAGCTTCTTCGGCTAATTCAGAATTGAAAACGACCTTCCCAACAGCAGCACCCGGTGAAGCCGGCAAACCGGTACCGATGATTTCTTCTTTCGTAATCTCCTGGTTATCAATCTGTGGATGAAGCAATTGATTCAGATGATTTGGTTCCACAAGTTTTAGAACGGCATCTCTTTTTGTGATCAAACCTTCATCTACCATCTGGATGGCAATATTTACAGCTGCCTGGCCGGTACGTTTACCCGTTCGGGTTTGCAGTATATATAAAATATTATTTTGAATGGTGAATTCAATATCCTGCATATTTCCGTAATGTTTTTCCAGCTTTCTACCCAATACCAGTAATTCATCGTAAGCTTGAGGCATCAATTCATTAAGATGAGATATATCATCGGGAGTTCGGGTACCGGCAACCACGTCTTCACCCTGGGCATTAATCAGGAACTCACCATATAGCCTGTTTTCACCGTTTGCCGGATTCCTTGTAAAGCAAACACCGGTGGCACAATCATCACCCATGTTTCCATAGACCATGGCCTGGACATTTACAGCTGTACCGAAAACACCTGTTATTCGGTTTATTCTACGGTATGTTATGGCACGTTTACTGTCCCAGGAATCGAATACTGCGTTGACAGCCAACTCTAGTTGTTCATATGGATTATTAGGAAACATATACCCAGTTTCCTGCCTATACACGGCTTTAAAACGATCCACTATAGTTTTCAGATCATCAGCAGATAATTGGGTATCATTATTGAGACCTTGCTTTTGTTTAACCTCCTCCAGTACATCTTCAAATTTGCTGTGAGGTATTTTCATTACAACATCACCAAACATGTCAATAAATCGACGGTAGCAATCGTAAGCAAATCGTTCGTTCCCTGTTTTTACTGATAAAGCCTCAACGGTATCATCATTTAACCCAAGGTTCAAGACGGTGTCCATCATGCCAGGCATTGAAACAGCAGCCCCAGACCTTATAGAAACCAAAAGAGGGTTTTGGGAATCACCAAAACCTGTATTCATCGTTGATTCAAGAAATCTGACTCCTTCATGAATCTCGCTTTCCAATGAGTCGGGCCATGTTGCGTTATGGGAGGTATAATACTGACATGCTGTTGTGGATATGGTAAAACCCGGTGGAACCGGTAAACCAATCAAGCTCATTTCAGCTAAATTAGCACCTTTCCCACCTAAAAGGTCTCTCATAGAACGGTCTCCGTCAGCTTCTCCTTTGCCAAAAGTGAACACCTGCTGTGTAATAGTTTTCATAGCATTCCTTCATATGAATGATAACCGCAAATCTGACTATAGTAATTTACCAATCTAAATCGAGTATAGCTTTACGTTATTTTATAACGTATAAAAGAATAGCCGCTTTATGTACTTCACCTCAACCTTGAGTCCGCTATCCATAGTAATTCAATAGAATTAGCCTGAGATACAAAATCTATTATTTAGTAACAGATACATCAACAGAAAGCTTCAATGGCTCAAGTCTAAATGTTTTTCTGTGATGTTTAGTGGGGCCAAATTCGCCCAGGCCCTCATAATGTTTTTTGGTGGCATAACCAACATTCGTATTCCATCCATAGCCTGGGAAATCGTTATGGAGCCTGAGCATCAAATTATCCCTGTATACCTTTGCTATTATGGAGGCAGCCCCTATACTGGCTGATAGCAGATCGCCCTTCACAAGGCAGGTTACGGGGATAATTTCATTAGGATAACGGTTACCATCAATCAGCAAATAATCAGGTTTCTCTGATGCCTTCTCAACACATTTACGCATAGCTGAAAACGATGCCCAATATATATTCTGTTCTTCTATTTCTGAAACACTGCAGCTTTGGACTGTCCAGCACAACGCTTCTTTTTTTATTATTTCAGATAGTTCTTCACGTCGGGTTTTTGTGAGCACTTTACTATCAGTAACATCTGCAATAAAACTATTAGGTCTTAATATTACGCCAGCTGCAACAACAGGGCCTGCCAGGCACCCTCTGCCAACTTCATCCAAACCCATAATAAGTTGATAATTTTGGGCCCAAAGCTTTTTTTCATAATAGTAATTATCATCAACAAGCATCGTGGAAGTTAAGAACTAGAGAAGGCTGATGCTAAATTATTTGATAAGCAAGGCATTTAGTTTTAAAATTCACATAAAGCGATTATCTGAAATGATTTTATTTTAAAAACGTTATACGAAAAATTAAAAATACTCTCTTATGCATTTTCAGTATCAGGAATGGAATGACCGTTCACAACAACAGAACGGCAAACAAGCGTTCGACAAGCTTTTTGACCTTTTCCAGCAGTTATTGCTAATCAGTAGTGGTGATGCAGGGCAGGCATTAAAGTGGCTGACCGAAATAGACAAGGACTATAAAATCACCGATGATATGCAAGGATACAGCATTGGTGATTTTATACAAGACCTTGAAAATAAAAATCTTGTTAAATATGATGATCAGAAAGATCAGTTTCTGATTACTGCCAAAACTGAACGAGGTCTTAGAAAAAGATCATTGGAAGAAATCTTCAGGGGTTTGAAACAAGGTTTAGAGGGAAAGCATAAAACAAATTATATCGGCAAAGCTCAGGAACGTGACCCTGAAACAAGAGATTGGCAATACGGTGATGAAATACAAAATATTGATGGAGTAGGGACCCTTACAAATGCACTTAAGCATAGTGATCTTGACCGTTTCAGTTTGGAAGAAGAAGACTTGCGGGTCTATGAAAAGGAGCATTATACATCAAATGCTACGGTGCTGATGATTGATTTAAGCCATTCAATGATCCTATATGGTGAGGATAGAATCACACCTGCAAAAAAAGTAGCCATGGCACTGTCTGAACTAATTTTAAGCCAGTATGCAAAAGATTCTCTTGATATTATTGCTTTTGGAAACGATGCATGGTCAGTAGAAATAAAAGATTTACCCTATCTTCAGGTTGGTCCGTTTCATACTAATACTCAAGCTGGCCTGGAATTAGCCAGGCACAAACTTCATCGAAAAAAGTACGCCAATAAACAAATATTTATGATTACCGATGGTAAACCCTCGGCGATGTATCAAAATGGAAAGCTTTACAAGAATAGTTTTGGACTGGATCGGAAAATCATTAACCGCGTATTAGATGAAGGTGTGAAGTGCAGACGTGATAAGATCAGTATTACCACATTTATGATAGCTCAAGATCCATATTTACAAAATTTCGTCAGAGAGTTAACCGAGGCCAATCATGGCAGAGCCTATTTTGCTGCTCTTGATTCTTTAGGTGGTTATATCTTTGAGGATTACATTAGAAATCGAAAGAAGCATGTTCGATGACC
>JBBDQY010000043.1:0-1140 GCA_040905745.1 Balneolales bacterium
CCCGGTTTCAGTTTTGATACCAAATTTCACTTACTCTTGTGGTGAGTTTACCTCTTCTACTACTGAAGTATGTTTTCAGGAACTCACATCTGGAGGAACCCCGCCATATACATATTCATGGGATTTTGGTGACGGGGGGTCATCTACTGCGGCTAATCCATGTCATACCTATAATTCTACTACAAATGTATATGATGCAGTACTCACTATTACTGATGCTGAAGGAACAACAGCCTCTGCTATCTTGGAAGTAGATTTGGGAAATTTATTCTGTCCCGATCCAAGTGTAAGTATCAGCAAATCTGTTGATCCTTTTACTTATAGTCATGCCAACGAGGAAATTACCTATACCATTGTTGTAAGCAATACCGGTAATGTTGATCTGTTCGATATTGAAGTAACTGACCCTTTAACAGGTTTAGATTCCACCATTAGTACAATTACTGTGGGTAACAGTGCAACAATAATAGAAAGTTATTTTATTACTTCAGGCGATTTGAATCTGGATTCAATCCAGAATATTGCTTCTGTTTTTACTATCTATAATGGCAATCCATATGAAGATGAGGATACTGCTGTAATATATAATGAACCTCTTGATATCGTAGCAGTGAATGATACTGCTGGCCCTGTTAATGGATTAAATGGAGCAACTGCTGTATTGAATGTATTTGACAATGACAGTTTGGGTGGACAGTTGTTAAATCCTGCCGATGTAAATTTAACAGAGTTAACACCCGATCCAAGTGGAAACCTTACCCTTAATCCTGATGGAACTGTTGATGTAGCTTCAAATACCCCAGCAGGTACTTATCAATTAACCTATGAAATTTGTGAAGATGCCAATCCTGCTAATTGTGATCAGGCTACGGTTTATGTTTATGTAATTACATGTCCTTCTGATGCTAATCAAACCAATGATGCTGGTTTGTGTGGTGCGCAAGTAACATTGCCCGGCCCCGCTGTGGGAGATGGAGCTGGAATTGATAACATCACCAATGATTATAACAACACTTCAGATGCAAGTGATTTTTACCCGGTAGGAAATACAAATGTTGTTTATACAATCACAACTATAAATGGAGGGCAAACGACTTGCTCAATTACTGTGACTGTAACAGACAACGAAGATCCAACAAT
>JBBDQY010000044.1:0-129443 GCA_040905745.1 Balneolales bacterium
CGCCCACCGCATTACCCGTTGCATCCACGCCAATATATAACAAACCGCCCTCCCGATAATTAAGAAAGGCAATCACTTCCTTTTCCAGATCACCGGTGAGTTGCTGTTTATATTCTATGCGATTGGTTTCGGGCATGCTCTAATATTTATTTGGTGAATTTCATTTAGAGTTCGATAAACAGGGGCTGTAAGTATCATTCTAATTTTATCACCACTTCGTAGCCTTCTGCCTTTTCTCTTATTTTAATGGCCTTTTCGATGTAGTATTCTGTCGATTTTACAAACTCACTCCACTTTACCGCCTTTATGTAAGAAGGCTCACCTTCATGAATTTGTGATCCATTGCATTCCCTTAGGCTCTTTTCCTTGATATTGAACATATTTTTATTCAAAATACTGAATAACTGACCAGTTAAATGAGTAACAGAGTTACACTCTAAATTTTCAGTATAGTACCAGTTATATGTACAGGTCTCATCTGGTAAAACAATACCCAGTACCGCATTTTTATGGCTTTTCCGATTTTGAACAGTTGTCGTCCTTAATGAATATGAAACCTCCCATGGAACCCATTGATCCTTCTCAAGCTTATTTTCATCTTTCATTCCCTTTGAGATTAACACAAGAGTAATACTACTTTGGCGTATTTTATCTTTAAGCTGCGTACGAATCGTTTCATCTACAAACTCCTCTAAGCTTTCACCATCTTTTTCGCCTAGGTTAATATGATCATTACTTTTAAGTTGTTTCTGAAGCTCATCAACATAGTCTCGCGCTCTTGTTGATCGCTTAACATATTGAAAGCGCCCTCCATTGATCTTAATTTCATTTTTGTTTAGATCTGCGACCAAAGTGTCACCATATTTGTATGATATGAATATGTTTCGTGCCATAGTTATAGTAAATAGTCTTTAAACAAAGATGAATAAGCATAATCTTTTAAGAATCGCTCTTCATGTGAGTTTATGAAGAAATAGATTCGATTTGCCGCAGCACCCGTGCTTGCCAATGGAAGTAGTTTAGCCTTTGAATGATATTTCCGAAAAAGTTTATACTCATCCTCAACGCCCTCCATGCCTCCGATAAAGATACCCGCATAGAAGTTGTGAGATAGAAGCATGATCTTGCGCATTTCCAGAAGGCTACTTTGCTTATCCCCTGAGCTCGCAATTTGAAAGACATTCTCGAACTTATTGTTGTCCTCAGGAAACTGGTTCTCGAAAAATTTTGACTGATAGATAATTACATGATCGCGAACTTTTAACTGAGATCTTTCAATAACGTAGTTAATAATTGGGGTTATTGATGGATGACCTCCCCAGATTAACCTGAAAGTCGGCAAGACTGTACTTGCCAATGCAGTCACCGCATCTCTTATGGCGATTACATCCGCTGTCTTAAAATAAACTTGATCTCTTTCAGGAAGCGGGATACTTGCTGAAAGAAATATATCATTTAGTTCGCTTGTAGCCATTGTTCAAATTCTTGTTTTTTAATTGTTCTTACTTCTAAATACTTATTAAGCCAATCCAAGTGATTGAGCCACTTACCTCTTATTCTTAAATCATCATAAATTAGATAAATATTCTCTATATGAAAATCTTGAATCTCCTTTTTAATTTCTTCTGACTGATTGCAGTCGATAGATTGCGGAATTCCGACACTTGGAATGAAAAGCCTCCTCTTGTTTGAGCCAAGTTCTTCCGTGATTATTCTTTCGGGCTGGATACTCATTTTCTTACCAAATTTTTGTGCTGCTTTAAGAAATTCTGTAATTATACTCTCTTGCCTTGAAGCCAAATTTCTTGCTCGCAATGATTCAACATTCTTTGTGACTTTTTCAACAACTTGGTTAAGTAAGCTTGAACCAGTAGAATCATATGAAATTCCATTTGTAAAATCAGATTGATTGAGCTGATATGGAAAGCAAACCTCATTAGTTGATTCCAGTTTATGCTTTGGCCAAATTAATTGTAGAATACCAATTTGCTTGACATTTGCCTCAGCGATCTCATCTTTGCACCATTTACTTTCCAAAAATCCAGGAGTATTTAAAAGCACAATTACATCACAATCGGTCATTCTATGCCATAATTCTTCCTGGAAAGGCTCACCTTGTTTAATAGAGTGTGTGTCTAAAAACACATCAAAATTATTTCTTTCAAGTGCCTCGTATAATTGAATAGCAACCGACGTGGACTCATTACGCTTATAGCTAATAAAGACCTTTCTGGTGTTTCTTAACTTCCCAAATGACTCCAATGCTAGGTTAACTATCTTTGACTTTTGGCTCTCATCGAACTTCAATCCATTCTGATTTTCTAGGACTTTTGGTATTTCAGCCGAGAATGAGTCAAAAAATACAGGGAGAATTATAGCTCCATCAGAAATTAGTTTTTCAACCTGCGCTATATCTTGGTTATTTTCCGATTTATCTCCGAAATAAACTACAAAAGCAGGTTGATTACCTTGGTACTGCGAAAAGTCAGACGAAGGTATGATACGAAAGGAATCCGATTTCATTCCTAGCTCTTCAACTGCACTTTTGAACAATTCGGTAATTTCCTTCATCCAACTATGTGCATTACCAAGAATAATTAGTTGATATTTATAAGAGTTTGACATAGACAGTTATCTTCTGCTATAGGTTATTACTTGATAAATTCATGCTCAGCCCTTGTGAATAATTCTCAATCACCCCTTTCATCAAAATAGGGCAGAGTGGTTTCATGGTTTCTTTCAACTGTTCATTGATGCGTTTGCGAGCTTGTAAGGTGTGGTAAATGGTTAAAATGGCCTTTTGGACCTCTACACCTGGGACAGGCACCTTTATCTCACAGAACCTTTCCCATTCCAGGCTTGCACGAACACTGCTATCGCTGATGAACCATCCATATCTATTGAATTCTGGTCTATAGAACCAAAGCATTAAAAATTCGGACAAGATGCTGGCATCATCCTTAACTTGAAAAACTAAATATGCCGGAGAAACAATTGCAGGTTCGTCATATGAGTAAATAGCTACACGAACAGTTTCGTCCCTTCCAACTTGCATGGCACTGTAAACAAACTGACCTTGTCTAATAGCCTTATATTTCGTCATGTCTGTGTTGGTGACATTTGCTTTTGAAGGCATAAACGTTTTGTTCACATTAATGCCTTTTAAGTTACTCACTCGGTTATCGGTATTCCGGTTATCAACAAGCTCGACAAGCTCTCCAATTGGCTTTTGCTCCTTAAAACTCGTCAGGTTGTCCATGAATGTATTACATATCAACTGCAAATCATCCAGGCTTTTTTCATAGACTTTTTGGTTGTTGAGCAAGCCTTTATAGATGCCAACATACTTTTTTTGTTCATCAATGTCCGGGATGGGAATTTCAATTTCACAGAAACGCTCCCAATCCAAACTTGCCCGAACGCTGCTATCGCTGATGAACCATCCATATCTGTCTGATTCAGGACGTTGAAACCACATCATCAAGTACTCAGAAAACACTTCATTTTCATCTTTGACCTGAAAAACCAAGTATGCGGGGGAAATAATCGCAGACTCTTCGTCAGTAAATAATGCTACACGAACAGTTTCATCCCGTCCGACTTGCATGGCACTGTATGCAAACTGTCCTTTTTCAATAATTTTGTAATTGGATATATCCGTTCCTGAAACGTTAGCTACGGAAGGCATAAAATTCTTGGTAATATTAATCCCCAATAAACGGTCAACTTGATTATCTGTATTCCGGTTATCTACCAATTGTATATAATCGCCCAACCGTTTATATCTCATAGCCCAATCCTTTAAACGCTTCTTTTAGCTGGTTTTGCGAATCTTCTTCCTCGGCAAGCAGGGTTTTGAATTCCTGCTGTATGCGTTTCATTTCCGTATCAAAGTCAATGTTGCTGTCCCAGTCTACAAACTTAATGTATTTGCTGGGCACCAATGAAAAGTCATTGGTTTTCACTTCTTCAAAACTGGCGGAGTAGCAGTATTCCGGTACATTCTTGTAAGTGGTATTGTAATCGGTTTGCTGCCAGTTGTGGTAATTCAGCGTCACTTTTTCAATGTCTTTAGCCGTGAGTTCAATAAATTTTTTGTCATACTCCGAACCCCATCTCCTCAAATCTATGAACAGGATTTCATCTTCACGATCCCGGTACTTTTTCAGCTTGCCATTGATTTCTACTTCACGGTCCTTTTTGTTGTTGTTTAGAATCCAGAGTGTAACACTGATGTCCGTAGTATAAAATGTGTTTCTTGGAATAATCACAATGGCTTCCACCAATCGATTTTCAATCAATTTTCTGCGGATTTTGTACTCTTCGCCACCTCCGGACAATGCACCATTCGCAAGGATAAAACCTGCCACTCCATTTGTTGAAAGTTTGGAAACCATGTTCAGAATCCATCCGTAATTGGCATTGCTCACCGGGGGCACATCATAGCCACTCCAACGTGGGTCATCCATGAGTTCATCACTTGCCCGCCAGTCTTTTTGGTTAAAGGGCGGATTAGCCATGATGAAGTCAGCTTTCAAATCAGGATGCTGGTCTTTAGAGAAAGTATTGGCTGCTATATCTCCCAGATTGGCAGAAATACCTCTAATGGCCAAATTCATTTTAGCCAGTTTATAGGTGGTGGCCGTGTATTCCTGTCCGTAAATGGAAACTTCTTTTTTGCTGCCATGATGGCTTTCAATAAATTTGACCGATTGCACAAACATCCCTCCTGAACCACAAGCCGGATCATAAATTACACCTTTATAAGGTTCAAGCATTTCGGCTATCAGGTTTACAATGGTTTTTGGTGTGTAGAATTCTCCTTTCCCTTTTCCTTCTGCAATAGCGAATTTCTTTAAGAAGTATTCGTAAACCCTGCCAACAATATCGCGCTCCTTGTCGTGTAGCGTATTAATATTGTTAATCGTATCAAGCAAGGCCGAAAGCTTGCTTACTTCAAGGTTTAGTCTTGAAAAGTAGTTATCCGGCAAAGCACCTTTCAGTGCCGGATTGTTCTTCTCCACCGTATGCAAAGCCGTGTCAATTTTTAAGGCAATGTCTGCTTGTTTGGCGTTTTTGATGATGAACGACCATCGAGATTCTTCCGAGAGAAAAAATACATTTTTCATGTTGTAGAACTCTTTTATCTCCAGGTACTTTTCCTTCCCTTCATCAATGAGTTCTTTCTTGCGTTCCTCAAATTTATCACTAGAGAATTTCAAGAAAATCAGTCCTAATACAACATGCTTGTATTCAGCAGATTCTACCGAACCTCTCAACTTGTTTGCTGAATCCCAAAGAGTTTCTTCTATTGTTTTCGTTTTTTTGTTCTTCGTTGTTTTAGCCACGGGGTATATTTTTACCTTATTCCAATTAATTTATGAGCAGGGGTAGTTAGTATTTTGTCATTTACTGCCAATTAACTTCCGGCATGACGGAACCAAAGGGTTTAAGAAGTTAGTAAAATCTAATCTAAAACCAAGTAAGGCAATTCGACAGAACCTGGGTGGGTTTTAACGTAATCTTCTATAATCCGTTAACCTGTCCGTTTGATTCGCATTGTTAGGTGTTCCGGTCTTTTCTCTGCATTCCTGTGATTGAACTTGCACCAGCCTGTCCTAAAGCCAAAATATTGTCTTTTCCAACCGATTCAGGCCAGCCTGGTGTTGTTTTGGAAAATCAGCAAGCTTCACCTTTTTGGCTATGGCGTTATCAGAAGCTCGTTCCAGAAAATCTTCATAACTTTCTATTGGTTGGCGGGTCAGGGCATCTACAGCGACTATGACCTGTTCGGAGAAACCTTCCTTTCGCAGGCCATCCAGGGTCCAATCGGAGTCTTCCACTACATCATGGAGAACGGCTGTGATTTGTTCATCCCGCTGCGTAAAAATCAACATAACACGCAAAGGTTGCAAGATGTATGGCGCTCCGGCTTTGTCGATCTGGCCTGCATGAGCTTTTGTTGCAATAGTGATGGCATGTTCGAGGCTACCCATAAACGTGTATTCTTCTTAAATTGGATGATAATATTATTACTTACTTTTTGCGTTGGTAACGGTAAAGGTAATAAAGCTTTATGATTTTTTTGGAACCAGTGACCGATTTGGACCATATATACGATTATACTACATTTGTACCACTTATTATACCACCATTACATGAACCTCTTTTAAGGCTTTAAATTCAACCATCCATTCAAATCCAAACAGCTGTGGGTTTGTGTCTTGTCCTGAAATAGATTTACACAATGTAAACTAAAATGAATTTAAAAAAAGGGATCAGATCAGAGGCCTATTTCAGCTGGGAGGAACGGGAAGCCATTATTAAGGAGTATCAAACAGGTGACCTTTCGAAGTCAGAAATTTGGGAAAAGTATACCGGTCAGCGAATGGAGCGTGGCCGGCTACTTCGTTGGATGCGTAAATTAGGGTATATTCCTGAGAAGAAAACGGAAAGAAGAAAAAGCTTTTTTTATGACCAACAACCAACTAGCTCAGCATTGGATAAAAAAGAACCCTATAAAACCCCCGAAGAACTGCAAAGCAAGATCAAAGAGCTGGAAAAGCAGCTCGAAATGTCACGAATAAAAGCCGAAGGCTATGAGCTTATGATTAAAATAGCCGAAAATGAGCTTAACATCCCCATTCGAAAAAAGCACGATACCAAGTAATCAGCACCTTGAAGGAAAGGCACAATCGACTGGCTCTGGGCAGGTTGTGTCTATTATTTGGTATTACCAGACAAGCTTATTATCAACATTACTGGCAGGCTGAGGAAATCTCGTTTGAACAAGAATTGATGGTTAGCGAGGTGAGGCGAATTAGGCAAAGGCATAGCAGGATGGGAGGCAGAAAACTATATGAACTCATAGAGCCCTTTATGCTGGAACATCAGATCAAAATGGGTCGGGATGCTTTGTTTGACCTGTTGGCTGCCCATGGCCTGCTGGTCCGCAGAAGAAAACGAAGGGTGCATACAACCAATTCCTTCCATTGACTTCGAAAATACCCAAACCGGATAAGAGATTTAATACCGATTAGATCAAACCAGCTGTGGGTCAGCGATATAACCTATTGGAAAATAGAAACAGGAAACCTGTACATCAGCTTTATCACGGATGCCTATTCCCATAAAATCGTGGGTTACCAAGTGGCTGAGACTCTTGAAGCCATTGAATCCATTCAGGCGCTTGAAATGGCTCTGAGCTGCTTGGGTCAGCCTATTGAAGGGTTGATCCATCATTCCGACAGAGGTATCCAATATTGCAGCGGAGGCTATGTAAACCTATTACAGGATTACGGCATTGCGATTAGCATGACCGAAAATGGAGATCCGCGCGAGAATGCGATCGCTGAACGGGTTAATGGCATCTTGAAAGGAGAATACCTGGAATGTTATACCGTCTATAACCTATCCGAAGCTAAAGAGCTCCTGGAGCAGGTCGTTCAGCTATACAACGAAGAGCGGCCTCATATGAGCATTGGAAATATGAGACCAAACCAGATGCATGAAAACAACCAAGAAACCAAAAAATTATGGAGGACTTATTACTCGAAAAATCGTACCATTGTAAACCAACCACAGGACTAACCTGATAATGTAAACTCAGGTTAGGATTAACCAAATAACCTGTAAACTTTTTTTAGGACGAGACAGTGGGTTTGTGTTTATGTGTAAATGTGGCATTGTGCGAATGTGTTATTGTGGGTATGAGTAAGGCGAGGCCGGTAAAAAGCTTCATGTCCTAAAACTACTGTTTCATAGATGAAGCTCATTAACTGAAATACAGGTTAACCCAGCTCCATCCCTTCCGAATCCAACCCTAGAACAAGAGTCCACCGTATTGATCTCTGATCAAACATGATCTGGAAGAAATTACCACTGTTGGTTAGCACTGTAAGGAAAACTTGTGTAGAGTCCCCCACAAACTCCGAATAGCTGTGGATGATTTCTTTCACATTAAGCTTGCGACCATCCTTAAGCAAAAAGGAAATCGGGACTATCCGTTGATCAATTCTTTCGTTTTTAGTTACGAGATATTCAACAATCACATTAATTTTCTGTCCGATCGCTTTTTGCATTAGTGTTCTTTTTTATGTCGGTGCATAACCATGGTGCAAAAACGTTTACCCTGTGAGATAGAGGAAGCATACCCTTTCCCTGAGGTATTCATGTTTTCTACCCGGTTTCCTTTATAATGGACCGACCAAGACACAATGCCTAAGTCTACTTCATTTACCTGTGTCGTATACCTATCCTCAATAGCATTACCACCTGCTTGATGGTAATGCTATCTAAGGCGCGATCTGATCTAATCCCACATGTTACCCCGCCTTATTCTTTTCTCGGCCAATACGGGGCGTTTGGCTCTGCGCACACGCATAGCCTTACACGCTTCTTTGAGATGATTAAGAGACCATAGCCTGCGACCCGCTATCAAATCAGGTGGCGTAATGGCTTCAGCACGGATCAGGTTGTCCAGGTCATAATAGGAAACCGGCTGACTGATGGTGTCTTCGATGTATTGTGCGGCTTCGCTTGAGGTGAGGTAATGTTTAATCATTGTTCCAGAGTTTAATTATTGTTACGGTCGTTGTAATTGTTCGTAACTAAACTCAGGAAAAAGTGCAGGATAATTTTGGATAAGGAAAAATTTGCTTATCCAAGATTACCGGCAGATATATTTTTATCCATAGTAAGTATAGCCTTTAAAAATAGTTGCGATAATGATTTTTGCAGCTCAAACTACATTTCATCTTCAGAAAAGCGCTGAGGAAACTTACCGGTTCTTTTGGTTAATGGCTGCTTTAGAACAGTGGCGCCATCGTACGACTTCTATCTTCACGATGATTCTTCTTCGCTCCCATAATTTAATCTTTACTTTGTTAAAGTACTTCATTAAGCCTTATATTTAAGAGCTAGAACATAAGCGTTCTTTATATTATTATTTTGGACTTTATATGAGCAGGTTTTGGACACAAGAATGAACACAAAAACCTTGTGTTCAAGGGGCAAAAAGTACGATATGCTGCCATTTTGACATGTTTTTATAAAGATCCAAGTACTTGAATAGCAAAAGAATACAAGCTTTTGCCGCCGTGGTGGAATGGTAGACACGTTGGACTTAAAATCCAATGAGGCTTAAACCTCGTACCGGTTCGAGTCCGGTCGGCGGTACCACATAAACCCTTGCAAGTAATATCAATATAAACTTGCAGGGGTTTGTTGTTTATCCCATTTTAAACGATTCTATTCCCATATTCCGCTTTCGTTACAAGGATGTTACAAAAATTATTATTATACAAAATAAACACGGCTTTAATATTTCATCTCTTGCTTATCGAGATTCTACAACCAACAAGTATGGAAAAAGCATCCTCCCACTCTTATTTAACCAGCGTCCACTGTTTGCTTTGAACATATCCACTCGTTTGAAGACGATAGATGTATTTACCACTGCTTAAATTTGAAGCGTCAAAGCTCATCTCATGCTTTCCGGCCGTAGCGTTGTTAAATAAGATTATGCAAATAATTTGTTATTAAGCAATAAAGATAATATAATGTATCTAAATTACTCAATATGATTATTTGGAATATGGAAGCCACGGAGACGCTTAACAGCCAACAAACTAGAACTTTCAAAAAACAATTCGAGGATGACGGCTTTATTGGCCCTTTGCCGGTCATGTCCGGTAAAGATGCTGTGGTTGCGGCGCGCAGGCTTCCTAAATCCAACCTGAAGGGGTGGGATAAAAGTTACGCTGCCTCATTCCCAGAGTATTATTCCATAGCATCCAAACCTGAAATACTTGATGTTGTAGCCGCCATACTGGGTGATGATATTATGCTTTGGGGATCAAGTTTAGTGGTAAGAAAGCCTGGAAAGGTGCACCCCTGGCATTCGGATATTGAGACGACGGGTGGCATAGGGCGTACAGTTTCGGTATGGGTCGGACTGGATTACGTAAACAAAAACTCATCCTTACAGGTTATTAGCCATTCACACAGCCTCGGGGTCTCGATCCAGGAGTTGAGACAAAAGGAAGCTCTGAACAGAAATGCTATCACACCAAATCAGGTATTAAGCTGGGCGAAGGAGCTGGATTCACGCTGTAAATTGGTGGCGTGCTCTATGAAAAACGGTGATGCTTTGTTCTTTGATGGTAATACCTGGCATGGTACCGACAATATTAACTTAATGGGAACGAGGGTGGCTTTGCTACTTCAATATGCAACACCTGACCGCCCGATTAGAATCCCCGATTTTAATCATCTTGATTGGCCTTTTCGCTTCCATGAAACGCCACTTCCTCCGTGTATAATGGTTCGAGGTAGTGATACCGGTTTCGTTAATAACATAGTTGAACCGCCTGCTTCTTCAAGCTGGATACACCAATTGGAGCTGCCTCTGGCTGATAACCCGGAGACAGGCTGGCAGACTCACCCGATCTACGCGGGAAGCACCTGGTCTATGGATTGGATGGCTTGTCATGCATCCGTATTAAGCCCCGGAAAGAGGCCCCATCCCCCTCACAGTCATAGAGAGGAAGAGGTTTTAGTAGTTCTTGACGGTGAAGCGGCCATTATGGCAGGACAGGGTGAGTCACAAACCAGAGAAATACTACAACGCGGAACATTCGTCTACTACCCGGACGGCCATGTCCACACCATTAAAAATGATTCCGACTCATCGATTACCTACCTGATGTTCAAGTGGCGGAGTTTGGTACAACATACAGAAAATACATCCCTTCCCCATGGGACTCATGGTATACCGGACCCACGACGGAATGGTACAAAGGAACATGTGTCGGACTGGAAGGTAAATAAATTGTTTGAAGGACCCACGAAATACCTGCATAAATTTCGAGCCCACATGAGTACCCTATTGCCTAATGGCGGATATGAACCGCATAGTGATCCCTATGATGTTGCTCTACTCGTTCTTAGTGGTACCGTTGAAACGATTGGCCGAAGCGTTGGCCCCAACAGTGTCGTATTTTATGCGGCAGGAGAGCCTCATGGAATACGGAACGTGGGTGAAGTGAACGCCGTCTATCTGGTTTTTGAATTCCACGGTGCAAGGACTGAGGGACATGCAAGAGGTATATTGGATAAACTGCTTTGGCCTGTACAGTCACAGCTGGTCCGCATGTTGCCGCCAATAGGATTGAAAATTGTAAGAAAAGGACTGGCGATCATTCGACAGTTTAGGTAATTGATGTAGCCTGGAATAAATTATAGCCGATCATCAAATGCATTTGGACCTAAAATGTTACGTACTATTGACTCCTCCAGCTCTCAGAATATAGGAAAGAGTCCGTCTCGCATAGGATGGATTAATAAAAAGGCTAATAATTAACCAATGAAAATGCCGCAGGCTTTTAAGCCTATTTTTTTCCCATCCATATATCAACATTCTTAAAACAAGCCTGTTTTCGGCATGCAAATTATTTTTAATCAATTTATTATGTTTTTGATAGAAATTTTCAGACCCTGATAATTTATAATTAAAGTTTAAGGTGATTCTATCACGGTTCTTTATTCTAATATAAGCTAACACCTCTTTTAAGTTATGCAGCTCACCTTTGATAGATAGAGAAACATAAAAATCTCTATCCTGTAAAGCTGAAAATCTTTCGTCAAAACCGCCAATTTCTAAAGCCTTCTCTTTTTTAAATATAAAAGTGGAAAAACCGCCCAAATAGTTCTTATATATCAAATCTTCTGTTGTGTATTTTGTTTTATGAGGTATTTCGGATTTTAATATTTTATTACTTTCAAAATCATAATCCGCTTTTCCCGTTGCTAAGCCAACAGCCTTAACAGCATTTTTTAAATACTTAACCTGTTTTTCTAATTTGGTTGGCAGCCATATGTCATCAGAATCCAAAAGGGCCACCCACTCTCCTTTTGCAATACTCAACCCTGTATTTCTTGCTCCCTGTGCTCCTTTTGATCGCTTATTCAGGAAGTACTTAACCCTGGCATCTTTATAACTCTTAACTACCTTTTCAGTATTGTCATCGGAGTAATCATCGATTATTAGGACTTCTAAACTTTGATAGGTTTGATTCAAGACAGAGTCTATAGCTTCTTTTAGTAGAAGTGATCGATTATAAGTAGGTATTATAACTGAAATAAGAATTATTGAACTCCTCTTAAGAATCTCTATCGGTTTTTATAAGTTGTCCTTTTTAATATATAGCCTTTAATTAATAATTAAAAATATATATTTATTAATGTTATATACCGACTAAGCTATGCCCCATCATATATTAAAAAAAACCCGCCATTATGCTTAAACAGCGGGGTTTTAGGTTCTTTTGGGATTACTTAAATCCTATGCTTCGTTTATGAACACCATTTTACGATGTCATCACACTCGTCATTACCGTGATATTTGCGGCTGCTTCAGCTTCGGCCTCTGCCATGCCATTCGCCTCAAAAGAAGTTTTAGCATTTAGCTGAGCATCCAAATAAAAGCTATTATAAGCCTCTGCCGTAGCTTCGGCCACATTGCCAAATATGGAGAGGCTGGCTATGACGTTTTGAAGCACGTCTACCGATGATTCAATCTCGGCTTCCGCGGAAGCTCTGGCCGAGCTGCTTATACCGAAATGAGACTCGGTTTCGGCATCTACTTTTGCTTTGTAATCTGCCTTAGCGTTCACAATAGCCTCAATGGATGAAGCTTCTCTAATCTCGCTAACTGCCACCGTTCTTGCCTCAATAAGCGCATCTATAGTAGATGACGAAGCCCCTTCTGCTTGAAACATAGCCTCAATCGAAAGTGCCGTGGCTTTGGATAATATCAGTTCCGCCTGTTTTCGGAGTCCAAGTTCAGCCTTACCATTAGTATTGCTGCTCGCCTCAACCAGGATAGAAGCCGATGTTTGATGGAATTTAGCCTGGGTCTCAACATCAGTGCCATTATCGGTAAATACGTTGATATAAGAGCCTTCCAGTTTCGTATAAGCGTTAGCGCGAGCCTCTGCGCTGGAAGAAGAAGCAAGGTCGGAATGAAACTGTGCAAAAGCTTCAGCTCTTGCTTCAAATATAGCGCTCATAGCAACTTCGGCACTAGCTTTAGCATTGAATTCAACCTGAGCTTTGACTGCGCTTGCAATAGCGGTACCCACATCGGCAGCGCTTTGAACACCGGCATTGATTTCAGCGGCCACAGCATCATTGGTAAATACAGCTACATCCGCTGCTGTTACGCCTTCATAGTGGCTATCATATCCATCCCTCGCTTTTGCTTCCAGATAGACCCTTGCTCTTGCATGAGACTCGGCCGTGAGCGGACGCGAATCGACCGAGTTCTGTCCATCTACCTGTACAATGGAACTTGCTTCAAAATCACCATCACCCCTGGCAAAAACACGGATGTAATCGGCAGCACCTTCACCTTCAGCCACCAATGTAAATTCGCCATTAGCATTGGTCGTTGTTTCTCCATTCAGTTCTGAAACTGACCCGTCCGCATGCACAGCGACGGCAGTCACTACAGCTCCCTCAACCGAAGTTAGAGTTTCTGCTGATGGCTCTCCCATTTTTCCGTAGGTTTTATTTTGAGTATCGTTTTCATCTTCACTTACCTGGCCTGACACAGTAACGCTGTCTTCATTGGATGTGGCATCAACGCCGGAATCACATCCGGCTCCAAATAAGACAAAAGCTCCAATTATTGCCATTATGAATGTGTTGTTTCGAAAGTCGTTTCTTGTAATCATGAGTAATAGTTTTTGTGTTCGTATTTACCGAATCGTAATGCAGATAAATAAACTTTATTAAATCTTCATGTTTTGAAGACAGTTAACCTAGTTTACAACTCAGATGACTAGCTACCCTACCTGCATTAAGAAACTCTAACTTTAGGCCGAAAGGCTAAAACATTGGTATTCTATGGAATATAAAATTCGAGTGAAGTATTCAGTGTCATAATCCCTCGTTTTATATCCATGCTGCGACAGGCACTACGAGGTTCAAATAATAAATCCAATTAAGATTCTCATAATAAAACATAGTATTCTTCCTTACCTTGGTTTTCTCCTGAATTCGAAGTTGATTAAATGGTCCATGACTATGAGGCAAAAATACTTTAGTAAAAGGCTTTTACCCGCTGTAACCATCCATGACCCCAAACTGGCTCTTCAATTAGCAGAAACCTTCCTTGAGTCAGGCCTCGATGTCATGGAGGTTACATTCAGGACAAATGCCGCGGCATCGGCAATTAGTGGGATAACAAAAACATATCCGGAGATGAAGATTGGTGCCGGAACTATAACCTCGCCTGACCTTTTAAAACAAGCGGTGGATGCCGGAGCTATGTTTGGTTTGGCACCCGGTTTCAATGAAACCATTGTTAAAACTGCTCGTGATCATCGTTTTCCATTCATTCCGGGAGTTACCACTCCCTCAGAAATAGAGCGTGCACTGGAATTTGACTGTAGCCTGTTAAAATTATTCCCGGTAAATAATCTAGGTGGAGCCGGGTACCTTAAAAGCCTGGCGGGACCCTATCCAAAAGACAAGGTCGGTTTCATTCCTATGGGTGGAGTTAATCTCACGAACTTAAATCAATATCTTAAATTTCCTGGTATTATTGCAATGGGAGGGTCTTGGATGACTCCAAATGATATGATTGAAAACAGGCAATTTCATAAAATAAGTGAAATTGTGCGCCTATCCCTGGATATTGTTCGTCAGGTCGAAGACCATCCGGAATAAACCAAGTTTTAAACTATTAGGTAATAGAGAATTAAAACCATTCCAAAACCGACAATTGAGATAATCGTTTCCATGACGGTCCAGGATTTTAGCGTGTCTTTCTCCGTTAAACCTAAATATTTATTGACCAGCCAAAAACCGCTGTCGTTTACATGAGAAAGTATGGTTGACCCTGCCGCAATGGCAATCACGATTAATGCTTTTTCAGGTGATGAAAGGCCAATTCCGCTTATTAATGGGGCAACCATACCGGCTGCGGTTATCATTGCAATTGTTGCTGACCCTTGCGTTACCCGAACAATCACTGCAAGAAGATAGGCAAGGAAAATGGGAGCTATTTGATAAGCGATAACTATCTCAGCCAATGCTTGCCCAACACCGCTGTCTATTAATATTTCTTTGAATACTCCTCCTGCGCCAGTCACTAGTATAATAAGGCCAGCCGGCGCTAAAGCTTTGTCTGAAAATTGAAGTACCTGTTTTCCTGAAAACCCTTTTTTGTAGCCAAGAAAGTAACCCGCAATTAAAGTTGTTATCGTTAATGCGCTAAAAGGGTGGCCAATGAACTGTATAAGATTAAGCCAGAACACATCCTTTGGCAGAAACTCATTGGCTTGTAATACATCGAAAACCGTTGCGGCAACAATAAGCAGAAGCGGCAGCAGGATAACCAGTAAAATTATATAGAAATCCCATTTGTTATCCGTTGAATCAGGGATTATGGCTGATTCACTGAATTCAGGCGGTACCGTATGGATTCTTTTCCCAATATACTTGCCAAATACAGGTCCTGCGATGATGGCAGCAGGGATTCCCGTTATTAATCCAAATATAATCACCCAGCCTAAGGGAGCGCCAATGATTTCAGCTACGGCTGTTGGCCCTGGGGTAGGTGGAATAAAGGCATGAGCTACAGCTAAACCGGCTAATAAGGGTATGGCATAATGAAGTGTGGATTTATTTGTTTTCTTGGAAAGCGCATACACTATGGGGACTAAAATGATAAATCCAACATCCAGGAATACAGGGATGGAGATGATGAAACCGGTAAGCGTGAGCCCCCAGGTGGTTCTCTCGGTGCCAAAGATATTAATAGCATTACGAGCTAATGCTTCAGCACCACCCGATACTTCAAGCAGTTTTCCAATAATTGTACCCAGCCCAACGATAATTGCAATGAAACCGAGAATTCCTCCCATACCTTCCTGTATACTGATAAGGACTTCATCAAAGGGCATTCCAGCAGCAATACCAACAAAAGCGCTAACCAGAAGTAACGATATGAAAGCATGGATTTTGAATCTGATCACCAGAGCTAGCAGCAACACAACGGATATAACCGTAACTAACAGCAAATAAATAGATGGGCTCATTTCAAAGTTTGAATAGGGTTATTTATAGCTATTGATCAGGAATAAAAAAGATGTATTCCGTGAACAGTTAATGGGCTTCTGTTATGATAGATCAGAATTATCTCCTGATAGAGCTTTGTTGTTCCTTGGTAGTGGGTTATTTATCTACTGCCAACAGAATAAACAATAAAATGCTTTTGAGCAAAGCATTATCAACTGCGCGAAACCTAACCACTAAAACTTAGTTCCCTATATTAAAACGCCTGGGTTTATGTTGTCATTTGCCCAGGCGTTCCGTTGGTTGTTAAATATCAGAATTCATACTTGATCCCAAGGATGGGCAGAAAACTAAACTGACTGATAGCTTCCACTTCCTGATTCGTAGTATTCCAATACTTTATATACTCATTGCTTCTGTTATAAGCATTCCACACTTCGAGGTAGGCTGTAAAACTACTGTTACTCAGATAAAACCTGCGGTCAGTGCGCAGAAACAAGGAGTGATAGGGTGCCAGGTTGTCTTCATTGAAACGGCTTATATCCCAAATCGTGGTTTTATGCTGTTCCGACTCGACTAGATCAATGGGTGTAACAGGGCGGCTGCCAATATATGACCAACGCGCACTAAACTCCCAGTTCCGGTTCGGACGAAATCCGCCCAGTATATTGAAGATCCAGCGGTTGTCATAATCCCTGCTTCTCCATTTTCCTGAAGAATCTTCGTATCGGCTGGTAAACCAGGATCCCGATAGGGTACCGTAAAAACCCCGGGCCATTTTTTTCTGCAACAGCAGGTCAATACCAGTAGCTCTGGCTTTTACATCATCACTGAGCTCTGTGTAATAGCTTTGAGCGTTGTCGATCAGGAATCCAGGGTTACTGTACTCGCTTTGCCGGGGTAACCCAGGCATCTGCTGGTAGTTTTTAGTATAAACCTCTACTGTGAATTTAAGATCCGGCATCAGTGTATACCCTGCACCCCCTATGATATGGATACTATAGGGATTACTGAGTTTTCTAATTTGCTCACTTCTTGAAAGCATATACCGTGGCAGTGTTTGACGGTAAACACCACCAGATCCCGTGAATTCAACTTTTTCATTAACCTGATACGATACAGCCAACCGGGGGCTGAACATCACTTGCCCGTTATATCCACTGTAATCCATTCTCAACCCGGGTGTCGTGGTGAACCGGTTTGTCATTCTAAGCGAATATGTAGCAAATAAACCGGCCTTAAGTCCATTCAGATCCGTATTTCTTCTGAAATCAGGAACTTCGTTACCATATAAATTATTCCCGCCTCGCTGGAAATAGGAATAATCTCCCGTTTCGATAGAGCCATCCATACCAAACTCAATACGCTGTCGCTGATCCAGTACCAGGTAATTTATACTTCGCAGATTGAGATAATGATTATTAAGGTTGGATACAAATTCAGGAGTTTCGTCTTCAATTTTTACTATCCTTGTATCATCCGTCTTATTTGAAAAGGAAATCGAAGTCTGATTGTAGCCGCCATTCCAGGAAGTTCGCAGGTTTAATCCCGACGTATATTGCTCCCAGGTACCCTTTGAATACATATCCTGATCGTGCTCAAGGGCTTCTTTACGGCCCATGTCTATCGAACTGTTTCCATATATATTCAAAAAAGTAAGCTGATGCCTGGGGCTCAGGTCATAAACAACTTTAGCTTGTACATCCCCATAGGCTGGTGAGCCGCCTGCATCAATCGCTCCCATGATGAGGTCCAGATAACTTCTGCGTCCATTGATAAGCCAGCTTCCGTGACCGCTGGCAAATCCGCCCTCTGCTCCTACTCCAAAACCTGACATATTAGCAGATATCTCACCATTCAAACCGGTTCGCATTCCCTCCCTGTAACGAATATCAGCTGCGGCTGACATGCGGTCACCATGGGCAGCGGAAAAACCTCCCGTATAAAAATCGAGCCCTGATATTAATTCTGTGTTCACGATACCGATAGGACCTGATGACCCGCCACCCGGCAGGGGGAAATGATTAACACCCGGCATAGGTATATTATCAATAATAAAACCCACTTCACTAGGGCTGCCCCCGCGAACAAGCAGATCCTGGCTCATGTCCCCTTGAGTGCTGACACCGGGTACCGTCGATAAGACTCGTGTTAACTCCTGAGATGAACCGGGTGATCTTCTGATCTCCTCAGGATTAAATTCGACGTGGCTTACAGGATTTTGCTCATATCTCTGGAAAAAGGCTGCTGATATGGTTACTTCCTCACCTTTAATGATAGCCTCTCTCAGTTCAGCATCAACAACCAGATTTCTTCCAGACCTGACAATAAGGTCAGGCAAATGAAAAGTCTGATAGCCGATATAACGGAAAACCAATGTTTGTGCTCCGACAGGAACATCTTTTAGTGTAAAATTTCCTTCCAAATCAGTGGCAGCACCCAGGGTGAGTCCATCCACAATTACATTCACCCCGATCAGAGTCTCTTTGGTTCTCACATCCTTGATTTGTCCGCTAATGGTTCCTGTATTTTGGGCAACGGATGCCATAGGCAGAAGGAAACAGACAAACAGAATAGCTGGTAAAATAATATGTTTCATAATTGTACTCGTTAAATAATATAGTTTAACAATTAGTACGGATTATGATCCCAATAGTTTCAAAACACTAAACTCAGGCAGGTTACTCCTTTCCAAATCTTTTCTCTTAATGAATTGTATATATTACTTAACAAGCTGTTACTATCTCATCTTTTGCAAATTCCAGAATAAAGCAGTTAAACTCATAGGTGGTAGTATAGAAATAATTTGCTTTTAGTTGAGAGGCAAGTTCTCTAATAATTTCAAGACCCAACGATTTGGTTTGTAGTTCTTTAAGGTTACCATTATATGCTGTTCCATTATCCCGAATTCCCAGAGATAGAAGGCTCCCCTCCTGTTCGAGAGAAATGCTTATTGCTCCTAGTGTTTTTCCCGCGAAGGCATGTTTTAAAATATTGGTTATGACCTCATTAATAATAAGGGAACATGGGATGGCCTGATTTATGCTCAATTTTACATGATTACCTTTAAAATCCAGAATCGTGGAGGTACCCTGATATGTGTCCGTTATACTTTTAACCAGTTGTCGTGTGCTTTCAATAAAGTTTACCTCTGCGAAGGTGTTGGATTTATACAAATGCTCATGGATACTGGCAATGGATTTAATACGGGTACGCTGCTTAATAATTTGCTAGCCACTTCAGGATGATTTTCATCTTCAGCCTGAAGTGGCAACATAGCAGAAATAACCGCAAGAATGTTTTTCACCCTATGATGAATTTCAGCTAGCAGGATATTTTTTTCGTCAAGCGATAACCTGAATTTCTAATATCTCACGAAGTTTTTTAAGCTCGAACCTTATCAGCACTGCATCATCCGGATCATCTTCAATAATCAAGACTCTTCGTTCTGTCATGTTTATTTGCTATGTATGATTGGTTGATTGATGGCGAGCCAGTAGACACCAAGATTATTAACGGTCTTAACAAATTCCTTGTAATCAACCGGTTTCCTAACGTAACTGTTGGCACCCAGATCATAACCATTAATGATATCTTCTTCTTCTTTTGATGAGGTCAGGATCACGACAGGAATGCGCTTTGTAGCCTTATTACTTTTTAGCTGTCTTAGTATTTCATGTCCATCTACCTTTGGCAACTTCAGATCGAGTAAAATGATGACGGGATAACCATTTATTTCAACTCCATTAGGTTTTTCACCAAAAAAGAAATTTAATGATTCTTCCCCATCTTCTAAATTTATGATTTTATTGGCAAAGTTGTTTTGTTGGAATGCCAGCTGGGTTAATTCAGCGTCATCAGGGTTATCTTCAATCAGAAGAATATATGATGGCTTAATATCTGTTTGTGTCATAGATGTTGTTCCCATTAAATGTAAAATAGAAAGTTGAACCTTCACCAGGCTTGCTTTCCGCCCAAACCTTACCACGATGTCTGTTAATAATTCGCTTGACAGTAGCAAGCCCAATTCCTGTACCTTCGTAATCTTTTGCACTATGCAGCCTTTGAAAGGCATTGAATAATTTATCCACGTAGGCCATATTGAATCCTGAGCCATTATCTTTTATATAGAATACCTGAACGTCATCTATATGGATAGATCCCAATTCTATTTGAGCTGATTTCTGATATAAGGAAAACTTCCAGGCATTTGTAAGCAGATTGAATAGCACCATCCTGGCCAATCCCGAATCCGCCCTGGCGATAAGGGATCCCTGGGCTGAAAAATTTACAACCCGATCCGGATCGGTCTCCCTTAACTCACTTATTATCTCATGGCTTAAAATTCCAAGATCTACATTTTCAATAACAAGATCCTGACGGGAAATTCGAGAAAGCTTCAGCAGGTCATCAATGAGGCGGCCCATATTCTGTGCTGATTTCCGAATGCGCCTTAGATAATGCTGGCCGGTATCATCCAGTTTATCACTGTAACTGTTAATTAATTCCTGACTGAACCCATCCAGCCTTCGTAATGGGGCTCTTAAGTCGTGTGATACGGAATAGGTGAATGCTAACAGCTCTTCATTGATCGTATCCAGATCATTTTTGCTTTGAATAGCTTTACGCTCACTGGCCTCATATTTTTGATCATTAGTTAGATCTGATGTGTGGTTAGGTGAAGAAGTTTTAAAACTGATTGAGACTAATCTATCACCTATTAACCATGCTGATCCTTTCCAGTAAGCTTCAGGGAATAAGGAATCTTCATAAACCGTCTCAAATTCCAGTAATTTACCAGTAGTAGCAACCTGAGCCAGTTTTTTCGCAATCTCTGAGACAGCCAACTCAGGAAATGCCTCACTCCATAACTGATTATTTCCTTTTTTTAAATCAACCTTAGCTGCTTGACATGCTGCCTGGTTAACAAAGACTTGACGAAATGAACCGGTAACATTTAAATCTTCAAGGTGAATAATGATATGGCCAACTGGATGGCCTTCCAATAGTTCTTTATAACAACTAAGTTGTAATTCTGTTAACATGGGACAACAATAACGGATTTGCTATAATATAAGACTTCGAAGTCTTTATCCTAATGAAAAGGATGGACTTTAAAAAAGATAAAGGTATCCGTCATTAATAACTGTAATGGATTTCTTCCTTAATTTGCAAATAAAACCCCTACAGTTATTATTCTCTGCAGATTAACAACTAATTAAATTCAATAATATCAGCACGTACCGTTATCTTCACTTTTGTATAGAAGAATAAATTCAGAATGTCTGAATCATACCGCACGTTAGCCAATGCCAGACTGTTGTTTGCTGTGCCACCATGCACTTCATTATAGTTAGCCCATAAATTTTCCAATGCATCAGCATAAAGGCTGCTGCTGCCTTCCACCCGGGCTAAAGCAAGCGTATTAGCCATAAAACCCGTTGAGTAGCTTAGCCCAAAAATATAGGCCGCTTCCGACTCACCGTTCACATTGGTTGCGGCTAATGAATAATTACCTTCATTGAGGTTGACAAGTGTTTGATTACTGGATAGAAATGCGCCGGTATTAGTACACCCGGTTGTTAAGAGAATGGTTAAAAAAGCAAGAACGGCAAGATTTTTCATGTTTATCCTATTTAAGTTGTTGATGATATCCAAGTAATTTGGATCAGATAATATAAGCATAATTGTATAATTTATAAATTCTTATATTATCTCTAACAATAAGATACCTGCTTAAACTTTCTCCGGCCTCCATGCTTTCGGACCATGAACATGGGAACGCAAAAATTTAGCGTCAACTTAATTATACTAGGAATGCAGCTGTTTACTCATAACCAACTGCACGATCCATCCACTCAACCAGGGCTATTATTAGTTCTTATTATAAAAATAATTTTCATATAAGCTCTAAATGAAACATATTCTATCAGTTTACTGATTTTATAAAAGCCACTTGCGACATGATTAAATTTTTCTGTTACCTCATATTCTCTACCTTTTTTTACTACAACTCAATGCCAGTCAATTGATAGCCCAGTCAAATCCAACAGATACACCAAATATTATCCTGGTATTTACGGATGATCTTGGTTATGGTGATATTGGAGCCAATGGAGCTACGTTGATCAAAACTCCTAATATTGACAGGATGGCGACTGAAGGAGTCAGGCTGACCCAGGCTTTTTCAAGTGCCAATGTATGTACCCCCTCTCGTGCTGGCCTGTTAACTGGCCGGTACCCAATCCGTACAGGTTTGGCAGATGGTGTGCTTCGTCCCCATACCGTAAACTTGAGACTTTAGCCCAATGACAATTTCAGAATTTTGTATTCTACCTTTTACCCAAAACTAATCCACGTTACCATGTATTTAATCAATAAACGTTCCCTGTTCAGTCTCATCCCCATCTTATTACTGATGCAAACATCAGTAATGGCTCAAACAAATGATTTAAAAAATACTGTTGAAATTATGGCAGAAGATCTGGAAGCACAGGTCATTGAATGGCGCAGGCATTTTCATGAGTTCCCGGAACTTTCGAATCGGGAATTTGAGACTTCAAAAAAGATTGCATCTTACCTGGAAGAACTAGGGCTTGAAGTTCAAACGGGTATTGCCCATACCGGAGTAGTTGGGATATTAGAAACCGGAAACCCTGGACCGGTAATAGGCTTAAGGGCAGATATGGATGCACTTCCCGTAGTTGAAAGAGTTGACATACCCTTTGCATCAAAAGTAAAAACAGTCTATGAAGGCCAGGATGTCGGTGTTATGCATGCCTGCGGCCATGACACCCATATTGCTATGCTTATGGGGGTAGCAACTATTCTTACAGAAATGCGTGATGAACTTAACGGTACCATTAAATTCATCTTTCAACCTGCTGAAGAAGGTGCGCCTCAGGGTGAAGAAGGCGGGGCTGAGCTCATGGTTAAAGAGGGCGTATTAAAAAATCCTGACGTTGACGTAATATTTGGCCAGCATATCTCTTCAGGCGTTGAAGTCGGGAAGGTCAACTATAAACCTGAAGGCTATATGGCCAGTGCCGATATTTTCAGGATCAAAATTACGGGTAAACAAACCCATGGCTCAACCCCATGGACCGGTATTGACCCTATTGTAATATCTTCTCAGATTATCACGGGATTACAGACCATTGTAAGCCGTCAACTTCCTTTAACTAAAAATGCAGCCGTTATCACCGTTGGCAAAATAAACGGAGGCGTCAGAGAAAATATCATTTCCGAAGAACTTGTTATGAGTGGCACAATGCGTTCCCTTAATGCTGAGATGAGGACATCCATGCATGAAAAAATCAGACTCACTGCAACTAAAATTGCAGAAAGCGCTGGTGCACATGTTGAAGTAATTATTGAAGAGGGCCCTCCTGTCACCTATAATGACCCTGATTTGATGGAGAAAATGTTGCCTACTTTACAAGAAACAGCCGGCAATGAAAATGTAAACCTGGTGAATGCCCGGACAGGGTATGAAGATTTCTCTTATTACCAAAAGGAGATCCCCGGATTAATGTATCATATCGGGGGCAAACCGAGTACAACAGAACCGGGTAATGCCGCACCACACCATACTCCCGATTTTTATATCGACGAAAGTGGTATGAAACTTGGTGTTAAAATGCTGTCTAATCTGGCGATAGATTATATGAAGTCAAGTGATTGAACCTCCATAAAAAAGAGTTATCAAGCCGGGAAAATTATTCGGTTGATGAATCGAACGTAATCACACGGCCTGATTTCTCAATTACCTCCCCATTCATTAAAACTAGTTTAACGATACCCAAATATTTGGGCCATTCAGGATCAACCTGATGCCTGGCCGGAGGGCCTCCAGCATGGGCTATTAACACTCCGTTTACATAAATTGCTTCTTCGAGGAAAGTGTGTGAATGGCCTCCGATGATTACATCCAATTCAGGAACACCTTCAGCCAAAGCTTTATCCTGTGTTAATCCTATATGGGTTAAGGCTACAAATAAATCATTTTCGCGGTCCAGGTTCAGGTATTGTTGAGTGGTTTCAACAGGGTTACGTGATATGGCTCCCTTTTCACTATAATTACCCGTAGAATGGCCCAGAATAGCTATTGATAAACCGTTAGTTGTTTCAAATACCGTAAATGGTTTATGTTGTGGTAGTTTTATAGTGGCAATGTCAGTATTGGCATTAACAAATGGGAATTCAGCCAGTCTTAGGCTCTCATCAGTAAAATTCCCAACATAATCCATTTCATGGTTTCCGGGTGAAGAAACGTCATAACCTACTTCATTCATCGTCTCTATTATGAGGCGGCTGTTTTCAGCGTAATAGGCAGTATCAGATACTGCCCAGCGATCCGCATGTCTTACAAAAGTGTCACCGGCATTCATTAGCCAGACATTGTCATTTTGAGCACGAATTTCTTTAACTCTGGATTCAAATTGATTCCGGTGATTATAGTTGAAGTGTAAATCATTATCATGCAATAAGATAATCTCTGTGATCACCGGATATTCAAATACAGCCAATTCTTTCAGATCACGAGAATTAATACGATACTGGCCCGTACCCTCAGGACCGTGTAATTTAACAATCAGGTTGTTTTTGTCATGTCCGGTATGAACAGACTCAAATGAAAACCGCCCATATTGATCTGTTTCTGCTCTTTGGCCATTCCACTCAACGAATATATTCGATAATGAAATGCCGGTAGAGTCCTCAACAACACCTTCCAGGTGAGTCAATGCACCATCGGCAGAGCCTCTCATATTTTGACAAGACACAACTCCTGAAAACAGGAACAGTACATATATATAAAGTAAGCGATTTAAGATATTGCTATTTTTAATTTGCATTTATTCCCTTCATGAGCCTCTTGTTAGATATTATATTGTGATATTAGTATAGTAAAAAAATATTAATTTATTCTTAATTTATTTTAGCACGGATTCTGTGACCTATTACAACCCTTAAGGTTATACAGAATAGGGGTTTCAGAATAGAACAAAGTTGCCTGACATATTATTAGAAAAGCCTTATACTACAACAGATCTTAAAAATAGTTAACATTGATCTTTTATTGCTTGTATTCAGATGAACACCAGAATTACCCTGAATAGTAATCGAAACAATAAAGGGTTTAATTTTTTGAACCGGCTAACAGGCACTTATCGCTCAATGAATCTCAAAAGCCTTAAATCTATAATGAATAATGCCGTTTCCCCAATGTGCATTGTAGAAGGTTCTGATCACATTTATAGGTTTGTTAATAAGGCTTATTATAAAATTCTGGGCGCAGAAAATGTACTTAACAAGCCGGCAAAAGAGGTAAACCCCCACTATGTGAAGAAAGGACTGGTAGACAGACTTAATGAAGCCTTCTCTTCAGGTAGGGAATATTGGAGCAAGGAGGTCCCTCACATATATACCAGAAATAATCAGACAGTCAAACGATACAAAACCTATCACTTTCAGCCTTTAGCTGATGATGATGGCCATATTTCAGGTATCTTTATTCAGATAGATGACGTTACCAATGAAGTGGAATTGCGTAAATATAATGAAGTCTTATTACAGGAATTAGATCACCGTGTTCGTAATAATATTGCTATTATACTCAGCCTCTTACAACTGCAAGCCAATGAAATAAAAGATCAAAACCAGTTGGCTCCTTTTCTCGAAGCCCAAAAAAGGATCCGGGTTTTTTCTAAGGTTCATGAGTTGATATTCAGTCAGGATGACCTAAAGAATATCCCCATCCTCAAGCTACTCAAAAGGCTGGCGCATCAGGAGTTAAATTTGTTTAATCCTGATCATTCCGCGGTTAGCATTGATGTTGCTGAGTTTTATCTAAACATCAACCAGGCTATTTTACTGGGCTTGATATGCAATGAAATTGTATCATTTGCCAGCAGAAGATTGAGCAATGGCCGAAAAAGAACCGTATCCATATCTTCGGATTTAAGCCAGTATCCTGAAGTAAGGTTAATGATCACTATCAATAATACCGGCGAACTTTATCCTAATGATCGACTGTTATGGGATGATAATCAATTCGAAGGGAAGCTGATCAATATCCTCGGAAGCCAGCTAAAAGCAAAATTAACAGCTTGTGAATCCGATGATTGTTCAACACTAAGCCTTACCTTCATCAAAGCCGATATTGCCGGATCGGCTGCAGGTTATTTCGTGGATGATGAACCTAACGTAGGTGAGCTCTATAAAACCTTAGCCTAAAGCTAAGCGCATTCCACGGTACTCGCACATTTCGAAAAATGCATATCCTTATTTTTTTAGGATATTCTTAGATTTTACATTTGTGTTATATGTCCGCTTTTTTTCTGAAATATTTTATTCAAGGTGCTTTTAAAACTCTTTTTTTAAAATTAAAACAGCAAGGCCAAACAGGTACCTCGTCCAAGGCAAGTCTTATAAAAATGGCAGGAAACTGTTCCGGGTATAAGACATGCCTTGGACGAGGTATAGACTTGAATGATATTCAGGTTGAAAGATTTTTAAAAGGGATACAAACTTAATTTAATAAGGTATAATCAGCAATTTCCCTTTAGCCTGTTATATTTGCATTGGTCACATCCCCTGCGCCTTCCTTGATTTCTTGTAACACCATATCATGCTCTCCTTTTTCTTCAAACTTTATGGTGTATAAATCCTTTCTACGGTCCTTCAGCGGTGTGACGGTACCTGATTGGCGGCCCCTTCGAAGCACCTCCAGATCTACATCGGCAATGACTACCATTTCAGCATTTTCTTCTGAAACAGCAGCCACTCCATCACGGGCAAAGTTGAAATCAGAAGGGGTGAATATAGCAGACTGGGCATACTGAATGGCCATATTCTCAACGGAAGGAATATTTCCGGTTGTTCCTGCCATGGCTACATAGAGTTGATTTTCAATAGCCCGTGCCTGGGCACAAATTCGTACCCGGGTAAAACCATGACGTTCATCTGTACAGTAAGGAACAAATAGTATCTGTGCACCATGATCTACGGCATACCGGGCTAATTCGGGAAATTCTACATCATAACAAATATTGATCGCAATTTTGCCACGGTCAGTGTCAAATATCTTCGGTATTGATCCCGGCTGAACACCCCACCAGAGGGCTTCACTTGGTGTTACGTGGATCTTGTATTGTTTATCAACCGAACCATCCCTCCGGAATAAATATGAAACATTAAAGACATTATCTTCTTCTAAAGTGAAATGAGAACCTGCAATAATATTAACATTATAACTGATGGCCATGTCGGTAAAAAATTCGACATATTGATCCGTATATTTGGCCAGCTCCCGCGCAGCTTGTCCGGGGCGTTTTTCCACTTCAAAGCTTAAAAGCTGGGTAGTAAGAAGTTCCGGAAAAAGAGCAAAGTCGCTTTTATATTCAGAGGCTACATCAACAAAATATTCAACCTGTGTGGCGAATTCATCAAAACTATTAATTTTACGCATCTGGTATTGAATGCAGCATATCCTGACCGGTAGAGAAGATATTTTTCGTTTAGGTGCCTGTTGCTGGTACTCCAGGTTCACCCATTCCATCAGTGAAGCATAACCATGTGATTCATGGTCTTCATCCAGATAGTTGCTAATGACTCTTTTCACAATCAGCCCGTTCTGCAACTGAAATGTAAGCACGGGGTCATATATTTTTTTGCTAGCTACTGAGCGTACATATTCGTAGACGCTCATTTCATCTTTATATTTGTGGTAATTGGGCAACCTGCCGCCAATCAAAATTCTCTTCAGGTTTAAACCGACACATAAATCCTTTCTGGCATCATAAATCCTTCGTCCAATTTTCATATCACGATATTCGGGATCTACCATAACCTCAATGCCATAGAGAGTGTCACCCTCTTCATCATGATTCCGGATGTAGCCTTCATCGGCAATTTCATCCCAACTATGCTCTTTAGAATATTCATCAAGATCCAGAATCAGGCTGCTACCTGATCCAATTAGTTCTTCACCAAAAAACACTCCTAGTTGCCCTTCCTGAAAATTTTTGATTTGTGACCGGAACTGAGCCTGCGTATAAGGTTTCATGGTCGGAAAACATTTCAGCTGAAGAGCCTTTAAAGCTTTATAATCTGATTTTTCAAGGGGCCTTAATTCCAGGCTAGGCGTAATTGGGTCGGTTGGCATGATTTATTTGTTTTATGATCGATAATGAGGATAAAGTTTAATTTACTCGTACGAATTGTAAATTCAGCGAGAATTAAATTATATAGGTTATTGAATTTAGAAAAAAAAGACGATGTACCAGCATCGTAACAGAGGATATCCGTAAAATTTAACCCTAGTTATTGCTCAGTTTTTCTTTCGCGCGACGCAAATCTTCGGGAATTTCAGGTTGTTGCATGCTTTCCCGGAAGCTTTCTTTTCGGATAATGAGTCCTTTTTTAATTCCTAGTGTGGCCCCTAGCAGGCTGCCCATCAATATGATCAAAACGAACATTACTTGGTGGGATGGCATATAGAATTGTTGGGTAAGTTCTGATAATACCAATGCAGGAATAATCAATAAAATCGCCATGAGATAAGGAAAATTTTCCAGGTCGATAGTCTTACCGACAAATCTTCTACTCATTAAATAGTTTACATTTGTGTAAAATAATAAAAAACCTATAGAGAAAATAATACCCTGAAGACCCGGCTGATTTATAAATTGAATAAGGTTTTGGGTAAACATGTAGATGACAACACCTATCAGCAAGGTAACACTTGTGTAAGAAAATGCCCTGGGAAGACTCTTCATAAAAACTCGCTGTAATAATTTTTCATATTTTCTTATTAGATCAGGTGCTGATTAATGCAATGCTATTTTTTTGTAATCCATTGTTCGGGATCAAGATTAACCTCGCCGTCCCTTACCATAAAAAACAAAGCCTGGCCTTTCAGTGAATTATCGTCACCAGACAATCCGATAACGTCACCAGCCTGGACATAGGTATTCTTTCTGACCCTTATTTCACTTAAATTTCCATAAACAGTGATGTAGCGGCCATGTTTCACAAATACACAGGCTCCAAAACCGGGTAAAGTTTGAATCGCAAAAACAATACCTTCATGAACAACACGGACAGGGCTTTGAGATTCCGTGGCAATTTCCACACCCGGATTATTTACTTTAGTTCCATATAATGGGTTAACCTTATTTCCAAAACCTGCAGAAACAACCCCACTTTCAACAGGCCAGGGCATCTCACCCTTGGCTTTACTGAAGGCTTCTTCAACAATGGCGATTTCTTCACTGGAGGTTAATCTGGCCGTACGAGTCGGAGATGAATATCTGGAGATTGCCAAAGCATCACCGGCCTCCTCAGCTTCGGCAAGCCGTTTCTTTCGCTCTGCCTCCAGAATACGTAATCGATTACTCTCTGACTCACGGATTCTAATTTCTTCTTCAATAAACCCTTTCAAGGTATTTTCAAGCTCACTAACCTCTGATTCATACCTGGCTAGTTGTTCTTTGATAGCCCTTTGATTGCTTTGTATGACCTGGATATTTTTTTCCTGCTGAGTAATTCGTTGCCTTTGTGTATTTTGTTCCCTCTGTTTTTCAGCAAGGATTTCTTCATTTCTTTGCTGGTTGTCTATCAATTCTTCTTTGGTTTTTTCCAATTCTGCCTGGGCTTCGTCGATTTGATCTGCCTGCCGTTGACGATAATCATCAAATTTATTCAAATAATAAGAACGTACCAGCATTTGGTTTATCGACTCTGCTGTTAGGATAAGCGCGATATCCGGAATCCGCCCATTTTTATAGAGATATTTAAGGGTCTTTTGATAATTTAAAATCAATCGGTCCAGGTCATTTGTTAACTCTTGAATTGATTTTCTGTTGAGCTCAAGTTCCTGGTTCAGGTGGTTACCTTCCTTCTGCAGGTTTTTGATAATTTCCTCTCTTAGTGCTAATTCTCTTTCCTTTTGTTGGTATTCCTGGAACAAGCGATTGTATTCACCTTCTGTCTGGCTAATTTGCTTTTCCGCATTTTCAATCTGTTGTCGGAGAGCATCGATATTAGATCTGGCTTTATTTTGCTCATCCTGTAATTCTTGCCGGATTCGATTGTAGTCTTGCCCGTCTGCCTTCATGCAAAAGATAAATAAAATGGCAGTGATGACGGTTATGTAACTTATAAATCTCATAAACGCTCAATAGTAATATCTGATGGCATACCCAGGTCAAAATTTAATACTGTGGGATTAATATCCAGTTCCTGGATCAGCAAAAAGATATTGGATTTTTGATCAGAACTCAAAACCTGAATTCTACGGGGTAAAATATAACCATCAATGGCAGCGTGGTTTTCAAAAACAAAAGTAGAAAAGGCTTCAGGTACACGAGCAGTAAATTCAGTTCTTTCGAGAACAAGTTCTTCCCGTTTCAGGTAAAAACGTGTACCACTTTTCATCACCAGTAAATAATGAATGTCACTTTCAAAAACCTGCTCGACCTCATCTCTGATGATTAGAGGATTTAAGATTTCAACAAGGTTCATAGCTGTTATACCATTCAGATAATGAAAGGCTGCATCTTCTTTCGAAAATTTTTGGGCTACCTGATCAATCCGGTCATATATGATGATCGAATCACCATCACTCAAAACACGGCCTCCTTCAATACCCAACTGATTGCGAACCCGAAGCAGGCTGCTATCACGGCTTGAGGTAAAGTAAACAGTAGCACGTTCACTTTCACCCGGACGGCTTACTTGAGCACGGGCTTTACCTTCCAGTGACTCAAGAAAGCGCTCATGATTAGGCATCTGCCGGATCAGTTCAGCAGCATTCAGTTCTGAGACCCGATATTCTTGGTCATTAACCACCATGGCCGCTGGTCGGCAGTTACTTAATACCAAGACGACCAGTAGTAATAGAAAAGCCTGGGTAAGTTTAGAGATCAATTTTGGGTCAGCTTTTCTTGCAAATGGTTTCTTTTTTCATCCTCTTTCAGTGCTTTCTCCCACCAATGCCTTGCTTTGTCGAGGTCACCTAATTTTTCATATACATCACCCATATGTTCCATTACTTCAGCACTAGTTGATCCTGCATTAAGAGCTGATTCAATATATTCTTTGGCTTTTTCGTAATCACCTAACTTGAAGTAAATCCACCCCATTGTATCAAGATAGGAAGCATTATCAGGTTTGATGGCCAATGCTTTTTGAGCCATGGCTTTGGCTTCTTCAATATTCTTATCACGTTCCAGGAGATAATAGGCATAGTTATTGAGGGTGACATCATTATCTGAATCGTACGTTAAGGCATTTTCATAGGATTCGTAAGCCTCTTCCCAGTTATCAGTTGATGCGAATGCATCCCCAAGCGTACCCAATATCATTGATTTAAAAGGACCCCGGGCGGGCATGTCAGCAGCACTTTTTAACCACTTGATTGCATTTTCATAATCCTCTGTTAAAAAGTAGGCACTACCCAGGAAAAATTGTATCAAGGCATCATCAGGAACATATTCATTTGCCTGCAACCCTACGGATATGGTTTCTTCGAATCGATTCTCCATTTGCAGGTATTGAAGACGCTGCCTCCAGGCAGAATCGTTTTCGGGCATCAGGGTAGTCGTTGTTTCCAGGTAGTTCAGGGCTTTGTCGTAATCCTCAATCATACTGTAGAATTTGGCGGCCAGGGCATGGCTCATGCCAAAGTCATTGTTTTTAACCACCAGGGTTTCAATCATATATTGAGCGGTTTTAAAGAACTCATCGTTACCCTGTTCAAATTGATACCGGCTTAACATATATTCTACAATCTCAACCTTATTAGTTGGATTAACCATGGTATCTTCAATAACCCTATTCAGTATTTCTCCTCCGGTTTGCCAATCGCCTTCATTCATGTGGATGTCAGCCAGGCCAACTAAAGTTTCCGGATCACGTGGATTCATTTTTAAAGCGTCATTCAGCACTTTTTTTGCTTCTTCAGATTGTTTGTTCTCAAGATAGAACTGGCTGAGAGTATGAAGCGTGTTCAGGTTGCCCGGAGAGAGCTTGCGTATTTCTTCAAGCTCAGCAATAGCCTCGTCCGTTTTGCCCAGGTTCGTAAAATTCTGGAATTTTTGATAATGAACGGTTCGTTCTGAACCGGTAAGCTTTAAAATTTTATCATAGGTATTATTAGATTGATGATATCTGCCCTGATTTGACTGAATGGAAGCAACAAGGAAAAGGATGTCAATATCATTAGGGTTATTTTCTAAAATAGCATTTAACTGTTCAATGGCTTCATCAATTTCACCTAACTGCCGGTAAGTTTCTGAGAGTTTCAGACGGTACCATTTATTATCAGGGTCTGAGTTAATAGCCAGGCTCCCATAATAAACGGCATTCGACAAATCATCGAGTTCCAAGAAAACATCCATTAATGCGTAATTGATACCGGAACTTTCAGGATCAAGGCTTTTAGCCGAAATCAACAGATCGCGGGAGCGCTCATAATCACCTAATTCAAATTGAGTGATACCCTTTATGTATAAAGATTTAGCATCCAATAAATCTACAGGGGCCATCAACCTTTGCGGTGCTCTCTGCAGGACCGGTTTATTTATCTGGCTATTGTTATGCCTGACTTCATTGCTTGCAGAACAAGAGGTTACAGCGAGTAAAGTAGTAAATATGATAATCAGGACTTTCATTGGCATGTTTCAATTACATTTCTTGAACACAGGAATGTAAGGACTATTAACGGTATACCTTCATCATTCGTGCAAAATAACTAATAACCTTAGAAAAAACTGAACTTACCATAAAGCATTCAAAGATTGAATATTTAAAATTACTCAGGGACCTTTTTCTTTGTGAGGTTAGCCTGTTTTAAGGCTTCAATAAAAAGAATAAAGTTTTTAACCTGTGAGTTCAGAAGTTTAGTCGTAAAATCATCGGTATGCCCTTCCTCCTCATCAAATGTTTTGCTCACTTTAGTGATAAATACCCTTTCCGGGAAATTAAATGCATAACGATATCCGCAAATATCCTGCAGTTGCTCTAATGCTCTTACCGCCCCAAACCGTCCGTCCGATTCACCAATATAACAAACCGGAACTTTAGATAAGGCTTTTGGAAAAGGAAGATGGTCAATAAACAACTTCAAAATACCCGGAAATGAGCCATTATATTCAGGTACTACAAAAACTAACCCATCAGCAGATATAATACTTTCATTGAAACGTATTAAAGAAGGAATATCGTCACCATAATTTCCTCCGGCTACATCATTGATAGGAAAATCACACATATCAACGATAACAACCTCTACTCCAAGCTTTCTGTATTTAGTGCTTACGAATTCGGAAACCTTAATTGCATTTGAATCAGGGCGGTCTGTTCCACTTATTACTGCAATTTTAATCATAAAAAATAATTTAGACTTTTTGAATTGAGGGTTAAGATATAAATGACAAGGCTCACACACTACTTTTAATAAATAGGTTTATTAAAAGGGCTTTTTTAAGATAAAAACCTAATATTATTAATATTTATAGTTTTTTTCCCTAAAATATTTTGGAAGTAAGTATTTTTTTCTTAGTTTTTCAGTATTCACTAAACAATAACCTCAATTTATTATGTATATCATGATACGCACCTTAACAACTTTAATAATCCTGCTTCTATTGAATGTAACTGCCTTTGCTGAGCCTGTTTTTTTAGAAACGGGTATTTCTGAGCAGGCAGATATTTTTCAAATTACCTCTTATTCCCTGGTTGATGAGGGTTCAGCAACCTATTCAACTATAGAAGAGTTTCAAGCCACGCCGCAGTATACCAAGTTTATTGTAGATAACCTGTGGATACTCATTGGAGCCATTTTGGTTTTTATAATGCATCTGGGTTTTGCAACCGTAGAAAGCGGGTTCACCCAGGCCAAAAATACCGTCAATATAATCTATAAGAACGTCTTTATTCTTTGCATGGGTATACTAAGTTATGCTGTAATTGGCTTCCAGCTTATGTATCCAGGCGAATTTAATGGGTTTCTGGGATTCGGCGGTTTTGGCATTGGCTTTGATGCCCTAAATTCAGTTGCATATCTCACTCCTGAATATGGAATGGATATGACCATATGGACTGATTTTATCTTTCAGGGTATGTTTGCGGCCACTGCTGCAACAATTGTATCCGGCTGTGTTACCGGGCGTGTTAAATTATCAGCTTACATGATCTTTGCCACGTTGCTTGTTACCATATCGTATCCAATTACCGGAAGCTGGATATGGGGCGGCGGATGGTTAGATCAACTTGGTTTTTATGACTTTGCTGGCTCAACGATAGTTCACGCCGTTGGAGGATTTGCAGGACTTGCTTGTGTACTGCTGTTAGGAGCCAGAAAAGGTAAATATTTGAATGGTAAAATCTTCCCTATACATGGCCACAATATTCCATTAGCCACTGTAGGCGTATATCTGCTCTGGTTTGGCTGGTTTGGCTTCAATGGGGCTTCCGTATTAAGTGCCGATCCAGTGATGGTTTCTTATGTATTCGTCACAACAGCTTTATCAGCATCAGCCGGAGCGCTTGGCTCTATGGTTGTTACCTATTTTATAATGAAACATAACGACGCTCCAATGGCTCTTAACGGTATCCTTGCCGGTTTGGTTGGAATAACCGCAGGTGCTGATGTAGTTTCCCCATTAAGTGCGATAATAATAGGTTCCCTTTCAGGTGGGCTCGTAGTTGTAGCCATCAATTTCTTTGATTCTATTAAAGTTGATGATCCGGTCGGCGCTATCTCTGTGCATGGCATTTGCGGCATATGGGGAACACTTGCTGTTGGGATCTTCTCCACTGAAGCAAGCTTTATAACCCAACTTATCGGAAGTGCTTCAATTATTGGCTTTACTTTCTTGTTCTCACTCGCTGTGTTTGGACTTATCAAAGCGACTATGGGAGTCAGAGTTTCCGAAGAAGTTGAACTAAGCGGCCTGGATTTTTCAGAACATGGCAACCATGCTTATCCTGACTTTGCCCGGGTACTTCAAAATGGTAAAGAACATACCCCTAACCCGGTTGTAGTAGAATCATAAATAAAACACATAACTTATATATAAAGTAATTATAAAAATGAAAAAGACTCTTAAAACCCTATTTATTCTTAGTGTAGTTACATTTGCAGCTATGAATGCTCAAGCCCAGGTTTCCGTGAACGTCGATGTAATGAACAGATACGTTTGGAGAGGCACCGACTTCGGAAACTCACCCAGCATACAGCCTGGGATCAGCTATACTTCGGGAGGACTTGAAGTTGGTGGCTGGGCAGCATTCGCTACCAATGGCAATCCTGCCGGTTCTGAGATTGACTGGTATGCGAGCTATACCCTGGGCTTAGGTGATGGTTCTCTTTCCATTGGCTTAACTGATTACACATTTCCTGATACACCAACCGGCAACTATTTCAGTGGAGATTCTCACTTCATTGAACTAGGGCTTGGGTATTCCGGGCCGGAATCATTTCCGATCAGCCTATCAGGAGGAGTGTTTCTGACCAATGATGATGACTACTCAACCTACCTGGAACTGGGATACACCCTTTCAGCAATTGATGTGTTTGTTGGTTTTACACCTACAGAATCCGCTCTATACGGTACTGAGGGTGCAGGACTCATCAATACGGGCATCAGTACAGGAAAGGAAATTCAGGTTTCAGATACCTTCAGTTTTACTTTGACTTCGGCTGCTATCCTGAACTTTCATGATGAAAACGCCTTCTTTCTGGTAGGTTTCAGCCTCTAAGTCAAGTTACCTCTCCATAAGATCATGCGCTTAATCTACGGATGATCTACGCAGCCAGCCAATGTGTGAGGTCATTGGCTGGCTTGCTTTTTTTTGATTTCTTCAAGCTTACCCCATAACTGCTTCTCAACACCCCGTGTACCGGGTTTATACCAGCTTTTGTTTTTTAGTTTATCAGGTAAATAATCCTGTTCAACCCAGTTGTCAGGAAAACTATGCGGGTATTTGTAATCATCAGATGCATTTTCCACACCTAAATAGCGTGCCTGTAGCTTGTTTGCTGTCTTGTCTTTTAAGTGGGCAGGGATGATACCCACCCCTTTTTCTTTAATATCAGAAATAACTGAGAATATGGCAGAGGTACTATTACTTTTTGGTGCCAAAGCTAAATAAAGGCAAGCATGGCCTAAGAAGTATAATCCTTCCGGCATTCCACATTTAACAAAGGCATCCTGGGCGCTGTTCACCATGGTCAATGCCTGGGGATTAGCCAGGCCAACATCTTCTGAGGCAAAAACCAGCATCCTTCGAAAAATAAATATTGGGTCTTCACCCCCTTCCAGCATCGCTGCCATCCAATACATGGCAGCATCAGGATCAGAACCACGCATAGATTTTATGAAAGCTGAAGCGTAATGATAATGCTCATCTCCGGTTCTGGCATATTGCACAACCCTCTTCTGAATAGATTGCTTTGCAACCTCAAGATCAATATTTCGATTCCCATCCTTATCGGGATCAGAGGTTTTAGCCGCCATTTCGAGTGCATTGAGTGCATTCCGGATGTCACCTCCTGCAAATTCGGCAAAATGTGCCCGGGCATCATTTGATAATTTGATTTGAAGCTTCCCCAGGCCATTGGTTTCATCATGGATAGCCCGGTCTAATAACGTTTCGATTTCTTCTGTCGAAAAGGGAAACAATTCAAAAAGCTGACAACGGGATAATAGGGGGCCAACTAGGGAATAGAAAGGATTTTCGGTCGTAGCACCAATGAGTGTCAGTAATCCGGATTCAATGTGAGGTAGTAATGCATCTTGCTGAGCTTTGTTCCAACGATGGATTTCATCCACGAACAATATGGTTTTACCCCCATTAGCCTTGAGTTGGATTTCAGCTTTCCTGACAACCTCCCGCAAGTCTTTTATCCCGTCTAATACGGCATTTAATACAATGAACTGGGCTTGTATTTCCCTGGAAATGACATGGGCAAGCGTTGTTTTCCCTGAACTAGGAGGTCCATAAAATATTATGGATCCTATAATACCACTCTCAATCATCCTGCGAAGTAATTTGCCCTTCCCTAAGATATGACTTTGTCCGGCATATTCACCCAGGTTCTGAGGTCGCATTCGGGTTGCCAGTGGCTGATGCGTTCTGTCTGTTTCTTTGCTGGATCCAGGAGTAGCAAATAAATCCATGAATAGTTTTTATTAAACCTGATACAATGTAAAGCATACCCATGATGCAGGCAATGAGGTAACAGCAGCAATAATTGCAGTAAAAATCAGGAGACAAGGATACCTTGCCTCCTGTGAAGTATAACAAGTACTTGGATTAATCTACAAATTTTTCCAGAGATCTCATTACCTGAGATATTTGCTTGTGTCGTAGCTGGTAGATCATATTCTTACCGGCCCTTGAAGAAACAAGTACTCCTTTGTTTTTAAGAATTCCCAAGTGGTGTGAAGCTACTGCTTGTTCAATTCCCAGTTTTTCATAAATACTGGTTACTGACATTCCATCCTTTTCATCAAGTAACTCAATAATAGCGATTCTCAGTGGATGAGCTATTGCTTTAAGGATATTTGCGTAGTTTTCTAGGTCTTGTGTTGCGTTTTCTCTATTAGCCATAAGGGTATATTAGAAGTTTAAATAAGAATACCTTAAACAATAAGGTTAAGACATAAGATACTATGTTCTATTTTATAAAGCTTAACGTATATTTGGGGTTAAGATTTTATATCCGGCTTTTCCAGCTAAATAAAAGTCATCAGTCATCTTGGCAAAGACTGTAACTTACAATATAACTGAGTTTATAGATGTGATTGCGCCGAACTGGCAATGCACAATTTTTATTGAAATTCATTTTTTCTCTTACAAAGATTGAGTTGGGGTAAATATTCTGCTTTGCTACCGGATAAAATATCAGACATGACTACAAATCATGTTCTGTATAGTCATTGATATTAAGATAACATATAATATCATTAAGTACAATTAAGAACAGGCTCTAGATGCATAAATGAGCTAATTAGGAGCAATTATTGTTGATTCAATGGGTTTATTAACGTAATTGAACCCATCAATATATATATAGAATCTACATTTAATTGTAAAAAGATATTAATATTTAACTTTGAAATTCTTTTAAACCCAGGATCTTGGATTTTTTAAAATTTGAATGGTATAAGCCTCATGACTTCCCGGTACTGGCTGAAAATTATAGTCCCAACGAGTGCGGGGTGGCAGGCTCATGAGAATAGATTCTGTTCTCCCTTTGGTTTTTAATCCAAATAGCGTGCCACGATCGTACATAAGGTTAAACTCAACATATCGTCCTCGCCTAATCTCTTGAAAATAGCGCTGGTGCTCGGTATACGCTTGTATTTTTCGACGTTCTACTATGGGTAAGTATGCTGGTATAAAAGCTTCCCCCAGCCTAATTACCAATTTTAACCAATCTTGTAAGGATCTGTCCGGTTGACTCCTTAAGTAATCAAAAAATATTCCGCCAATTCCACGAGCTTCCTGCCGATGAGTGTTATAAAAATAATGGTCACATTTTTCCTTGAATACCGGATATAGTGCAGGATCAAAATTATCACAGTTTTTTTTGAGTACTTCGTGAAAATATATAGCGTCATCATCCCATAAATAATATGGAGTGAGATCAGCACCTCCACCAAACCAGGCATCGACAACGGGTCCGCCCTGTTCTTTATATAGTTCAAAATATCTGAAGTTGGCATGCACAGTTGGAACCATAGGGTTCTCAGGATGAATGACCAGCGAAATACCGGCGGCGTAAAACCAACCTTCCTGAACCTTGAAACGTTGGCGAATGAGTTCTGGTAAAACTCCATGGACTTCTGATACACTTACTCCGGCTTTTTCAAATACCTTACCTCGTTCTAATACTCGAGTAGTACCTCCACCTCCTCCTTCACGCTGCCATAGATCTTCTTTGAATCCAACCAACCCATCTACTTCTTCCATTTTTCTACAGATTCTGTTTTGCAGATCATATATAAAGTCGGAAAATTCTTTTTTGACGGAATTGGTCATCATGAACAAAGTATAATTGTAAGGTGCTAACCCTTGTATTCTTTTACAGTTTCGACAAATGCCCTTGCATGATCAACGGGAATATGTGGCAATATACCGTGACCAAGATTGACGATATATCGGTTTTTGCCAAAGAGATCGATCATTTTGTTCACATCACGTTTGATTTCGGAAATAGGTGATAGCAACCTGCTTGGATCATAATTACCCTGGAGAGTAATATCCCCGGCCACCTTTCGAGCATATTCAGGACTAATGGTCCAATCCAGTGACAGTGCCGAGGCTCCTGAAAATTTCGCCAAATCCTGCAAGGCATACCAGCTACCTTTTGCAAAAAGAATGACAGGCACCTCTTTTATAGCTTTAGTGATCTTTACAAGCCAGGGCATAGAATACTTCGAGAAATCTTCCGGACTTAAAAGTCCGGACCAACTGTCAAATATCTGTATGGCTTGTGCCCCTGCATTGACTTGAGCATTCAGATATTTTATTGTTATTTCACTTATGATGTTTAATAAATGAGTAGCAGCTTTAGGATGTTGATAACAAAACTGTTTGGCTTTAGCAAAATCTCTGGAGCCACGGCCCTGAATCATATAGCACATGATCGTCCATGGAGCTCCAGCAAAACCGATTAGAGGAACACGTCCATTAAGTTCTTTCCTGGTAAGTGTGATAGCTTCCAACACATAATGCAGACGTTCTTCAACATCAGGAACCGATAGTGCCATAGCTTGTTCCACAGTACTAACCGGTTCAGGTAGGCGTGGACCCTCTCCCGGGCTCATGGTTACCTCGAAACCCAGAGCCTGGGGGATCACGAGGATATCAGAAAATAATATTGCTGCATCGCAACCAATTTGATCAATGGGCATTATTGTAATCTCGGATACCAGTTCCGGATTTTCAACCCTTTCAAAAAAGGTGTATTTATCCCTCAGCTTCATATAATCAGGCAAATAACGGCCGGCTTGCCGCATCATCCAAACAGGGGGACGTGAAACAGGTTTACCAGTGAGGGCTTGAAGAAGGAGATCGTTTTTTAGAGTAGGGAAATTTATGGGCATTTATTGAGGTTTTAAAAACTTCTTCAGTGATTTAAGCATTGCCTCAGTTGAGGCTTCATTGGCTTCCAGCAGGGGTTTAAATCGTTTTTGTTTCAAAGCTTCCGAAGTAGTGGGGCCAATTGCGACTAAAGGAACATTATTATATTCTGTAAGCTCTTCACGAAAAGCCTCCACGGCACTGGGACTGTAAAATAGTATAGCTCTTACTTTTTCAGGAGGCTTTATTCCAGGTTTTTCAGTAATCGTTTTATATACCACGATCTCGTTTACCGATATATCGTTTTGTTTTAATAGGGTAGAAAGTTCATTTCTTCTGAGGTTCCCACAAAAATGAACCACCGATTTAACCATCCCTTCTTTTATTATTTTAGTGGCTAAAGCCTTGCCATTTTCGATTTCAGGAATAGTTGCTTTAAAGTCAATCCTTTTTAGCTCATATGCTGTTCTTTTACCAACAGCATATATTTTTTGAGGTTTTACCGGTACCAGCCCTTGTTCAAATAGTTTTAAAAACCCTTTAACACCATTCTTGCTTGTAAATGCCCATGCTTGTGGTGAGGCATCGCGCAAGCTCTCAATTTTATAATTGTCGGGCTCTTGGAATTCATAACGCAATACAGGATAACTGATTAATTCAAAACCCATTTTATCGGCCAGAATTTCTTCTTCCACAGTTGTTTCCCGGGTTGATAATACTTTCATATGGTCTTTTCTTCCTGGCATTATTCCCGCAGACGAGATACGATTGCATCAGCACCCTTTTTCCTGGCAATTTGAGCGGCCTGATTACCCATCTGATGAGCCTGCTTGATATCAGATGAAAACTCCACATCTATGCGGCCACTTCCGTCTGGATTCATTATATTAGCCTTAAGGTAAACTTGATTGTTTATTACCTTAGCAAATGCCCCTATTGGAGCGCTACACCCACCTTCAAGTGCATTCAAATAATCACGTTCGATTTTTGTACATAATGCGGTATGTGCATCATGCAATGGGGTCAAGTTTTTCTGAGTTTCCAAATCATCTTCACGGGTCATGACGGCCATCGCACCCTGAGCCGGGGCTGGAATCATCCAGTCCAAATACTGATCAGCCTTGTGTTCCAATTTTAATCTGATCAAACCTGCTGCTGCAAATATGGCTCCGTCCCAATGACTCTCCTTTAATTTGCGCAACCTGGTCTGAACATTGCCTCTAATATCAGTCATCTTATGTTTTGGATAGCGTTCCAGCCACTGGCTCATTCTTCGATTGCTGCTGCTTGCGATTATACCTTCATAATTTGGGTCATCCAAAAAAGCCAGTCCATTGCGGGCTACCAGAACATCACGATGATCTTCACGTTTCGCTATAGCTCCGATCACCAGTCCTCCGGGTATTTGAGTGGGGATATCTTTAAGAGAATGAACTGCCAGATCAATCTCTCCGATGAATAAAGCATCATCAAGGGCTTTGGTAAATACTCCTTTCCCGCCCATCATAGGTAAAGGTGTATCCAGAACCAGATCGCCTTCTGTTTTAATATACTTCAGCCTTGTTTCCTGACCATTTTCATTGAGCTTTTTTGCTACCCACTCTGCCTGCCAGACGGCTAATTTACTGTCTCGTGTACCTATGATGAAGGTTTTAGGCATTGCAAATTAATGTTTTTAATCGTCTAAGCAGATACCGAATTTTATTTTCGGTTGCTTTTAAGTTTAAAAATGGAATCTATAGCATCGGCAAGATCAGGGGTTTCCTGATTACCTTTAAGGTGATCAATGGGATGAGCTACAATTTTATTAATAATACGCCGGGTTAATATTTCAACCTCAGTGATATCCTGGCTAGGGTACCTTTTTTGAAATCGTTTTATTTCGGCATATCGAATTTTTTCCATCTTATTGTTCAATGCTATGATCGTTGGAACTATCTTCTGTTCATCCAACCATTTTTTATAGCCATCCAGTTCTTCTTCGATAATGGCCTCAACCAAAGGAATATTTTTCTGTCGTTTCTTGTAGGCTTTGTCCGTGGTGTCACTCAGCATATCCATGTTCACCAATTCAATATCAGGCAAATCACCAACCATGGGATCGATATTTCTGGGAACAGATAGATCAAGCAGGACTTTCTTTTTGCCTTTCATACCCCTCACATGAGATTCAGTAATTACAGGAGTTTCCGCGCCTGTAGCAACGATCACCAAATCTGATCCTTCAATTATTTCACGAATATCCTCAAATTTTGCTGTAGGCAGGTCAAAACGATCACCAAGAGCTTCAGCCCTGGCCAGATTTCGATTTACAAGGGTTACCTTACTGGCTCCAAGTGAAATAAGATTCTTACAAGTTATTTTCCCAATTTTCCCGGTTCCTATTAATACAATATTTTTCCCGGAAAGCGATCCAAGTCGCTGCTGGGCAAATTTTACTGCGGCATATGCTGTTGTAGCCGCTCCGGTGGCCAGATCCGTTTCGTTGCGAGAGCGTTTATGTGCACGGAAAATAAATTGCATTAGGCGGTGCAACAGGCTGTCCACCATTTTCATTTCTGTGGCCAGATCATAGGCTTCTTTGACTTGCTTGATAATCTGCAAATCACCCAATATCTGCGCATCCAACCCTGCTGACACACGAAATAACTGTTTTACAGCTTCTTCCCCTTTTTTAACGAAACCCGACCTGTCAAAGTCCTCTCTGGTGCCCGATGTATGCTTAAGAAGCAAATCAATCAGCATTTCTTCGTTTTTGCAACGGGCTAATATTTCAGTACGGTTACAAGTAGATAAGATAATCACATCAGTCAAGCCTTTATCCTTGGCGTCTGACAGAAAAGGACGCCTTTCTTCAGTAGTCAGACTAAATTTTTCACGAATAGGCACAGAGGCTTTCCAATGGTTGATACCAATGGCTATAAAATCTTCTAATGAAATTTGTTCTTGCTTCATGGTTCAGGAAACGCCCAAGTTTACATTGGAAATTTCTTTATCTGTCAATACATGACTTAGTTTCAGGTTAATCTCGTCTTGTAAAGCTTGAATAAACATTGGATGATCATTCAAGCCTTTCGTAATGGCAATTTTTTTGTAATCACGCCCCTTCAATGCTTCCCGAAGTTCAATATTCAGTTCGTGAAGTGTTTCAATATGATCAGTAACAAAAGCCACAGGGACCATCAGTATATATTTGACACCATAATCCAATAATCGGAATACTAATTTCTCGGTGTTTGGTGGGGTCCATTTTGATGGACCAACACGGGATTGGTAACTTAACCAATAGGATTCTTTTTGATTACGCATGCCCATAACTCCCTCTACAGTTTCCCGAATATGTTGTGTGTAAGGGTCACCTTTTTCTACTTCGCTTAAAGGGGTGCCATGAGCAGTAAATACAATATGGACTTTATTCCGCTCTGATTCATCGAAATTAGACATTAGCCCTTCATTAATCCTATCGTTCAGGCTAGCCAGGTAGTTCTTATTGAGATGATAGTTATTAATAATATATTCTTGCCAGGATGGTGGGATTTCCTGCTGCTGTCGTATGCTTTCCCAGTTGCGGAAACTGCTACCACTCGTGGTTAAGGAGAATTGAGGGTATAATGGAAGCAGAACCAGATGGTCTATGTCATCTTCATAGATTTCATTGACCACGTCATAATCAAAAGGCAACCAATAACGCATAGCAGTATATACTTTTACATTTTGGCCTGGCCATGCATGGCTGAGTTTTTTATCCAGTGTGCGACGTTGTAGTTCGGTCAGGCTATTGATAGGGGAACAGCAATCTGATATTATTTTATTCTGCCGATTTTCACAATATTTACTTCCCTTACATCCATTAGGGCATCCATTAATTTCCTTGTATTTTTCAGAAACCCCTTTGTACCGGTATTTAGCAATTGTTTTGGCAAGTCGTTTTTGGAATGTTCCACCACCTATATTGATGATATCCTGATCGCCAAATAGGTTCTCCAGAAAGGTTCGAACGGCATCAACAGAGGTAGGTCCACCCATGTTCATTAGAACGACACCAATATTTTGTTTCTTTTTACTCATAAATAGGGTGAATTATTACAAATCTCTATAAGAAACCAATAGTTTGTGAATAGATTGTGAAGATTGAGGGTATTATAAAATAAGATTTAAGCTACCTTATCAAGTTCAAAAGAAAATGTACTCCCTTTTCCCTCGGTACTTGTAACCTGGATTTCCTTATTATGAGCGACGAGTATGCTTTTTACGATAGCAAGGCCTAATCCTGTGCCACCCTGCTCTCTTGATCTTGCTTCGTCTATTCTGTAAAAACGGTCAAATATTTTCTCAAGGTGGTGAGCCGGAATTCCGGGACCGGTATCGGAAACGCTAATCTGAACCCGTTTATCGGTTACCTCATAATTAAGAGAAACCTCTCCCTTTTTAGTAAATTTCAAAGCATTCGAAATAAGGTTCTCCAGAACTTGCTCAATTTTAACCGGATCGGCTAGAACAGTTACCGGGTGCTTATCAATATGTAGTGTAATACCCTTTTTTTCAGCATCCTCCCTAAACCAATTGTCTATTTTTCCGGTAATATCAGACAGGTTGAATTTTGTTCTCTGAATAAAGTCTTCATCAGAGTCGTATCGTTGCAATGTCATCAAATCCTGAAAAAGGTTGCTAAGCCTTTCCGCCTGACTAATCGCATTGCCTATGTATTTATTTCTTTTTTCGGGTTGCAGTTTATCCATTTCAAGCATTTCAAGTGAACCCATTATGGTATGCAAAGGATTACGAACTTCATGGGCAATATCAGCAAAAAATTGTCTCTGCTTCTCATTGATAGCCTGGAGCTTTTCGTTGTCTTCCCTCAGTCTGGAGGCCATTTGGTTGAGTGAAACAGATAACTCACCAAATTCATCCTGTCTTTTCAGATTTATTCTGTGATTTACATCTCCTTTAGCAATCCTTTTGGCTGCATTACTTAAGGATATAATTGGCTGGGAAAGGTATCGTGAAAAAATGGTACTGACAATGATGATCAAAACGATGGAGATGAACATACCGCTGTATATGATCCATCGAATAGTTGTAATCGGTTCAAATATTTTATCTTTAGATTGGCTGATCTGCAGATAACGAGCGTGGTTCGAACTTTGTGGCAAATTAGCATACACGTAAATGGAAGCCACACCTTTCTCATTAATCACAATACTATTGCTATATGCTTGATTTAATTCCATTCTAATAGGTTCCGGTAATACTTTATCCCTCATTTTAAAAGTACCATCATAAGATGATGGCATCAAAGTACCGGTAGAATCATAAAGCGCAAGATTATAGCGAACAATTTCCTTTACCTCCCCTAACTTTTCTTCAAAATCTAGACCATCAGGCAAATTCTGCATGGTTTGGGCCATCCAACGCCCATCTTCTTCCATTTGCTTAACACTTTCGTCTAGTAAAAAAGCTCTTATAAATAATATAGAATAACTACTCACCGCAGTAACACCAAATATGAGAAGAAGTATAAATGTAAGGGATAGCTTACCACGTATATTCATGAATAAATGATATCTTTGTTCAGGCCATAACCTGATCCACGGTAGGTTTTAATCAATTCACCTTCACCTTTTAATTTCAACCTCAGGTTTTTAATATGGGCATCAACCGTTCTATCGAATACATATCTATGCTCATCGGTGATCAATTCCAATATATTTTGACGAGAATATACACGACGAGGGTTGTCAAAAAATAGCTTCAATATCTTGAATTCTGTTTGAGTGAGATCTAGCTTTTCTTCGCCCAAATAAGCTTCCATTCCTTTAGGGTGCAAAAATACACTACCAAAATTAATCCAGGTGCTGCCACCTGTCTTATGCCTTCGTAACAGAGATTCTACATGGGCTAATATTAAATTTAAACTGGCAGGTTTAGGGATATACCCATCAGCTCCTAATGATAAGCCAGCAATTTCATCTTTTTCCTGATCCCGAGCGGTAAGAAAAACAACAGGTATATCACGAGTTACCGGATGTTTTCGGATATAGCGACATACTTCACGGCCATCTTTACCTGGTACCATGATATCTAATATAGCGAGGCTTATATTTTCAGCCTGACTTTGAATGAGGTTAATTGCCGTATGGCCATCTGGAGCAAGTAACACCTGAAAATTATGTATTTCAAGGAAGTTAGAGAGCATATCAGCAGACTCTCGCTCATCCTCAACTAATAATATAGTTTGCTTGGGTTTCAGAATATAGTATTTAACCTAAATTAATAATGAATTCAGGGAAAGGTAAATAAAAACGTAATATCCTATTTAACGTAAAAAGCCAAGAGAGTGGTGAAATGAAGTATACTCTTAATAAGTAGCCAGTAATGCCTGACTGAGTATTTTAAAATCAATGGGTTTAATTAAGTAGTTTATGGGTTTGGTTTCAATTGCCCTCACCTTAGTATTAGGGTCTGAATTACCGGTCAAGTATAAAAAAGGAGGAGACAAAAAAGATTGAATTACCTTCATGGCTTCTATACCATCAATTTCACCTTCAAGATTAATATCCATTAATATGAAATCTGGGGTGTATTTCCTTGCCACATCAATAGCGCTCTCCCCTGAGGCAACTCTTCCTATGATCTCGCAACCTAAACGTTTAACTTGCTTTTCCAAAAGAAACGATAATATCCTGTCGTCTTCGACAATTAATACCTTTTTCATTAAGCTTTACATTTCTTAATGAGTAGTGATATAATGTTCACAAGATTTATTTTCCACATATTTTTATTCACTTAATACAATCGTGCTTAGCAAACTCTTAGATTATATAGTCCTGATATCATATGGTAATTGCTTCACTTAAAATAGTAGGAATATCATTTGATCACTATTAATTAAGTAAAAATTCAAGCTAAGGAATATTAATTAAAAAACAATTATGTGATATAACGAAATTAGGCAAGTTTAATGATATAAACTATAACTTGTTCGCTCTTAATGTTTCACATACTGAATAAATGTCTTTACCTTTACCTTGCATTTGGCATGGTTTTGAGTCATTAATCATGTGTATTATACCACGTTTTATAAGGTTCCGTATTTTAAAAATAAACCCGTGAAAAAAACAGTTAGTAAAAATAATATTGAAGCTTTAGGTTCCGGCAATTGTATGGATCCATTCTCTTTATTAGGCCTGCATTCGGAAAAGATCGGTACAAAACAAACTTTTGTAGTTCGTACTATTCAGCCTCATGCCAATAAGGTTAGAATACTGTACGATAAAGGCCACAAAGCTATCGAAATGAAGCGACTATCCAATGATGGTGTCTTTGAAGCTCTGATACCTGATAAGGATGAGGTATTCTCTTATCATTTTGAGATTGAACCAAACCATGGTCAACTCTATACTCAAATTGACCCATACTCATTCCCATCTCTTTTAAGTGATTTTGATCTCCATCTATGGGGCGAAGGTACGCATATAAGGGCATATGAGATGATGGGCGCTCATACAAAAAAAGTCGACAACGTATTTGGGACACATTTTGTGGTTTGCGCTCCCGAGGCTATAAGAGTGAGTGTTATTGGCTCATTTAATGACTGGGACGGACGCAGGCACGTTATGAGGAAGCATCACGCCCAGGGTATCTGGGAAATTTTTATTCCGGGTGTAGGGGAAGGTGACCAATATAAATACGAAATTAAAGCACATGATTTTGATTTGCCCCTGAAGAAATCAGACCCTTATGGGTTTTATGCTGAGAAGCGACCTGCTACTGCTTCTATTATTAACGATTTAGACCGGTTTACCTGGTCTGATGAAGAGTGGATGAATAAACGTACTAAGAATTTCGACAAAGCTCTTAGCATATACGAGGTACATCTGGGATCCTGGAAACGCAAGTCTGATGGGGACGATTTCCTGAGTTATCGGCAGTTAGCTGCTGAACTTATACCTTATGTAAAGGATTTAGGATACACTCATATTGAACTTTTACCCATCTCTGAGCATCCCTATGACCCTTCCTGGGGTTATCAGACTACAGGATATTTTGCGGCGACTAGCCGTTTTGGTAATCCTCAGGATTTAATGTACTTCATCAACGAATGTCATAAAAATGACATCGGTGTACTTATAGATTGGGTACCTGCTCATTTTGCCACAGATGACCATGGGTTGCGTCTGTTTGACGGATCCCATCTGTATGAACATGCAGATCCCCGTCAGGGTGAACATAAAGATTGGGGAACCCTTATTTTCAACTTTGGCCGCACGGAAGTTATTAATTTCATGTTGTCTAATGCTGTGTTCTGGTGTGATAAATTCCATATTGACGGGCTAAGAGCCGATGCGGTAGCATCGATGTTATACCTGGATTATTCACGAGAAGAAGGTGAGTGGATACCCAACAAATATGGAGGCAGAGAAAACCTCGAAGCTGTCAGGTTTTTGAAGCGTGTAAATGAGATTCTTAATCAGGAATTTAAGGGTATCATCACTATGGCAGAAGAATCAACTTCCTGGCCTATGGTCTCCCGCCCTACTTACCTGGGTGGATTAGGATTCGACTATAAATGGAATATGGGTTGGATGAATGATACGTTGAAATATATGGAGGCAGATCCTCTATTCAGACGTTATCATCATAATCAGCTTACATTTTCGATGATATATGCCTTTACTGAAAATTTTGCCCTGCCTCTTTCTCACGATGAAGTGGTTCATGGCAAAAAGTCTATGCTATCCAAAATGCCAGGAGACACCTGGCAAAAATTTGCAAACCTACGCCTTTTGTATACTTATATGTATGCCCATCCGGGGAAAAAAATCTCCTTTATGGGAAACGAATTTGCCCAGTGGACGGAATGGGACAGCGAAAAGGAACTGGATTGGCTGCTTTTGAATTATGATACCCATAAGGGTATGCACACTCTTATAAAAGATCTGAACTATCATTACAAGAATAATTCTCCCCTCCATGAAGTTGATTTTGAATGGCAGGGTTTTGATTGGATTGATGCTTCTGATGTGGATAATAGTATAATGGCTTTTTTACGGTATAATAAAGAGAAGAAAGATTATGTAGCCTGCATCTTTAATTTTACACCACAGGTTCATCATAATTATAAGTTCGGAATTCCTAAAGAAGGCGAATACGAGATTTTTATTAACAGTGATTCACATTACTATGGAGGCAGCAATGTTGAAAACAATAACCTAATAGCGAAGCCTGGTAAGTGGCACAATCACCCTGCACACCTAACACTAAGTGTGCCACCATTGTCGGGTATGCTTTTAAAGCTAAAATCCAAGGCCAAATAAACGTAATTTATATCATCTAAGACGGAATATTACCGTTTCATATTTAATCCACGTTGAGATCATAGCATGAAATTCCCACGATCCTGCGGCATTTTGGTACACCCTACATCTTTCCCTTCACCCTATGGGATCGGGGATTTAGGACAGGAAGCCAAAAACTTTATTAATTTTTTGGTTAGCACCCATCAATCTGTTTGGCAAATGCTTCCATTAGGACCCACCGGATTTGGAGAATCTCCTTATGCCTCCTATTCCGCGTTCGCAGGCAATCATTATTTGATTAGCCCTGATATTTTATTGGAAAAGGGGTTGATCAATAATAATGAACTTGCAAACGGAAAATCGACCCCAACAACTCAGGTCAACTATAGTAAAGCTTACCAGTTTAAAGATGGAATATTTGACCTGGCCTGTGTGCGATTCTATAAAGATTCCAAGGCATCTACAATCAAAAGCTTTGAGATATTTAAGAAAAAGAATGCATATTGGCTCGATGATTATGTGTTATTCATGGCGTGTATGACTCACTATGGCCAGAAACCCTGGAATACCTGGGAAAAGGGACTGGTCATGCGTGATAAAAAAACCATGGATAAATTTCGTGAACGATTAAAGGCAATTGTTGATTTGCATTATTGGCTGCAGTTTGAATTCTTTGAGCAATGGTTTGCTCTTAGAAAATATGCTAATGATCATCAAATTTTGGTAATTGGTGACATACCCATATTTGTAGATCATAATAGTTCCGATGTATGGTCAAAACCTGGTTTTTTTGAGTTAGATGAAACCGGAAACAGACGTTTAGTATCTGGCGTACCACCTGATTATTTCAGCGATACCGGTCAATTGTGGGGTAATCCGTTGTATAAATGGAGTGCAATGGAAGAAGATGGATACTCATGGTGGGTCGAACGATTCTCACAAATGTTTAAACTTTTTGATGCCATGAGAGTAGATCATTTCCGGGGTTTTGATGCTTTCTGGGAAATCCAGGCCGGTGCCCCTACAGCAGAAAACGGACGCTGGGTAAAAGGCCCGGGAGAGAAATTGTTTGATGTTATACAGAGCAAACTGGGACGGTTGCCTATCATTGCCGAAGACCTCGGAGTAATAACTCACGACGTTTTAGAATTACGTGATAAATTTGATTTCCCTGGTATGAAAGTTCTCCAGTTTTCATTTTCAGGTGATTCTGCAAATAGTTTTTTACCACATAACTACAAGTCAACAAATTCTATAGTTTATACTGGTACACATGATAATGATACTACTCTGGGATGGTATGAACAAGCACCTGAGATAGAAAAACACAGAGTACGGGAATACTTGAATACAGACGGAAATGAAATCAACTGGGATTTAATTCGCCTGGCAATGTTTTCTGTAGCTAATCAGGCAATATTTCCACTTCAGGATTTAATGAGCCTGAAATCAGATCATCGGATGAATTTCCCTGGGACAGTTGAAGGAAATTGGCTGTGGCGTTACACTTCTGAAATGCTTGACAGAATTGAGAAAGAGCGGATCCGGAAATACACGGAGATGACCAACCGGAATCCAAGAAATAACAGAAAAGATATTAATATGAGCGAGATCGAGGATCAGGATGTGAATTAAACCTGCTTTCTTTAATAAATCGTTAAAATTCCGTATAATAATAGAATTACAACTTAAACCACCACCTATGATATTCGAACTTAATGGATTGCCTAAGCGTGCAGAAAAGCAACGCGATAATGGTATAACCCTTGTATTAGATAAAGGTTACAGTATCAGGCAAACCGAAGATTTTATTGAAACAAGTAGTGACTTTGTTGATATAGTTAAATTTGGCTGGGGAACCGGTTACATAACACCTCATTTTGAAGAAAAAGTACTGACCTACCAAAATGCTGGTATACCTATTTTTTTGGGTGGTACAATGTTTGAAGCATTTTATTTGAGGAACCAGCTGGATGATTATCTCCGTATGCTTGAACATTATGGCATAGGGCATGTTGAGGTTTCTGATGGGATAATCAGCCTCTCACATGATCGGAAACTGGCAATAATTGAAGAATTACAAAAGAACTTCATTGTTTTAAGTGAGGTAGGCAGTAAAAACCCCAGCGAAGTTATGCCTTCAAATCAATGGGTTGAGATGATCCAATCGGAAATTGAAGCTGGTGCATGGAAAGTCATCTGTGAGGCCAGAGAAACCGGTAACGTTGGAATATTTCACTCAAACGGTGAAACCCGTTCTGAATTAATTGACGAGATCTCACTACAAATCTCTCCAGCAGATCTTATTTTCGAAGCTCCAAAAAAAACACAACAAGTCTGGTTTCTCAAAAAGTTTGGTTCTAATGTCAATTTGGGAAACATTTGTTGTGATGAAGTAATTACGCTTGAAACCTTGCGACTTGGGTTACGAGGGGACACATTATTAGATTTCTACATACCTCAAGGCCAATCAAACCGTGTCAAAACGGATGATATATAGCGTTACTACGCCGAATTTCATCTATTTAAGAAATATATAATTTCATGAAAATACTTTACGCAGCTGCGGAGATATCTCCCTTTGCAAGGATGAGCAATACCGCTGACTTGTTACGATTTTTACCAGCATCGTTGCAAGACAAAGGATTTGAAATCCGAATACTTCTCCCTAAATATGGCTCGATTCATGATCGCCGTAACCGTCTACATGAAGTAATTAGGCTGGCTGGTATTCATGTAGAGGTTGGTGATAAGGTTGAAAGCATGAAAATTAAAGTAGCCAGCATTCCCAATGCCAAATTGCAGGTTTACTTTTTGGATAACGATACCTTCTTCAAAAGAAAAGGTATGTTCACGGATCCTAAGACCAATAAGTTCTATAAGGATAATGATGAACGGTTAATATTTTACAATAAGGGCGTTTTAGAGACCGTTAAAAAGCTCGGATGGCAACCGGATATCATTCATTGTCATGATTGGGCTGCCGGTTTCATCCCCGTATTTTTAAAAACACTCTATAAAGATTCTGATAATTTCAGCAAAACTAAAGTTATCTATAACGTGCACAGCCCAGCCAATGAAGGACTTTTTGATGAAAGCATACTTGACATCATGAAGCTGCCTGAAGATTTTGATCGTTCATCCGTTAAAACCGGTGATAAGGTAGATTTTCTAAAAGCCGGATTGGCTTATGCTGATTATATTGTTACAGGCAACCATTTAGATGATGAGTTGGATCCTCTTTTTAAGGAAATGAATGTTAAACGTGACAAAATACAAGGTTCTCCTCAAGAGATCTCTAGCCTGTTCGCTGACTATTATCATAAAATCACAGGTAAATAAACATCTTAGACCGGAATTTTCTTTGAAGACGTTTCTATTGCGAAAAGGTCAACACCCCTTCCTTTTATCACTACTCCTTATTTCTGCATCATTTCTCTTCTTATCGTGCGACGAAAGCGGTTTGGTGGGGTCCAGTATGATTGATGATCCACCCGCGGTGCATTCCGATACCCTAGATATCCCCGCAACTGAAGAACTTTCTATCACTGCTTTTAGCGGTAATGAAACTTATTTTTCTGCCGGATTATATGATGATCCTCTTTTTGGTATGCAGGAAATTATCGGAATGGTAAACCCATCTCTCAGCGTACAAGGCGTTGACTCAATTGGCCAGGAGGCTTCAGGTTACCTGAAGCTCTACATTGATCAGGTTTATGGAGATTCAAATGCCGTAGCTGAATTTGATTTAATAGAGATCGGGCGTCGGTGGCGAGCGCCGGCCTGGAGGCAAGATTCTATTCCTGTATTAACTAATAATATTGTAGCCTCATTCCAGGTGACCAGCAACGACTCAATACTTATTCCCTTAGACCAAGAATGGTTCAATCGTTACGGAGATTACTTTCGCAGCACATCAGCCAACCGAGATTCCCTGTACAGGCAAAATATGTATGGCCTGGCCCTTGTACCTAAAAATGAAGCGAAAATCCTGAGCTTTGAATCAGGGCTAACTCAACTGGTAATTGATAATCATGAACCTCCCGGTACTGATGAAGATGATCCTGAACCTGGCATCTTCAGGCAATTAATGAGAGCCACAGGGTTCAGTATTAACAGGGAAGAAATTCCTGAATATGACGGACGAACGGCTGTGCTTAATACCTTTGAAAATACATTTCGATTAAGGTTCAATGTAACAGAAGAATTTATCGGTTCCAGAAATATATCAAGAACAGAATTAGTGTTGTATGAAGATACAACTGCTATGCAAAATCTTCCCGCCGGGCATAATCGCATCAAGGCCCATGAACTTAATGTCTATTATTTAGATGAGAATGAAACGGAACGAGCTGTATTAAAAGACTCTGATTTGGTAATGGTCAGAAATGAAGACGATCATTCTTTTCGGGTAAACCTTACAAACTATGTTAATGCAAATTTAGTGGGAACTATGGATGAGAGAGACTTCTATGTCATAGTAAGAGGTAATAATGGTCGTATTATTCCTACACTTCTTTATAATGAAACTTCCGAAGAGCGGAGACCAAGAATATTAATTACCAGAGTAAATCCAGAGATTAATGAATAAGATATTTTTTATCGCATTAGCCGGATTTTTTATTTCCGTAAATGTAAATGCCCAAGTAAGTGAAAGACAACTAAATAATGGGTCCATCTACTCCTATTTAGGAATAGGCTCACCGTCTGATATATCATCTCCATTCGCAGCATCAATGGGAATACAGGGAGTAGCTATTCATGATAGCAGACTAAATAACTTAGCTAACCCAGCTATTTGGTCTAATTCCTATTTTACTAATGTAAGTGGTGGTTTTAGCCTCAGGGCATATGAGGCTACTAATAATATGGGATCTCAAACTAATGCCCTGCTTCAACCAAGTCACTTCCAGGGAGTATTACCTATTGATAGAGAACGTATTGGTGTATCCTTATCACTTTCTCCAATTACTGAATCCCGGTATCAGACAGAAATAATGAAAGTAATTCCTGGTAACCAGAATAATTCCGGAGAGGATTTAAGCTATTCTGTGCAATCGGTGGGCACCGGTGGATTGAATCGGCTTGAATTGGGTTTTGGTATACAATTGATAGAAGGTATCTCTTTTGGGTACGCACCATCCCTCATATTTGGAGTTTTGGAGAATTCAACAAGCTATGAATTTGATGATTCTGATTATTCAAATATTAATTTTTCTGAAATTAACTCAAACTATGGATTTGGAAACCGATTTGGGTTATATTTAAATAGACGTAGCTTATTAAGCAGCAATGATAGGGCGTCTTTAGGAATAACCTTCAATCTTCCAGTTAATTTAGTCTCTGAAAGCACTGTGGAATCAGATATTAATCAAAGAAGAATAGAGATTATTCCATCAAATGAATATGGTGATCAGGATGTGCGTATTCCAATGGAAGGTGCAGTAGGCCTAAGTTATCAGTTCAACCAGCAATGGCTAATATCAACGGATGTGCTTTACCAAAACTGGTCTGATTATAAAGGTCGAAATGCAGAACAATTTATAGATCGCATGAAAGTTGGTATCGGCACAAATTATAACGCCGCGCGGCGTTCCATTCCTGGTGGTTTTTTCACCAGATTTAACTACCGGATTGGGGCTTCGTACGATTCTGGAAACCTGGAAATAAATAATAATAACATTCAAACATATATGATTACGGCCGGATTGGGAATTCCATCACGGAGAACCGGCTCATCTATTGATATCAATTTTGACTTAGGGATGCGTGGCACAGAGGCAAATGAACTCATAGCTGAAAGAATATATGGTATCAGAGTTTCGTTTAACCTATCAGAGCTTATGTTCCTTCAAAGGCGACTTGATTAAACCAATATAATTATGCTTAAATCAATTGTACTTACCATAGGATTACTGTCATGCAGTAGTGCCTTATTTGCCCAACCTGAACCACCTCTTGGGTATGAGCCACATCTTATTCAGTCTCTTTTTACGGAAGACCATCGAAACAATGATTATGATAATGCCTTAAAATGGGGTAGATATTTAGTTGAAGCACATCCTAAAGAAATGCCTACTTACCAGGGAACTTATCGCGGTGACAGAAATTTCCGTAGAATGATTGATATTTATACCTTTAAAGCAGGTGAAACATCTGACCCAACACTACGATCGGCTAATTTGGATTCTGTACAAATTATGTATGACAAAGTTTTCGAACACTTTGAAGACGGGGAAATTGATAAATTTCGATGGCTTCAGCTTCGTGGACGATTCTTTCAGGAAAATGCTTCTTACATAGAAGATGGCTATGATAAGGCTTATCAGGATTATTATGCTATGTTCCAATTAAATTCACAAAGAGCCACTGAGTTATCTGACGGTTATTACGTTCAAATTACACTTACAGATCTGGAACGAAATGGGAATCAGGAAAAAGCTCTTGAAATGATTGAAACAGCTGAACCTTATGCTAGTCCAAAGCTCATTACTTTCTTTGAGGAAACTAGAAATTCATTATATAGTGACCCTGATGAGCGTATTGTATATCTGGAAGAAAAACTTTCAGAAACTCCTAATGATCTTGAACTTATGGAAGAACTTAGGGGTTTATACGAACAAGTTAATAACAAGGCTAAAGCCAAACAGTATGCAATGTTGCTTTATGAAAAAGCACCTACATACGATAATATTATGCGTCTTGTTGACGATGCTCTATCCAACGCTGAATACAATACAGCTATCGAATATTTGAAAGAATCCTTAAGCAAAACCAACGATTCCAGGAAACAAAGAGCAACTGCACTTCAAATATCAGATAATTACCTGAACCTTAGAAATCTCCAGGAAGCAAAAAACTATGCTCAAAGAGCCATACAGTATGATTCTAACTGGGGGCAACCATATATTAAAATTGCTGAAATATATGGTCAGGCTGTAAGTAGTTGTGCGGGTAGTGAAATGACTCGACAGGATAAAGTTGTTTATTGGCTTGTTCTGGATTATCTTGATAAAGCAAGAAGCGCCGATCAATCTGCTGCACGCACGGTAAACAGGCTATATTCCTCTTATCAAGGTGCAACGCCAACCAGAGAAGAGATGTTCTATGCGGGTTGGGATGATGGGCAGAAAATCATGGTCGATGGCTCACTAAAAGAATGTTACGCCTGGATTAATGAAGAGACGGCAGCACGTTCCAGATAGCAATAAGTAATTATATGCACTATTATACACGCCATAGTTCTTTAGAATCAATTACTCTTGATCTCTAAAACAATTGGTGTGTTTTGTAAACCATATCTAACGAAGTAAGGATAAGGCCATCCTGTAAACTACCAAAATTTAAACAGAATATGGATATCATCATATCCTTAAATAGCATTAAGTAATGCCATTATATGAACAATTTCCGAGATAAAGGTCAAAATAAACGCAAACAAAAAAAGAAAAAAGGCGGGGGCGGACGTTTTAAGAAGAAAAAAGGCGGAAGCAATCAGGCCTTAATACCCTATTTTCTTGATAATGAACATGTGAAACCCGCTGGGAATTATTCAGGCGTTGTGGAACTTAATGAAAAAGGGTTTGGCTTTTTACGTAAATTCGACCATGAGTTTGCTTCTACACCAAAAGACCCATTCTTATCGCAGGAGTTTGTTCGTTATTTTAATTTAAAACCAGGGTTGATTATTGATGTAGAGTTAGATCAGGATCAAAAAGGGAACAGGAGAGTTAGTGCTATTAACACTATAAATGAAGGAAATCCTGATGATTGGATCATGTGTGACCGTTTTGAATTACAAACTCCGATCATGCCTGTGAATCAAATAAAATTATCAAAAAAGCATGATGAAATAGAACAGCGTGTTATTGATCTAATTGCACCAATTGGTAAAGGCCAACGAGCTTTAATTGTTGCTCCTCCGAGAACCGGTAAAACTGTACTTTTAAAAAAAATAGCCAAATCCATAGATGAGTCAGATGATGATCTTCATTTGGCTATTTTGTTAGTAGACGAACGTCCGGAAGAAGTGACGGATTTTATGCGAACCACAAAAGGTCGTGTGTTTGCCTCATCGAACGACAAAACAACTGACAGTCATACCAGAATTTCGGAGCTTGCTTTAGGATACGTCAAAAGACTGGCAGAAATGGGTAAAGATTCTGTACTCCTTATTGATTCGCTTACTCGAATGGGCCGAGCTTATAATGCAGCCCAATCAAATAGCGGGCGTACCCTTTCTGGTGGCCTGGATATAAGAGCTTTGGAGATTCCGAAAAAGATTTTTGGTTCAGCCCGTAAGATTGAGAATGGCGGTTCTTTAACAATCATTGCTACTTGTTTGATTGAAACCAATTCAAGAATGGACGATCTAATCTTCGAAGAATTTAAAGGTACTGGTAATATGGAACTAGTTTTAGATCGTGATCTTGCAAATGATCGTGTATTCCCTGCAATTAATATCGCCTCGTCAGGAACCAGAAATGAGGATAAATTCATAGAAGATTCAATGGAAGAACGGAATATGGTAAGGCGTTATCTACTGAAAAAATCTTCTAAAGAATCAATGATCAGCCTATTACAAGTCCTGAACAGGACTGATAGCAATGAAGAGCTTTTAAATCAAATTGCAGCATATGGATAATATATTGTATTTGTAGCTGATTATTATTACTACTTGCCCACAACAACAAAAGGCGCCCAATAAACTGGGTGGTTATAGCTTTTACTATTAATTAGTTGAAGTTTAGCATTTCTCATAGCCGCTGCTTTATACCCAAACTTTTTATTTCCATTCCAATCAAACTTAATTGTTGACTGATTCCTCTTTTCGAAAAAGTTGATCTCTTTATAAAAAGCGGTCATTAACAATGAGGTGCTACGGTCATTGACTGGCCAATAACTGACTATAACTGTAGAAGCTCCAGCGAGAAAGAATGCCTTTTGCAAACCTAAAGCCTCCTCACCTCTGGTTTCCGATCCTAATCCAGTTTCACATGCGCTCAATACCACAAAATCAGAGTTCATTGAAAGCGTAGATATTTCAGAATTTCTTAAATAGCCATCTTCTTGTTGTCGTCCCTGATTAGTTGAGGCAAGGACTAAGCCACTTAAATCAGGATTACTATAGTTTACAATCCCATGTGTCGCAAAGTGCAAATACCTGTAGAGATTCAGGTTTTTATTTTTTATGGCAAGTTCAGTAGCATCTTTTCCGGTTAAGGTAGTCACCCTATCAAAAATTGGTTTTATAGCATTGACTTCTATAGTACTATAAGGCAAAGTCATAAAAGAATAACCCTGGGCACTTTTATCAGTATTTTCAAAATCCGGATTTGCGACCTGTAACAAATCCATTGGATAATTACTCTTTGGATCTTTAATCCAACTTAAGGCCGTCATAGATGGAATATATTTAACCTGATAATCTTGAACCAGATATTTATTATTCCAAATCAATGCCTCAAACGGTAGATAAACCAGCATTCCTTCTGCAACTATCATCAATTTATCTGCTTTCACCAGCATATCGTGAGCCGGTCCCAGTAAAGTCTGAGCTAATAAGTGTGACCATTCATTTATTTCAGCAATAGAACCTTTATTAATGACCGCTTCCCGGAAATTTAATATCAATTCACTCAATGAATAATTCTTATCCTTGATATAAATTTCTTTAAAATCAATAAACCATCCTTTTGTTTCTTTCTGGTTTATTGCAAGACCCACAAGTTTACTGTCAGATAATGAATATTCGAGAAGAACGGTGTTAGGCCCTATCTTTTTTCTACTTTCCGTTATGGTTACAGGTTTAGGATAGTTAAAGCTTGAATATATTGGATTTGAATAACGCAACCTGCTTAGAAATGCATCGTTATCAAGTTCTGCTTGTCTTAATTCCTCTAATACATTTGGATAATCTTCTGCATTTGCAAGTTCAAGTTTAGATGTAAGCTCAACAACCTTTGTTAATTTTCTTATTTTCCTGTCAAGTTGATCAGCATTGAGTTTTGCATCCAGATTAAAAGATGCTTCCGCCAGATCATAAATAAATGCAGGGAATTTGACCCCTTCTATCCAGCGGAAGGCTTTCTCAAGTTGATTATCTTCTATGTACCAGGAGGCAACCTGATTATAAAAAGTGGCATAATTTGAAAAATACCCTGCTTTTGACCGTCCCACCGCTCCAACCAGATTTCTTTGTCTTTCAACAGTTTCAAAAAATAATTCAGCATAGTAATATGATTTATCCGATTTTAAAACACGGTATAAATTAGCCAGTTCAATAATAATTCGCAGGTCAATAAAGTTGGGATTTATGCTTTTGCTAATCTCAAAAGCCTGCATCAAATTATCATACGCTAAATTATAATTATCAAGTTTTGCGTAAACTGACCCAATATTTAGCAAGTAAGTCAAGTGAAGGGTTTTGTTCTCTATAGGCTGGCTAATATCATAAGCTTTCTCATAATGCCATAAGGCTTTTCTATATTCCTTCCTTCTTTGATGGAAAAGCCCAAGATCCGAGAACGCATCACCAATCTCCCGTTTATTACCTAGCTTGTTTGATAAAGCCAACCTATCCTTCATGTATGAATAGGCTAACGAGATATTGCCTTTTTTGAAATAATTATTTCCCAGGCTTTTGAGATTTTCACTTATTCTGGATGGATCTCCATGTTCCGAGGAAAGAAGATGACTCTGTAAAAAGTAATATTCTGCTCTATCGTAATCATTTTGATCATAATACAATGAACCAATATCCCCGAGAGTTTTTGCCAGATAAAGTTTGTTATCATTAGCCTGATATCTCTGAAGACTTTTATAGTAGTAATCCAAGGCTAACAGATAGTTGCCCATTTTCTGGTGAACTTTAGCAATATTTGTATATACCATTGCATAGTCACTTTTATAGCTTGATTCCTCCCGCAATTTCAAACTTCGCTCAAAACTCTTAAGGGCTTGAGGAAATAATCCTAAACCCGTATAGGCTACTCCGATGCTGTTTTGTGTTATTGCTTCTGCTTTTAGATCACCCGATCCTTTCATTAGATCAAGGTCATTGTGATGCAGACGAATGGCCTCATTTAGGTTACCCATTTTCGTATTAAGATTGGCAAATTTGTGTAGGATATCCCGTATAAGAGTGGTGTCCCTAATTGCATTAGCTGATTCTAATGCCTTAGTAAAATGTTCATGAGCCAATGAATAATAGCCTTGCCGGCTTCTTATGGTTCCCATATTGGCTAAAAAAGTCGTACTGATCTTCTGATTATCTAAATATTTAGCCAATTCCAGGCCAGCTTTAGCTAGCTCTAAAGCTTCGTCGTACTTACCTAACCTCCAGTATACTTTAACTAAATACCGCTTCGTATTTGCCAGTTTTGCAAACTCTTCTTTTTGAGAATAGATTTCCAAAGCTTGATGATAAAATGACAAACTTTCATTCAGACGAGAATCTAAATGTGCCACTCTGCCTGCATCATAAAGAGAATCTGCTCGTGCTGTTTCAAAAGCCTTTACTGACTGATTAAAAATCAGGCATAACAATAAGGTACTTTTAAAAAAGCAAAAGAACTTTGATGTAACATCCATTCTGGCCAACCAATTTTAAAATAGCCGGGGAGTTTTACTAAAATAATTGCTTGTACTACTTTTTTCTTTTCTTATCCAAATAAGGCATTAATAAAGTTCACACGATCAAAAACCTGGAGTTTATCAATTTTTTCACCAACCCCAATGTACTTAACCGGAACGTCAAGTTCTGAGGAAATACCAATGACAATACCTCCTTTTGCCGTACCATCTAATTTAGTAAGAACAAGTCCGGTAATATCTACTGCCTCTGTAAAAGCTTTAGCTTGTTGCATGGCATTTTGGCCGGTTGAGGCATCCAAAACCAGAAGTACCTCATGAGGTGCACCAGGTACAATTTTATCCATAACTCTCTTGATTTTTGTTAGCTCATCCATCAGAGCTCTTTTATTGTGAAGCCGCCCAGCTGTATCGATCAAGACAACTTCTGTACCCCTGGCCTTCGCTGAGGCCAAAGTATCATAAGCAACCGCAGCCGGATCTGCGTTCTGCCCTTGTTGGATGATGGGCACATTGGCACGTTCACTCCATATTATTAACTGGTTTACTGCTGCTGCACGAAAAGTATCGGCCGCACCTAATAAAACAGACTTCCCCGCTGCCTTATAGTGGTATGCTAATTTGCCGATGGATGTTGTTTTGCCCACCCCATTAACCCCCACCACTAATATAACATGGGGTTGATTTGATAATTGAGCACCAAATTCTGCCGGTTTATCAGCCTCGGAGCTTTTTAAAAGGCCAATGATTTCTTCTCTGAGTATTTGTTGCAGCTCGCCACTACCAACATATTTATCTCGAGCTACTCTGCTTTCGATCCTTTTGATTATTTCTAAAGTAGTTGAAACACCTACGTCTGATGTTATCAGAACTTCTTCCAAATCATCCAGAACGTCATCATCAACGGTATCTTTACCTACAAAAGCCTTTCCAATCTTATCAAGCAATCCTTTACGGCTTTTTTCCAGGCCTTCTTTTAAATCTTCTTCTTTCTTTTTAAAACCAAGGCTATCGAATAAACCCATGGGGAAAATTGTATTATTGATGGATTCTGTTAGTGAACTTCTAAATTAAGGAAAAATTCCCAATTGCTGATAAGACATTCCAATCTTATTGATAGCACTTACAAATGCTGCAGTACGAAGATCAATTTTATGTTGGTTCCTGATTTCCCGAATTTCATTATAGGCAATCATCATGGTGTCTTCCAATCCTGAGTCAACAATTGTCTTTTCATCAGCGCCTCGAACAAGGTCTTCAACAACTTTTTTACTAAAATTTTTGCTGGATACAGATTCAACTGCTTCCAGCATTTTTTTAATAACACTCTCTTCATACCTTCTGTCCATACGTCCGAAACGCACATGAGACAGGTTCTTAAGCCATTCAAAAAATGAAACGGTGACACCACCTGCATTCAGATAATTGTCAGGGATAATTAATGCTCCTCTTTTCTTTAATATATCATGTGCCTGACTTGTAGTTGGACCATTAGCCGCTTCTGCAATGATTTTAGCTTTTATAAGAGCGGCATTCCCTTCATTGATTTGATTTTCTAAAGCAGCAGGTACAAGAATGTCACATTCAAGTTCCAAAGCCTTGCCAGATTCAGGAATATTTTGAGCACCAGGGAAATTCAGTATTGAGCCTGTATCTTTCCAATGGGCCATTACTTTATCGACATTCATTCCTTTAGGATCATAGATAGCCCCCTGATATTCAGCAAATCCTACGATTACAGCCCCCCCTTCTTGCAAGTTTTTTGCAGAATAGTATCCAACATTACCCAAGCCCTGGATGATTACCTTTTTTCCCTCTAAACCAGGGGTAAGTCCTAGCTTTTTCATATCATCAGCATTAGAGCATGCCTCCCTCACACCAAAATATACTCCGCGACCCGTCGCTTCCTTCCTTCCTCTTATTCCAGACTGATGGATAGACTTTCCGGTAACACATCCTGAAGCGTCAATACTTGAGTTCAAGGCACGGTATGTATCCATTATCCAGGACATCTCTTGTTCACCAGTACCATAATCAGGGGCAGGAACATCAATACCTGGACCGATAAAGTTTTTTTGAATTAGCTCAAATGTATAACGCCTGGTAATTCGTTCGAGTTCTGCATCGGAATACTTTGTCCTGTCAATTTTAACACCACCCTTAGCCCCGCCATAGGGCACATCCACAACAGCGCATTTATAAGTCATCAAAGCTGCAAGAGCTGTAACTTCATCTTCGTTCACATGAGTACTATATCTGATACCACCCTTTGTAGGCAGCTTATGATGGCTATGCTGTGCTCTCCATCCATGGATAGTATCAATGGTCCCATCATCACGTTTTAAGGGAAATGTAACATGGTAGGTGCTATTACAGATCTTAATTTGATTCAGCAGACCGGCATTAAAGTCAGTATACTTTGCGGCCTTATCAAAATTCTTATTTACATCATCGAAAAACTTGTAATGGCTCATAGTTGAATTTTAGATTGAATTTATGTCTAGGTCATTAACAAATGAAAAAGAGAAGCGGTTCAACATAGTAATTTTTTGTGCAAATCACACCGTTTCAACTATAAGAAGAGCTAGCTTTATGCTACTTCTCAATACCTGTAAATTTAATTGCCACTTCTTCTTACAACCTGACCCGGGGTTTTTCTGGTGTGTTTGCCGTCTTTAAGTACGTGTACCCCGTTAACAATTACATGACTCACACCCGTAGCATACTGATGAGGGTTTTCGTAAGTCGCATTATCACGAATCGTCTTAGGGTCGAATATGACTATATCTGCGAAATAACCCTGTTTAAGTCGGCCTCGGTTGGCTATTCTCAAATTACTAGCCGGAAGAGCTGTCAATTTATGAATAGCCTCTTCCAAAGGGATCACTTGTTCATCACGTACATATTTTCCTAATAACCTTGCAAAATTGCCAAATGCCCTTGGGTGAACCATGGCACCCATTCTGTCTGAAAAGGTTCCTCCATCTGACCCAAAGCTCATCCAGGGCAATTTAATTTGCCGCTTTACATTCTCTTCTGACATTAGAAAATATACTGCCCCAATTCTGCGATTGTCTTCTATAGTGAGATCAATCGCTGTTTCAATAGGATGACAGCCTCTTTTCTCTGCAATTTCTGATAGTTTCAACCCATTATACTGCCTTAAAGTATCGTTGACCAAACCTGTGATGATGATGTTATCAGGTGACCCAGCTGCCAAATAAAAATTTTCCCAATCGTCTGATGGGGTCTGAATCTCTTTTACGATCTTCTTTCTGGTTTCAGGGTCTTTTAATCTTCTGATCCATGCCTTGTGGCCTCCTTCATTGGTCCAGGGTGGCATAATTGCAGCAAGACTGGTAGAAGCTGCAGAATACGTATACATATTGGCCGAAATCTCCAATCCTTCTTTCCTGGCAGCCTCAATTTTATTGATTACATTTTCAAGTTTATACCAGTTAGGCTCTCCGGCTGCTTTCAAATGGAATATCTCGGCTCTGATACCTGCCTCACGCGATATTCGAATGAGGTCATCAACTGACTCTTCTAATCTGTTTCCTTCGCTTTTCATGTGAGTGATGTAAATTCCATCATATTCAGCTACGACCTTGGATAATTCAATCAGTTCCTCTGTAGTAGCAAAAAATGCCGGAGCATATATAAGTGAAGAACCTAGCCCAAGTGCCCCGTTTTCCATGGCTTCCCTGACTAACCTTCGCATATGATCAAGCTCACCTACATTCGGAGCCCGGTCGGAATTCCCTAAAACATATTGACGAACCGTAGTAGCTCCGACAAAAGATGCTACATTGGTGGATACTCCTTTTTTTACAAGATATTCTAAAAATTCATGGAGTTTGTTCCATTCCTGACCACTTCCAGCAACTGGTCCCATAGACCAGCCCTCTCCAAAAACCTCAAGCGTCACCCCTTGTTTAATATCACTCATGGAACGCCCATCTCCTAGCAACGAATTAGCACCCCAACTAAGCACATTGATGAATCCCGGCGAAACAGCCAAACCAGAAGCATCAACTACTTTTGTTGCATTCGTATTACTGAGATCACCTATGAATGCAATTTTGTCATTCTTAAGCGCTATATCACTTATAAATGGCTCATCGCCGGACCCATCATAAACTGTTCCATTCTGAATAATGATATCATAAGTAACATCTTTCTTTGGGGCTAATCCCATTAGAAAAAATAAACTTATAACCACAAAAGGAATTTTCATCAGGTATTTTGAATTAATAGAAGGCATGTGTGAGAATAACAATAGATCAGGGGATTAATACCATAATAGCGTACATAATAAGAAATTTAACCCTTCATTTTATATGTTCTTCTGATTCGGGTGCATTAACGATTAACTGCTGTAATATTGACTGGGAATACAATAACACTGCTAATTATAATAACACTCTTAGGGTCTGATTCTCCTCAACAGTATATAGATCCATTTGATATCATCATTAAAAACGGCCGGATTCTTGATGGATTGGGTAATCCATGGTTCATTGCGGATATTGGAATCAGGGATGGAAGAATTGTTGACATAGGAAACCTGAATGCATCGAGCGCTGATAACGTTATTTACGCTGATAATTTATATGTTGCTCCCGGGTTTATTGATGTACACAGCCATGCATCAAATGGCTTAATTAGTAAAGAATTAAGTCAAGCCCACTCACTGCTTGCCCAGGGTGTCACCACTGTTGTAATCAACCATGATGGTGGTGGCCCGACCAACTTAGCCACACAGGAGAATGACCTTTTGCTACATGGGTTAGGGGTAAATGTTATCCAGTTGGTTCCGCATGGATCGGTGAGGAGACAAGTGATGGGCCATACAGATCGTAAACCAACCGCAATCGAAATGGATGAGATGAAAAACCTTGTTTATGATGGCATGGCATCAGGGGCTTTTGGTTTGTCGTCTGGCCTTTTCTACGTACCAGGAAGTTTTTCCACTACTGACGAAATCATCGAACTGGCAAAAGTTGTAGCAATTTTTGACGGTATTCATTCCAGTCATATACGTGATGAAAGTGATTATTCTATCGGAATTTTAGCTGCTGTGGAAGAAATCATTCAAATATCACTTGAAGCTGAAATACCCTCTGTAATTTCGCATGTAAAAACTTTAGGACCTCGAGTTTGGGGATTATCAAATACCTTGGTTCAACAAATTGAATCGGCACGTGAAAACGGACTTAAAATCTATGCCGATCAATATCCCTATACTGCTTCAGCTACAAGTCTTGCCTTTGCACTCATTCCCTCCGCCGCTCTTGAAGGTGGTATGAAGACTTTACGCAAACGTTTAAATGATAGTGAGGATCATAGTTGGATTAGAGAGGGTATCCTAAACAATCTGGACAGAAGAGGTGGTGCTGATCGTATTCTGCTGCGCCGCTTCAGCCACGATGATACTTTTGAGGGAAGAAGTCTTCAGGAAATATCTGATAGCCTTCAAACAAACCCCGCCGATCTGGTTATCGATCTTATCAAAATTGGCAATCCGGATATCATCTCGTTTAATATGCTTGATAATGATGTCAACCTGCTGATGCAGCAACCGTGGACCATGACCTCCTCTGACGGTGAACTAGTGGCTGTAGGTGATGGTTATCCCCACCCACGAAGCTTCGGAGCTTTTTCAAGAAAATTAAAAAAATACGCAATCGAAGATGGTGTAATTTCTTTAGAAGCTGCTATAAGGAGCATGACCTCGTTACCCGCAGAGGTATTTGGTCTCCATAACAGAGGCGTAATTAGCAGGGGTTCAATAGCCGATATGGCCATATTTGACCTAGACAGGCTACGTGACACTGCTACGTATACCGATCCTCATCGTTTTGCTGAGGGAATGGTACATGTTTTAATCAACGGCCAATTTGCCATTGAGGATGGCGATTTTACCAATGATTCTTTGGGGCAAATTTTGAAGAATAGAATTCATAAAGATAATTGATAAGAAATTGTTGATTACTTATGATTAGCTTTTATCTCATTTTTCCTTCTCTCAAAATAATCAACAGTTGCCTCATATACCTTAGGTGAGAGCAGAATAGTGGCAGTCATCGTGGGAATGGCCATTAATGCAAACATACCATCTATCATACTGATTACTGCCGTAATAGAAGCAATTGACCCGAAGATTATGGAAAAGATGTAGAAGTAATTATAGTAATGCTGACGCTCAGCACCAATAAGGAAACCCAGACATTTAGTCCCGTAATAGGAATAGGTGAACATGGTAGTGATGCTAAATATAACTACACAGAATAGCAGAATATAGGTACCAACCACAGGCATAGCTGCCGTGAAGGCCATAGAAGTTAAGCTGATTCCTTCAGCGTCCGTTGTTTGCCAAACTCCGGTCATTAATATAGCCAATGCCGTCATCGTACATACAAGCAAAGTGTCGATGGCAGGTTCAAGCATCCCGGCTAATCCTTCACGGACAGGTTCATTATTTTTTGATGCACCATGAGCCATAGCCTCCGTTCCAATGCCTGCTTCATTTGAGAATGCGGCACGTCTGAATCCCGTTACAATAACCGCACCCACTGCTCCACCGGCTGCCGCCTGCCCTGTAAAAGCGTCCGTGACAATTAAAGTAAGGTAATAGGGAATTTCTGTATAATGCAGGAATATGATATAAATTACGGCGCCACAATAGACCAATACCATCAAAGGGACAAGATTAGCTGCCACCTGCCCAATTCGTTTTATTCCTCCAAAAATAACTAAACCTACAATTCCCGCTAAAATTATACCAATAGTCAGATCTGACCCAAAATGATCTGAAGCTGTTGTAAGTCCTCCAGGTATTAAAAAGTCCTCCCGTAGAATCTGTGTAAGTTGATTGGCCTGAAACATAGGCACACAACCTAAAAGCCCACATAAACTAAAGAAAGAAGCTAATGGCTTCCATTTAGGTCCAAGCCCTTCCGTGATATAATACATAGGACCACCCTGAATTCTTCCCATACTGTCTTTACCCCTGTACATAATAGAGAGTGTACAAGTGAAAAACTTAGTAGCCATACCTACAAATGCACTGATCCACATCCAGAATAAAGCACCTGGTCCACCAACAACAATGGCTATGGCTACCCCTCCAATATTACCCATTCCAACTGTAGCTGCAAGAGCACTGGAAAGAGCCTGTATTGGAGTGATATCTCCCGGGGCATTAGGATCTACAAATTTACCTGTCAGTACCTCTGTGCCATGGCCAATATACCGATATGGGATAAAGCGGGAGTATAATAAAAAATAAATTCCTCCCCCAGCGAGCAAAATGACTAAAGGCATACCCCATGCAAGATCTGCAAAAGAGATGAAAAAGGTTTCGATGTAGCTTAAAATATTTTCCAGGTTGTTTTTCCTTTAGATGTAAAATGAATGTAGTATAGTGATTCGGCGCTTTCAAGGCAAAATTCAAAGATGGGAAATGGTAGGCTTTTATTGGCTCCGAAATTGCCCGGTATAAAATGATAACTTTTAAGTATTAATTCTACATGCCAAATTACAATTACAGATAGTAGAATTTCTGAGATTGGTTGACCGATTTTTGACCCCGAATTTTTGCAGAAAAACAAATTTGGTAACTCCATCAATCAACCCTTACCCTGGCTTTATACATGTCCCATACCCGGGGGCTTTGCATAAGGCTTGAGTAAGACATGCCTAGGACGAGGTCCCCAAAAAATGGGATCTATTCCGAGTAAAAAATCATCTTTTGATAGACCGAATTACTCCCCTGATAGCCTCTCAAATTTGTTGTAAGCAAATAAAATATTTCTCAAATTGCGATCCGTTTTTTAGGTGTTGGTTTCGTGTACAGTTTTGCAAAATGCAGGTAACAATATTTTTATTCCTGGTTACATGTTCTGATTAGTATATCAAAATGAAGTAGCAGATAAGAGAAAAAGATATTCTGCAAATTTGAATACGAGAACTACAGCTGATGGCATTATCGGCAGAATGGAATAAGCTACTTTCCCTATTAATACAGAATGATCATCAGATGAATATCATCTGTAGAATAAAATTGCTGACTTTTTTATTAACTCAAAATCTCCTTTTTTCTAATTTCCTTGTATTAGATAGTGTTAGAAGTTTACCAAAGTATTAGAAAAATTTTAGTCTTTGATGACCGTTAAAAAGCTTTCGTATTCTTAATAACCCCATTTTCTTTGCCTGATTTTACTCAGGTTAATTCTGAGGACATAGCCATTTTAGCATTAGGACATTTTGTTATTGTTTTTATTTTCTTTGCATGTGCTCAGTTGTACTTAGCAAATGGTTGCAGGAGATGGCTCAATAAAAACTATTCTTCTGAAATTGCCCACCGGTATAATAAAATAGGGCTGGCATTTATTATTCTTTCGAATCTCCTGTTTTGCGCACGTTACATGTTTATTGAGGTTGGGTTATATGAGCATACCCTGATCCAGGGATTGGTGATATACCCTGGTGGTGTATTATTTGCTGCTTTGGGGATTTCACTAGTGGCTATGCTGTTTATTGACTTAACAAGACTCACAAGAACTATTCACGGCAAAATCCAGTTCAGTAATACAACGATTGACAACCACGACTCTGAGATTTTAAAGAAACATTATAGCCCCAGCCGACGACAGTTTATTAAATCAGCTGGAATGGCAATGGCCGGAGCTCCTTTTGGTATTGCTATAGGAAGTGCTTCTGCTACAGCCCATGATTATCGTATTATTCGGGAAGACCTTTTTTTCGAGACTTTACCCGTAGGTCTGGAAGGATTGAAAATCGCTCAAATCAGTGATATCCATTCGGGCATTTATATGACCCAAAGTCAAATTCAAGAGATCTTCGAAATAACCAATAGCCTTAATCCTAACCTGGTTACAATTACCGGAGATTTTATTGATACCTCAATCAATGAATTACCTGCACTTTACAACACGGTATCTATACTTAAATCAGATTTCGGAACTTTTGGGTGCCTCGGCAACCATGATCATTACGGCTCAGGCAAGGCTGTTAGTAGTGCTATGCAACAACAGGGAGTTAATATGCTTGTCAATGGGAATACCTCCCTGCGTATCAATGATGAAAATCTGTCTCTCATCGGAGTTGATGATTATGGTTCCGGCAAGCATGATCGAGCCAGGCTTGATGACGCTCTTCGCGGTATTAATCCAGATACATTTAAAATATTACTCTCTCACCGCCCCGATCTTTTTGATTCAGCATGTCAAAATAATATCGATCTGACTCTATCTGGCCATACCCATGGAGGGCAAATTGGAATGGATATATTTGGAGTCCCTTTTTACCCTGCCAGGCTATTATATAACTATTCGGATGGTTTATATCAGAAGAATGATAAAAAGCTTTATGTCAATGTTGGTGTAGGCATGGTTGGAATTCCTATCCGTATGGTAAAGCCGGAAATCACACTTATCACACTGCGAACAACATAATTATTTTCTCTGGCGGAAGAGTTCAGCGTACATTTCATACTTTAATATCGAGTAATTGCCTGATTTATAAAAAAATATCCCTATTAATATTGCAGCGACAGGGATATACCAAAGCATAAAATTCATCTCAATAAAAATTGCCAATGACAGCATTATCAGGCCGCAATAAAAAGACATTAGTCCGGATGTATTGTTCTTTAATCCAGCCATTCGGTCGAGCGATAAAAATCTATCAATAAATCTCGGGTGATAAATCGAAGCATACATCCCCAGGAAATATATGATCACAGTTAATGTGATATAAAAGATTATGTATTTCCAGGCGAACAATCCAATAATGTAAAGGGCAAATACCGAAAGTGTGAAGTCATAAATCCAGGCTGGCAATAATGTGATGATGTAAGTTTTTGCAAGTTTACGAGGGTCACCGTTGCATAAATCATGCGAAAGCCATACTTCACGAAAAAAACCTGCCAAATTGTTGTGTATGTAAGTAAAGATGAGCGCCGGTGTCATCAATAAATAACTGTAAAACAATTCGGTAACTCCAAGCCCGGTTTCTACACGATAATAAAACAGATACAGGTAAACCAAGATTAAAACTTTGATAATCGGGACAATAGCCAAAATAACAACCGTCGTTTTACGACGGAAATACAGATTGATCAACATTGTATTAAAACTTTTCAAAGTAGTATTCACAGAAACAACTGCTTGATTCGGTGACCTGCCTTCAAGGCCGGAAGCTGACCAAATAAATAATGCCATAAATGAAACGAAAATCACAACAATAGCTAGCACATATTGCAATAGAAAAGTTGGTTGATAGATTGTCAAGCCTGTCACAAAATAAGCCATTATGGTAAAAATGATGGTACTTAATAAAGCAATAGCGATATAGGGCTGAGGTAAGTTTTTATATATGGTGGTTTTTACCAAATTATCTGTAAGAATCGCAGCATACATCCATAGCAGAGTTACCATCAGGTTAACAAAGCTAAATCCAATAGAATAAATGCTAAAGGAGAGTAAAGAGATAAAAGTGTAAATATACACAGGACGAAACAAGTCCACAGTGTGGTTTAATATCAGAGCATATTTGTTATTCACCGGATAAAAAGGCTTAAACAACTCGCTCATGGGCTTTATCGTAGGTATATAACCAGATACAACTACAGTCATAATAACCATGAGTTGCAGACTTATATTTAGTTTGTCGATATTGATACCAATTTCAGGTGAAGCAATCAGATAATCATAACCAATACCAATGGTTATGCCATTAATGATTAAAAGAAGTACTAAGACTATTCTTCCTAAATTGAGCAAATCAGAGTTTTTGCCGGTAAATAGTAGTCTTGCTTTAACTACCAGAATAAAACGAAGTAAGGCAAAAAAAGAAGGGCGTTTCAAGATAAAAGCCTCTCCAATTCTTGTGTGCTTTTTTCATCGGTTTTCAACAGGTTAATCATTGACTGTTCAACCTGATTTGTACCGTTTACGGTAAATTCACTCAGCAGACCTGAAAACGCTAGCTTTTTATTATGTAAAACGCCTACGTGAGTCGCTGCCTGTTCTACATGAGAAAGGTTGTGAGAGGAAAGCAAAATGGTTCGCTCAGGAGTAAGGTAGGTTTTTAGAAATCTAATGACAGCTTGAGATGATAGTGGGTCAAGTCCTGAAAAGGGTTCGTCTAATATCAGCATACTGGGTTTATGCAAAACCGCTGCTATCAGCCCTAGTTTTTTACGCATACCCGTAGAATAACTACCACAAGCCTTATACAAATCATTTTCATTATCGAAAAAATAGTTATACAATGCTTTGATGCGAGCCAGAAGATCAGACTCTTCAAGGCCGTATAAAAGTCCGGTAAATCGCAGTTGTTCCATACCACTGAATTCCGAATTCAATAATTCCTGCTCAGGCAATACTCCAATTTTAGATTTGATCCAAAGTGGACTGGTTGAATACTTTTTACCAAAAACCATTACTTCACCACTATCTGCACGGGTCAGATCAATGATCGTATTTATGAGTGTAGATTTTCCGGCTCCATTATTACCAAGCAAGCCATAGCAACTCCCCGTTTCAATTTGCAGGTCTACCCCTTCTAAAACCATGTTATCCCCGTAACTTTTCGTTATGGATTTCAGACTAAGGGCCGGACTTTGGATATCCATGTGTTAATTATTAAATTAGAGTACTCTAATGGTTTTGATTACATAAATTAATTAATCTTTAGCCTAACTAAACAACTAATTCTTTATTTGTTGTCTGTAACTTAATTACACTTCATATTGCTTCCATTTTGGTCGTTTGAATAATAACGACCATGTACAAATTTCGCAATTATAATCCTTTGTGATGCTCACCGAAAAAGAGTTATTTTACCAATTATTATAATTGCACAGAACAAAAGATGCTTCTAGTCAGCAATAACGCCATTAAATAATGTATGCCTGAATCTGTGTTAAACCAAAAAAGTAAAGACTCCGTGCACTTGTTTGAGAATGAATCCGGTTATATTACCGGCGATGGCCGTATTTTCCAAAAAGATAATACCTACTTCAGAGGCAAAGAAATTGGGATCGTTAAAACTTCAAAACCTGAAGAGTCTTTTGATTATTACCAGCAAGCCTTCACTCAGCTTGAAGCTTATGCAGAAAAGACTTTGACTGCAATTGCCTCCACTTCTGAACAGCAGGTTCAATTGGAAAACCTGAATAACTTGGCTTTGGAAATAGGGCAAAGTAATGCCATCGGCGACTTCAATGTTTTACTTGAAAAGATTGATGCCTTTAAAAAGAAAATTTCTGGTAGAGAGGATGTAGAATTAACTTCTATTGATCAACCGAATGAAGCAAATGAGGAATCATCATTACCGGAATATGAAGAAATCGCAAAAAAAGCTGAAGAGCTTAGCACAGAATCAGACTGGCAGTATATAAGCCTGGAATTTGATAATCTCAAATTAAAGTGGGAAAAATTACCGGTACCGGATGATAAAAAAACCTATAACGATTTATGGGCTAGAATTAAAGAAGCCGAACAAAAGTACTATCTGAGAAAAAAAGAACATCAAAAAGCTCAAAAAGAAAGAAAACAATCCAACCTGGAAAAAAGACAGCAACTATTGGATCGGTTAAGTAAAATAGTATCTGACAAGAAATGGCAGGCTATTGATGAAGTTAAGGGCATTCAAAGAAGATGGGAAGCCATCAAAAAACTTCCTCCTGACGAGGCTAAACAGCAAGACACCGAGTATCAAAAACTTTTAGATGAATTTGAAAAAAATAAAGTAGAATATCTTGTAACTGCACGTCAAAAAGAAGAAGATAATCATACCGGGAAGCTTGCCATTCTTGATAAGCTCAATGCCACAGTTGCGGATTTAAATGATAAAACTGATAACTGGGATACTCTGGATCAACGAATAGAAGAATATTCCAGGCAATGGAAAAAAATTGGACCGGTACCAAAGGAAGTTGCCAATCAGTTGTGGGATAAATTCCATGCTGCAAAAGACGCCTATTTTGAAAAAAAGTATGAATTGAACCCTGCGTATAAAAAAGAGCTAGAGCGCAATTACAAAATCATGCTATCAATCTGTGAGGAAACGGAACAACTTTTAAACGAGAAAGACCTGGCTCTTGCAGCACATAAAATTAATACCCTGCACAAAAGGTGGAAGAAAACCGGACCTGTGCCTAAGGAATTTAACGATAGCTTATGGGAAAGATTCAAAACAGCCACAGATGAGTTTAATAAACGAAAAGAAGAGAATATAGATGTACTCCGTAAGCAAGAGCATGATAATTATGAGTTGAAGAAGCAGCTATGTGATCAAGCTGAATTATTGGTAGAAGGTGATGATTTGATCAAAGGCGCACGCAAGATGGACGCTATTATGAAAGAGTGGAAAAACATTGGCCCTGTTCCACGAAATAAATCAGGTAAAATCTGGCATCGTTTTAAAAAAACCATGGATACTTTCTACAAGAATCGAAGGAGCTTTTTTAAAACTCAACGAGAAGAGCAGAAAAAGAACCTGGAAGAAAAGAAAGCCATCATTGGAGAGCTTAAAAAGCTAACAGAGGTGGAAGATGCTAATGCAGCAATTGAACTGGCAAAACCCATCCAGGAAAAATTTAATCAAATTGGTTTTGTACCCATTAAGAAAAAAGACAGTATCTATAAGGAATACAAGGATATCTGTGATGTTATTTATGGCCGGGCAAGGGCAGAATCTAAAGGAGAACAACGCCATAACATTAAATCAAAAGCGGTAAACTCAAATAGAAGTCAATCAAATAAAATCAATGGTGAAATTATTAAACTCAAGAAAGAGTGTGATAAGCTAAACGAGGAAGTGCTTCATTTTGACGATTATATCACATTTGTTAAGCCAAGCAAAAAAGGAAATCAACTGCGAGACCAAATTCAGGATAAAATTGACAAAGCCAGGGGTAAAATTGATTTGAACCAGCAGCGTATTGAGGAGTTAAAAACCGAATTGGATGAAAGTGAAGAAAATGAGGGTACATAATCAGTTATACTCCATGTCACCCGAATCTTTCTTGCTATCACGATGACCTTAATGCATAATGATTAACGATAAAACAGTTTTTATGGTTGATGATGATCTCGCAATTTGCGATTTCATAGGTCGTGCTGTTGAAAAAAAAGGGTATCGTTTCCAAAGCCTGAATCGTATGGAAGGTGCTTTGGATACTATTATAGACAAACACCCTGATCTGATCCTTTTAGATCTACACCTTCCGGACGGTAGTGGCCTTCATCTGTGTAAAGATATTCGAAACAATCCGAGTACTTGTGATATCCCAATCTTTATGCTCACTACACGAGAATTCTCTATCGAACGTGATATGGCATTACAGGCTGGTGTTTTAGCATTTATTCAAAAACCACTAAACATCAATGATTTTATAAGTCAAGTTGATGAAGCTTTATCACCATCGGTCAGTTTAAAATTTTGGGGAGTAAGAGGATCGACTCCTTGTGCTAACCGCGAGAATGTTATATATGGTGGCAATACATCATGTGTCCAGGTTATGCCTCCCAACACAGATGAGCTATTGATATTCGACTCTGGCTCCGGCATTCGCAATTTGGGTAATAATATCGTTTCCAAAAACACAATTGTAAATGGCCGAATTTTTATTACCCATGCTCATTGGGATCATATTCAAGGCTTTCCATTCTTCAAACCGGTCTACGTTCCTGATAATAAATTCGATATCCATCTACCTGAACAGATGATTGGTGGAGCTAAAGATGTTTTATCAGGGCAAATGACCTATACGTATTTTCCAGTAACACCGGAGATGTTGCAAGCAAAGCTGGTTTACCATTCGCAAAATCCTCGTATACAGGATTATGGTAAATATCAGATTGAGTTTATGCTCTCAAACCATCCTGTTGCTACTGCAATCTATAAAATCTATTGTGAGGGGAAGGTTATTATCTATTGCCCTGATAACGAATTGGTCCCTGAAAATAACGGGCAAAAAATTCCTTATAAAGAGCATTTACGCAAATTCATAAAAGATGCCGATGTGGTTATCCATGACGCTCAATATGATCGGGCGGGTTATCCTCAAAAAAAGAATTGGGGGCATTCAGCCTGGGAAGATGCTGTTGAACTATGCGTGGCATCAGACGTTAAAAGCCTATTCCTGACCCACCATGATCCAGACTCAACAGATACATACCTGGAGGAGCTTGATCATAAATTAGACGCATACAGAGGAAATTTCGAGACTCTGAAGGTCGCGAGAGAAGGTTATCTGTTTAAGATGAGAATTGAACATAACCAGGTTCAGGTAAATCAATAAAGAGATCTTATTCTATCTCTGACTTAGAAAAACTTGCCTTTTCTTCCTCTATAATTTCATCCCCCAAAGCTTCCTGCATCTCTAAACGAAGTTTCTGAATGGTTAAGCCGCTTGTTAAAGCGCCATGTCTGGCTATAGAGATTCGTCCGGTTTCTTCAGAAACTATGACTACGAAAACATTATTATTTTCCGTAATTCCAACAGCAGCTCTATGGCGGGTGCCGAAAACGGAAGATATATTAGTATTTTGGCTGATAGGTAAATAGGAACTGGCCGTAACGATCTTATTATTTCTGATAATAACTGCTCCGTCATGCAATGGCGTTTCTTTATTGAAAATGGTAAGTAGTAACTGGCTACTGACCACCGCATCAATTTTAACCCCAACTTCAACAAGATCATTCAGCGTAGACCTTTTTGAGAATACAATTAGAGCCCCGGTTTTGGTTCTGGATAATGTTTTTATAGCCTGAATAACCTCATCAATGACTTCAGATGATCCGCTCTTGCTGAAAAACCTGTCAAAATTGGTATTTAACCCTATGCTGTACAGTAGTTTTCTGAGTTCGGGTTGAAATAAAATGATGACAGCAAGTATACCCACATCCAGGATACGACTCATGATAAAATTGATGGTCGTCAAACCTAGTGCACTAACTAGAGCATTGACCAGAAAGACAATAAGAATCCCAACAAATGCCGGTACGGCAAATGAACCTCTTGTCCATCGATAAAGATAATAGAGAATTGATGCTATAATAAGAGTTTCTATAAGGTCAACTAAACCAAAATCAAGAAACCCAATAGGGAATAAATCCAAGAACCGAAAAATTAGTTGTTTAAAGAATAGATAGCATTATAAATTAAAATTATATCAAATGCTTCCTGAACATCATGAACCCTAATAATTTTGCATCCTTTAGTGAGAGCGTCATAATGAACAGCGAGTGTCCCGGCTAACCGGCCTTCAACGGGGCGATCGTTCAGAATCTGCCCAATTGAAGCTTTTCGTGATGCGCCGACCATGATTGGCAATCCGAACTGATTTAATTTTCTCAAATTTGCCAATAATTCCAGATTGTGTTTCAGGGTTTTACCGAAACCAATACCTGGATCTAAAATTATATTTTTACAGCCACGATCGCGGGCTAATTTTATTTGACGGGCAAAAAAAGCACTAACATCATCTACAACGTTTTTATACTCCGGTTTATGCTGCATTGTTTTTGGTTTACCCTGTGAGTGCATGATGATCAAGGTTGCATCATATACTCCACACAAATCAGCTAGCCTGGAATCTGCCTGGAGACCACTTACATCATTTACAAGGTGAACACCACTCTCTAATGCGGTTTTTGCTACCTCAAATTTGGTCGTATCAATTGAAAACAAAATATCCGGGAAACGGGGGACGAGTTCCTCAATAACAGGCATCACTCTTCTCAGTTCTTCCTTGAAACTTATAGGATCTGATCCTGGTCTTGTTGATTCCCCCCCAATATCTATAATAGCCGCCCCCTGAGTTATCATAGCCTCAGCATGCTTAATTGCATCAAGGGTCTCTATATAGGCACCGCCATCTGAAAATGAATTGGGTGTGATATTTAACACACCCATAACTTTGGGATTGGTAAAATCAGGTTTCATCAATATATAGGAGATAAAATAAGAGCACAACCTCCTATCCTTTAAGTATACCAAGGCTCAAAAAGGGGACCCTGATAAATTTTTAAATTAAGGTGGTTAATAACTGATAAATACCTGGCTTAATCAAAACCTAAGAAACCTCATGGTGAAAACTAAGCATCCATAATGTCTTCTTCTGTTTTAGCTTTTGTCTCCCACTCTTCAGCATCAGGCAATGGATCCTTGGTTTCATTGATTACCTTATCATCCCACTTTTCAGCAAGACGCTCGTTCCATTCTATATAATGCTCCCATTTTTCAGGAACCTCATCATCAGGATAGATTGCTTCAACAGGACACTCTGCAACACAAGCATCGCAATCAATACAGTCATCCGGTGAAATCGTCAAAAAGTTAGGGCCTTCCCGGAAGGCGTCTACCGGACAAACAGATGCACAATTTGTGTATTTGCAGTTAATACAGGGTTCAGTTACTACGTAAGCCATTATTTAATCCTTGAATTTCTTTTATTTAAGCAAGTCTACATCGAATGGAAATTATCAGTAAGGGCAGACAAAAGCAATTCTTTTACATTAAAATCGTAGAAAGCGTTTCCATTGCAGCTTTATTTTAGCTAATCCAATTACCCATTTAGCTGCTCATAAGGATTCAACTTTAAAGGTCAGGTTTTCAGTAAAAAGACCTGATCGCATAGTTCTAATTCATCCTCATTATTAGATGCCAGGATTACCGTCCCACCCCCGGATACAAAATCCCTGATCAGTGATTTAATGATCTCATTACCCTGCTTGTCTAAATTAGTACCTGGTTCATCTAAAAAAAGCACTTTAGGTTGATCTATCAAAGCAGCAGCCAGCTTGACTCTTTGTTGTTGCCCCGAGGATAATCGTCCAAAAATACCATCTTTATGATCAAATATATCTAATACCTGCATGATGTCATCAATCCGTGAGTCCGCATTTTGTAAAGATCGCAAACTGGAGATAAAAGCTAAATTTTCTTTTACCGAAAGTTCTGAATAATGGTTGATGTAAGGGGCAGCGAAACCTATCTCTTTGGGTAACATTGGGCCGTCTAGTTTTTTATCACCTGTATCCCAACAAAAACTGCCAGCGGAAGGCCTCAACAACCCTGCCAAACATTTTAGAAGCGTGGATTTACCACTGCCATTTGGCCCGCCAATACCCAGGATATCATTCTGAAAATTGATATCTATGTGAGAAAAGACAGTTTTATTCCCAAATCGCTTAGCAAGTTGTTTGGTTTCAAGGGTAATCATCTCCCAAAGATACAGGGTTCAAAGATCACATACTTAACATGCGGCAGGAATATGAGCAAATAAATCTAAGCCTATGGTATGTAATATAAAACAACTTATGCCTTAAAAATACGTTTGTTTAGCGATGATTCACCTTATATTTTAAAACGTTACTATTTAACATATCAATAGCTCACTCCTATGCAACAGATCTCCGAAAAAATTACAGCTAAGTTGCTTGGTATGCTTCCTCAGGATAAAGACTTTATTACTCCAGCCCAATTATTGGACCATGGCATTCCAGGCTTCATTGTAAATTATATTCACATTGAACTTGAAGAAAACTTTCGAAAGTCTATCTCATTACATGAGAATAAATGGCTTGATACTGATAATGACGCAGTTTTTACTGCCTGGAAACTATTTTTAAGTGAAATAAATCCTTCTTTGAGGATGCCCTTAAGTTACGCTCAGTCAATTATTCAAAAAGCAGTAGCCGATGTTCTTTTGATGCTGGTTGAACCAAGATCCAGCTTTTCTGAATTTATCTTTTCTGATGATAAGACACTAACATTTGAGGATGTCATCAGTCGCTGTTCAAGGTTTACCGTATACAAGCATTTTTGTAGTGCCCTCCCTCGTTTCATGGAAAAAAAGGGATATAAAGAGCTTTCTAAAGAACAGTGCTCACACTTTATATCAGCGCTTGATGAAAAACTTATCTCTCGCTATACCTATGCAAATTGGAAGAAAATATTTGAACCCTGGAAAATATTAATCGGACCTGAAATTGATCACAAACTAATGCGACTTTTCTTTGAAGATAAATCAGAGAAAGTAATTGCAGGTAAATTTGCACGAGAAAAGGATTTAATTTCTATTGATAAAGCCATAGAAGTTATCACTAACCAGGATCAGCCAGATGTTACCGCCTCAAAACCTAGGATTACCCGGGAAAAACCCATTCGGTTGAAGGAAGATATTTCAGAAGAAACCATTGAAAACGCTGTTAAAGATACTGATGATTATGAGGGGAATTCTATATTGGAAATTGCCCGCAGAGCCCATAAAGATCAGGGGAATAGTCTTTCAAAAGAACACAGTGATCAGATGAGCGCTGATGAAAAGTTTAACGCATTGTTCAGCCGCTTTCAAAAACCAGACGATGAAGATTCTGATGAGGCTAACGCGGTACCTATGTGGCAGCGTTTTGCTCCTGATGACGATAACTTGAGTGAAGAATCTGATGAAACGGAATTAAATGAATCTGAAGAGATACAGGATGATGAAGAAATAGAAGAAAACCCACCTGAAAACTTAGATGATCCTGTATCAAATGAAATTGAAGAAGAACCGGAAGCCATAAATCCTGAGGCTGATGCAGAATCAGATACACAGAAAGAACTGCCGATCAATGAACTTTTTAATTCTGAAGCTGATCAAACATCACCTCCTTCTAATGGCAAGACGGCTGAAAGAGCTCTGCTTAAACTCGTCGAAGATGATAAGGAATACTTTGTTGACAATCTTTTTGGCGGCGACGAGGAAGTTTTCCATGAAGTTTTAGAAGACCTGGAAGAGTGTAAAGGATGGAAAGATGCCGTTCGATTCCTGACAGAGGATGTTTTTCGGAGAAATTATATTGATATATATTCAGAGCCCGCTGTTGATTTTACCGATATGTTACAAGAATACTTTAATCAAAAATCCTAATCCATCAGGTGTGCATCGATCATGACAAATGATAAGTCTGAAGTCTTAAAAAAACTCCGGGAAGAAGCACATCTGGGAGGTGGCAAGATTCGAATTGAAAAGCAGCATGAAGCAGGTAAGCTTACTGCTCGCGAACGTCTTGGCCTCTTGCTTGATAAAGACACATTTGAAGAAATAGGAGCTTTTGTAAGACATAGGGGTACTGATTTTGGTATCAGTAAACAGAGTTATCCGGGTGATGGAGTTGTAACGGGTTTTGGGAAAATTAATGGGCGTCCTGTTTATGTTTATAGTCAGGATTTTACGGTATTCGGTGGCTCTTTATCGGAAGCTCATGCCGAAAAGATCTGTAAAGTAATGGATCTCGCAGTTAAAAACGGCGTTCCAATTATCGGCCTCAATGACTCGGGGGGCGCCCGAATTCAAGAAGGGGTCGCATCCCTGGGTGGATATGCGGAGGTTTTTTGGCGAAACAGCATGGCTTCAGGTGTAATACCTCAAATATCAGCTGTTATGGGTCCTTGTGCAGGGGGTGCTGTATATAGTCCGGCAATTACTGATTTCATATTCATGGTAAAAAACACAAGTTTTATGTTCGTGACCGGACCCAACGTAGTAAAAACGGTGACACAGGAAGAAGTAACTTCCGAAGATTTGGGAGGAGCTGTTTCCCACAATACGAAGTCAGGGGTAGCCCATTTTGCCGCAGAAAACGATGCTCATTGTCTAAACCAGATTCGTGACCTTATTACTTACCTTCCTCAAAATTGTGAAGATAAGACTCCCGGGCAGGCATCAAAAAAACCTGATCATGAAAAAGCAGCTAAGCTGGATGGATTGGTTCCCTTAAACCCCAATAAACCCTATAATATTAAGGATGTCATTGAAGGGATAATGGATCAGGAATCTTTTATGGAAATCCATGAGCTTTATGCCGATAATATTGTAGTAGGTTTCGGCCGTCTTGACGGTAGAAGCATAGGAATCGTGGCCAATCAGCCCCTTTCTCTAGCGGGCTGCCTTGATATAAATGCATCCTTAAAAGGGGCACGATTTGTTCGCTTTTGTGATGCCTTTAATATACCCTTATTGGTTTTTGAAGACGTACCCGGTTTCCTTCCCGGCACTGATCAGGAGTGGGGTGGGATTATCAAACATGGAGCCAAGTTGCTTTACGCTTTTTGTGAAGCCACTGTTCCTAAAATGACAGTGATAACAAGAAAGGCTTACGGAGGCGCATATGATGTTATGAATTCAAAGCATATCAGGGCTGACTATAACATAGCATGGCCTTCGGCTGAAATTGCGGTAATGGGCACTAAAGGTGCCGTTGAAATTATCTTTAAAAAAGAAATCAAAAACTCTTCCGATAAAAACGGAAAACAAAAAGAGCTTGAAAAGGAATACGAAGATACCTTTGCTAACCCTTATCGGGCGGCAGCACGTGGCTACATAGATGATGTAATCTTTCCCCACGAGACCCGGGAAAAATTAATTCACGCAATGGAAATGATCCAAAATAAAGTGGATCATGTGCCAAGGAAGAAACACGATAACCTACCACTATAACCACGATCAGCCAAATCCGAGTACCTTACCTAAAGAATATTTACTTCCGGTATCAGAGAGATGCCATACTTTTTATGAACGGTAGCCTTCACTTGCATGGCAAAATCATATATCTCATTTCCTGATGCTCCCCCATAATTAACAATCACCAGCGCCTGTTTTTTATGGGTGCCAACGCTGCCAATGGTTTTACCCTTCCACCCACTTTGCTCGATTAACCATCCTGCAGGTATTTTTACTTCTCCTTCGGTCAAGGGATAATTTACCATCCCAGGGTACCGCTTAATCAAAGCCTGGAAAACTTCCTGATTCACAATTGGGTTCTTAAAAAAACTACCCGAATTACCCAATTCGGCAGGATCCGGCAATTTACTTCTCCTTATTTGACATACGGCGTCACTGACATCATGGATGGTTGGTGAATGGACTTTCATTTCCTGAAGTTTTTCAGAAATATTACCGTAATTTATATTTACATCAGGTTTTTTATTAAGCCTGTAAGTTACAGATGAAATGATGAATCTATTTTTGAGGCCGTTTTTGAACACACTATCTCTATAGGTAAAGCCACAATCCTCTTTCTCAAATAAGACAAATTTGCCGCTTTGGATGTCGATAGCCTCCAGCTGATGAAAGAATTGATCTTGTTCTACACCATAGGCTCCTATGTTCTGAATTGGAGCTGCCCCCACACTGCCTGGAATCAAGGAGAGGTTTTCTAATCCGGCAAGTTCTCTCTTTAGGCAATACATTATAAATTCATGCCAATTGACTCCAGCCCCTACCCTGATCCATACATGATGTTCATCTTCTTTTATCAGTTTGACTCCGGGGATACAAATACGGACAACTAAACCTTTAAAATTACCCTTAAACAGGATATTACTTCCACCACCTAAAATTAGTTTCTTTTGATCATTAAATATCTTGTGCTCAAGCAAAGATTTTAACTGTTCTACAGAATAAATCTCTGCCAGATGGGAAGTATATGCATCAACCTGAAAGCTGTTAAATGCTTTTAAGCTTACATTTTCCCTGATATATAATTCTTGGGGGGAAGTTGCGGGCGATATTTTATTCAATATATACCTTTAAAAACGGTTATTATCTACTCAATTTACAAAAACCCCTGCTAGATGAAAAACCTCAACCTATTTTTGAATTATGATAACGAATCATTATACCATTACCTCCTGGGTCCAGTATTTGAACTTATTTTCCAAGCCTGGCCGTGGTATATCGTCGCTCCCGCCATTGGTATTCTTATTATCATTCCCCTCTTTTTAGCTTTTAATAAATGGTTTAACTAAATATACCAACCCGGAACTTTGGCCCAATTAATGACCGTCAACGACTGTACAATCAGCTCTTTGATTACATACTTGATCAAGGTAGCGAGGTGCCGTATATCCAGATATCATTAGGCGTGAATTTCATTTACTAACAGATTAGATGAACGGTCAGCTATGCTTGAAGAGTACAATTGTTAATGAGGCCATCGTTTCCCAGTCAAAAATGGTAAAGGTAAGGTAAAGGTATTTGTCGCTTTTACCAGGGAATTAAATGATTAATAGCTTTGTGCCATTAGCAACAATAAATATTTTGCACTTAGCTTGCATTTGGGTATATTGGACATATTATGTCTAAACAGATAGTGTCCAAAAATATCATGCCTATTGGAGAGCAAATCCGATTGTTGCGGGAGGGGAATAATCTTCCCTTGCGCAAAGTGGCTGCCGCCATGGATATGGATCAATCCATCCTCAGCAAAATAGAACGGGGGGAGAGAAAGGCCACTAAAGACCAAATAATCAGGATTGCGGAGCTATTTGATGTTGACGAAAATGCGCTGGTAATTAGCTATTTAAGCGATAAAATTGTATATGATCTTCTTGGTGACGATCTGGCCTATGAGGTTTTGAAAGTGGCAGAAGAAAAGATAAGGTTTCAGGCTAGATCAAATGGCGAATAGTATTATGATCCAACCCCTTAAAAGTGAATTACCAAGCCAGTATGCCGACAGGTTGGGTGTTTCTTACGCAGCATCGATGAGTCAGGAGCATAAGAAAAAGCACGGACAGTTTTTTACGCCTGTACAGATTGCCAGAAGGATGGCTGCATATTCTGAGTGTAACAGGAACAGCATTCGTGTACTTGATCCTGGCTGTGGGTCGGGTATTTTATCATGTGCATTGCTCGAATACCTAGTTAGTACAAATGATAGTTTGACGTATATAGAGCTTGTGGTTTACGAGACTGACCCATCAATTCTGATGGTCACCCAACAGGCCTTTGATTATCTGAAGAGATGGGTGGAGGCTCTAGGTATCAATATTACCATCACGATCTTTACAGATGATTTTATTATGCACAACGCCGATCTTTTTATAAACGATAATTTATTTGCAGATGCGGGTCAGCCTTTTGATATTATCATATCCAATCCCCCATACTTTAAACTTCCTATTGATGACCACCGTGTTAAGGCGGCTAAGGTTGTTGTTAACGGCCACCCCAATATTTATTCCATCTTTATGGCTTTATCGGCCATGCTGCTTAAGGAAAATGGTGAACTGATCTTCATCACCCCACGCAGCTATGCGGCAGGGGGGTATTTTAAGACATTCAGAGAGTATTTTTTTGGGTTGATAGATTTGCAGAAGGTTCATCTGTTTGTGTCACGGAAGGAAACCTTTAAACGTGACAAGGTACTGCAGGAGATTGTAATCATCATGGGCAGCAGAAGGAAAAGCCTACCTGGTTCAATGGTGGAAATAGCTTCATCTTCAGGACTAAAAGATATTGCAAGCCCATTTATAAAAGCTTTCCCGAAAAAGGATATCATCGACTTAGGTTCACCTGGGAAAATCCTGTATCTGCCTACTTCGGATTTCGAAGAAGCTGTATTGGATATTTTTAAGAGCTGGTCTGGCAGCCTAGCCAAATACAATATAAAAATATCAACAGGTCCAGTTGTAGCATTTAGAGCCACCGAATATGTAAAAAACAATTATGAGAACGGTAGAGTAAATACAGCCCCCCTATTCTGGCTTCATAATATTAAACAGATGAACCTTGAATGGCCAATTATCAAACCAAAGAAAGGTCAGTATATTCTTATTGAGAAAAAGTCAATCCCACTTCTTATTCTCAATAAAAACTATGTCTTCCTAAGGCGGTTTAGCAGCAAAGACGACAAAAACCGATTGATTGCAGCCCCATACTTTTGCAACCATATCAGATCTAACTACCTAGGGGTAGAAAATAAGGTGAATTATATATATCGTCCGCGCGGTAATTTGCTGAGGAATGAGGTTGTTGGTTTGTGTGCGCTATTGAATAGCCACTTATTTGACAGCTATTTCAGGATTTTCAACGGAAATGTGAATGTAAGCGCCACTGAGTTGAGGGGTATGCCTTTACCCTCTTTAGGCACAATTAAGGAAATTGGCGACAGGGTTATACTATCCAATGATTCCTCAGTAGAAAGCAGCAACCTTATCATTAATGATTATTTTGAACCTAAATTTATTGAATGACTAAAATTGATGAAGCACAACAGATACTGGAAGCATTAGGACTCCCCAAAAAGCAACAAAACGAACGATCTGCTCTTACCCTGCTTGCACTTTGTCATTTAAAAGAAGATGATAAATGGAGCAAGGCTAAGCCTGTGAGCATGTCTGTTGTCGGCAATAAGGATAATGCAAAATATGAAGGGGTTTTGCGTTTTATTGCAGAGAAATATAACAGGAAGTACGCCGAGAATTCAAGGGAGACATTCAGAAGGCAAACGCTTCATCAATTTGTACAGGCTGGAATTGTAGAGCATAACCCCGAAAAGCCTGATTTACCAACTAATAGTAAGGATAATCATTACAGGCTATCGCCCGAAACTTTGAAGGTGGTTAAGGCATTTAATACCAATAGGTGGAATAAAGAGATCAAATACTTTAAGAAGAATGTTGGGCTGTTGCGGGATAAGTATCTCAAAAAACGGAAGCTGCACCAAATTCCGGTGAAACTGAAGGGTGGTGCAAAACTGGTTTTTTCTCCGGGTAAGCATAATGAAGTTCAGATTGCCATCATCCAGGACTTTGCTTCGCGTTTTGCTCCGGGAAGTGAATTGTTGTATATCGGCGACACAGCAAAAAAGGATCTTTACCTTGATGCAGAGGCTTTGGAAAATCTTGGTATTCCTATCGATCAGCATAGTAAGCTACCAGATGTGGTTTTGTATGATAGGAAAAAAGACTGGCTTTATTTAATTGAGGCAATTACATCTCACGGGCCCGTTAGTCCTAAAAGAATTGTTGAATTAGAGAAGTTACTTGAAAAATGTGATGCAGGTAAAATCTATGTTTCAGCATTTCCAGACTTTAAAGAATTTAAAAAGCACTCGTTAGATATCGCCTGGGAAACAGAGGTCTGGGTTGTAGATTTCCCGGACCATATGATCCATTTTAATGGAGACAAATTTTTGGGGCCGAGATGATGCTGTTCTCATAACAGAACATCTTTTCACGTCTCTTTTACTTCACAACCTCCTGTTTCTGTTTAATCTTGCAAGAAATAGGGTGGTATGGTTAAGGAATAAGATTTGGAAGGACAACAAAAATATTTTTTGTAAAACTCGATGGCTACATCTGCTATAGTTCAGCACTGGTTGTTTATTTCAGGCAAATTGACAAACAATGCTGCTAGGTTTGTAATACCACTCAACCAGCTACCGATTTCATCGCTTAAATGGACAAAATATGCCCTGTAGCCTGATCATGTTATCATTCTTCTTAATTTAATGTTGAAAGAATAGCCTTAAAAATCATGTAATTGATTCACCCAATGGTGCCACATTGCGGGATAGTTTTGTTGTTTAAGGGTCGTTACTCCTTGTCATTTAATGTTCCTTGGAAAATCAAATTTGTTCCACTATTAAAATCAATAACAGAAAAGAATATCTCTTCTTTAAATATTAGATTTCTAAAAACATTATTTGGCATATCATTAGGGATCTGTAATAATGGCTTTTTATTTACTCCATTATAATGATACATCCCATTTATGGTATTAATAAATAAATCACTGCTGCTTCTTCCTGAAACACCATATACCAATGTGTCTTCATTTAAATGCAAAACTGATTCCAGACTTGATTGTTCCACCCTGTACACATTAAACCCCTCAAGGATTAAAACACCGTAATCTATTGTATTTAAATCTAACGACCCCGGTTGGTCTGATGTTCGTGATAAAAATTCGTTTATCTTACCAGAATTATATTTATATATAATTACAGTATCAGGGGTTACTCCAGAATAATCTAACTTTGTACCTCGAATAAATAAGTCATTATGATTTCCTCTGAGACGCTGAAATTGAATATCATATTCTGCGAAATAAAGTTCTGTCCAATTGCTACCATTATAATGAATTAGAAATCCATGGATCTGCATATTATCCGATGGAGAGTATGCAGTACCAATAGCATAAAAATTGGTAGGCGATAGGCCCCAGATATCATTTATGCCTTCAATTGAATAATTCTCTTTTTCATATTTATAGCTTAATTCCCATGTTTCACCGTCAAAATGATACATAAGTCCATTTTGACCACCAGCCCATACATTGTCTTCATCAAATCCGAAAATACTGTATAGCCCCGAGGCCACCCGCTCCGGCCAAGGCTCCCATTCGATGCCGTCAAAACGCCACAGGGTCTCATTACCAGTGCCGACCACAGCCCAGACATCATCAGGGTTTGAACCCCAGATATTATATACCCACCCACCCGGCGGGCTGTAAAGCGTATCCACGCTCCAGGTGTAGCTGCGGTTTCCAAGCGTGAGATCGTTGCCCGAATCGGTTACGTTGCAGTTGACCAGGAAAACCAGAAAGAATGCAGACAAACATAACAGGGTTTTCAAATAAATTACTCCAGGTTGAATTATTAATTATTTGTAATAAAGATATTATGCAAAGTAAGAATCTGCTAAACAAAGAACGGAAGATGTTAAAAGATTTTGTTAAGGAATTTTTCATTATCTCCTTTAGATAAAACATTGTAAGCGTGATTAAGCCAAATAATTATCTGCCGACCATTAAAACCAATGCAGTCAATATCTTCTAGTCTATGGTGATGCCTGTGATTGCCTTATAACCCTAATTTAGGTATCATCATTGAATATTTTAGTAATCAACATTAATGGGGCTGCATATGATCGTGATGCAAAAATTTAAACAACTGCCTGCACAGATACTAGTAAGTTTGTTGATTATCATATCCGGGTGCAATTTTGAACAGGAGAGTGATCGGGAATCGATGCTCACAGTAGGGCATTATTTTACCGAAGCTGAAGGAAAAGAATTTCTCGAACAGATACGGCTTAATTATACAACCGCAGAAGAATGGGAATTTCGTGCTGACCAAATTCGGGATCAAATTTTAAAAGGTGCAGGTTTAGAAAAGTTTCCTGATAGAAAACCACTGAATTCTATTATTGGTGAAGAAAGAGTTTATGATGGTTACAAGGTGCAGAATGTAGCATTTGAAAGTCTGCCCGGGGTTTTTGTAACAGGAAGCTTATACTCTCCTACCTCTTTAGAAGGTATGATTCCGGGAATATTGAGTCCGCATGGGCATTGGACACAATCCGGAGATGTGGGACGATACCGGCCGGATGCACAAATAAGATTTGCATCAATGGCCCGGGTGGGTGCTATTGTTCTGGCTTATGATATGGTTGGTTATGGACAACTTGAAGAATTAGGTTGGGAGCATAAACACCCCGAAGCTTTAAAGCTCCAGTTATGGAATAGCATTCGTGCGACAGATTTCCTGATTTCAATGGGTGCCGATCCGGATAATATTGCTACTACCGGCGCTTCCGGAGGTGGTACTCAATCATTTCTCCATACTGCGGTTGACAATCGAATATCTGTTTCTGCACCGGTTGTAATGGTTTCAAGTCATTTCTTTGGGGGTTGTGTTTGTGAAAGTGGCATGCCGGTACATAAAGCCAAAGACTTTTTAACAAATAATGTAGAAATAGCTGCTCTTTCAGCCCCCCGTCCCCTACTTTTAGTTTCTGTTGGAGGTGACTGGACGAAAAACACACCCTTAGTCGAATATCCACATCTCAGATATATTTATGATTTGTTTGATAAAGAAGATAGGATAGAGAATGTGCATTTAGCGGATGAAGAACATGATTATGGTTATAACAAGCGTGCTGCTGTTTACCCCTTTTTAGCCAAACACTTAAACCTTAACTTAAGTAAAGCTATGAATCCGGATGGAAGCCTAATTGAAGCTGGGATAATGATAGAAGAACAGAAAGCCCTTTATCCGTTTGATGATGATCATCCATTTCCCAAGGAGGGGATCAGGCACAATGATAATGTAATCTGGTTCAACTAAATATTACTAAACTATTGCGGCGGCAAAGATTCGATTCAAGAGTGAATCTTTTGGCCAAAATATTTGTGGACGGTATTAGATAAAGGCAACCTGACATGTGGAGGCAATGTTAGGTGTTCTTTCTTGAATGTTAAAAATATCCATTTGTGTTCCAGGGCATTAAGTACCGCTGATAAATCCCAAAGCGGCGGGATAACTAACACTACTTTTTCTCCAATCCTGTTCAATTCCTCAAAAAAACGTTTCGGATCATCTACATGCTCAATGGTATGAGAACATAAAACCGATTTAAATTGCTTATCATCAAAAGGCAGATTATAGATATCTTTTGTCAGGATAAAATTTGGAACGGAATCATGTTTGTAAATATCAGCGTTAATTCCTCCACCATCTGTTTTTCCACAGCATATATTTAAATCCCAAACTTGTCTGTTCAATATCCTTTTTTTTAAATAGCGGTAGCTAATTTTGTTTGTTATGTATAAAAATAAAAATACGGCTGAAGCGGTGTATAATAATTTCATTTATCAAACTGTTTAAGCTTTTATTTTGTTCTAAAGTTGATATAAATCAACATGGTCTAACTGTAATTATAATCAAATGAATTAGTTTATCTTCTTTTTACGAGAAGGCAGCAGCAATAATTATACTTATCCTGCCTTCCTGGAACTAATTATAATATACATAATCTCTATTAATATCTATATTTCAATGGACAGGCGATATTTTTTCATTGATGTTGATCTAATAAAATGTCTAATCAAAAAGTAGCTGAGCACATTAACCATTTAAATTTAAATATCCGGGGTCTCCCTCTTTCAGCTACCCTGGCTATCAATGAACGCTGTTTTACTTTGCAGCAAGAGGGGCTTAAAATTTACAAACTGGGCTTAGGCCAATCTCCATTCCCGGTCCCTGAATCCGTTCAGGAGGAACTTCGGCGTAATGCTCATCAAAAAGATTATCTGCCGGTCAAAGGTTTACCTGAACTTCGAGATGCTGTAGCAAGCTATCACTACCGTAAACAAGGTATAGAATGTACGGGTGATGATGTCATGATTGCCCCAGGTTCAAAAGAGCTTATGTTCTTGCTTCAAATTGTCTATTATGGTGATCTTGTGATTCCCACACCTAGCTGGGTTTCCTACGCCCCACAAGCACATATTGCCGGTCGCCCTGTACGTTGGTTACCGACCGACCCAAAGAATGGGTGGCGATTGAGCCCCGACGCTCTTGAAGATCTTTGCATGCAAGACCCTGACCGTGCAAGAATTGTTATCCTGAATTACCCATCCAATCCAACAGGATATAGTTATAATGTTGATGAATTAAAAGCATTGGCAGAGGTTGCCAGAAAATACCGTATCATCTTGCTTTCTGATGAAATTTACGGTGAACTCCATCATAAAGGAAATCATTTATCTATAGCCCGTTTTTATCCGGAAGGGACTATCGTTAGCGGTGGATTAAGTAAATGGTGTGGCGCTGGAGGCTGGCGCTTGGGAACTTTTACTTTTCCAAAAGCACTTAGCAAATTGCAAAATGCTATGGCAGTCGTTGCCAGCGAAACGTATACCTCAACCAGTGCACCCATCCAATATGCCGCGATCAGAGCTTTTCAGGGTGGCGAAGATATCGAAATCTACCTTAAAAAGTCACGCTTGATTCTTGCAATGCTAGGAAATCATCTTGCCTCCAGACTCAAAGACGCAGGCGTAGCTATAGGAAAACCTGAAGGTGGATTTTATTTATTTCCTGATTTTTCTCCGTTCAAAGAATCTCTTGCTGAAAAAGGGATAACTGGAAGCACTACGTTATGTACTCGAATCCTTGAAGAAACAGGGGTTGCTATGCTTCCCGGAAAAGTATTCGGACGCCCTGAAGCTGAACTCACCGCCCGTTTGGCTTATGTCAATTTTGACGGTGAAAAGGTTCTTAACAGTTATAAACTTAATGGTTCCATAGGCAAATCTGACCTTGATTTCCTGAAAATCTGGTGTGGTTCAGTAGTCTCTGCTGTAGATTTGGTTTGTGAATGGTTAATCCAAAACAAATAATACTGACGGGATCACTTATTCCTGATCATTAAAAAGTATAAACTTCTATAATACAGGCTATTCGTCGCAGTTAATACCCTGTTTATCGATAAGCAGACGCATATGATCATTAAAGTGCAAAAAATCGGAAATAGCCTGGGCATTATACTCCCCAAACAAATAGTCGAGGCTTTTCATCTTGAAGAAGATGATACCTTAGTTATTGAGGAAAAAGAAGAAGGTATTTTCATGAACCTCCAGGACCCTGATTTTGCTCAATGGGTTAAAGCCTATCGTAAAGCTAATTCAGATTATAAAGACGTTTTACAGGAACTGGCTAAATGAAATTCCTGACGAAGAAACTTCTCTTATATTTTCATCAGGATCAAATTGCAAAATTTGGAGGCTCTCAGGGTATCATAGATGAAAATCTTTTGGAATCTGCTCTTGGCCAGCCTCTACTAGGTTTCGGTGGAGAATATTTTTGCAAAGATGAATTTGAAATGGCAGCAAGCTATGGCTACCACCTCTGTCTGAACCACCCCTTTGTAGACGGTAATAAGCGGATGACCCTACTTTCAATGTATACTTTTCTTTACATGAATGGCTGGCAATTAAGTTCAGATCCTGAAAGCTTATACTTGAACATAATGGCTTTGGCCCAGAATAAGATCACCAAAGATGATCTGGCTGGATTTTTAAAACGCCACTCTGTCAAAATTGAAAGTGAAGGCTAAGTTCCTCACCAACCATCGTATTGATACCCTCAAATTTGCAATTCCACTGGGGCATTAATCCAAGCTCATATTTAACATTCATTTTTCATTGATTTTCCTTATTTTTATTTAGATTCAATCTTAAAAGCGATATTCAATATAAGGGAACCATGAGTTTACGATTATTAATCATACTTTTTATACTAAGCATTCCTCACCTGCTGCCAGCGCAAAGTCTTACTATATATTCAGGCAGAAGCAAAGCCCTGGTAGATCCTCTTATCAATCAATTCGAAAGTGAAACTGGCATAAGCGTACGTGTCCGGTATGGAGGCACTACTCAACTAGCGGTTGCTATTTTAGAAGAAGGCAGTAGAAGTCCGGCTGATCTTTTCTGGGCTCAGGATGCCGGGGCTCTTGGAGCAGTGAATGCAAAAGGTCTTTTCAAATCACTACCAAAAGGAATCGTACAAGTTGTTTCTGATCAATATCGTGGTAATGAAGACAAATGGGTAGCCACGAGCGGACGAGCTCGTGTATTAGCTTATTCAACAGTTCGTGTAGATACGACAAATTTACCTGAAAGTATATTTGATTTAACTGAACCTCATTGGAAAGACCGCCTTGGCTGGGCTCCGGCTAACGGATCATTTCAGGCTTTCCTTACGGCACTACGGAAAACCTCCGGTGATGAACAATCCCTTAAATGGCTCAAGAATATAAAATCAAACGGTGTACAAAACTATGCAAACAATACTGCTATTTTGCAAGCCATTGCCGCCGGAGAAATAGATTTAGGAATAACGAACCATTATTATTTACACCGTTTTTTAGAATCTGATCCATCTTTCCCGGTTGACCAAACATTTTTTAAAACAGGTGATCCTGGTAACCTGGTTAATATTTCGGGAATTGGCATATTAAATTCCACGGTGAACAACGATTCAGCTGAACAGTTTATAAAGTTTCTTCTTTCCCCGACAGCTCAGGAATGGTTTGTAAAAGAGATTTATGAATATCCGGTCAATGAGGAGGTAAACTTTAATTTGCCTAAAGGAAAGCCCGTTGATCATGGTCCGGATATTAATCTTGAAGAACTAGGGGATCTTGAAGCCACCCTTAAAATGTTAAGGGAGGCTGGCTTATTATAAACAACCTCCGATATGGCCATCTACCACCATGGTACTTTTTGCTTCCGGCAGTTTTAGTTTGCCTTGGCGTTCTGATTCCGTTTAGTTACCTTCTTTTGCGCGCGTTGGAAGCTGAGATGGCTATATCCCTGGACCTGATCATCAGGAGTAGGAACATCACCCTGCTTACTAATACCTTATTGCTCGCTGCCGGTGTTTTAGTGGCCACCTTACTTATTTCTTTGCCCCTGGCCTGGATCACTACCCGAACTACCATGAGCGGGAAAAAAGCATTGACACTACTATGCGTGATGCCATTAGCCATCCCTGGGTATGTTATGGCATATGCATTGCTAGGCTTTACAGGCATAGGCGGAACACTTGACCAACTGTTCGGAATCGAACTTCCGCGCATCAGCGGATATTGGGGTTCCCTTCTCGCCATCAGCCTGTACACGTTTCCCTATCTATTCCTAAATATGCGTTCAGGCTTATTGGGCCTTGATCCATCTCTGGAAGAAGTTTCCCGATCACTTGGATACAAACCACATCAGGTGTTTTACAGAGTTATCTTACCCCAACTACGTCCTGCCCTTTTTGCAGGTGCCCTTATCATAGGACTGTACGTACTGGGTGATTTTGGTGCTGTTTCCCTGATGAGGTTTGAAACTTTTAGCTACGCCATATACCTGCAATATGCCGCCTCTTATGATAGGGTCTATGCGGCATGGTTAGCCCTCATGCTTTTTGGCATCACTCTAACTGTACTTATCATTGAGTATCGTTTACTCCGCGGTTTATTTTTTTCCAGGACGGGTTCTGGTAATCAGAGATTAGCCCGGCCTGTTAGCCTGGGTAAATGGAAATACCCATCCTTTCTTTACATAGGCATTGTTTTAATGGCCTCCATAATTCTTCCACTGCTCACCATTTTCCATTGGATAGGACAAATACAAGGCCCTCTTTTTGGCAGTGGCTTGATGGCAGCATTGGGCTCATCCCTGTCAGCCTCAGCACCCGCGGCACTGCTCACAACAACTCTGGCTGTACCTATAGCTTATATCAGCGTTCGTTGTCCATCCAAAGTAACACAAGCACTGGAACGGGTATCTTATCTCGGATATGCAACCCCGCCACTGGCCCTTGCTCTCGCCCTTATATTTTTCACACTCAGCGCTTCACCCTTTCTTTATCAGACGCTGGTACTTCTGATTATTGCCTACACCCTTCATTTCCTGGCAGAAGCGGTGGGACCCGTCCGGAGCGCTTTATACCAGGCATCACCTCGTCTCGAAGAAGCTGCACGGTCACTGGGTTACAATCGTTTTTTGGCATTTTTTAAATCAACGTTTCCCTTAATGCGAGGTGGTTTGATTGCCGCGGCTGCTTTTGTATTTCTTTCTGCGATGAAAGAACTGCCTATTACCTTTTTATTAGCACCCATTGGATTTGAAACCCTTGCTGTTAATGTATGGAGTTATTCCGCTGAAGCCATGTTTGCTCAAGCGGCTCCCTATGCATTGACAATTTTGGTATTTTCATCACTTTTCGTGGGTTTATTATTTGCAAAAGAATGGAAAAGATCATGAAAGAGCTTTTAAAAGTTGAAGGATTATCCAAGTGTTTTAAACCTGATCATTGCAAGGTTGTCAATGATGTAGGATTTGAAGTTAAAAAGCATGAAATATTTGCTTTACTTGGTCCTAGTGGTTGTGGTAAAACTACTACGTTGCGGATTATTGCAGGCTTTGAACATTCAGATGAAGGGAAAGTACATCTTAACGGTAAAACCCTTGCAAGTAGTGATCAATACACTTCACCCGAAGACCGGGGCATAGGTTTTGTGTTTCAGGATTATGCCCTATTTCCGCATTTAAGTGTATTTAAAAATGTTCTGTTCGGAATGAGAAATATACCCCGGGAAAAGCGGGGGGAACATGCTATTGAATTGATCTGCATGATGGGAATGAGGGAATATATGCATCGCAAGCCCCATGAACTTTCCGGAGGCCAACAACAACGGGTTGCTTTAGCCCGTGCCATCGGTCCCATGCCTGAACTTATTCTGCTAGACGAACCCTTTTCCAATCTGGATGCCGTATTGAGACAATCTACCAGAGACGAGGTTCGATTACTACTTAAAAAAGCAGGCATGAGTGCACTTCTTGTTACTCACGATCAGGAAGAAGCTCTCTCGTTTGCTGATCGTATTGCTGTAATGAACGAAGGGCGGATCGAACAAATAGGCACGCCTGAAGATGTGTATTACCGTCCGAAAACGCAATTCGTGGCTAAGTTTCTGGGAACAACCAATCTAATACCTGCTGATGCAAATGGAGCAGAGGCAAAAACGGATATCGGTCAACTTACCCTGAACCGGCCTGCTCAGGGCAAGATATTGGTTTCGATCAGGCCGGAACACCTGACATTGCATAAAGATGACAACAATGCTCCGGGGACTTCTGGCGAAATATTATCACGCGATTTTAAAGGTCATGATATCACGTACCGCGTTCGTGTAAAAACCCGGGAATGTCTGGTTCACACCGATAATCGAAACACCTTTCAATTAGGTGACCGCGTTAAAGTTAGTGTTTTGGAGCCTGCGGTTGTGCTTGATAAAATTGAAGAAGATTATTCTAAGGTTGAATTACTCGAAGTATTGTAAGCCCGTGTACTTTCTATACCAAATTTGTCAAAATCGGCTAAATACTAAATAATCATAAATAAATAAGGTGCGCGCTTTTTGGCAAGCGTTCAAAAGTCAAAACAAATACCCTGCCCGTACCTAGTCCTATATTCGTCTTATACTCAAGCCGTGAACACGGCAGTTTTATAAGACTTGCCTTGGACAAGGTGCGGACTTGACCCTGCTTAATCTGCTATTAATTTCAGGTGAATTATTCAAGATTTCCCTGTGTAGAATTATAGGCAATGTGTTTTAGGCCTAGGAAGGGAAATGTCTGGATATGCCTTATTTATTAAATATTCTTCTATTCAACTATTCGTTATCAAGGATTTGAAATTAATCCGTATAACCTGATAATTAGACCGCTGACCTAAGACTCAGAAACATGGCTATCCAGAAGCTGACCGTTAATTCTGATTCAATCTCTCTCTAGCCTGTGACGCAGCTTTACTATCTGGATATCGATCGATCAATTGCTCCAGGAGGTTCTCACCCTCCTGTCTGGATCTCAAAGCCATATGACATTCAGCAGATCTAAGCATGGATTTGGACACCCATTCATCATAGCCTTCAAACAGAATACGGACATTAGAATAAGCTTTAAGAGCTTCATTATAATTCGATTGCATTTGATAGGTTAAACCAAGATGGTATTGGGCTTCAGCACCGGCACCTGCAGAACTCGAGTTTGCAATTTCCCTGAAAATACGTTCGGCTTCGGTATAATTTCTTTTCTCAATTGCTACTTTGCCAATCCCTAACTGTGAATCTTCATGATTAGCATTCATACGTAGACCCTGCATAAACTTATCCTGAGCCCTGTCAGCCTCGCCCAACGCTATATAGGCATTCCCTGCACCAACAAGAGCTTCTAATTGCAATGCGGATGATTGACTGATCAATGCTTCAAAAGCACTTGCTGATAACCTGTATTCTTCCATCTCGTAGTACAAACGTCCAAGATTGTACAAAGCTTCATTAGCCCTATCCGAATCAGAATGTTCACTTATGATGAGCTGGTATTCCCTAATAGCCGCATCCAGGTTATTTAACCGTTCAAATGCTTCACCTATATTGTAATGAGCTTCAGCAACAAGGCGATCAGAATTAGTTACCCGCAAATAGTTACGAAGAGAGGATATAGCCTCTTCGTAATTACCTGCCTGTAACTGGTTTTCAGCTAACTGAAAACGCAAACGGTCAGCCGTACCGGATTGGGGATGGCTATCTAAAAACTCCTCCATTACTTCTTCGCTGGAATCATCTTCACCGGCTGCTAATTGCGAAAACTCGATTCCGTTAATAGACTCGATGATGTAATCGCTTCGGGGATAATCTTCTAAAACTTTTTTATAGGCTTCTATGGCATTATCATATTCTCCTGCATTATAATAAGCATCACCAATATTATACTGAGAGCGAGCCGCCCAGGAGGAATTAAGAAAACTGTTTATCAGGGAGTTAAATTCATCAATGGCTTGCGTATAATTCCCGATAAGAAAATAAATGTAACCAATATTATACTGGGCTTGCTCACGAAGCTGACTGAACGGATAAATTCTGATCAAACGCCGGAAGGTGGTTACCGCTTCAAATGATTGGTCATTACGATGATAACTATTCGCAATCTGAAAAAGAGCGTAATCTCCTCCGGGCTCAGCTCCTACGGCCTCCTCGTAATAGGATAATGCATCCTCGTATAAGCCTTGCGCAAAATAAGCATCGGCAATCCGGAGCTGAGTATCTACATCATAGGGGAAAAGTGCGATCGGTGGGGGTTCGTATTTTTCTAAAAAATCTGTAAGAGGCCCGACTGCTTTATCATAAGCTTGAGTTTTAAAATACGCCCAGCCCAGGGAATATCTGGCGGCTCCTTCCAGTTCATGACCGGAAAAATCTCTTAGGAAACGTTCTAATTGAGAGATAGCACGGCTATAATTTTCCATATTATAGTAGGAATCAGCACTCCAAAACAAAGCTTCACCGGAGAGAGTTGCTCTTGGATTTTCTTCATATAATTCCTGAAAGGTAGGCTGTGCTGAATTATACGCCTGATTTTGATACTGTACCCAAGCTCGCTGAAATCTTGCCTGTCGTTTAATATCATTACTAACATTAACAAGCTTCTCTGCTTCTTCAAAAGCTTGGATAGCCCGGGTGTATTCATTATTGGCAAAGTATGCTTCGCCCAGCAAGGTATATACATCTCCTGCATTTTCAAGGTCTACATCACTGCGAACCAGATTAAGCAAAACCTCAAGTGACATGACATAATCACCCATTTCGAAAGCTGTAACTGCCCATTCATAGTATGCCTGCTCAATCCAGAAACCATCCTGGTATTGATCGCCAAACTTCTGGAACGTTTCAATAGCCAGATCATAACGGCCACTTAGTTTTTCATTAACCGCTTTGTAATACAATGCCTTTCTGGAAGTCTCATCATCGCCGTTTACGGCATTACCAAATGACTCAGCAGCCCAGTGATACACCTGCTGTTTGTGATAAACCCAACCTAACCCATAATGAGCAAGCCGTGCCTGATCTCTACCTTTATTCAGATTGATATACCGCCTATAATAAGTGGTAGCCCTTTGCAGCTGATTCAGAAAGTTATAGCTTTCAGCTATTAGAATTATGGCTTTTGACTCGGTTTCACCTTCAAGATACTGGATGGCATTTAGCAGAGCATCAATTGCCTCCTCGTAACGGCCTTGTTGATAGTAGGATTCCCCCAATGCGGTTCCAACTTTTCTGGTCAACTCATGATTTGGATAATTCCGGCGCAGTAATTCGAAGGCATCCGTAGAAGCCTGATACTGCTGGGAACTCAAATAAAGGTCACCACGTGCATAAAGGGCTATAGGAGCGAGATCTGAATCTGGATATTCTTCAGCGAGTTTAAGATAATATTCTGATGCGCCTTGATGATCATTTAATTCTACCGAAGATTCAGCCATACGATAATACAGAAGCGCAGCCTTACCTCGGTTCTCATTTATGTCAAAAGCTCTTTTGTAGAACTCTAGTGCTGACCCGTAATCATCATTTTCAAATTTTTCATTACCCCAATAGGTAAATAAATCGACCGTCCGGAAACCGGTGGGATAGTGGCTGGCAAATTCCTCAATATATGTATCAGCACCCTCGGCATTTACTTTGGCGTAAGCAAGAGCCAGGTGGTATCGTGCGTTTTCATCAAGTGAACTTTCAGGATTTTTTTCTATAAATCGGTTGAAATACTCAATAGAGTTCTCGTATAGGCCTTCCTGAAATAACCTTATACCTGTATGGAAATCCTCACTTCCGGTTTCAGGAATATGCTGGGCATGCAGATGAGATGTCAGCCCAATTGATATAATAATTAAGGCAGAGCAAATGATGGAATAGCGATGTTTCAAAACCACAACTTAGTTTATTTTAGTGATGCAGGATGCCAAACAATATACTAAGTATAAGGCTCATCTTCCCGTTTTAGGCTTTTTATTTTTAGTCAGGGGATTCCGCATAGCTAATCTTAATGGCTCAAATCTTTAACATCAAAGATCGAGGAACCTGATAAATTCATCGGCCCGATCTTCATATTCCTCAGGATCAGGATCGATCCCGGATTCTTGTATGATTACAAAATCATAGCGATTAAGAGCAGCTTTAACCCGACTAAGGTCGGTCAGGTTTACTTTTATAGATAACCGAAAATATTCGCTGTTCTGCCCGGGAGACTGTACAGCAATGCTCAATATCTTAGCATTTTCAGATTCGATAATTCTGACAACTTCCGACAAAGTAAAATCCTGTCTGCCTTGTTCAATGGTAATAACGGAACCGGGTTCTGATACATTCAACATACCGGATAATGCCGCAAGCAGTTCTTTTTTCAAAATAACACCCAGGAAATTATCCTTTTCGTCGACTACCGGAATCAGTTTAAGCTTTTCACTGATCATTAATTTTGCAACGTCGAAAACATGCTGATCCGGCGTTATCCGGAGGGGCTGACGACGTCTTACAGCGAAGAGACTGACTTTGCCATTCTCATTACCAATCAGGCTATCAGCGGAGACCATGCCAATCAACTTCCTTGTAGTGTGATCCACTATAGGAAGTTCATCTACCTTATACTCTTTCATAGCATCCAGTGCCGCCTGAGCAGAATCCGCAACTCTGAGCGGTAAGATATCGGTATTTATGATTTCCAGTACTAACATAACTATTAGATAACAAATCCTTTATTCATCACCAAATTATTAAACAATAGTTTCAGTGATTTCGCTCCTTTTAAGCAAATTTTTAAGTTGACCCAAGTGTTTTTTATTTATTTTAAACCCAAGGTGTACCTGATGCTCATCATATTCCTTTTTCTGAATATCGGCAACGTCATGGAGATAAGAAACTATATTTTGATGTTTTACAGGTACATGTAATTCTTTATAGATATAATTTTCCTCTAATATAGATTTCAGGCGATCATTTATACTATCTAACCCTATGCTTCGAATAGCTGAAACAAAAACTGCGTCAGGGAATTCCGTTTTAAGTGCGGCCAGGTAATTACTATCATTTACTCTGTCAACTTTATTAAAAATTAAAATAACTGGTTTAGAGTCAGCCTTTATTTCAAGTAGTGTTTTATCGACGGTATGAATATAATCTCGAAAAACGTGAGATGACACGTCAACTACATGTAAAAGAATGTCTGCCTCTCTGATTTCATCCAAAGTTGATTTAAAACTTTCGATCAGGTTATGGGGCAGCTTCCTGATAAATCCTACGGTATCTGACAGAAGCACATCATCTTTGTTGACGGTAAATCGACGAACTTTGGAATCAAGGGTTGCAAAGAGACGATTTTCTGCAAACACATTAGAATCAACAAGAGCATTCATCAAGGATGATTTTCCCGCATTGGTATAACCTACTAAAGCGGTTCTTAAAGTATCGGAACGACTCTTTCGCTGAACTCCTCGCTGAGATTCCAGTTTGATTAATTTTTCCTTTAACGTGCTAATTCTCTGTGCAATAAGCCGGCGGTCGGTTTCGATCTGAGTTTCACCGGGGCCTTTAGTGCCTATACCACCTTTTTGTCTGGACAAGTGAGTCCAGTAACGGGTCAGTCTTGGCAATAGGTATTGCAACTGAGCTAATTCTACTTGTGTTTTAGATGCAGCGGTTTGAGCTCTTGATGCGAAGATATCCAAAATCAGGCCACTTCGGTCGAGCACTTTAGTTTCTACAGCTTTCTCAATGTTTCGGGCTTGGGTGGCCGAGAGATCGTCATCAAAAATTACAGCGTCAATATCCCCGGCTTTAACGATTTCGGATAACTCCTGTAATTTCCCTTTGCCAAGAAAGGTAGCCGGATCAGGACGTAAACGGTTTTGAAGTATTTTTTGTACTGCTAAGCCACCGGCTGTATCTGCCAATAATTCAAGCTCATCTATATATTCTTCGGCTTGTATCCTATCTATATCCTGACCGTACAGCCCAATTAAAATTACCCGCTCTTGTTGCTTCGAAGTTGTATTCAAATAAAAATTCTCTATTAGGATTCTACTTAGTTACTTTGATTTTTAATAATTTGTTCGATGTTATCCGGTATCGGAATAACAGGATTAAAGCGGCGGTCAAGTTTTTTCTTCAGTATACTTTTGAATTCATCCACCTCATCCATTGGTACAGCTAACTCAAGTTTAAATGCCTCTCTTCTCCGGCTTTTTATTTGTCCGGAATTATAAATGAAGGTAAAACGCTGATGTTTATCTTCTTTTCGTTCTGCATAATCAACAATCTCATGCCAGGAGATCGTCTGGGATGGGTCATTAATATTTTTTACAATGCCATGGTCGGTTATAAATCTTTTCATCATCAAATGGCTGGCAACAAACCAATTAAGTCCAATCCAGATATAACCAAACATTGCTGTGTTGTATTCAGTAAGGCCAACATTCCATATAACAATAGTCATTAGAAATAAAAATCCCAGATATAAACTGGAAAACAAAGGATAACCTCCCAGCTTCCCACCTTTCCAGGTTTGCAATACATTTCGCAATCGTAATGAATTGGATAAGGTCATCAAAGCTAACAGCGTAGTAGCTACAGTGAAAAGACCTAATAATATAATATGTATTGTACCGATTTGGAGAATATTTAAGCCCATGTCATGATAACCTTTCCGCTTTATACTTACTTGTAATTAAACATTCTATTAATAATAAAACAAGCGCCAAACCTACAAACCAATTCCATATTTCACTTGCAAACCCAGCTGACCCTATTTTTATGTTCTTTTCATTTGCATTCATACCGTATGTATCTACGATCTCTATCAAATGTAAATGATTGCTTATTTCATTTTCAAGCTCTTGTTTGGTAAACGTACTGAAATCGGATTCCGATATGTTTTGGTTTATTGCAATGCTGCTTTGATTTTGACCATCTGAAATATCAGCCCATCCGGGTTCCCAATCTTTTGCATCATAACGTATTTGTACACCGCCGGCCGTCATTGCTGCCTCTGGTTTCACACTTATATCATTGAGTTCTATTTCAACATTGAGATTGGCGAAGCTGCTTTCCCAGTTAAAGGGCTTGCCTAAAGTATGCTCAACCATACCGCTGCTTTCAAAGGAAACGGCATATAGTGCCATTCGAAAATAAATGGGTGCAAATAGAGGGTTCGTAGGAAAATTTGACCATCCGGGATCAGTTCCCAGCGAAGATACCATCAATAGACCATCACCGTATTTATGTTCGATAAGAAGTGGCTCATTTAAATTCGATTGAAAGATGGAGTTGCCACGGTTATTGTTGTCTCTTTCATATACCCAATAGTAATATACATCCGGCATAGTAGCTTTTATCTCATCTTCTTCTTTTTTTTGAAAGATTTCATCCAGGATCGGATGACCCTCAACCAGCGGTTGAAATCTGGCAACATAATCGAACCGGCCAAAATCGCCACGGAGTCCGGTAAATTTCCCGACTGTGAATTGATTCAGAAATTGGTTGTAGGAGTTAAGCTGTGAATTCTCAGAAGGGAATATAATTAAACCATTTCCCTGCTGAACAAAACGTTGAAGGTCATCATGAATAAATTCCGGTATTTCGGTCAGGCCATCCAGAACCACGGCATCGTAATCTTCAAGATTTTCAGCTCTGATTTGATTTACGGAGAGGGTGTTAAACTGAATCTGGGCACTCGTCTGTGAGGCTGCTTCCAGAACGGGCCTCAGATATGATCTGTAATCTGACTCTTGTGATTGATCTTGCACAAGCAACATGTTTTTAGCTTCAGGCACTGCTATTGTGAAATAGCGTTTATTGTCGAAGGTATAGGTATCCCCTTCCAACCTCGCAATACCTCTGAGATCTCCACTGGATTGCGGAAGAACTTCAAAAGCAAATACTTCAGATTGCCCGGCTTCCAGCTCTACTTGATATTCACCTACAGAAGTTCCTTCTACTTCGAGGCTGAGATATTGATTGTAAATCGGATCGTTACCAAAGTTTTGCACCTCAACATCAATCAGGAATGGCATGCCTTTGCTGATAATTTGATTTGCAGGCCGAACTCCGGTGATGGCTGTGTTCGATGATGGCCGGTCTCCAATCTTAACAAATTGAAGCGGCGAGAATTCTTTTCTGAAGTTTTCATCTTCGGGAATTAACTCAGCCAGTGACCTGATATGCGTTTTTTGTCCGGTGGATAACCAATAAATTAGTCCGGAGGTATTGTCCTGAGATAACTGGTAAATGATGGTTTTGATATTGGATGCCAAAAATGCCCCTTTATTTTCAACTTTTAACTTCTCAAGCTGATGCAATGCTTCTTGTTTGTTTACAGGTCGGGAATGAAAAAGCTCTCCATGGGTAGGAGTAATCAGAAACAAGTCATTTTGTTTAGCGTTTGAGATAATTTTTTCGGCATAATCTTTAGCCTGATCAATATAGGGTCCGTTTTCATCTATTTGCCCCATACCGGGTCCATTATCGATAAATAATCCGAACAAGATTGGCCCCCTTTCAGAACCGATAAAAGAAAACTGGGAAGGGAGAAAAGGACGCGCGAGCGCAAAAGCTAAAAAAATAAGCGCCAAGGATCGAACGGCCAATAACAGCAATCGTTTTATATTTAGCCGCTTTAGGGTGCTTTTCTGAAGTTCCGTAAAAAAAGATATGGTCGAAAAGGCAATGAGCCGTGGCTTTCTTAAATTTATAAGATGCAGGATTAAAGGTATAGCAACAGCTAACAAGCCTATGAGGAGGAAAGGGTTTAGAAAGCTCAATGCCTTTTAATTATTTTTGTTGTATAAAACATTTTAATAAATCTTCGTTATTATTATGCTTATGGTCATCCTTTTATGATGAAAACGTGTAAAAAAAGCCATAATTTTAGGAAATTCTAATAGTCCCCTTCTTTTCTGATATCATGCACAAAGCCTTTTTTAAAATTTATTTATCGAAGCTCATCTTTCTTTGGTTGATTGTTTTTGTAAACATTAGCTGTAATAATATACCTGAAAAGAACTGGCTTAAGGCTATACCCGAATACGTTCCTGCTGTTGTTATACCCGGGCAAAATGCAAACTTTTCAACTGTGATGCGATCTGAATACTTACCCTTTCTGGAAGATATCAGTACATCCCCCATAGCCACCATCTCAAAGATCGAAAACGTCTCCAATATTCCCATATTGCTTAAGGGAATGGCCATATTCCCTACCCAGGCTGAAGACTGGAAGCCTCTATGGATAGGTGAGGCAAAGGAAGGTATACTTACTGCACTGGCTCCTAATTTTGAGAAAGACCTTTCTGTCAACTCATACGATTTTAAAAGTACCCGTATACATCTCTTAAGTATAGATAAACAGACCCTCTATGCCGCCCAGTTAAATCAATGGGTTTTATTTTCAGAGAGCAGCTATGCAATTGAAGAGGCATTACGTACCTATTTAAATGATTTACCTTCATTAGATATTGATGAGTCATCAATATCTAATGAAGGTCTGGTTTTAAACGCACCGTTTTTTGATCGCTGGTTAGCCCAATTGGGCGCCCCACGCCACCGAACAAAGATCCGTGACGCTTTTAAAGGGACAAAAGCCGGCGTATTCCATTTTAGCAAGATCGATGAAAATGGTGCCGACAATTTGTCTGTTACGGGTTCTTTGCCTCTTGCAGGTGATAAAACAAAATTTGTAGCGTCAATCAGCCAGTCAAATGCCGAAGTCGTGCTCGATCGCTATATTCCTGCTGATGCGGCTAGCTTCGCAATTTTAAATCATAAACCTGAATTACATCCCCCAAAAGATATTCCGGCAACATCAAAATTAGATTCCATGCTTTTATCCGATGTCACCTTATATCGGAATATTGCTGAAGCCTTACATCCTTCATTTGCTTATGTGACTTTTCAAGCATCAGGTTTTCTATCAGTAGGAGAAAACCTATATATGCGTCAGCTTAAAGATCATGGTGCTTTAAATCGAATTATGCAAGACCTGGTTAGCAAGGGGATTATTAGCCAAAGCAATAACCTTTACACTCTTGAAAGCAAGGTATTAGCTGATCTGCTTAGTAACTCCTTGTCCGGTTATGATTTTTTTACACTGACTATTGACCAAAATGCGGCCGTATTCTCACAAAGACCCGGTTTAACCACTCGAGTTAATACAGATCGGGAAAGAAGAAGGGTTATGTATTATAATGATCAGTATTCCGATATTCGGACTCAATTTCCCAATCAAGTGAGCGGTTTCTTTTATGCAAAAAGCGCTGAATATCTAAACTATCTGAAATCGGTTCTTAATCCTGTTAACTATGCCACTGTGGTTGCATCACGATTTGATATTGTAGCTTTCAGTCTGTCCCTGGATGAGAGTGCTAATAACCTGAATCTCAACCTTCAGACATTCCGAACAAAAGAAAGCGATCAACCTTACAAAGAGCGTTGGATATTTTCTATGGAAGGCACTGATCTAACAGGATCACCACTGTTAGCTAACCTGGGGAATAGCACTAGAGTTGATATAATCATATCTACCGAAGATGGCCGGGTATTTGCATTAGGTCCCGATGGTAGCACCGTATTTCAGACGGATACAGGAACCGATACACCTATTGGTCAACCTCTCATTTACGATTGGTATGGAAATGATCAAAAAACCATATTGATCGCCGCCGGTAATAAAGTTTATGCCTGGAATAATCGTGGAATAGCCCTCCCAAACTTTCCAATTGTGATGAATGAACAAATTACAGCACCTATACAGATTGGGGATGTATCCCGAAACGGTCGTCCTGAGTTAATTGTGGCGACGGCTGACAGGAAAATCCATATTTTAAATGGTCGGGGAGAAAATATCAATGGGTGGCCTCAATCAACCAATTCACCCATAGCTTCGCAACCTGTATTTAAAGAGATTAAAGGTATTCGCTCTGTTTGGGCTTATGCTGAGAATGGGCTTTTTGCCTGGAACACGACGGGACGACTCCGGGAGGGTTATCCTGTATTTATTGAGTCGGCGTTCAAAGGCGACCCGTTGTTCTATAAGGATAATATCATTGCGGCTGCAGCTGATGGATACCTGTACTCAATTGGCGAAACAAAGATCTTCGATGACAGCCTAAGTAGGGAATCACAATTTGAGACTGTATCGTTGGATGAAAATAAAGATAACAGTAACATTCAAAGAGTCTATGTATCCAACTCCTCTTTGGTGAATACCCCTCTAATCCAGGTAGTTCATATGCAGAATAAAGAGGTTGGTAATATTCGTGAAGAAATGATTATCACTCAAAGTTCTGGCGGTTCAATTTTCTTTTTTAATACACGAGGTCAGCTACGCATGGTCAAAAGTATGGGTCAGCCAGCTGATGTAAACTATAAACCGGTACTGCATGACATCAATAATTCAGGGTCACCGGAAATAATGGCACTTGCCGGATTTGGCAGATTATTTGCCTGGAACTCAAGAACCAGTGAACGGTTTCAGGATCTTCCTACATCAGCTATGAGTTATCCCATATTTGCCGACATCTATGGTGACGGACGTACTGAAATCATTGCAAAGACACGCGAAGGATTGAGATGCTGGACGATCATGCCCTAATTATTTGAATTGCTTCTGTTTTAGTTTCTTAATTCTAAGGTAGGATTCTTCAATACGCTTACGGGGTATTTCTCCATCTTCCACTAACTTTTTGATCAGGCTAATGGCTCGCACGGTAATATCTTCTTCATAATCCGAATTATTAGCAAATATGAGCATATCAACGCCTGCGTTTAATGAAAGTTTCAAAGCTTCTTCGAGTCCATAATATTTCGTAATGGCGCTCATCTGCATATCGTCAGACACCACAACACCCTGATAACCAAGGTTCTCTCTTAATAACCCTGTTATCACATTATTTGATAATGTTGCAGGATGATCCGCATCCAGACTTTTGTTATAAATGTGAGCTGTCATGATTACATCAACCATTTTTTAATTGATCAACTGTCTATATGGAACTAGCTCCATCTCATCCCAGGTATCCGTCACGTCTGCCATGCCCAGATGGGAATCATTCCAGGCACTTCCATGACCTGGGAAATGTTTAATGGTAGCGATGACGCTGTTATCCCTGTGAGCTGAAATAAATGCTTCGGCATGACGAGTCACCTTAGCAGGGTCATCTGAAAAGCTTCTCTTTAATTTACCAATAACCGGATTTTCCGGATTTGTATTTACATCGGTTACCGGAGCAAAATTCATATTAAAACCTAATTCGTTTAATAACCTTGCTGTTCTGGCAGCAAACGCATAAGTGGAATCGATATCATCATAATCACCAAGGTCCTGGTGTGATACGGTTGACGGAAAGCCAAACTTCTCCTTTAAGCGGTTAACTCGGCCACCCTCCTGATCAATAGCGATGAATAGTGGTTCTTCATTTAGAGCATGCAAAGCATGGTTCAAACGTCGCACCTGCTCCGGTGACTTAATATTTCGTTCTGAATGATTGGCAGGAACGTCATAGTCAAATAGAATAACTCCGCCTAAATTACGCTCCCGGATATCATCTACGATAAACATATCTTCATTTAGCTCAAAGCCTCTGAATCCTACTATGAGCATTTGGGCTATCATTTTTTCCAGATCCTGTTCAGCTTTCTGTGCACAACCCAATAGCAGGCAAGCAAGAGTAACCGTTAATATTTGTTTTATCAGAATATGATACCTCATCAAACTAAAGTTAAAAAACAGCTTTAACGACTGCTAAGCTCTTAATAACAGAGAGTTAAAATTTATTTATAAGATATTTGCCATAACGTCGTTAGCAAGCCTTATCCTAGAGGGATATGTAACAAAAATAACCATTATTAGACTAAATAAAGGAGAAACTATCTTGTCACAGATCAAAACTGGCGATACAGTAAAAGTCCATTATACAGGCAAGCTGGCAGACGGCTCGGAATTTGACAGCTCAATAAATAAAGAGCCCATGCAGTTTAAGATCGGTGAAGGGAAGCTAATTCCTGGTTTTGAACAGGCCGTGGTAGGCATGAACGTTGGTGAAAGAAATACTTTTACCATCCCATCCACCGAAGCTTATGGTGATCGCAGGGAAGACATGAATGTAAATGTTGAGAAAGAAAAACTTCCTGAAGATTTGAAACCAGAGCTAGGTCAACAATTGCAAATACAACAACAAGATGGCAATGCCATTCCGGTAGTTATTGCTGATGTAACGGAAACACACGTTACTTTGGATGCAAATCATCCATTGGCAGGCGAAGACTTAACTTTTGAAGTCGAAGTTGTAGAAATACTATAAGGTCATGATTAAAGGCTGCTATAAGTGCAGCCTTTTTTTTCGTCAAATAGCCTAATAACATGGCTGGTTATGAAAAAAACCACGAACGGATACGTTCTTATTCCACTATTGGTTTTTTTCTCCGTATGGCAGAGCTGTCTTGGGCCGGTAACTGAACGGTATCCGAGGGATACCGATAAAAGGCCTGTCTCCATTTATGTTGTCCAACATGGATGGCATGCGGGGATAGTTTTGCCTACCGGGCATATTCCAACAGATTTATGGGTCGAAGACACTACCTTCCCTACTGTCAATTTCTTAGAAATTGGCTGGGGGGATCGAGGTTATTATCAGGCCGATCAAGTAACGCTGGGAATTTTAATGCGTGCCTCTTTTTGGCCAACTCCAAGCATATTGCATATAGCCGGTTTCCAAACTCCCGTAGCTGATTATTTTGCCGGCAGTCAGGTAATTGAAATACAGATTACTGAAGAGGGAATGAAAGAACTCGTTAACTTTATAACCAGTTACTTCCAAACCGATAAGAATGGGTTTGCTATCGCTGACGGTGGCGGTTTATATGGCACATATAGTTCATTCTATAAAGCAAAAACCTATTATTACCTTCCTAAAACCAGCAATACCTGGACGGCAAGAGCTTTACGATCAACCGGCGCGCCCATTACCCCAATCTATGGGCTCACTTCAGGTAATGTTATGTATCAAGCCAGAAGAGCTGGTACCATTGTCAATGAAGGTCGATAGTCTTTTTATTCTCAACAAGCCCTGAGTTAATTATTATTTCATTTAGCTTCTTTTCGTATCTTCAAGTATGGGAAAACCGGCAATTATCTTATTTGATGGGGTTTGCAATCTTTGCAACTCAAGCATCAATTTTGTAATCGATAGAGATCCTGATCATTATTTTCGTTATTCCGCCTTGCAATCCAAGGCAGGCAGCAAGCTTATGGAGAAGTTCGGATTGCAGCCGGAAGAATTAACCAGCATTATACTTATTGAGAATAATCAGTTCTATCGTAAATCAACTGCTGCACTCAAAATAGCCCGATCATTAAGTTATCCCTGGCCATTGCTGTATGGTTTTATCCTGGTTCCACCCATTATCCGTAACCTGGTTTATGATTTCATTGCAAATAACCGGTATAAATGGTTTGGAAAGCAAGATGAGTGCCGTATTCCTACACCAGAATTAAAATCCTTATTTCTGGAAGATGAGGCCAATTAGTACAGCCGTCTGGCCCGGATATAACGTTCCCGCCAATATTTATCGCTCAATGACGATATCATTACCCCACTTGAGGTTGATGCATGCATAAAACGATTTTTATCTATCATTATACCAACATGTAAGGTACGGCGTCCTGTTTGGAAAAAGACTAAATCTCCAGTGGCAGCTCTTCTTTTCCAAATTCTCCTGCCGGCTTTAATCTGATCGCTGGTGACCCGTGGTAATTTAATTCCAAACTGGTCATCCATTACTATTTGCACGAAGGCCGAACAATCAATACCTCTCTTATCGGTCCCCCCTAAACGATAAGGCGTACCTTTCCATTCATGATAACTATCTGCTAATTTTTTTTGTGGAGCAATCGATGCACATGATGTTAATAATAAACAACCTAGTACAAGATATAATCCCCAATACCAAACCGGAAGCGTAGTAAATCTCGTAGTAATTTCTAGATTAAGATATTTCACATCGGAATTACTGAAATGTATTCTGCAACTCTATCCAACTAAATTGGGAATCTAAGTAAGGGTTTACTGCAGTGAAACTATGAAACCTTCAGGCTCTGACCTAATGGGAGATTTTCAATTACTTTAATAGCTGGCATTGGATTACCCATTACATAAAAATGGAGCCCCTGAACACCATACTCTAGTAATTCCATACATTGTTTGATCGACCATTCGATACCTATGTCCCGAGTTCTGTCCGGATTTTTTAATATGGGTTCTGCAAGATCATCAGGAATATTGACAAAAAAGGATCTGGGCAGAGAAGTCAAATGGTTGGGAACAGTTAAGACTTTAAGTCCGGGTATAATAGGAACTGTAATGCCCTCAGCCCGGCATTGTTCTACAAATTTAAAAAAAGCTTGATTATCATAGAACATCTGTGTGACCACATAATCGGCTCCTGCATCAACTTTTAGTTTTAGAAGTTTAATATCCCTGTTCAGATTAGGGGCTTCAAAATGCTTTTCTGGATATCCGCCTACACCGATACAAAAATTGGTAGGTTCGGCATCAACAAGCTCCTCCATGAAGCACCCTTCATTCATCAGGCAGATTTGCTTCACCAGATCAATGGCATATTCATTAATATGCTTGTCTTTATGATGAGGTTTAGGAGCACCATTGTCATCACCTCTAATCGCCAGCACATTCTGAATACCCAGGTAATTCAACTCAATGAGCGCATCTTCTGTTTCTTCTTTTGTAAATCCTTTACAAATAAGATGTGGTACGGGATCAACGTTATAACGGTGTTTGATTGCAGCGCATAAGCCTATGGTTCCCGGACGCTTTCGTTTAACATGACGTTTAATCGTTGCATCAGGAAGTTCCTCATAATAAGCTTCAGCGGCATGAGAAGTAACATCGATGAACGGTGGCTTGAAACGGATTAGCTCATCCAGGGTGTTGAATACTTTTGAAATGGCCCCCCCTCTTTTTGGGGGTATTATTTCAAAAGAAATTAACGGTTCTGTAGCTTTTTGGTAATGCTCAATAACTTTCATTAAACTGTCAGGTTCTATAATTATGAATTAATTACACTTAATTTACCATATTTACAGAACATGAACAATCGTACGTCAGATTGGCATTTCCTCAAGGAGTCTAGAATTACTTATGTAATATTTATTTTATAACGATTACTTCCCAGTCCTTGTCTTTTTGCAAAACATCGATACCTACATCAGCTTGATAACGATATAGCTTAATCGTTAATACTGAATTGCCAATTTTAATGTCTTTAATTTCCAATGTTGAAAGGAATGGAGGTAAAATTGGCTGATTCAAATAGACTTTCTTCTCCAAAGCGTTTATATCCAGGTTAAGGCAAGATTGAAGGAGCATAAATACCACCGCTACGGACCAGGCCTGAGGTGAGCATGCTACAGGATAAGGCGTAGGACCTTGCCCGAGACGCTCTTCAAAACCACAATAAAGCTCCGGGAAGCGCTGTAAATCAATGAACATAACGGCATTGTATAACCGCGTTGTTAGATCAAGAACCTTGCCCGGGAATCCATATTTGGCCAGCCCAAACGCAATCATAGCATTATCGTGTGGCCAAATCGTTCCATTATGATAAGACATGGGGTTATACCGGCTGGCATCGGTTGCTAAAGTACGAATACCCCAGCCAGTTGACATGTCATCTTTAAGTAGTGTTTCAGCTAGAATAGAGGCATATTTTTCATCTGCAATACCAGAAAACAGACAATGTCCGGCGTTGGAGGTTTTTACCCTGCAAGGGGTTTTATCTTTATCCAGAGCCAGTACATAGGTTTTAAGTTCATCATCCCAAAACGTTTTGTTAAAGTTGACCTTTAATGTCTGAGCCTGGCTTTCGAGTTTATCAGCCATTTCATCCCTACCCACAGCACGGGCAAGCATTGCTGTTTTATTCTTTGCATCATAAACATAACCTTGAACTTCACATAAGGCTATTGGAGAATCAGCCAGATCACCATTAGCATGATGTATGGCATTATCAGCATCCTTCCAACCCTGGTTCAAAAGTCCGTTTTCTGACTTGTGATGATATTCAATAAACCCATCATTATCCAAATCACCATAGTTATCAATCCAACCGAGGGCAGCTTCAATATTAGGCCATATCGATCTGATGAAATCAATATCACCCGTTCGTTTGTAATACGATCCGGCCAGAATAAGAAACAAAGGAGTGGCATCAACAGTACCGTAGTAAAGTTTATAAGGAACCTCTCTTAGTTCAGCCATTTCACCGCTTCTGGCTTCGTGTAATATTTTGCCTGGCTCAGCATCTTCAAAATCATCACTGTGAGTAGCCTGCCTGGCACTTAAGAAACCTAGAACACCTTTTGCAATATCAGGTGCCACCCACATAGTCTCTAAAGCTGTGATGATACCATCTCTCCCAAAAGCTGTATTAAACCACGGTACCCCGGCATATGGGTATTTACCTTGTGGGGTATGAGCTGTTAAGGCGACTAAATCTGTTTGTGAACGGTTCACCCAATGATTGAAGCGTTCATTGGATGAAGTAATAGATGCTATGCTTTCCTTGGACTTTTCATGTTCGTTTACAATCTGATTGTAGGCATTTTGAAATCCAATAATTTTAAAGTCTTTATCTCCTATTACACATTTTATCGAATTCTGAATACTGAATCTCTGCTTTGGGCCTAAGGATATATAATAAATAACTTCCCGTTTACTTTTAAAATCAGGTTGTGGATCAAAATGTATTTCTGTCCTTCTTTCAATATCATCAAGTCCTTTATAACCAAGAAATATATTCTCAGGACCACTCTCTTTGATGTCAAAATACTTGCCTCGTTTTTTCCTTTCATAACCTCGTACTTCAAAAATATCTTTAAAATCAGCCTCAAATTCAAAAGATATTTTCAGGTCAATGGGCCATTTACTATGATTGTATAACTCTACATTTTCATAACAAATCCCATTACTAAGAAACTTGGTTCTTTCTATATGGACCTTAGCATGCGCTACCAATAATTCCCCGTCCAAAAAAATTTCATTATTGGTTAAATCAATATTCAGTATTTCATTTTTCTCTGAAATAATTGAATGTAAAAGAAAGGGTTGTTTATCAAATAGCTTGAACTTCATGAAAGATAAAAATCGTGTACCTTCATGAAATAAACCTTGTACATTGGCATCACCAGTTCTTATATCACCCCATCGGTCAAAAACTACAAAGGTATCAGCATAATTAAGTGTTCTGACACGATCATCAACTAATACAGTCTCGGGCGTTGTGAAATTTTTATTCTGAATATGCTCTTCGATATCAATTTTATTCATTCTAAATCAATTTATTTGGGAATATTCTTTTTCAGCCCATCGCTCTATAACTTGCTCATAAGCTTTAACATATTGATTAGCCATATGGGTCACCTGAAAGTTTTCCTCAAAATAATTTCGACAGGCGCTCCTATTGATTTGATCCAATTTATGAACTGCATCGACAGCTTCTTCAATCGTATTAACAACAAATCCATTTATACCAGGCTTTATCAATTCCTCGACTGACCCTTTGTTGAATGCTATAACCGGAGTGCCGCAAGCCATAGCCTCTGCCATCACCATGCCAAAAGGTTCGGGCCAATCTATAGGAAAAAGCATGCATAGTGCATTACCTAGAAACTCTGCTTTTTGTTCATCCCCCACAGATCCTACATATTCAACCAGGGGATCATCAAGCTGCCAAGCCACATGATTATTAAAATAGGTCTCATCCTCAGGATTAATATTACCCGCTATTTTTAATTTTATACCTGTCTTTTTTGCGATTTTAATAGCCCTGTCAACCCTTTTTACAGGGGCCAAACGGCTCATAAAGGCTAAATAGTCCCCCTTTTCAGGAACATACGGAAAGTTATTTTGAGGAAAACCATGATATACAGTTGATATCCAGTTTATATGAGGCTGGGGTTTACGCTGGGCATCAGATATTGATATTACCGGAATATCGGAAAAAACCTGATATAAACGCTCAAGGTCAGGCTGATCAAGACGCCAGTGCATAGTGGTCACATGAGGAGTTTTGCTAAACCGTGAGAATGGATAGTGTAAATAATCAATGTGATAATGAATTATATCAAAATCTAATATATGATCTTGTACCATTTTCAACTCTACCATGTGATGAGCAAGTGGATCGTCTGCTTTAACAGATCTTAGTGATTTTTCACATGGGGCTATTAGTTTAGCTTTTGTTTTGGAATCACCCGAGGCGAAGAGCGTTACCTCATGTCCCTGACGTACAAGCTCTTCTGTAAGGTAAGATACGATACGCTCTGTGCCTCCGTAAGATGGGGGCGGAACACTTTCATATAATGGTGCAACCTGGGCAATTCTCATTTCGTGATAATTTATTATAAGAGTAAGTTTGTCATCCAGAGATCAACGATTCTGGTTACAACTTGAGCATATTAGAATGTCCACATCGGACAGATGGCTTCTTATTTTTTCAATTCTATTTTTACTTATTTTATCTACTCCAAACTCTTACCTCTTACCATTTATTAAATGAATCTACTCGTTAATATTGATCATATTGCCACTTTAAGAAATGCACGTGGTGAAAATGTACCTGACCCTGTGACGGGAGCCATTATAAGTGAAGAAGCTGGAGCCATAGGTATTGTTTTCCATCTACGTGAAGATCGTCGGCACATACGTGACCATGATGTTTGGGCCCTAAAAAAAGCCGTGAAAGGGCTATTGGATTTTGAAATGGCGGCAACTGACGAGATGCTTAAGATATGTACTCAGGTAGCGCCTCATGTTTGTACGCTGGTTCCCGAAAGCCGGCAAGAATTGACCACTGAGGGTGGTTTGAACTTAGATTCCTTATATGATGATTATCAGAAACGGGTTATCCCTGTCTTAAAGAAGGTGGGCATAGAGATAAGCCTATTTATTGATCCGGATCATGAATCCGTAGAACTTGCTCACCAACTCAATTCTGAAGCTGTGGAATTGCATACCGGCACCTATGCAAATGCGAAGGATGATAAACAAAAGCAATATGAGCTAAAAAGGCTTCGCTCTGCGGCACAATTAGCTCATCAATTTGGAATGAAAGTTAATGCAGGGCACGGATTAAATTTTGATAATATCCATTTATTCCTTCAAGAGGTTTCTGGTCTTAATGATATCAGCATTGGCCATGCACTTATAAGTGATGCAGTGTTTAATGGTCTGGGAAATTCAATAGAACGAATGGTGAAAATTATTAAATCCTACTAATCAGGGCCATATGGCTGGGAAGACTCTCAAATAAAATGTAAAAATACCTCGTTTAGCTAAAAATTACGAGCTTTATATAGATAAATATTAACTATTTACAAAGAGAGGTATTATGAGAGTTCTAAACGTTAACTTATTCTTGATTCTGTTTTTTATGGGTGCAACATTCATTGCATGTGAAGATACGGCAGACTCAATTGTTGATGAGGTTCCTGAAGGCACCGAATGGAATGCAAATCTTCTGGGAACAAATACATCAATCTCCGGTGAGGGTGAGGTGATATCCCTTGACAATGAATTTGCAGCTACGGTTACTATAAGGGCAGCAGAGCCTGACGCTGTTCATCCATGGCACGTTCATGAAGGTACCTGTGACAATGACATGGGTATTGTAGGCCCTCCTGATTCATACCCTCCATTAGAGGTTAATGAGAATGGTGAAGCCGAAGCGACCGTTACCATCCTGGACTGGGGGTTAAGTGAAGATCTGGATTATTTTATAAATGTTCATATGGCTGAAGAAGACCTCGGAACCATTGTAGCCTGTGGAAACTTAACTCCTGAAATAACTGATGACGATGATGAAGATGATGACTTCGGAGATGATAATGATGATGAAGTTTTCTAAATAAAAACTTTAGTAATCTGTTTCTGAACTAATTTAAGGCACGGTTTATAACCGTGCCTTTTTTTATGTACTTCAACGTATATTAGGATATGGAAAACCAAACTTCACAGCATAAATCAGGCTATGTCGCCATCATTGGTTTACCCAATGCGGGGAAATCGACTCTCCTTAATGCTTTTCTGGAACAAAAACTTTCAATCATCACCCCGAAAGCCCAGACTACAAGACACCGAATCACTGGGATTCATTCTGATGATGAATCTCAGATTATCTTTCTCGATACACCGGGAATCATTAACCCTAAGTATAAACTTCAGGAAGCCATGATGGCCGCAGTTGATAATGCAGGCCGGGATGCTGATGTCATTATCCACTTAGTTGACCCAAAAGAAGACGATCACTCGGTTGAAATCACCAAAGCTCTAAAAGAACTCAAAAAAACAAAGATCCTTGTTGTCAATAAAACAGATCTTATTCCAGATTCAGTTGTAAAATCTACTATCCAGGGCTGGGCTTCTGAAATTAAATATCTACACACTGTGGGTATCTCTGCACTTCAAGGCAGAGGGGTAAAAGAATTGATGACCCTGATAAAAAACCTGATGCCAGAAGGGCCAGCCTACTACCCAAAAGATCAACTCAGTGACCATCCCGAACGATTCTTTATTTCAGAAATCATCCGTGAAAAGTTGTTTTTGCAGTTCCGCCAGGAGATACCCTATTCTTGTACAGTAAATATTGTAGAATACACAGAAACTGATACCAAAGATCAAATTGATGCTGAGATTATAGTAAGTCGTGATTCACAAAAAGGAATGATTATTGGCAAACATGGAGCTGCCATAAAAAAGCTAGGAATAGACTCCCGCCGTGATATTGAGAACTTCCTCGGAAAGAAAGTTAATTTAAAGCTCTTCGTCAAAGTACGTGATAATTGGCGGGAGAAAGATCTTTTTGTTAAAAACTATGGTTATTAAAACTAATACACAGCGATAATTACTTTGTATCGTGATAGTTAGAACCGATTTATAAGTCATTTATAAAGCTTAATTATATTGGCTATTAAACATATTGTTGCATTTCAATAAAAAACATTTTATCATTAGAGAAATTAACCTACACAAATCGACCCGTACCAATGATTTTTAATATGTGTTTTATCATCTGCTGTTGTATGTCTGAGATGGCTGAAGGGTGATTGAACATTATTGATTTGTTTAAAGCCCTTTTCGTCTCGATAAGGGCTTTTTTTTTGGGGAATAGCGATGTTCTTTAATAATTAGCAGCTCTTATCTAGAAAGGTGGAGGGACAGGCCCTTTGAAGCCTTAGCAACCGATTGCGTTAACCGCGTAATGGCAGGTGCTAAATCCTGCCCAATCCATAACAGGATCCGGGAAAGATGAGGAGATATCGGTTTTATATAAAAACCTCTTCCGAATCTTTTCGGGAGAGGTTTTTTTTTGAACATTTATTTTAAATAACTAAAGAACATGAGAAGCACTTTTACCGATTGGTACAACAAAAAGATGTATGCTAATCAGGAAATTACAGATGAAACCCATTACATCGGGCAATTGCTCGATCAGGTAAAAGTCATAGCGATTGTTGGAATATCAGCCAAGCCTACACGTGACAGTTATTTTGTGGGTAGTTATCTGCAAAAAGCCGGTTACACGGTCATACCTGTAAATCCAACCGCAGAAGAAATACTAGGTGTACCTTGCTATCCTGACTTGAAAAGTATCCCTGTTGCTGTTGATGTAGTGAACGTCTTTCGTAAGCCACAGGATGTGCCTGATTTAATAATTCAAGCCCTGGAAATAAAGGCCACTCATATATGGCTTCAACTTGGAGTGGGAACTCATCGTGAACAAGAAATTAAAGCAAAAAAAGCTGGCTCCACCCTTATACAAAATCGCTGCATCAAAGTAGATCATCAGTTTCTAATAAGACCAAACTCAAATAACTAATCACTAAATCAATAATATCATGAGTACAAACGGAACGCCAAAAGAATATAAATTCGAAACCCTCCAACTTCATGCTGGCCAGGAACCAGACCCGGCAACAAATTCACGGGCTGTACCTATATACCAGACCACTTCTTATCTCTTTAATGACACCGACCATGCGGGAACTCTTTTTGCCTTAAAGGATTTCGGAAATATCTATTCACGGATCATGAATCCAACGAATGATGTCTTTGAGAAACGCATTGCGGCACTCGAAGGCGGAGTTGCCGCTGTAGCAACCTCCTCTGGTCAGGCTGCCCAGTTTCTTTCTATAGCCACTATTGCCCAGGCAGGGGATAATATCATTTCCACAAGTAACCTTTACGGTGGAACCTATAATCAGTTCAAAGTCTCCTTACCTCGACTAGGTATCAATGTCAAATTTGTTGATGGTGATGACCCTGCTGATTTTGAAAGTCAGATCGATGAGAACACCAAAGGCATTTATGTGGAGAGCATCGGTAACCCCCGCAATAATATTCCTGATTTTGAGAGTCTCTCAGCCATTGCAAAAAAACATGAGATACCATTTATTGTAGATAATACTTTTGGAGCTGCCGGTGCATTGGTGAAACCTATTAAGTATGGTGCCAATATCGTCGTTCAATCTGCAACAAAATGGATTGGGGGACATGGTACCTCTATCGGCGGTGTAATCGTAGACGCCGGAAACTTCAACTGGGGTAATGGTAAATTCCCTCTTTTCTCTGAACCATCACCCGGTTACCACGGCCTGAACTTCTGGGAAGTATTCGGTGAACAGGGACCATTTGGTAATATCGCTTTTGCCATTCGCGCACGGGTTGAAGGCTTGCGTGATTTCGGTCCATCCCAATCACCATTCAATAGCTTTTTATTCCTGCAAGGACTGGAAACTTTATCTCTTCGGGTAGAACGTCATAATGAAAATGCTAAAAAACTGGCTGACTGGTTAAAAGATCATGACTCTGTCGACTGGGTTAATTATGCCGGACACCCTGATCATCCTTATCATGCCTCTGCCAAAAAATACCTTAGAAAAGATCACTTTGGTTCTGTGCTCACCTTTGGCGTAAAAGGTGGTTACGATTCAGCCAGAAAATTCATCGAAGGGGTTGAATTAGCCAGCCATGTAGCCAACGTAGGTGATGCCAAGACGTTAATTATACACCCGGCTTCTACTACTCACCAACAACTCAGTGATGCTGAACAACAATCTGCAGGAGTTACCGGTGATCAGGTGCGCGTTTCTGTAGGCATTGAACACATTGATGATATCATCGGTGATTTTGACCAGGCTTTCAAGAAAGTTTTCGTTTCAGCCTAACGAAAAAATTTAAACTCTAAACTAATACAAAAAGTAATGTCCAAATCTTTAAAAAAAGCAGAACAAGAACATATCGCCAATGCGGTAGGAGCGGTAATCAATCAAATGAAGGATAATCCAGAAACAGCGAATGTTGTTTTTAAAGCCGACTCAACTCTCAGTAAAGGATTACAGGCTGATGTAAGTATCCGGCAATTTAAGCTGGTTTCAGACGAGCCTAAATCTTTGGGAGGAACGGATATGGGCCCGAATCCGGTAGAACTTATTTTGGGAGCTTTTGCTGCTTGCCAGGAAATCGTGATTGCCGCTTATGCCTCGGTACTCGGTATCCCTCTGGAGCAGGTAAAAGTTACAGCCGAAGGGGAAGTAGACCTGAGAGGATTCTTTAATGTTTCCGATAAAGTAAGGCCGGGTTTTAAAAACATAACTTTCAATACAGAGATTACAACCTCTGAAGAAGACCCCGAAAAGCTTGAGCAGATCAAGTTCTTCGCCTTGAATCGATGCCCTGTATTGGATATTCTTGAAAATCCAGTACCAACAGAGGGTACGATTACCTTTGAACCTGTAACATCAGAAGTAAGCGCATAAAAACAAGCCCCCGGATACTGTTAAAGTCCGGGGGCTTTAGTATCATTTTGATAACAATAGTGATATAGCACCCACCTGTTTCATTTGCAGGAATATTTATCTTAAAAAAGATGAGCCCTCTTAAATCTTATTATTTGTTTCACGGCACAATTATAGCAGCTAACGAGCTGGATAAAGAGAATAGCAATATTGCTGATTATATACCTATAGTGCAATTAAACGAACAAAATGGAATCCTCCTGGGGTACCCTCCCAAACAACATCAATTAAAACTATTGTTTGGTTATTTCCGGGCTTATATTTCATGGGATGTTGTTTATGCCCTTTATAAATATTATTTAAGCCGAACCCTCGTTGATGAACTCGTTATTCATTATCTCCGGATGCTGTATAAGGATATCGTACTACTGTACAGGCAAATGAATTTTGCATATATAGAAACTTATGAACCGTTGAAGGAACAGGAATGATATTATCCATACCAAGACAACAAACGAAAACCGACTGGTTCATTGAAACCTATTTTATTTCGTGTTGAACTAAATTAATACATATTGATGAATATCGGAGTAACCAAAGTTAAACACAACGAACCGTTTACAACAGAATCCGGTTATACCTTTCCGGAACTGGAGCTGGCATATAAAACGTGGGGTACACTCAGCAAAGACAAAACCAACGTCGCCCTCGTTTGTCATGCTTTTTCCGGCCACGCCGCTGCCGATGAATGGTTAGCCGCTTGCTTCGGTGAAGGGAAAATGCTGGATCCCTCCAAACACTTCATCCTGTGTATTAATATAATTGGTAGTTGCTATGGCAGTACCGGTCCGCGCAGCATCAACCCGGAAACGGGAAAAGTATATGGATCAACTTTTCCAAATCTTACCATAAGGGATATGGTAAGGGCGCATCAGATCATCCTCGATTTACTTGAAATTGAGGAAGTTGAATTTGCGTTCGGTGCCTCTATGGGTGGCATGCAAGCCCTTGAATTTGCAGTTATGGATAAGCGTATTAAACAACTTATTCTGGTTGCTATGGGTAAGGCGCACTCACCCTGGGCCATTGGTATCAGTGAAGCGCAAAGACAGGCTATTTATGCTGATGCTAACTGGAACAACGGTGATTACCCAGATCACAAACCCCCTGCCAAAGGTCTGGCTGCGGCACGAATGATGGCTATGCTAACCTACCGGAGTCCTCACTCTTTTCAAAGACGATTTTCAAGAGACCTTCAGGATGATTCCGGACTTTACAAAGTGGAATCATATTTGCGTTATCAGGGTTTGAAGATGGCAGACCGCTTTGATGCCCTCACCTACGTAAGGTTATCGGAAGCGATGGATACACATGATATTTCCAGAGGCCGTGGAAGCAGTAAGAGTGTACTTGGTAAAATAAAAGTACCCGCCCTGGTTATAGGGATAGATTCTGACCTGCTTTATCCGGTTTCGGAACAGAAAGAACTGGCTGAATTATTGGGCAATGGGTATTTTATTGAGATGGATGCACCCCATGGCCATGATTCTTTTTTAATTGAGTTCCAAAACATGCAGAAAATAGTAAAAGATTTCAGGGATAATAATAAACGATCCGACTATAACCCTAAAGACAAAGATTTCGAACATCTAAGCAATGAATAATAAACCGCTTTACATCGTAAAATTCGGTGGTACTTCCCTTTTAGATTCCGGTAGAATCAATCAAGCTGTAGCCATTGTCAGCGATCGCCTCAAAAAAGCTAAAGTAGTTGTCGTGGTTTCTGCCCTTGGCGGGGTCACAGATACCTTGATTGACATTATAAATATGGCTAAAAACAGTGACAATGACTGGGAAAATCAGTTTGAACAACTGAAGGCCAGACATTTGCAAATTTCACAGAACCTTATTAACAATACTTCTGGTGAGAATCTGATACATAATCTATTTAATGACCTGAAAAAGCATTTGCTAAAGGTATATAATGATAAGGCCGTAACCCCCGAAAAGCATGATCTCATTCTATCGTATGGCGAAAGGGCATCCTGTAATATATTTGCAGCCGCTTTGCGCAATGCCGGACTCGAATCTCAGGCTCATGAATCTCAGAATTTCGTTCGTACCAATCAAAATTTCGGGGAAGCCGAGGTTAATCTAAGTGTAACTTCAACCTTAATCAATGAAGCCTTTTCAAAGGTAAATGGGATTACACCTGTAGTAACGGGGTTTATTGGATCTACAGAAAACCTGCAAATTACCACCCTCGGCCGTTCCGGTTCTGATTATACGGCGGGTTTATTGGGTGAAGCCCTTAAAGCAGAACGGGTAGAAATATGGACAGACGTAAATGGAGTGCTTACTGCTGATCCTGATATCGCTCCATCAGCCATAACCATTCCTCATCTGCATTATTCCGAAATAGCCGAGATGGCCCATTTTGGAACTAAGGTTCTACATCCGAAAACGGTATTGCCACTTGGTTTGCTTAATATCCCGATACATATTAAGAACTCGTTTTTTCCCAAAAATTCAGGAACCCTCATCAGCCATGAGACCATAGACACTCACGGCCGACTGAGATCCGTATCTGTTAAGAAGGATATCGTATTGATCGGTATCAAAAGCAAAGGCCTTGACCGAATCATCAAGTTATCACCAAGGGTGCTACAAGCCCTCGCTGAAGCCGACATTAACGTTCTTTTTAATGCATCAGCATCATCAGATTATGGAATCAGCGTGGTAATCAACGCTAACCAAAAAGAGAAAGCTGAAGAAGTATTAACCCGTGCTTTAGATAAAGAAATACTGCTGGGGCTACTAGATAAGCCTGCATTCCACCAGGATGTCAATATGGTCACCGTGATCGGCGAAAGCCTTAAAAACGATCTCGGACTCAGCGGAGCTGTCTTATCTGTATTAGGAGAAAACAATATCGCTCCATTATCGGCAGCCCGAGGGGTGGCCACACGACACCTCAGTCTGATCATCCCGGAAAGTCTGGCTAATATGGCAGCACGGCTGATCAATGACCATTTCTGTATCCATGCACGGCAACTACGTGTCTTTGTAGCCGGTACCGGAACGATAGGGGGAGAATTTATACGTCTGGCTAAAAACTTAAAAGACCAGGATATAGATCTGTCTATCATCGGGGCATGCAACAGTATGTACACCACATGGAATAATGCCGGCCTTGGCAAAGATGTTATTAAAATCCTGGAGGAACAAGGCAAACCAACCGATTGGGAAAAAATAATTGATCACCTGATTCGGGAATTCCCATATCGGACTGTATTTGTGGATGCCACCGGTAGTGGTGAAGTTGCCCGATACTATACCCGTTTGCTTGAAGCCGGTATACATATCGCCACACCTAGCAAGCGTTCATTAACCTTTGAGCAAAGCTATTTTGATCAGTTATCCCACTACATTAACAGTAATCCTACCCACTTCTTTTTTGAACCTGCTGTGGGTGCCGGACTACCGGTTCTGCAAACCTTGCGGGATCTGTTAGCCAGTGGAGATGAAATCACTAAAATATCTGGCGTCGTATCCGGTACGATGACTTACTTGTTCGGGCAACTTGAAAATGGCGAATCATTTGGTAAAGCCGTTCATTCTGCTAAAGAATTTGGTTATTCAGAACCCGATCCAAGAGATGATCTTTCAGGAGAGGATGTTGTTAGAAAATTCATGATCCTTGCCCGTGCATCCGGCTTTAAGGTAGAACGACATGAAGTTGAAGTAGAAAATCTCACACCTCCGGATTTGGCAGACCTATCACTGGATGACTTTCTGAAACGAATTTCAGATTACGATGAAGATTGGAAACTAAAAGTTAAAGAGGCATCCCAAAAAGGCAAAGTGCTTCGTTATGTGGGAGAGATGAACGAAGGAAAAATCAAGATAGAGACACAAGCTGTGCCTGTTAATTCTCCTCTGGGTTCATTACGAGGAGCAGACAATCAAATAATCATTCAAACAAAACGCTATCGAGACTCTCCCATTATTATTCAGGGTCCGGGTGCTGGAAAAGAAGTAACAGCCGGTGCTTTGTTGTCTGATGTTCAAAAGATAGGACGACTGGTTTTTTAATCAAATTATCAACCCCAATGCTATTATAGTTATTTAACAGGTCAGGTTGCTTGAAAATATAGATAAGTTTACTAACTTAACATTGATTAGGTCAACCCCAAACCAGCAGGCTATTACTAATGAAACCAATCACTGTTCTCATTGCAGACGATCATTATCTCGTGCGTTATGGTATCAAAAGTGTCCTTGAAAAAGCAGAGGGCATTAACGTTATTGGAGAAGCAGGAAGTGGCCAGGAAGCCATAGAACTTTACGAAGAATTAAACCCTGATGTAAGTGTGATTGATATCACTATGCCCAATCTAAACGGTATAGAAACCACGCGTTCTATTATAAAGAAAGATCCAGATGCCAAAATCCTGATCCTGTCTATGCATGTTAATGAAGAGTACCTCAATCATGTATTGAATGCAGGAGCCAGAGGGTATCTCTTTAAAAACTGTGGTACTGTTGAATTAACCGATGGCGTACGAGCTGTTGCCGCTGGGGAAAAGATTTTCAGTAAGAGGATTTCTGAGCTCATGGCCCAGCGATATGTCAAACAACAAAGTGACAATGGTGAAACAACAACCCTGACCCCCAGAGAAAAAGAAATACTGGAACTTATATCACAAGGCAACACCAGTCAAAAAATAGCCGATTTATTGATCATCAGCCCCCGTACCGTAGAAACGCACAGAACAAACCTCATGCGCAAACTGGATATTAAAAATACGGCAGGCCTTGTTCGCTATGCCATTGAAAATGGTTACTTGCCAGACTTATAAACAGATATTTTTACATATATATCCGTAAAACCCCGTACAAATAAATACACTTTTTACCCGATTGCATCAATTTTACCAAGACATTAAGTTATAAGTAGCAAATGGGGTAATAGCCATCTATAGATGTTACGAGCACTTTCCTTTGATCGGGAAAGTGCTTTTTTTATTTATATGAGATAAATTATTGCTTATTCTCTATGTGTGAAGCCAGTAAAATATCTGCCTGATGACTTCCATTATTTCGGATACGGTAAAAATATTATTAGGTATAATAGCAGTTTTACCTAATAAAATAATTACAGATTAACCTTCTTTTCTTCTGCTAATAGACGATACCCTTGCTCCTATACTTGTCCTATACATGGCTTACTCCCGGAAGGCTTGGTCAACGGTTTTAGTAAGACTTGTATAGGACGAGGTACGGACCTGATACCTAATCAGAACTGTAAAAATAATAACAGAATGATACCTTAATTCATTAATTGAAGATGATATTTAAAGTCAATTAATCAATTTTAGAATAATTAAATAAATTAGGCTTTATAATATTTGAACCTAAGAAAATAATATCTCAAAAAAAGGACAACGGGGATTATTAAAAAAATAAGGCTCCCGAAGGCGCCTTATTTTCTATAAGTTTAATAAGATATCCAGCATTAACCAGCAGCAACAGCACATGGAGTAGGAGCTGTGGCGCCAAGAGCACCCCTACCAACCCTCATCAAGACAAACTACAGCGATTATTACATCACCGTCTAACGTAACAGGCAAACCCTCTAACGTTATTGCCGTTTCGGTAACAGCTGATACTTCAATAGCTATTTTCATTTCCAATCAGATTTTCGTTTCATAGGTAAAGAGTTATAAACAACCCATATTTTTGTTATTGTTAATCTAATGGAATAGACCTATATACCCTCTATTTGATCCTGTTGTTCTTTCAGTTTTGATTCTTTTTCAATTCTCCTCAATTCATCTCGTTCTATACGTCTGAAGTACCTTCTGAAAAAGAAATTATGTTTTAGGGCCTGCATATTTTCATCCAACCCATGGGTGCTCTGCTGGAGGTTGATAACCGTTTGACGCATGTTGTCGGCCATTGTTGTATCATGGATTAAAACGCCAAGGGAGCCTTCTCCTCTGTTTATTTTCGTCATAATTTCCCCAAGTTCTTGAGAAGCGATCTCAGTTTTTGCAGCTGTAAGCTGCAATTTCTCCATAAATTCAAAAACATTTTGTTTGGTAACTTCAATGGTTTCATCAAAACCTTCAGAACTTTTTTTGAAGTTTTCAATGGTCTGAGTGATATTATCAGCAATGGTTGTATCCTGTATCATTCTTCCAAGCGCACCCTTACCACTATTTGCATTTATCAAAATTTGAGAAAGTTGATGTGTAATAATTTCGGCATGAGAGGCTGACGTGTATAGACTTGCCATGATTAAATCAGTTTCGATCGGCTCCTTAGATAAAATATGTTGCCCATCTTGCACTGTTCGAGCATTATTGCTTCCCTGGGTAATAATTAATACACGATCGCCAATAATACCCTCTGAACCAATCCCCGCCTGGCTGTCTGCTTTTATAAATTGCTGTACATCTCTTCGGATCAGCATATCGACCTGTACAGTGGAATCATTAATAATAATGATATTATCAACAATGCCAACGTTTATGCCTGAATACCGGATATTATTCCCCACGAGCAATCCGCTAACATTGTGAAAATTGGTTGTAACTTTAAATACAGGGTTAAACAGATTCTGCTGCTTGCCTATAAAAAAGATTGCAATCATAAAAATTGCCAGTCCAATCGCTATAAACACTCCTAAACGAGCTTTAATAGCCGGGGTGTATTCATTCATAATTATTTTGTTAAGTGTGGATACATTGTTTTTGTTTTAAAAAATGATTGAATCAGCTCATCGGGTGATTTTTCAAATTCATCAAGAGTGCCCTCCATATATACTTCTCCGTCTTTCAACATGATTACCCGGTCGGCGGTAGCTCGTGCGCATTCAATATCGTGCGTGATAATAATGGAAGACGTTTTATATTTTTTTTGAACATCATTGATCAGAGAGCTTATCTCATCCGATGTTACCGGATCAAGGCCAGTAGTGGGTTCGTCATACAGCATAACAAGGGGGTCAACCACGATGGTGCGTGCCAGGCTTGCACGCTTTTGCATCCCACCCGAAAGCTGGGAAGGCATTTTATGTAAAGTGTCAGTCAAACCCACATTTTCTAAAGCTTCTTCAATTTTTTCGTTAATCTCTTTTTGTGAAAGATTTTTTTTTATTCTCTTTAGCGGAAATTCCAGATTTTCCTTGATGGTCATAGAATCGTACAATGCGCCACTCTGAAACAAAAATCCAACTTTTTTTCTCAATTCTGCCAGGTCTCGGCCATTCAGTTCATTCACATTCTCACCAAGTACATGGATTGTTCCATAATCAGGTTTCAGCAAGCGAACGATACATTTTATCAACACAGATTTACCTGAACCCGACTTACCAAGGATTACCAGATTTTCCTTTTCAAAAAGTTGCACCGAAAAATCTCTCAATACCGGCACGTTGTCGAACCCAATTTTAAGGTTATTGATTTGAATAATCTGTTTAGATGAATTTTCCATTTATAGCATATCTATTATTTGTGCAGCAACCAGGTCAATTAATATCACAAACATCGAGGCAAGTACAACCGACTCGTTGGCTGCTTTTCCAACACTTTTTGTCCCCCGGCCTGCTGTAAATCCTTTAAAACATCCAACAAAACCAATAGCAGCTCCAAAAAAGAAGGTTTTAATTATTGCAGGAAATATATCCATAAACCCAAGGGCATTAAATGCTTGAGAAATAAACAAAACAAAATTTACATCTCCCTTAATATTGGCCCCGGCCCAGCTTCCCAAAATCCCGAAAGCATCTGCATATAGAACCAAAATGGGTATCATGAATGTGGCTGCCATAATCCTTGGAACCACTAAAAAACGAATGGGATTTATAGACGATACTTCCATGGCATCAATTTGTTCTGTTACCTTCATCGATCCTAATTCAGCTCCCATTCCCGATCCGATTTTCCCTGCACAAATTAATGCAGTTACAACCGGCCCCATTTCTTTGACGATCGACAAGGCTACCATACCCGGCAACATGGATACAGCTCCGAAATCTACAAGGATGGGGCGGGCTTGAATTGTAAGCACCAACCCGATTACAAGTCCGGTTATTGTTATAAAAGGAAAAGTTTTACAACCTACGACGTAACACTGCCTTAGAAATTCATTAAATTCAAAATCATGGGAAAAAGAAGCTTTTATGGTCGTATCCACCCGACCAACTACGTGTTGGATTTGAAGTTTTGTGGATATAGCTTCCTGATGTCGTTGTACTTGGTGGCCATAATATTCTCCAGAACATATTTAAGCCACACCTGCGGATTGACCTCATGCTTTTTGCAGATCGCAAAGAATGAATAGATCATCCCCGCGCGCTGAGCCCCTTTATGGGAACCGGCAAACAGATAGTTTTTTCTTCCCAAGGCCACCGGACGGATGGCATTCTCGACCAGGTTGTTGTCGATCTCCAGGCGTCCATCGTAAAGATAGCCGCTTAGCCCGTTCCAGCGGTCCATGCTGTAGCTCATCGCTTTTCCAA
>JBBDQY010000045.1:0-36345 GCA_040905745.1 Balneolales bacterium
GTGATATTCCAGCCCCTGATATGAATACTAATGAGCAGATCATGGCATGGATTATGGATACTTATAGCATGCACGCTCGAAAAAATGAAACGGCTGTGGTAACAGGCAAACCCTTAATCATTGGCGGTTCCAAAGGGAGGAAAGAAGCTACAGGCCGTGGTGTCATAACGGTGGTTATGGCCGCTTTAAATAAGCTTGGCATTTTACCGGGTAAGTCAACTATAGCGGTACAGGGGTTTGGAAATGTTGGGTATATATCTGCTAAGCTAATGTATGAGCAAGGTGCAAAAATTATAGCTATAAGTGATGTAAGCGGAGCGTATTATAATGCTAATGGAATAGACATTCAAAAAGCCTATTCTTTTTCTCAACTTAATAAAGGTTCGTTAGAAGGTTTCAACGGTGGGGACATGATTACCAATTCCGCTTTACTTGAATTAGATTGCGATGTACTAATCCCTGCAGCCAAAGAAGATCAAATCAATCGTTATAATGCACCCAAAATAAAGGCAAAGATAATTGCTGAAGGTGCGAATGGTCCGGTTACGGCCAACGCAGATGCTATCCTTGAAGAGAAAAATATTCTTATAATACCTGATATACTTGCCAATGCGGGAGGTGTTACCGTATCATATTTTGAATGGGTGCAGGACCGTCAAGGATACTTTTGGACGGAAGAACGGGTAAACCGCCGATTAAACAGGATGATGCGTGATGCGTTTCAGATTATTTACAATGTAAAAGAAAAATATAATATTACCTTACGTCAGGCAGCTTATGTATATGCTATTGATAGAGTGGCAGAAACGTTACGACTACGTGGCATTTATGCATAATTGCTTTGCATTATTATTAACCACGCCGTACACACGGTTTTTATTCATTGCATATAACCATGCCTGTAGGAATGACCCTTGCTATTCATTCTAAAATGGAAGAACTAAATGCTGTACAAGCTTTTGTTGAGCAATTAAATAATAAGGTCCGTTTTAATGAAGATCGATTATCAGATGTTACCCTGGCATTGTGTGAGGTTGTAACCAATGCCATCAAGCATGGCCACAAAGAAGACGTAAACAAAAAGGTATTCTTACAAGCACAACTCTTTGAACACGAATTACATATTCAGGTCGATGATGAAGGAAATGGCTTCAACCCTGCAGAAGTTGCAAATCCCACTAATGATGAGAATATACTAAAGACTAGCGGAAGAGGTATTTACCTTATACGTCAATTGTGCGATGATGTTATATATTCAGAAAAAGGTAATAGGGTGACACTTATCTTTCAAAGATAAAGTCATATTTATTCTTAAATGATACTTCGGCTTATTAGGATTTTTTAATTTACTGCCTTTGCTATATATTGAGTTTGCACATTTCCTTCTTGTGGTTTTTTCATTGAATAATAAAGTGCATAATCATTTTAATCTATCCTCAATAACCATATGCTTAAAGTTTTAATCATAGTAGATGATAAAAATATAGCCCATCAAATAAGGTGCGCTCTTGAGAAAATGGGTTATGAGATCACCGGATTGGCAGCTTCAAGTAAAAAAGCTTTAGAACTATTAAAAATTAGTTCACCAGATGTGATTCTTTTAGATGATTCATTGAAAAATAATGGAAGTGATGATGATAATCTTATCGAAGTTATCAACCGTGAATACAATATTGCCTTACTTCTAATATCTTCAATTCCAAAAAATATTAGCCCAGATACGACAAATACTTATGGTTACATAAGGGCTCCATTTACAGATAATGAATTAGATCATTCCATTAAAGCCGCTTTCCATTACCATCAGGAGTATAGTCTGTTGGCGGAAGAGAATACCTTTCTGAAATCCCTCATAAATAGCTCCCGAACGGCTATGGTTACAATGGATGACGATTTAAAGGTTACCTTTATGAATAATCAGGCAAAATTAATGGCAGGGTGCTTACATGATGATGTTCAGAATCTATTATTTGATAGAATATATTATTTTGATTCCTATCCATTAAAGAATGAACGAATATTATTTAAAACGCTTCTTCAGAAAAAGGATGAATTAGACAAACATTATTCAGTCACTAATATAAAACAAGAGAAATTTATTGTTCAGTTTGATATTATAAATTACAGTATAACCTATAATGGCCATATCGTGATAATGCGCGATTTAACAGATGTACTTCAGGCACATATGGCTTTAGAAACAAGCCATCAGCGTTATCATAAACTTGTTGAGCAGATTCCGGATTCCATATACAGATCGACACCGGAAGGTAAATTGTTAATGGCAAATCGTGCTTTTGTGAAAATGTTAGGTTATGAAGATATGGAAGAAGTTTTGGCTCTGGATATACCCAGTGAAATCTATAATCTAAATACTGACCGTCAGGTAACCTTGGAAAGTTATGACCAGGATAATGTTTTTACCAATACCATAAGACTTAGAAAGAAAGACGGAAGCTTAATATGGGCAGAGGAGCATAGCCGAAAAGTAGTAGGTGAAGATGGGGAAACAATATATTATGAAGGCGTTATCCGTGACATCACACACAGAAAACAAACTGAGACTATATTAAAAAATATAGCTGAAGGGGTTTCTGCTGAAACCGGAAATGCATTTTTTAATTCATTAACCAGGCACCTTGGCAAAACTTTGAATATAGATTATGTAATGGTTTGCGAAATAGCTAATACGGAGAAAAATCAAGCCAGGGTAATTTCCCAGTTTGGGATGGATTCTGTCTTAAATGAAGGAGCAATTTATGATCTGAAATCGACTCCATGCAACCAAGTCATTAAAAGTGGTGATCTGACTACTTATGAAGCTAATCTCAAGAATTTATTTTCAGATGATAAAGATTTGGAAATACTGGATGCTGATAGCTATATGGGAGTTCCTCTGCACGACAGTAAGCAGAATATTATAGGTCATCTCGCCATAATGCATAAAGAGCCTATAACTTCTAATTTGATGGTCATTGAAAATATGGTCAGAATATTTGCTGTAAGGGCTTCAGCAGAATTAGAACGAAAGCTTTTTGAACATAAACTTGTTATTGAAAAAGAAAAAGCAGAGGATATGAATCGCCTTAAAACGAATTTTCTGGCAAATATGAGTCATGAAATTCGTACTCCGATGAATAGTATCCTTGGTTTCACAACTCTTTTGGAGGAGGAATTAAATGATACCGAACTTGATTATTTCACAACCAGAATTAAAAAGAGCGGTGAAAGGTTACTCACTACTATCAATGACTTACTGGACTTGGCAAAAATTGAATCACAGAAAATGGAGCTGAATTTAGAGATTCAAAATGTTGGTGAACAAGTAAAGATAGCAACAGGCTTAATGAAAGGAATTGCTTTCCAAAAAGATATCAAACTATACACTACCATTAGAAATAATGAGGTTTGTGCTGAAATTGATACTAATGTCTTTGGTCAAATTTTAAATAATACGATTGGCAATGCTTTAAAATTTACAGAGAAAGGTGAGGTTGAGGTCATTGTTGATGATATGGTTAGCAAAGGTAATTCATACGCCCAAATAAAAATCAGAGACACGGGTATTGGCATTGAAGAAAATTTCTTATCACAAGTATTTGATGAGTTTAAACAGGAAAGTCATGGTCTGAGCCGGCGCTACGAAGGAACGGGTTTAGGTTTAACAATCACTAAAAAGTTTGTGGAGCTACATAATGGTACTATCATGGTAGAGAGCAAGAAAGAGGTTGGAACTACTATCACAATTTCATTTCCGCTTTCTTCCACTCCTATAAAGCTACTTGATGAGCATAATATTAAAACGTCTGTGAGAAATTCATTAAAGCAGCCTACTGATAAACTGAATCTATTACTTGTTGAAGACAATGATGAAAATAAAGATGTTACCTTGCTTATCTTAAAAAACCATTTTGTAGTCGATGCAGCTTTTAGCGGAAAAAATGCACTGGAGATGATCCAGCAAAAAGATTATTCCGCCATTTTAATGGATATCAATCTTGGTCAGGGTATGAATGGTACGGAAGTTAAGGATGCAATCAGGCAAAACTACAAGTTTAATCATATCCCGGTTATAGCAATAACGGCCTATGCAATGAAGAGTGATCGTATAAAATATATGAAGGAAGGCTTTGATGCTTATCTTCCAAAACCTTTTACTAAAGAAGACCTGGTCAATGCTATTTGTGATGCTATAAGCGAAAAACAGGTTAATACAGTAAAAATAGTTTAAATTGTTATCGCAGTTAAGTATTTATTTTATAAATAACCTAATTGTTAATAGTCCTTACCCTCATGCCAAATTATCGTTTTAAAGGTTTAACATCTCAATCAAAAATAGCTCAGGGAGAATTCGAAGCCGTTAATAAAAAAGCGGCTAGGAATAAAATTGAGAAACTTGCAAAAGCCAAGCGTATAAAACTCCAGTCTTTAGAGCAGAAAACCTTTTATATCTATAAGGTTAAACGGAATGGTAAACCATTATCCGGTGAGCAAGAAGCTTACAGTAAAGAGGAAGTTGAAAGAGCTCTTCTAAAACTTGGCTATAAAGATATCAAGGTTCAGAAGAAGCTTTTTGATTTTAAAGGAAGTGTTCCCACTCAGGATATCGTAACCTTCATCAGGCTTTCTGCTGACCTTCTGAAGCAAAAGCTTCCTTATGATGAAATCCTCTCGCTGCTTTATGAGGATACAGTAAACAAAAGATTACGGGATACCATTAAGATTATCCAAAAAGATCTTAAGGATGGTAAGGAAGGTACAGAGGTTTATGGAAAGCACGAAGATGTATTTGGCAAGTTTGCAGCTTACATGCTTAGTGTTGCGTCTACCAGTGGTAATATGGCATTGGTATTTGATAGTACAGCCAAGTTTCTTGAAAGGGATGCCGCTTTTAAAAAGAATATGCGTCGTGCTCTGCTGATGCCTATTGTGACAGTCATTTTAGTAATTGCGGTAATTCTATTCTATGTAGGTTATATATTCCCCGCTACAGCAAATATGTTTCTTGAGTTTGATATCCAACTTCCACCTATGACGGCGGCAACCCTGGAATTCAGTAACTTTCTTCAGGCAAATTGGATCATTATTTTGCTGAGTTTTGTGATCCCCCTTAGTAGCTTCATTTATTTCATCAAAACACCCACGGGTAAGCTTTGGCTGGATAAAAATATTATAGGAATGCCGGTTATTGGAGATCTATTGCATAAAACCAGTATTGAAATCTTCTCCAGGGTATTTTACACACTGTACAGTGGTTCAGGACAAAATATTGAGGTAATCAGGGTCGGGGCCGAGGCATGCAGAAACACCTATATGGAAAAGATGATAAAAGATGTTGCTATCAAAATGATGCTTGATGATGGTAAAGGTTTGCTTGAATCTATGGAAGCGACGGGGGTTTTTACAAAAACGGCACTTAGCCGATTCCGGTTGGGCGCAGAATCAGGTGCCCTGAGGGAAAATGCCAAACAACTAGCTGAGTATTATGAAATCCAGACTACATACAAAATGGATTCCGTGATTGATACGATAAACCTGTTTATCAATCTGTTTATCATGGTAGCTTTGGTAGCTATTACGGTTGTTTCATCTGAGTCAGCCCTGATTAGTCCAAATGCCTAACAATGTTTCAAATGTCTTTTATTGGATTTTAATACTTCTTCTTAAATTATTACATTATAATAATTGCTCTCTAATGAAATCCGTACATTAAAGCTTGAAAATCATAGCTTTATGCGAAGGACGTAACGGTATCATGCTCTCCGAAATCCTAATATGATCGAGAAGGTAAATTTAAGAAGACGAATTGGTGATATATTGGTCCAGGCCAATATCATTACGGAAGAGCAATTGGAGAAGGCTCTGATTACCCAGGAATCCGAACCTGAATCTATTCGCAGGCGGTTGGGAGTAATATTAGCTGAGGATTTTGAGGTTGATCGTCACCTTGTGATGAAGGAGATTGCCGAACTGTATGCTTTCCGAGAGGTTGGTGATGAAGAAGGCAGCATTGATGACAAACGGATGGCAAGGATCAAAAAGCTGATGGAAGAACTCCCTAAAGATATTATAGAAGAGTTAATTCCACGAAAGGCCATTCCTTTTGATCTTGACCGTAATACTCTGGTTTTGGCAACGGCAGACCCTACCGATCCAGTACTATCCTCATTAGCCAATCAACTCAATTTCAAGCATCATGAAATTACTTATTGTCGGCTTGAAACAATTAACAACATTATCAGCGGCGTTTACGAACAAAAAAATGAGTTTCTAGATCTTCTTGATGAAATCGATTTTGAGAATACTGATGTTCGTGATGATGAGATTAATGAAGATGAGATAGATGCGGAGATTAACCACAGCATGCTCAATTCTTTAGTTGAGGGTATGCTGGTTGAATCCGTACGGCAAGATGTAAGTGATATACATATCATCCCGGGTCAAGGTAATAAAACTGATATTTATTTCCGGCAGGATGGTAAACTTCAGCTTTGGTATACTCAGCATAATATTAAGCCGGAAGCCATAATCGCGGTTATTAAAGATAAAACTCGTAATGTAGACCGTTTTGAACGTGATTCTTCTCAAGATGGATTTATGCAACGTAAGATTGATGGACATAATCTTCGATACAGGGTTTCTATTATGCCAATTGTTGGTGAGGAATTTGAACGCAAGTTCGAGTCGGTTGTTATCAGAATCCTGGATGACAGAAAAGTAATTACAGATCTTGAAAAGCTAGGTTTACAGAAGCAAGCTCATATTGACTTTGTAAAAGCAATCAAAAAGCCATCAGGAATTGTAATTATTACGGGTCCGACCGGTAGTGGGAAATCAACAACATTAGTAGCGGCATTATATTCAGTTATTGATCCCTCGGTTAATGTGTTAACAGTAGAAGAACCGGTAGAATATTTGATTCATGGTGCCAGGCAACTTAAAATCAGCGATCATATGACTTTTGATAATGCTATACGTGGTATTCTCAGGCATGATCCTGATATTGTCCTGGTTGGAGAGATGCGCGATTTGAAAACTTCAGAAATTGCAATAAAACTTGCCAATACCGGTCACCTCACATTTTCGACGTTGCACACTAATGATGCTCCGAGTGCTGTCGCCCGTTTATATAATATGGGGGTAGAACCCTTCTTGATTGCCAATGCCGTGAATCTAGTTATGGCCCAACGTTTGGTAAGAAGGCTTTGCGAACACTGTAAAGCACCGGCAACAGATATAAATCCTGAACTTCCAAGGAATATTGGGTTCACAGATGAGGAGATTGAAAATAACATCTTTTATAGGAATGTCGGTTGCAAGAAATGTACTAATGGATTCAAAGGAAGGGTAGCTATTCACGAAGCCCTTTATTTTGATAAAGAAATTAAGAAAATTATATTTGAATCTGGAGATGACATAGACGAAGATAAAATAAGGCAACAGGCTATCCAAAACGGAATGCTTACTTTGCGTGCCTCAGGACGGGAGCGTATTAAGGCTGGTAATACTACAATAGATGAAATTCTGGCAATTACATTAGAAGACTAACTTTTGTTTAGGGTAAAAAAACAGGTTAAGTTGCATTATTAGGAAAAATTAACATTATTGCATAAAGCTTGCATTTTGGTTGGCTTAAAGGAGGATTCAAGGTTATGAATGATTATACAGATTTAATGCTTGCCATGGGGGCTATGGTCATTTTCTCCATATTGTTAATGAACACAAACAGATCTATGTTAAGCAGTGATAAAAAACAGGTTGAAATTGAACTCGAACATACTGCTATTGCTTTAGCCCAGGGTGTGATAGATGAAATGAGGGTTAAATCTTTTGAAGATATAGATGAAGCCAGCAGTACGTATGGGCAAACTATGGATGGATCACAGGTTCCTGAAACAGCTAGTTTTAGTTTTGTCGATATGGTAACAGTAACCTGGGAGGAAGAAAGCGGTTATGGTGAATATGATATTGAAATGGATATCTATTATGTCAACAGGGATTTTCCAGATGTAAATGTACCGGGCCCCACAGATTATCAGCGTATTGATGTGGAAGTTTCAAGTAAATTCATTACCAACCAAATAACCCTAAGCTATATTAAAAGCAGATACCAATAATTGATCAAAATGAATTACACAAATAAACCTGCAGTTTTTGATGATAATGTGCTTAAACTATTGCAAAGAGCCCCTTTGTTGTTTAGAAAGTTTGAGCCTGATGAATTGCGGCATTTCCTAAAGTTGGGTCATAATGAAAACTATCAAAAAGATGATATTATAGTTCAGGAATCTGAAGAGCCTTCAACGACTGCTTATCTTATACTTGAAGGTAGTGTTGCTATTTGGAGCGAAGAAATTCATCTGGCTGATCTCTTTGTAGGGGATTTTATTGGTGAAACGTTCCTTTTCGGAAATGCTATCAGAACAGCAACAGTAAAGGCGGCAAATGAGGCTGTCGTTTTGCGCTTCGACCGGGATGAAGTTCTTGGTTTTTTCAGAACCAAGCCGGAACGTTTATTCAAGGTATTTATCATGAATATTATAGAGATTCAGCAACGTAAGATTACTACAATGAACCAAAAAATGATCCAACTTAAGCGTCGGTTGTTCAAAAATGAGGATTAATTATGAATTTAGGAATTGTAGGTAGTACAATCATAGGTGGTTTACTAATCTTATCTATAATTGGGCTAAATCTCACGGTGTCACAGCATTCGGGTGAAAATACTCTCTATTATACGGCTAAAATCAAAACAGATATGATTGCCGAAGTCATGACCTATGATATGCGTCAGGTAGGCTACAAACCCTGGGCAGGTGTTGTTATTGAAGATGCAACTGAAAACACATTTTCTTTTCGTACAGAGAATATCTCTGACGGAACTCAGGAATTAATTAAATGGCATTTTGATTCGGGTTCACTCATCAGAACAGTCAATACAGAAGAGGTTGTTATGAGTTCCGATGTTAATAATTTTGAGTTTGCCTACTTTGATTCTACAGGTAATGTAACAACAAATAAGGATCATATCCTGCAAATAAAAGTCACACTAAGTACTGAAAGTGCCACCAGATACGGTAACAGAGAAACAAACCCTAGTTCTGCCTGGGATGCTGTTTTTACACCCAGAAATCTGAATTTGTAATCGTTTTTTCAGAGATTATTTGGTGTAAATTAAAGTAGTAAATATCAAAAAGAAGGCTTGTAAATATAAGTAGGTATTGTTCATCTCCTTTTAAGGAAGCCGAATTGAATAAGTAATGCCTGATCTTCCAAAGACAACCTAAATAGTAATCTCTTGCTGTTTGTTAAGGTTTTTTAATTTATATTCCGTTGACTAAACCTTGTTTTCCTTTTTTTGATTGTAACATAACTTCGTACTATGATCACAGATATTCAAAGTGAGTTAAAGGGTATCATTAATCCTTTAATTGATAAGATTCCTAAAACAGCGTTAGGGCTGGAACGTCATGTAGAAATCGGTAAAATTATTGATGCTCAATCTGACGATGTTCGTGCATACCTCAAGGATACCATAGATTCTTACCTTGAGTTGATGGAACGGAATGAAGCTTCTGATATCGATTTGGGGGGAGATGGTTGCGATGGATTTGTTTGGTACAGAATTCATGGAAATAAGAAACCCTGGAAAGAAATACCGCAGGCGACTAAAGATGAAACAAACTTCCTTTGTCATAATCTGCTAATGCCCAGCCAGAGAGAATTTTTATTGAATAAAAGAAACCTTGATTTTTCATATTTAATAGAGAATGAAGGGGAAGATACCAAACGGTTTCGTGCCGATATGTATCTGGATCTTGAGCACCTGGCATTGAATATGCGTAAAATTGAAACAACAGTGCGCCCTTTCAAGCAACTCAACTTTCATCCCGAAATTGCCAAGGCACTTAGCCTTAAATACCTGAAGTTCGGCCTCACCCTGGTTACTGGAATTACCGGATCGGGTAAATCATCAACATTAGATACAATAATCGATGCCAATAATCGATCGGTAGATTCTCATATTGTGATTATTTCATCGCCGGTTGAGTTGGTCCACAAACCGCACCGATCTATTGTTCGCCATAGGGAAGTTGGGCGGGATGTAATGTCATTTCGTGAAGGGGCTGTTCAGGCATTGCGTCAGGATCCTGATATTATCATGATTGGTGAGTTGCGCGATGCTGAAACCATTATGACCGCACTTGAAGTCACAGATTCAGGACACAAAACTTTCTCCACATTGCATACAGCATCAGCTACTGAAAGTATTGACCGGATTATAGGTGAGGTGCCTGCCAATGAGCAGGAAAGAGTACAAAACCGTTTGGCTGATGTTTTAACCTGCGTAATCAGCCAAAAACTTGTACCTACCGTTGATGGGAAGCGTGTACTGGCAAAAGAAGTCTTGCTTACAACCACTTCCGTTAAAGCAGCCATACGTAATAACAATACGAACGAGATCTACCAGATGTTGATGGAAGGCAGTGCCTATGGCATGCATACATTGGAACAAGATTTGAAGCGGCTCTATGAGGCAAAAATTATATCATTGGATGAAGCACTGAATCAGGCCAATAATAAAAAACGACTTAAAGAAATAATTTCTTAGAAATGGTTATACAGGCCATGTTTTTAACACTTAGCAAAAATATATAGTTGGCAAAATCAGAATTCATAGGTATAGCATTATCCGGTGACGAATTAAAGATCGCCCGGTTACGTGTGGATAAAAAAAGGCTTCAGCTGGTATCTGCAGAAACTATCAAACTTGTTACGCCTTTAATATCCTCTCCTGTACATAATAATGAAGATGACGAAGGGGATGAGCCCGAAGATACGAGTGCTATCTTTGGATTGGATGACGATAACGGTAACGAAGTCAATCTGGATGAAGCCTTGAGTGGCGATGATGATGGCTTTGATATGACCCAGGAAAGTACGGAAGATCAGGGAGGTGGGAATAACGAACTTTTGCTGGAAGCAGTTCTTAACGATATTGATCCAAAGAAAGTTAATATTGGTTTAAATATACCCTATGGGAATACGATTTTTCAATTTCTAAGTGATATTGATTATACAGTTCTAAAAGAAAAAGAGCGTAAAGTAATTATCGAGGAGAAGCTGAACAGCATTTATGATCAACCTATATCCTCTGATAACTACGTATATCAGGTCCGCGATGACAACTCCCTGTTACTGGCCTCATTTGAAAACGATCTGCCACTTCTCAATTTAATTGACCAAACGGCAACCTATTATAAGGGTAATATTGTCATCCGCGAAATCCATGCTGATGAATCAGCCCTGGTTGGATTGATACGTGCCAACTATAATCTGGAAGATGATGAATATACAGTAATCGTTCATATTGGTACAAATTCAAGCCGGGTCGTCTTTTTAAAGGGTACAATTATCTATATGGTATTGCCCATCATCAATCAAGGCAGTAAATCGACGAGAATATTAAACACCCTTTTTAGTAAAATACTTTTCGAAATTGACAAAGGTGATCTGCCCAACGTGGATCGCATAATTGTAACGGATCATGGGGGTTTAGGGAACAAAGCGAGAGACTTTTTTCGGAAGCAGCTCAAGGATGTTACCATTGAGAATCTGCAATTTCATCCGGATAAATTTACTAATCCTGTGGATCAGGATAATGATAATAATGAAATACCTTCTGTATTGGGTGAAGTTGATTCCGTTAATGAAGATAGCCAAGACTTAGCTTCGTACTCAACGGCCATAGGTCTGGCGTGGTCAGCTAGTGGTTTTGATTCAATGGCTTTTCCAAAACTGTCTTTTATTCCCGGATATGTACTGGAGCGCCAGCGAGTATTGAAACTTGAATGGCACGGTATTTTATTATTGATGTTGATAGCCGTTATCCCTTTTATTACCAACCATTTTTATCAGGAAAATGCATCGAAAATTCAGGTTTTGGAAAATGAGAATCGATTGTTAACAAGTCGGATCGACGAAATTAGGCCAATCGCTACACTTACAGACCAGCTTATGGTTCAATCCGGACAATTGAATGAACAGCTGGAGCTTTATACAACACTTAGTGAGAATTCATATAAATGGTCGGCTACCCTGGAAATTCTAAATAATGGGTTGCTTTCGGTTAGGAGCACCTGGATCACCCAATTGCGATCAACTGATGAGGGGATGATTATTGAAGGATATAGTTTATATCGTAACCGTATTCCCAGGCTTGCCAATGTCTTTGAAAGGGCTACAGTACAAAGTGTTACTGAAGGAGAAATGCGGGAAACCAAAATTTACCGGTTTGTAATTCTTGTTGATGAGATAACAAAAGTGGAAGAATTCCATCCTAAAAATGCAGTTCCTCCTGCTAATATTACCGACATGATAAATGTTGATCTTTTAAATACAGTTTCACAATGAGTTACGCTCTACGTAATACAATTTATCTCAGTGTAACCCTGATATTGATGATCGCATCAGGATGGGGTATCATTTACTTCACTCAATCACAAAAGATCGAGGAGTTGATTATTTCTAATGAGGAGAAAAAGAAAGAGATAACCGAATTGAAAGCGACATCTGATAATTATAAGGAAATATTGGGTGTGTATATGACCACGACATATCAGGTTGAAAACTATAAAAAAGAACTGATGCCGGATAATCGTGTAGCTCCTGTTTATGATTATATAAGAACCATTAACCAGGGTACTGCTGCTACTGAGATTAATTTCAACTGGAAAGATTCGGTTACTCAAAATAGCTATGGGTTAAATAGCTTTTCAGTATCAGGTAGTGGCCCTTATAGGAATCTTTATAATTTTATTCAGCGGATAGAAAGAAGCAAACCTTTATACAAGATTACTTCACTTCAACTACAATCTGTAAATTCGGAAGGAAGATTGAACGAGGTAAATTTTGAGTTCAGTATTGATTCATATTATAACCGGAATAAGGATAATTATAAGCCTACTCGAGAATTTAACAGAATCAGCAAAGGACTTACTCATAATCCTTTTTCCCCTCTTATCTATAACGTTCCATCTAATGCCGATAACCTGCTTAATGTGGAGGACAGCCGTTTGATTGCGCTTTCAAATAATAAAGCATACATGATTAATCAAGCAGGTTCCCTTAATGTATTAAGTATTGGTGACCCCGTTTATCTTGGAACCGTAGAGAGTGTAGAAAAAAGCAGTGTTACCTTTTTATTAAATCGTGGCGGACTTTCTGACCGTGTAACCATAGATATCAAGACAAAACTATAGCAATAATAGACCCCAAAATATCCCCGGTATTGTATCCAGGTTACTTGTCTGCAAAATACCCATATCCAATCATTATGCTAAAAACTCTACTAATTTTAATGCTTTTAACTGCAGGGAATTTATTATTTGCTCAGGATAGACAACCTGTACGTGAATATGTTGATCCTGGCGAATTAGTTTCCATAAACAGAGAAACCTCATTTGATCTCGCACTTCAAATCCTGAATGAATTTGCTCTGGAATACGATAATAAATTCATTATCAACAGAAGTGATATGCGTGGTAATGTTGGGTTGCAAATTCCTAATATGCCCTGGCGTCAGGCACTCGATTATATTACCTCTTATAATAATCTAGTGGTTACTGAGTTGAGTGACAGGTATGAAATACATAATTATCAAGAAATTAATGACCCTGAACGTCAATCTGTTGCAATCCAGGAAGAGTTAGGTGTAAATTTTGAATCGAGAGAAGTTGAAATTTCCGCTACTTTTTTTGAAGGTAATCGCCGAACACTTCGTGAAATCGGTGTTGACTGGACGTCTATTCAAAACGGAATGGTAAGTGTTGCAAATATAGCGGCTTCGAATGTCTCTCAAGAGGTATTTCGTGTCGAAGCTGATATATCTGAACTGGCTAATATTCAAAGAGTAGATATCGATGCTATATTCAGCGCATTTGAAGCTAATAATATAGGTGAAGTATTAGCATCACCTAATATCAAAGTTCTTAATGGTGAGGAAGGGCGAGTTCAGGTTGGACAGGATTTCTCGATTAAGCAGAGAGATTTTGCCGGCAACGTCATTGATCAGTTCGTTAGCACAGGAACAATATTAGAAGTAACACCTGAGGTGATCACACGAGGTGACTCTACATTCATTTTTATGACCATTCGGGCAGAACGAAGTACTGCAGCACCTGATGTTGTTAGCACAGTGATAAGTAAGCAGGAAGCTGAAACTCAAATCCTGTTGTTAAGTGGTGAATCAACGGTGATCGCCGGTCTGTATGAAACCGATGAAACTAATGTGAGGAGAGGGATCCCTTTATTAAAAGATCTTCCACCTTGGTTCTTTGGTTTACGATATCTGTTTGGATATAATTCTTCCGAGTTCAGCGTGAACGAGTTAGTCATTGTAATTGAAGCTAACCTGGTACCCAGTCTGGGAGAGCGAATGAATCTGGAATTTCTGAGCCGACCTAAGCAAATTGAGGATACCCGTAGAGGCTTTTTGGAAGAACATAATATTGAATAGATTAAAAAACCTCAGTATGAGCCATAAAGCTTAGGTTTTTCTTGATTTTATGTGCTTTAATGCTAAATTAGTTATGTTTTAATTCTTTACATGATATAAAAAGGTATATATAAGTCAAAATTTAAGTAATTCACCCTAAAAGTCGATGATACTCAATGGTAATGTCCTTATTCTAAATCAGGATTATCAGCCTTTAAGTGTATGCAACGTAAAAAAATCTCTTTTGCTGTTGTTTATGGATAAAGCTGAGATGCTGCATGACCACCCCCATAGAAAAATAAGGACAGTCTCTACAGAATTTGAATACCCATCTGTCATCAGACTTCGTCAATATGCCCGCATTCCCTTTAAGAACATTGTTCTGTCAAGAAAAAATATTCTAAAACGTGATGGATTTCGTTGTCAATATTGTGGCACTAATGATAGCCTTACTATTGATCATGTGATCCCTAAAAGCCGCGGTGGAAAAGATACCTGGGAAAATTTGGCAACTGCCTGTACGCAGTGTAACCACAAAAAAGGCAACAGAACCCCCAGGGAAGCTTCTCTTAAGCTGAAAAGAAAGCCCTATCGACCAAATCATATAATATTTCTTCGTGATTTTTATGGCAGGGTAGAGGATGATTGGAAAGCATATCTTTATATGCTATAGACCCACAAACGAGTTATCTTTACTCGTAATCCAATTCATACCCTCGTTTGTACACTGGCTTATATAAAATAATCTTTAACCCATTTAAATAATTCTTCAGTTGAAATCCCTGGTAATGAAATTCGGCGGCTCATCTATTGCCACGCCGGAACGTATCAAAGCAGTAATAAATATTATAACAGAGACTTCCAAGAAGCATAATTGTAGAGCCGTTGTTGTTTCGGCGTTACAAAAAGTAACGGATCAATTGATCGCCATGGCACAAAGTGCTTCAAAGGGCGATGAAGAATACCTTTCCTTGCTTCAGGAAGTGGAGAAAAGACATCTGGATGCTATTCGGCAACTTGTGCCTGTCAGCGGACAAAGTCCTGTTATTGGTCAGGCAAAGCTGATTCTTAATGATCTCGAAGATGTACTGCATGGTATCTTTCTCATTCAGGAACTGAGTCCTCGTACCCTTGATTTTATCCAAAGTTTTGGAGAGAGGTTATCTGCTTTGATCCTCAGCCATGCTCTGCTTGCGAGTAAAATTAAAAATGAATTTCTTGATGCACGCCAATTGATTAAAACCAATGATGTTTTTGGAGCAGCTGAAGTTATTCATGATCTTACAGAGCAGAATATCCAGAATCATTTCGGAGAGCATGCTGCTATACAATTAACGACTGGTTTCATTGCTTCCACTTTGAACAATCAAACCACTACCTTGGGGCGTGGAGGGTCTGATTATACTACCGCCCTTTTGGGTGCCGCCCTGGAGGTAGACGAAATTCAGATATGGACTGACGTGGACGGTGTAATGTCCGCCGATCCCAGACTGGTCAGAAAAGCTTTTTCAATGGAAGAAGTTTCCTACGAAGAAGCAATGGAGATGTCACATTTTGGGGCAAAGGTAATTCATCCCCCCACCATACAACCGGCCATGGCCAAAGACATACCCATTCAAATCAAGAACACATTCAACCCTGAATTTCAGGGCACCTTAATAAGCAGAAGCGGTGGTGATCAAAAATTTGCGATCAAGGGATTGTCTTCCATAGATCAGGTTTCTTTGCTGAACATTCAGGGAAGTGGCCTCATAGGCCTTGAAGGGGTAGCACAGCGAATATTTGGCGCTTTGGCTCATGCCAACGTCAATGTGATCTTAATTACCCAGGCTTCTTCTGAATACTCAATGAGTATTGCTGTTCTGCCTAAGTATGCTAAAACAGCTAAAAAAGTCATTGATGACGAGCTTAAATATGAAATTCTGAATCAGAGGATTAACCCGGTACATGTCGAAAACGATCTTTGTATTCTTGCCATAGTTGGTGAGAATATGCGACGGACTCCGGGAATAGCCGGGAAAGTCTTTCAAGCCATGGGTAAGAATGGAGTGAATATTGTCGCTATAGCTCAGGGATCTTCAGAATTGAATATATCAGTGGTTTTGCCTTCAAAGGATGAAAAAAAGGCTCTCATGTCGATTCATGACGCTTTTTTCCTGGCAGGCAGGAAAACACTGAATATTTTTCTGGCCGGTACAGGACTGATTGGCAGTTCTTTGCTTGAGCAAATTGAACGCCAGCATGGTTATTTGAATGATGAGCTTATGCTTGATCTTAGAATCGTAGGGTTAGCAAATAGCAAAGCCAATCTATTAGATATCGATGGCATTAATTTATCTACCTGGAAAGAGATGTTGGATAAGTCAGACAATGACGCTGATATTGACCTGTTCATTAAGGGCATTAAGGAAATGAACCTCTCCAATAGTATTTTTGTAGATTGTACCGCGAGTGAAGAAGTGGCCGCTTGTTATGAAAACCTGCTCACAAATAATATATCGGTAGTAACCCCTAATAAAAAAGCCAATTCAGGTTCTTTCGCTACTTTTCTTAATCTCAAGCAAGCTGCTTTAAAGAACAATGTTCGCTTTCATTATGAAACCAATGTCGGAGCTGGCCTTCCTATTATTAACACTATTCAGGATTTTAAAACAAGTGGTGATAAAATCCATAAGATTGAGGGTGTGTTGTCAGGAACCCTAAGTTACCTGTTCAATTCTTTTACCGGCGAAATCCCATTCAGCCAGATGGTGATGGAAGCTCAAGAGAAAGGTTATACGGAACCAGATCCCCGGGAAGATTTGAATGGTATGGACGTGGCTCGTAAGCTTCTAATATTGGCCAGGGAAACCGGTTTGTCACTTGAATTAAAAGATATTGAAATCCAGGACCTCTTACCATCGAAGTTCTATCAGGATAAATCAGTAGAAGAATTCTTTAAAATACTACCTGATCATGATGCTTGGTTTGAGGAAAAAAGAAAAAATGCCAAAGAAAATGGTAATGCTTTGCGTTATGTGGCTCAACTAATGAATGGTAAGGCGAAAACGGCATTGATGGAAGTGGCTCCTGATCACCCATGCTTTTCCCTTCAAAGCACTGATAACCTGGTCATGGTAAACAGTCGCTGCTATAACGACAGACCCTTGGTAGTGATAGGGCCCGGTGCTGGGCCTGAAGTAACATCAAGTGGTGTTCTCGCAGATATTATACGAATTGCATATTAAAGCTATGAATGAAAACCATATCCCGAAAATGGAATCGCACAATTTAAATCAATCCATAACCATTTTTGCCCCGGCCACCGTGGCCAATGTAGCCTGTGGATTTGATTCCCTTGGATTCTCATTGAATGAGCCGGGTGATGAAGTCATTATCTCATTGAGTGATTCACCTGGTGTAAAAATTACCAAAATCACGGGTGATGATGGTAAACTCCCTCTGGATGCTGAATCGAATACTGCCGGTGTATCTGTTCTTGCCTTCTTGAAGTCGATTAAAAGTGATCAAGGCATTGATATTGAAATCCACAAACAAATGCCCCTGGGAAGCGGCCTGGGATCAAGCGCTGCAAGTTCCGTTGCTGCTGTTGTAGGTGCTAATGAGTTACTGGGGAAACCTCTTAGTAAAAAAGATCTTCTCCCTTTTGCCATACTAGGTGAAAAAAAAGCTTGTGGTTCAGCTCATGCCGATAATGTAGCCCCAGCTTTGTTGGGTGGCTTCATTCTGATCCGATCATACAACCCCCTTGATGTCGTTTCCATCCCTTTCCCTGAACAGCTTTATGCTACAGTTTTACATCCGCATATAGAATTGCGTACCGAAGACGTGCGAAAAATTATGCGCCGGGAAATCAAGCTTCAGGATGCCATCGTACAATGGAGTAATCTGGCAGGGTTGATAGCTGGGTTAATGAAATCCGACTATAGCCTGATTAGCCGCTCCCTTAACGATATTATCTTTGAACCTGTAAGGTCATTGTTGATTCCTGGATTTGATGAAGTTAAACAAGCGGCCATGCAGGCCGGAGCACTGGGATGCAGTATATCAGGCTCAGGACCGTCTGTATTTGCACTGTGTACTACCCGTACCACAGCACAGGAAGTTGGTGACGCAATGCAACAAGCTTTGACTCATGTTGGGCTTCAAAGTGACTTGTATGTATCCCCCATCAATGGGGACGGCGTTTCGGTAGTTAAACAAATCAACTCTTAACAATTAATATCCTTTGAAGTAAGATTAATTTCTGGACTTCCAGGTCATTTCTTTGGTTAGTATCCTTCACCTATGTTATTATACAGTACCAATCACCAATCACCCTTAGTAGGATTCAAGTCTGCAGTACTCAATGGCTTAGCGGAAGACGGCGGACTTTTTATGCCCAAAGAACTCCCCAAACCCGATGCTCATTTCTGGAATAATCTGACAGGTAAAAGCCTGTCTCATATAGCTTATGAGGTTTTCCGAATTCTGCTAAAAGATGAGTTTCCTGCCACTCAAATAAGGTCTATCGTCGATGATGTGTTCACGTTTGAAGCCCCTTTGGTGAAGCTTGATCAGGACCTTTATACCCTTGAACTTTTTCATGGCCCCACATTGGCCTTTAAGGATTTTGGAGCTCGCATGATGGCTGCAATTATGGCTAGTTATGCACAAAAATCAAACGACAAGATCAATATACTCGTAGCGACCTCAGGTGATACCGGTGCAGCTGTAGCACAAGGTTTCTCAGGAGTTTCTGGAATTCAGGTGTATGTTCTTTATCCGAAAGGCAAAGTCAGCCATCTGCAGGAAAAACAGTTTACCACATTGGGTGGTAACATCACGGCTATGGAGGTGGATGGTAACTTTGATGATTGCCAGCGAATGGTTAAATCCGCATTTGCTGATCAGGAACTTTCAAAAAAGCTCAATTTAACAACAGCTAATTCGATCAATATAGCCAGGCTATTGCCGCAAATGATCTATTATATATATGCAGTAGCTCAACTTGATGCTGATCACAAACCCGTAGTATTTTCTGTGCCCAGCGGCAATTTCGGGAATCTGACAGCTGGGTTGATGGCTCAGAAGCTGGGATTGAATGTACACCGTTTTCTGGCATCAACCAATCAAAATAAAGTAGTACCGGTTTACCTTGCAGGCAATGATTTTAAACCTGCGCCTTCCCTGGAAAGTATCTCCAATGCCATGGATGTTGGAAATCCCAGCAACTTTGCCCGAATGGTGGAATTATTTGATGGAGACAGAGCTTTAATGCAGGCGAGCGTGGAAGGTGCTTATTTTTCTGATGATGAAACCAGAGTGGCCATAAAGGAAGCCTATGATAAATATGGTTATACGTTTGATCCTCATGGTGCCGTGGGTTATGCCGGCTTAAAAACATATAGGGAACGCGAAGGGGACAGTTTTGAAGGTATCATATTGGCAACCGCTCATCCTGCAAAATTCCCCGAAACTGTCGAGCAGGTGACGGGAGGTAAGATCCCCGTTCCGAAACAGCTGGCTGAATTAGAACAAAAGAAAAAAGAAGCTGTACCGTTAAGAAATGATTATAAACATCTTAAAGCATACTTTAGTTAGTATAAGGCTATCCACTACCAATGAGTGATGGTTAGAAGTAGTGCTTGGTGTATTTTGATGATCTAACTGTAGAATCCGTAACGGCCACTTGGTTTTTATGTATCTGAATAAAATATGAGCAAAAAAGGAAAAGTATTAGTTGCTATGAGCGGTGGAGTTGATTCCTCTGTAGCTGCGGTTATGCTCAAGGAGCAAGGCTATGAAGTAATTGGAATCACTATGAAAACATGGGATTACTCCAGCAGTGGCGGCAAGTCGAATAAAGAAACAGGCTGTTGTACTATAGAATCAATGAGTGATGCTCGTCAGGTTGCTTATAAATATGATTTTAAACATTTTATCATTGATATTCGTGACGAATTCGGCGATTGGGTTATTGATCGTTTCGTTGAAGAATACATGGCGGGACGGACTCCTAATCCTTGCGTGTTATGTAATACCCATATAAAATGGGCTGCTTTGCTTAAAAGAGCAGACAGCCTGGGCTGTGATTTTATTGCAACCGGTCATTATGCCAATATTCGGGATGAAAACAACCGTCGTGTCATTTCCAGGGGAAAAGACCGTAATAAAGATCAATCTTATGCACTTTGGGGGGTTGATCAAAAGCATCTGAAAAGAACCATTTTCCCTTTGGGAAGTTATAAGAAATCAGAAATTCGTCAGTTTGCCACAGATTTTGGGCTTTTGAATGTTGCCAACAAAAAAGATTCCTACGAGATTTGTTTTGTTCCTGACAATGATTACCGGAGATTCTTAAGAGACCGTGTACCCGGACTGGAGGAGAAAGTAGATGGAGGCATGTTCGTTGACAAGGAGGGTAATATGGTAGGCAAACATAAAGGCTATCCGTTCTACACGATAGGTCAGCGCCGCGGACTACATCTGCCAATGGGTAAGCCGGTATATGTAACGGACATCAATCCTGAAACCAATGTCATCACCATTGGAGAAGAAGGGGATCTGGAAAACAGCCGGTGTTCGGCCAAAAATATTACCTATGGGAAATATGCCGAATTGCCTGAGGAAGATATGCCCGTAATTGGTGCCATTCGCTATAATGATGAAGGCATGCCGGGATTTGTGACGAAATCAGGCGATGATGAACTTACAATCAGATTTCCGGAAGGAAGATCTGCCATAGCTCCTGGCCAGGCTCTCGTCGTTTATGAAGGTGACGATGTAGTGGCCGGAGGTTGGATTCACAAAGTGCTGATGGATGTATAGCTGATCTCTGGCAGCAGAATCACCAAAGTTACCGGATTGTCATAAACTACACTTTACTGCGTTTAATCATATCCAACCTATCTTATAATATTCTTTAATTAAACACATGCGATTACCCTTAAAAGCAATACTTACCGGTTTTATCCTATTACTGGTTGCAGGCCTTTCTGAAACACATGCCCAGTTCAATGGTACTTTGGAAATTAATAGGTATCGTGTTTCCGCTGATGGAGAAGAAAAACTTGAAGGCAACTTCAATCTCAGCCTAAGTCCAACACGTATTTTATTTTCCAATACTGAAAAATCTCTGGATTTAATGGGCGCAATGGATGCTTCAAGCATTATTATTCGTCACGATAGGGAAGATTTTGTTTTCATTGGCAAAAATGAAGGGATCGTTCTGAAAAAGCAGGAGTTACTGTCGATGATCAGCATGATGGAAAATATGAAGGGAATCAATCAAGGGAACCAACAGGGTGGTGAAAGTTCATATAAATTCACAGAAACTTCTGAAACCAAGACTATTAACGGCTATAAAGCAGAAAAGTGGTTGATGGAATCGGACACTCCTGATGAGGTATTTCATGTTTGGCTTACTGAAGACCTGGAAATCAACTGGGGGCTCCTAAGTGAGTCCTGGCTTACTAATCTTACTTTGTTTTCAGATCTGCCTTTCAGTGAATGGATGAAAAATGGGATCACTCCTGTTCAGGTAGAGAAATATGAAAATGAGACGCTTACCGAACGGGTTACCATGGAAAATATCCAGGAAAGAGATCTTCCGGCGGGCCATTTTGAGGTTCCATCAGGGATAGAAGTACTCACCTTTCAGCAGTTGATCATGAAAAGAATGAACAGTGGGAGATAACCTCCTTCGTTTTTATTTGAACATCACCTAAAGCCTTAAGAGGATAATATGGATTTCAAGGAAAATTCAACCCTTCCGAGAATGATGTCTTTTTTTGCGAAGCCCCACCTAAATTATTAAGGTAATTAGCTAAATTTTCCTTTTAGCTATGGAAGGATCAACCAATTAAAAATAGTGGTAATATTCCTATTTCAGACTTCCAATATTCCTGATAATACCTAATAAAATTCATCTTTCTTAACCCATCTAGTCTTGGCCATCTCCCAGGCAAGTCCTATGCAACGATTACAATAGTACTGTGAGCGTAAGCCTTGTATAGGACTAGGTATGGATTTGGTTCTGTTTGCAGATTGTCAAGGAAGGCAAAGAATTTAGTTCCTAATATTATTAGGTTATAAACTATTTATGCATTATTAAATTAAATAGTCAATCCTGGCTAGTTGAAGTTCATAAAAGTATCATTCCCTTAAAACTTCAAGGGCCGGTCTGTCGTATACACCCCGGCTATTTACTAAGCCCGTTAATACGGTCAGCAAGGCAACCACCACCAGGGTGACGATACCAGGTATGAGATTGGGTACATAGGCAACCTCAAAAACGAAATAAGCCAGTATCCACGTAGCTAATAAGGATAGAATGAGCCCTACCGTTGCAGATATTACACCAAGAAAGAGGTATTCAATCACCATGATTTTAAGTACCTGCCTTCTTGATGCTCCTATGGTTTTCAGGAGAACACTCTCTCTGATTCTCTGAAAACGACTTGTCATTACTGCTCCTGTTAATACGATCAATCCTGTGATGATACTGAATAAAGCCATAAAACGGATTACATAACTTACCCGGCTAAGAATATCGTCAACAGTAGATAGTATCAGGTCAAGGTCAACTATGGAAACATTGGGATGACTTTGAACAACTGCTGTTTGCATAGCAGATGAAGTTTCCGTATCGGGCGTATTGGTAACGAGAACATGAAATTTTGGAGCTTCTTCCAACACGCCTTTTGGGAATACGAAGATGAAGTTCGGCTGCACCTGTTGCCAGTTCACTTCACGAAAACTTTGAACTACCCCTGAAATAGGTACTCCCTGAACATTAAATTCTATCTCATCTCCTATTTGTAGTTCCAATGTCTCTGCTATGCCTTGTTCAACGGAAATAGGTATATCGCCACCATCATAATTACCTATCCAGGTTCCACTCGTAATGACTTCTCCGGGTGAAAGGGTATCACGATATGTAGAACGCATTTCCCGGGAGTAAATCCAGCCAGGGATTCTGCGATTACGTGATTCTCTCAATGACTCCAGAGTTTCCCCTTCTATCTTAGACAACCGCATGGTAACGATAGGTACTTGCTGAATCACAGGAGAACCAAATTCACGCACGGTTTGTGAAATATCTTCTAGTTGGTCATCCTGTATATCAAATAGAATCATATTGGCCTGGTTTTCTCCCCGACTGAGCTCGACCTGATTTAGGAGCATATTTTGTGTGAGATATAAAGTAGATATCAAAAAAGCACCGAGCCCGATAGAGAGTACCATTGTAACCGTTTGATTGTTGGGCCGGTATAGGTTAGATAGGCCCTGTCTCCATTCATAAGGCCAGCTTTTTGGAAAATATTTCTTTATAGTGGTTACAATCAACCAGGCACTAAGCCTGAGCAGGGCAAAAGCTGCAAAAAGTCCAGTGGCAAAACCAATTCCGTTCACCCAATCCTTGGTCTGATATATAGAGAATGCAAGGATCGTTACAGCAATCAAACCATAGGTAATCCATTTCAAGGGATCCTGTTTAGAGGCGTTGTCGTCCTCGTAGGTGCTTCGAAGAGTGTGGAGGGGGGAGATGTTGCGAATAGAAAGTAAAGGCGACAGAGCGAATAACAAGGCTACAACCGTGCCAATTAAAATTCCCTGTGCAATGGCTTGAAAAGAGACGGCGTACGATATTTCAACCGGCAGAAAATCAGCTAATACCATAGGTAGTAGAAACTGGATTCCCAGGCCAATCAAACATCCCAGTATAGCCCCGAATAATCCCATTAGAAATACCTGGACCAGGTAAATGGAAAAGGTCTGCAGCGATCTGGCTCCTACACAATGCAGCATGGCAATAGTGCCCAGTCTTTGCCGAATATATACATGAATGGAGCTGGCAACTCCGATGCCACCTAATAGCAGAGCAATGAATCCTACGAGGTTCAGAAAACTAGTTAGGTTCGAGAATGCCCTGCCAAGGTCTTCTTTTCGCTCTTCAACCGTATCGGAAGAGACACGGTTTGCTACCAGCGTAGGTTTTATGCTTTCGACCAATAGCTCAGCATCCACATCGTCAAATGCAAAATGGACCTTAAATTCAACCTGACTACCTTTTTGCAATAACCCTGTATTGGTAACGGATGCATATGGAATAAAGACGGTGTGACCAATTAAACCTGCTCTTATGGATTCACCGGGGATATTAAGTATACCGCCGGCAATCGCGAAAGTGACATCCCCGATCTTGATCTCATCACCGGGTTGAAGCCCAAACCTTGTCATCAGTCCTTCGTCGACTAAGGCTCCGTTATTTTTCCTGAATTCAGTGGCAGCATTGGCCGGATAGGTTTCCAGAATACCGTAAAACGGAAAACCTTCTTCGATAGCCCTCACTCCAATTAACCGAGTATCCGGGATCTTGGGAAATAATGCCATGGAGGTAAACATGATTTCCTGGCTTTGGCGTCCCCCCAGGGAATCGATGAGAGATTCTGCATCTTCACTAAACGGCATACGTGCCTTTAGTACGAGATCTGCCCCCAGCAGGCCTTTGGCCTCATCATTAATGGCATCCTCAAGGTTACTGGCAAAGGAATTGATAGCCACCAGAGCTGCCACGCCTAACACGATGCTAGACAGAAAAAGGATGAGTCTTTTTTTGCTGCCCCGGCTTTCCCTAAAGGCCATTTTTAATATCCAGATCATAAATATGCTATCTCCTAACCAGATATATTAACTTCTTCATCGGTTTCTACGCGGCCACCTTTCAGACTAAGAATACGCTGAGTTTTATTAGCCAGTTCCAGATCGTGAGTAACCAGCACCAAAGTTGTATTGAAAGCTTTATTAAGCTCAAAAATTAATTCAGTAATCTTTTCACCGGTATCACTATCCAGATTTCCTGTTGGCTCGTCACAAAAAAGGATGCGTGGCCGGTTTATAAAAGCCCTGGCTAAAGCCACCCTTTGCTGTTCGCCTCCGGATAACTGTGTGGGATAATGGTGTAACCGGTCGCCGAGTCCAACCTGGCCGAGCAGATCGGTAGCAAGATTTGCAGCATCTTTTTTTCCATTGAGTTCAAGGGGGACCATCACATTTTCCAAAGCCGTTAGGGTCGGGATAAGCTGAAAGGCCTGAAATACGAAGCCCACGAACTGATTTCTGATGGATGCCCGTTCATCTTCATTTAAATTGCCAATTTCTATACCATTTAAGATGACTGATCCGCTGGATGGATTATCCAATCCTGCACAAAGGCTTAATAGTGTTGTTTTGCCACTGCCTGACGGACCTACAATAGCAGAAGTAGATCCGGTGACTAGTGAAAAGGAAACATGATCTAAAACGGTTAGACGATGTTGTCCGTTGCGATATGTTTTTGTCAGATTATCGACAAGAAGGATTTCGGGTTCAGCCATGAAAATAATATATGAGTTTGAACAGTTTAGATTCTAACCATAAAGTACACAATGAAAACAAATGGGTTCACCTAATTCTGTTGTACTTTATTTTTAATGGTATCAGTTTTAAAAATTAAGCATCCCTTTATGTGTTTCAATAAACAAAAATGACAAAAAAAATGACGATAAGGTTCCATCTGTCTGCAATTGCCTTAGTACTATCTCTTTTTGGTTTTACCATCTTCGAGACTAAAAACGTGGTCTTTTTTGGAGACAGTTTAACAGCAGGATACGGTATAGATGTAAACCAGGCTTATCCTGCTCTGATACAGCAAAAAATTAAAAACGCTGAGGATAATTACAACGTCATTAACGCAGGTTTAAGCGGAGAGACAAGTGCAGGAGGGCTTAGACGTATTGACTGGATATTAAGAAATGATATTGATGTTTTTATACTGGGGCTGGGGGCTAATGACGGGCTGAGAGGTTTACACCTTGAAGCAACCAGACAAAATCTTCAGCAAATCATTGATAAGGTGAAGAACAAAAACCCGGAAGTGAAGTTGATGATCGCCGGTATGCAGATACCCCCTAATTTAGGGGCCAAATATGCACAAGATTTTCAGGAGATCTACATTGAGCTTGCAGATAAAAACAATGCTATTCTTATTCCATTCTTATTAGAAGGAGTTGCCGGTGAACCCGAACTAAATCAACCTGATGGAATACATCCGAATCCAGAAGGGCACAAAATCATTGCAAATACGGTATGGGAAATTTTAAAACAGGTTTTATAAAAGGAAAATAAATAACATAATTTCGAATTATAATAGGAAGAGTACCGAATGTAATGCAACTAGTTTGCATTTGTTATATTATGCAATTAACTTGAACGCTTTTTACGCTAATTAATTTAGAAGTCATGAAAATAAGATTATTCTGTATCCTCTTTTTGTTAACCTTTTTTGCATTTGCCTGCGATAATCCTGTTCACGATGATGACGATGATGACCATACAGATGCCGTTGGATTTGTTCTTGTTCAGGATAATTCAGAAATCCTTCGTTATGAAAATGATTTCATTTATAATGACGAAGTCTGGCCAGATTATTTCCGTGAACATAATGGCTCTATCCATTTTACACTTTCCCCTGATGTTATTGAGGACATGGAAACTGGATTAACTCCGGCAATCCTTATCCGCTGGCTTGATAGTGATGGTGATATCTTTGATCAGGAGGAAGATAGCGAATACACTTTGGATTTTACCTGGAGTAAACCATCTGATGATGAAAATTGTGATTTGGAAGACCGTCAGAGTTTGGATGAACCTGAAACCGAAATTCGTCCTGCAAATATTGAGTTACATGATGAAGAACCCTGGGAATTTCATTTTCGGGCTGACCATGTTGGCGAGGCTACCATTTCCTGGACATTAAACCATGATGGCCATAGTGATTTTACATCAACAGTTATGACGGTTATTGTTGCTGATGATAAACATGAACTTTTACAAAATGGCCAGTATCTGCATGCTAAAGACCGTTGCCGTACAAGGTAATCTACAGCATTTTTATTTTATAAAACTTTATTGTTGATATAATCATTAGATTCCAGCTTAATTTTTAAACTCTATTCACTGCCCGACTAAACAGCTCAATGCCGCTATTGTTTTATAGCAGAGGTATTATTTTGCTCTGCATTATTTTTGCTTCTTATGATGCCATCGCCTTTTCTGAAGAGGCTGAAAAAGATAGAGGTCATATACAGGGCACAGTGGAAAATGCTGAAACTGGTAAGCCGGTAGGCTGGTCGACTATACAGATGACAGACCTACAAATAGGTACATCTGCTCACGAAGACGGAAGTTTTATTTTGAAAAACATTCCGATAGGGATTCATGACATTACTGTTCAAAGAATAGGTTATGAAAGCCTGACTACTTCGGTTGAAGTAGTCAAAGATGATACAACTAATTTATCGCTTCATTTGCAGGAAACGGTATTCAGAAGTCCGGCTCTGCAAGTGTTCGGAAGGCATTTTGAGGAAGATGATCCTACCACACATGCGGAAGTAGTTCTGTCAGGTAAAAACCTTCGGCAACAACTTGCCGGAACAATATCTGAGACTTTGATCAATGAACCTGGGATGGCTCAACGCAGCATGGGTCCTGCACCAGCAAGGCCAGTTCTGCGTGGCCTGGGAGGAGAAAGGCTCTTGCTTATGGAGGATGGTGGAACATCAGGCGATCTGTCGGCTACTTCGGCTGATCATGCTACGACCATTGACCCGATGACAGCCGAACAAATTGAACTTATTCGGGGCCCTGGATCATTGATATACGGTTCCAACACCCTGGCAGGTGTAATTAACGTGATCCGTGGACAAATACCCACCAATATGCCAGACCATATGCATGGCGGTGTGAGCCTGCAGAGTCAAACTGTAAATAATGGTTTTGCTGGTGGTTTCAATTCTCACGGGCCTATAGGAAATCAATTCACCTTCCGGGTTGACGGTAGCGCTCGTACGGCCCGGGATGTCAAAACCCCTCAGGGCAAACTGGATAACACAGCCATTAATACCTTAAATGGTTCAGCAGGGTTCAGTTTTATCACTTCAAAAAAAATGATCGGTGTTTCGGGGAATATTTACGATACCCAATATGGAATTCCAGGCGGCTTTACCGGTGCCCATCCAAATGGTGTGGATATTGATATGACCAGAAGGTATTTCAAAATAAAGTCACATTATTACCCGGTAGCTGATTGGATTCGTCGGTTCGAACTGGATGGGACTTATGCCTATTACCACCATACCGAGTACGAGAAGCCTGCCGATCAGCCCCGGCGGGTCGGTTCTGAATTTGGGGTGCTAACGTCTAACCTAAAGCTGAACATGCATCATAAAGGTTTGTTGTTTGGCAACCGTGGTGTTCTCGGAATAACGGGTGAACACAGAGATTATCAATCGGGCGGCGGATTATTTACACCGAATACCATCGAAAGAGGGTTGGCAGCCTATATTTATGACGAAAAAAATTATAATGAGCTTGAGCTACAAGCTTCCGTAAGGTTTGATATTAGAAATATTAAACCACAGGAAGATGTAAGGCTTTACACCTTGAGCACACAGATGGGAGAAGATATATTTGCGAATGAACGTACTTATTCGAACTTCTCAGCCGCTATATCGGCAGCATATAATATAACCCCGGGCTTACAGATCGGAACAAGCTTAATGCGTTCTTTCCGTGCTCCTGGTATTGAGGAACTTTATTCTGATGGTCCCCACCTGGCATCCTATTCTTTCGATATTGGTAATCCAGAACTCGGTAAGGAAATAGGTTATGGGTCTGAGATTTACACCAGATATACAAGTAATTTACTTCGGATAAAGATCAGCCTATTTAGAAATCAAGCCCACGGTTTCATATTTCCTGAAAAAATTGCTGAGAGTGCGCCCAGAAGAGGAGATATTCCTTTATACCAGTATCGGGGGGAAAAAGTGTTGATGACTGGGGCAGAAACCAACTTTGAACTAAATCTTATTGGTAATTTCGTTACAGAAGGCACAGTAAGCTGGGTAAGGGGTGACATCATCGATGACCATCAGCTTATTCCAATTTGGCAGTTTAATAATGATTACGAAGCTTTACCGGAAATACCACCATTCAGCGGTAAATTAAACCTGGAATACAGGATCAGTAGCTTTAATGCCGGCATTTCTGTTCGTTCTGCTTCAGAACAGACTCGGACCGGCCGGTTTGAACAATCCACTGATGGTTACAGCGTATTCGATGCCTATGCCCAATACATGTTCAACTCCGGCAAAATGCTGCACACTTTTTCACTGACCTTCGAGAATATTTCCAATGAAGAATATCGAATGCATCTTTCCCGCGTCAGGGAAATTATGCCAGAGCCGGGCAGAAATTTAAAATTGCTATATAGGATGTATTTCTAATATCGGTAAATTTTTATGAAAACCAGATTGATTTTAGTAGGATCCCTATTTATGGCACTGGCGGTAGGGTTTGGTGCCTTCGGCGCTCACATAGTGGTAGATATTCTGACTCAAAGTCGTTTTGATGTCTACCAGACAGCTGTGGCATACCACTTTTATCATGCCATCGGAATCTTGATTATAGGTGTTCTATCTGCAACGTCAGCCAAAGAATCTAAATGGCTAATGTGGGCAGGATATCTTCTCGCTAGCGGAATTATCATCTTTTGCGGAAGCCTATATACTTTGACTCTTACAGATACTGCCTGGCTGGGAGCTATTACACCGATTGGCGGACTCGCATTTATCCTGGGATGGATATGTGTTGCTGTTGGTTCTACAGAGTTATGGTAAAGAGTTTTGGTGAATATAATGTATTTCTGCCTACTGCCTTTTTTGCTGGCTGCGTTCAATCATTTCTTTATACTCACGAACAGAACGAAAAATAGCGGATGCCATAATGCTTTGCCCATATTCGCTGGTAAGGAACTGTTTTTCCTGAGGGTTACTAATAAAGCCTAACTCAACCAAAACAGCGGGCATTGAAGCATGATATAACACCATGAAAGGCGCCTGCTTGACTCCTCGGGACCGTCTTCTGGCTCGTTCTGCGAACTGTCGTTCTGCAATTCCTGCGAATACTTCACTACTGGCAATGTTGCCAATATTCGCCAGTTCATAGATGACTAACTGTTCCCGTGTCAGTTCATCTGAGAGTTCATCTCCGCCTTCCTCAAACCGAATTACAGAGTTCTCTTTTTTCATGATCTCAAGAGCATCTTCGCTGTGAGTTAACCCTAAAATATAAACTTCCGCACCTGTTGGCGCCCTGTTATGGTTGGAATTGCCATGCAAGGATATAAATAAATCGCCCTGCGCTTTATTGGCAATCCGTCCCCTCTCATCCAATTCAACAAAAGTATCATCGTCACGGGTATAAACCACTTTGATACCCTCAAGAAGCTCTTCTATGAGTCTTCCAAGCTCTAAGGCAACAGCCAGTGTAATGTCCTTTTCATAAACGCCTCCATAACCTATCGCACCGGAATCTTTACCCCCGTGTCCGGCATCAATAACGACGACTTCAAACTTTAGAGGATTACTGGTATATTCGTCAAATTCAATTGCATCAAAGGCTTCATCTAATTTTTGTTGATCAAAGTGGGTAGTGTCTTCAACAACAGGTTCTGCGGCATCGGTCCATGAAATAGGCTGAATATTTTGAGCCCTATGCTGTAATTGTGACCTTGGAGTATTTGTCAGGCTAAGAAGCAAATCCTGACTATGGCCATCAGGATAAGCCGCACCTAGAAAAGATGCCTCATCTGTAAGATGGATATTTATTCCGATTCCGCCCTGAATTTCTCTCAGCTCTATAGCGTTGTAAGGACTAAGTACTTCGAAGATGTTAATTTGGTCTGCATCAATTCCATTTTTGAAGATCTGGAGTTGAATCAGATCAACAAACGGTTGACGTATATTGAAAGAATCAGCAGGACTATCCATGTGGAAACGTAGTACATGGCCCAAACCATCAGCACGTTCAGCCGTCGATATTCGGGATAGTGATTGCTGGGCAGTTAATGATTTTGGTAAGGATAGGGTCACCAACAATATAACTATTGCAGTTAAAGTAAGCATGCCAGCAAATGAAACCGGTCTAGCTATCCGAAAAAAAGATGAGGGCATTACCAAACTAATACCTAAAGTTGTTGCGAATCTGTGGGAAATCTGAGGGAGCTAAACTAGTCATTTTTCTTGAAAATTACGAATCCATAATCTATATAGTGGCTTCACAGGGAATTATTAATAATAGTGGGTTAGAGGCTTAAAAGGCTTCACCTTGTTTTGAGCATTGATGCTCCATTTTGTTATATTCCAAGCATAACCATGAACTTTAAAAAAAATACCCATGCCTAAAGAAATTAAAAATATTGAGACTGAAGCCAAGGATCCAAAATTTTATAATCCTTCCAAAGAAATTTTAAAAAATGCGAACATAAAGTCGTACGATATATTATATAAGCGTTCTATAGAAGACCCTCAAGGTTTTTGGGCCGAGGAAGCGGAGAAACTTGATTGGTTTAAAAAATGGGACAAAGTTCTCGACGACAGTAACAAACCTTTTTATAAATGGTTTACGGGCGGCAAGACCAATATCATTCAAAATGCAATTGACCGCCATCAAAAGACATACCGACGCAATAAATTGGCTTTAATATGGGAAGGTGAACCAGGTGATGTAAAGACGATGTCTTACCATGCTTTAAACCGGGAAGTATCTAAATTCGGAAATGTTTTAAAAAGCATGGGTGTTAGAAAAGGGGAGATTGTAACGATTTACATGCCGCAAATCCCTGAATTAACCATAGCCATGCTAGCCTGCGCTAAAATTGGTGCTATTCATAGTGTGGTTTACGGTGGATTCAGTGTAGAAGCCCTGGCAAATCGAATAGACGATGCTAAAAGCCGCGTTTTGATCACTGCGGATGGCGGCTGGCGCCGGGGTAAAATCACAGACTTAAAAGGTATTGCTAATGAAGCCATAAACAGATCACCGACTCTGGAAGTTTGCATCACCGTAAAAAGGACTGGGCAGGATGTGCATATGGAGAACGACCGCGATTTTTGGTACCATGATTTGATGGCATTGCCAATCGCAAATCCAGTTTGCGAAACTGAGGTAACGGATGCGGAAGATACTCTTTTTATATTGTACACATCCGGTACGACAGGAAAGCCCAAAGGGCTGCTGCATACTCATGGTGGTTATTCTGTTTACACATCAACAACACACAATTACGTTTTTGACATAAAAGATGAGGATAGATGGTGGTGTGCTGCCGATCCTGGGTGGATTACAGGGCATAGTTATATGATATATGGTCCTCTCATAAATGGTGCCACTATCATGATGTACGAAGGGGCCCCGAATCATCCGTACCCAAACCGTTGGTGGAGTATGATCGAGAAATATGGGATCACCATTTTATATACATCTCCAACAGCGATTCGGGGGTTGATGCGTTTTGGCGACCAATGGCCAAAACGTCATAACCTGGAAAGTCTGAGGCTGCTCGGTTCTGTAGGTGAGCCTATTAATCCCGAAGCCTGGCGTTGGTATCATAATGTAATTGGAAGAGATAAATGTCCGATTATGGATACCTGGTGGCAGACTGAGACTGGGGGATTTATGATTACGCCCTTGCCAATAACTCCTCTAAAACCCGGCTCAGCAACCAAGCCTTTCTTTGGCATCGAAGTAGCTGTAGTCGATGAAAAGGGTAATGATGTAGGTGTCGGCGAAGAAGGAAAGCTGATTATTAAAACTCCGTGGCCTGGTATGGCAAGGACTATCCACGGTGATTCGGAGCGTTACGCAGAAACCTATTGGGAAGAGTATAAAGAGAAGGGATGGTATAAGGCTGGAGATTCCGCACGAATTGATGAAGATGGTTATATCTGGGTGATCGGTCGAATAGATGATGTCATCAAAGTAAGTGGATACCGATTGGGAACCGCTGAAGTAGAAAGTGCTTTGGTCAGTCATCCATCGGTATCTGAGGCAGCTGCTATTGCTTTGCCTCATGATGTGAAGGGTAATGCCATACACACCTACGTAATTTTGAAATCAGGTATCCAGAAAGATAAAGCCCTGGAAGCTGAACTCAAAAAACATGTAAGTGCTGAAATCGGCCCAATAGCAAAACCAGAGATGGTTACTTTTGTCGAGTCTTTACCCAAAACCAGAAGTGGTAAAATTATGCGGCGGGTACTTAAAGCTAGAGCTCTTGGCGTAGATGAAGGCGACCTTTCTACTATCGAAGATTAGCATTTAAGAAGAGAATATGGGAAATGGCGACGTCTATAGATCACCAATCCCATATTCCCTTATTTACTATTACCCTGGTCAACTCAGGTCATTTCTGTCATCTTTCAATCTTTCCCTGACCTTTTCTTCCGATAAACCTCCGGGTTGTTTACCGTCTCCCTTTTTTGGATTTATTGGATGAATCAGTTTTACCTTTTTTCCCGGCATCCCGTATGGGTTCTTTATGCTCCATACCTTCTCCAATATGCCCATCGACCTGTTTTTCCAGACGTGATTCCATTTCTTGCCGACGATCTTTGCTTTCTGGTTTTTGATCTGAGTCCGTCCATTCAGGAGGTTCTATCGGATCTTTAATTTCGTGGTTGATAGACTCGTCAGTTTGCATATCCGCCTGAAATTCCTCTTCGATCTGCGATTCCATTTGATCCCGGTCAGAAGCCTCCGTTTTATTTATTTCTGTGGGATCTGTTGGATTACCAAATGTATCACTAGGATCATCCGATTGCATTTCAGACTGAAAGTCTTCTTCTAGCTGTGAATCTATCTGTTCCCGGGCGGAACCTCTTTGTGAGGGAAGTATCGGGCTAGCATCACCTTTGGTTTCAGAAGGCTGTTGCGTGTGTTCAATAGTTGACCCTCTGGCATGTGTGCTCCCATCGCCATGGCTTTTTAATTCCTGGTCAATTTCACCAGCCCGGTTGTGAAGCTCACGTTCCTTTTCTTTGTCCATAACTACCCGCCCTGTTTCTGTCAGGTACATCTGTGACATTTTTGTGACCGCCTTATGAGACATTAGTCTTTCCAATTGCATGGACAGTTTGTTTTTTGCACCTGCTACTGCAATTCGTTTGCCTTGTTTCATCGCTTCATATCCTTCTATGGCCACAGACCGGGGGTTCATGGTCAGCATCTTGTTCTGAAAAGCTCTGGTCTTTTCCTGTTTTGCTCTTTTTTGAAAATTGGTCACCGTAGGACCCGGGCATAATGCTGTTACTGTAACCCCATATTGTTGAAGCTCTTCCGCCAGAGCAAGAGATAAAGAAAGGTCATATGCTTTAGAAGCATAATAAACACTCATGTGAGGTCCCGGCTGAAAAGATGCAACAGAGGCTGTATTCAATATCTTTCCTTTCTGCTGAATAATATCCGGCATGAATAACTTGGCAAGGTGAGTAAATGATACAATATTTACATTGATAATTCTGGAATACTCTTCCATTTCTACATCCTTGAAATCTCCATACATCCCGATACCAGCATTATTGACCAATACATCAATTGTCAGGTTTCGTTTCTTAGCGGCATCGTATATCTTTTGAGGTCCGTCTTGTTGTGAAAGATCCGCTGATACGATTTCAACGGGAACTTTATATTCCTCATTAATTTGCATCCCGAATCCTTCAACCTTTTTATGATTCAAGGCAGTTAAAATTAATGAATATCCGTCTCGGGCAAATAAATAGGTAAGTTCTTTGCCTATACCGCTTGAAGCTCCGGTAATCAAGGCACATTTTCGATGTGTCATCATATTTAATCCTTATTATTATCAAATTGTTGTTTATATAGAATTTATAGAGATGATTACTGATTGTCGAATTAAAAAAACCTACGAAACTCCCATTAGAAACAACTAATGAGGATCAGATTGACAAAGGTATGAGTAGCTTCAGATTCGGAAGATTAGATCTGTTTTTTCTTAAAAAGATTATCGATTAAATTTATTTAACTCCTTAACGGATAGTCAAATTATACCAGTAGTAATTCTGGCACAGGTCATCAGGCATCTGAAGGGCTTTGATTAACCTTGGGGCAGAAAATACCAAAGGTTGCCTGATTTTACTGCTGAATAATAGCAGTTTTTATTAATGACTTACCGCGAAAGTCAAGGATGACTCTCGCAGTAAGTAGTTTAAATATTATGATGCATTCTTATGCAGAATGCCCGGACCTTCCAATAAATTTATAATACTTGGGTTATTTGTTGATTTTGCATGGTCTAAAGCCGACCAGCCATGATCATCATGAATCCTCACATCGGCACCGTGTTCGATTAGCAATCGGGAGACTTCAGTGTGACCCTGTAAAGCAGCCCAATATAAGGCACTGGTTCCGCGGTTATCACGAATATTTACATCAGCTCCATGTTGCAACAACAATTGCACAATGTCCACGTGACCATGTTTTGAAGCTTTCAGCAATATTGTACGCTGATGCTCATCTTCCATATTCACGTTACCACCCTCTGTTATAAGGGTTTGTACGGTTTCCAAATCACCGTTCCTTGCGGCTTCAAAATACTTCTGTTCTTCCATAGGCAGGCTCTTGATTGGTTGGAATTGTAATGTACTGATGGAATTTTAAAGCTTTTGAATCTTGATTGCAAACATAATTTATTAATTAATTTCCGTGATTCGTTAAATGGTTATTATTATTTGATATAGATACTTATAAAGTTTAGCTTTTTACATTAATATCTAATCTCCACCACTGAATACATAGGATTCATTTTAACGTGAAAGAATTTCAATCAGACAATTTGTAACTAGAAATGCAGCCTAAATAAGTATTAAGGTTGTACGTTGCTCCTTCAAGCTTCTGATATTTACGGTATAAAGCATGCTGAATTGGATTAAATTTGCCGTACTTTGATCAGCTATTAAATTAATAAC
>JBBDQY010000046.1:0-1070 GCA_040905745.1 Balneolales bacterium
TTTCCGGAATTTATGATGTAAAACTCAGACCCGGTAACAATGAAAAGTTTGAATCTGTGTTTGGCTTCGGCTTGCTGGGAACCGACCTCACGCTGGAAGGTCCGTTTAAAAAGGGATATGGTGGATCATACCTCGTCAATTACCGGTACTCAACTATTACGCTGATCGATGAAATCGGCCTGGTACCCGAACTTGGAGGCATTCCGAAATTTCAGGATGCTGCATTTAAGGTAACCCTGCCTACCCAAAGCATGGGTACTTTTTCATTGTTTGGTTTATCAGGAATGAGTGAGGTAAACTTTGAAGATGTGACACCGGATATTTGGGTGACTCCCGGGGAAAGAGGCATGAGTCCGAATATTCGGGAAGATTTTGACAAACGAGCACACCTGCTCAACATAGGGATGAACCATATCCTGCCCCTGCAAAGCAATAGTTACATTCAAACCACGCTGGCCTACTCAAATGAGGGAATCAGGGATCGCGTATTTGAGGTATTGTTGGATGATGAAGAAGCGACGGATCTAAATTTCAGCAGTAGAATCAGGAAATCCGCATACAGAACCTCATTCACCTATAACAACAAATTGAATGCGCGCAATAATATTCAGGCTGGGACACAGTATGCACTATATAATTATGATTATAATCAAAGCCAGTTACGTGAGGATAGCGCGGAGAGGTTTTTACTTACGGAATTCCATGAATATGTGAATACCATCAATAACTTTGTGAGCTGGCAGTATCGGATGAATGAGCGTCTAACGATTGTTTCGGGTCTTCATAATGCTAATGTACTGTTGAATAACAAAATCACAATTGAACCCCGAATTGCGGTAAACTGGATGGTGAGCCCATCAGGATCTGTACAGGCCGGATATGGAATGCACAGCACGATGGAAAGCATACATCACTATTTCGCAAAGGTTGAACAGGAAGACGGCAGTGTAATTGAAACCAATAAGAGTCTCGATCTGCTTAAGGCACACCACTTTGTGCTCGGATACGAGCAGCGTTTTGGCAGCAATTTTATGGGAAAAGTTGAATTCTATTACCAGGATTTATACAAC
>JBBDQY010000047.1:0-34287 GCA_040905745.1 Balneolales bacterium
ACGGCATACGTGTATGGATGTTAGAAACCAGCAGATCGGTATGTTTTACACAGATATTCATGATTTTCTGATGTTACGTACTTTAGGTAAGTCTGCCTTTATGAAGTCAACCCTTTTGATTTCCCCCGAATCAGATTAAATCCTATAACAATCAGGATGAATAAGATAATTATGATGATTGACCACCCGCCGATTCGTGACCACATGCTCCAAATACTACCTATGAAAGCAAACAGGGTAGCCAAACCCATAAGTGTATTCCAGGTAACTCGTTTAAATCCCCTCGGCATATCATCTCCCATTATTTTTTCATTATTCATCAGAATAGAGAACGATAAATAAGCAATGGGCAGAAGGACTGCTACAAATAGGGAGGTTGGGACTACCAACCAAAACTGTGCTTTACCTGTCCAAATAAAGGGGGCAAGAATTCCCAGTGCGGGTGGCAAAGACCCCAGCCTGTATGGCCACCCATGTTTTGGCTTTTTCAAAATCTCGCAAGTAACAAAACCCCATGTCACCATCTGGATGATAATGGTTGAAATAGCTAATCCAAGCACTCCGAAACCGAATATAATATGCGAAAACATATCACCGGTCAGAGGCTTGAGGGTTTGTGACAGATCGAAGGCATCACGATGAACCAGCATTGCTGCCAGTTGCTGGTCTGCTTCATCCAGATTGTCCATTCCATTGCTGATTTCGGAATCAGTAAATGCTACACCTTCACTCTCCAACTCAGCTATGACCCTGTTCCTTTTCAAATCTTCAAACCTTTCAACCAATCTTGGAGTTGCTGCTATATCATCGTCCAACAGGCCTGAGACTGGCTCGGTATGGAATAAGGATGCTGATACTACAACCATACAGCCCGTAATGAGGACAAAAGGTATAAAAAAGCCAAGGGATAAGTCAAAAATTGCCAGTCCCCGGAAGTTGCGGTCCCAGCCCTTCTTTATCATTGAATAAGAGAGCAAAACCGTTGAATTTACACCAACTACAACAGCAGCTGTGGTTATAATCAGATCTCGTTGTTCACTTGCGATAAGGTTTATCCAGAATTCTCTTTGCCCGGCTTCCACGGAATCAATATAGGGCATTAATGTTTCGGCGGGAGATGTCAGCAATGTAAAATTAGGTATCATGCCGGCTAGTACATCACCCCAGACAATACCATCTCCTTCCATGGCCACTCGGATCAACACCCCAAAAAAGGCCAAAAACATCATGCATATCAATGCTTTTAAGAAATAATCGAATAATTTTGCTGACCTGATTCCGGCATCATAAGCCCAAACTAAACTTATGGCAATCAGTGCCATAATCACGCAGATAATCAATTGGGATAAACCGGGACTTAAGTTTCCCTCACTGCCAAAAATGGTTGGCAGCATATTTTCCTGTATGACAGCCGTTGCCAGACTGAACTGCGGGAATGCCCACACAACACAAGAAATACCTGCGCTAAGCAACCATCCCCAGGCAATGATCGGCCCTAAATGCTGATTCAGAAGGTCATACGGATTCTTTCCAGTTGACAGGATCACGTAAGACACGGCACTTAACATGATAATTCCCATTATCACCGCAAGTGGTTGAAGCCATAAAAACCCCGTTCCACCAAGTATTCCCAAATAGAGTGATGCGGCAAGTGAACCTCCTCCAAGAGTCAACGCGCTTTGCATCCATCCCGGGCCGGATAGCTTAATGAATATTTTAAGAAGCGATGTGCGCCCTTGGCTTTTTGCTAACCTAAGTTGATCGCGTGTAGCTTCAATTTCACTCGGATTGTTTAATACATCTTTTTGAGTATCAGTATGTTGCATTTAGAATTTATTGAGTATAAACACTTGAAATAATATCATGATGTTCCATTGAACTTATAACCATCGGGGATGTATAATGCTTCAAAACCGGTGAATTGGTTGGTTATATTGACTACCATTAGAATTATCGGATGGAATAACCATCTTTACATAGTATCGATACCAGGTAGTCGAACAAAAAAATCAATATAGGAATTATCAATTGGTTTTCCAGTTGGGAAATAAAGGCCACTCCGTAACCTTTTATTGGAGCTCATTTTATTACTATTGCAATTTACACCTATTCACAATAAGGGGGAAAATAGCCTGAAGCAATAACATTAATTAATTAAAAAAATTTAAGAATCTTATCTATTTGTTTTTATCTTAAGTACACCATATCGCATAAAAACACTGATTTAGGGCAATGGAATCTATAAAATTTAAAGATGCTGAGATAAAGGCTTCTTGTAATTTATCATCAAAAAAGAAGTCTCAAAAGGATCGCTTAAACTTGTCCTGTCAATATATTGGAGTATTGCCGAATGGATTGCCTGCCAGACTGGCCACAATAAAGCAGAGGCTTCGATCAAACTGGGCAGGGGTCTACATCATGACCGAAGAGGAACATCTGCTGGCAGGTACAGGTCATAAAAAATATACCCATAGTTTTTCTGATTCATCAGAGGCTGAATTATTCAATGGCAATCCTATTCAAACAATACATGAATATGCTTACCCTATTGTCATTAACACCCATACCATTGGATATTTGCTCATAGAAAAGACCTCTTTAGAAGATAGATTATCTACTGACTTAATTTCAGCTTATGCCGATGTAATTACAAATATATTAGAATCAGAATACCGGAAACAACTTGCTGATAAGTATTTAAAAAAGTATCAGATTGAAGAAAGTCGGATAAAAAAAATTACCCGGCATTATTCCGTGATTATGGGAATGGCTGCTCATGATCTTATCTCACCGTTGAACGCTATTCAGGGATATATCGATATGCTTGAAAACCCCACTCCGGATGAAAGCATAGATGACTTCAAGGAATATTTTTCCAAAATGTCATCAGGACTGAATGAGATAACAGCCATGTTGAAGCAATTAAAAGATGTCCGTTATTTTAAAGATGAAAATAAGTCTGTTGAACCAAAACTTACTAATGTGAATTGGATTCTTCAGGATGTAACCAACTTGTATTTAGCCAAAGCCAATATTAAGAGTATTGGCCTTACCTATGATGGACCTGAACAGCCTGTATTCATTCATGCTGATGTGACTAAACTGAAGCGTTCTATCATAAACCTGGTGTCCAATGCCATAAAATTCTCTAAACCTGATGGCTTTGTCAGAATGGAGTTGGAAGTCATAGACTCGTATGCATTTATCAGAGTCATAGATAATGGCATCGGAATCAGGGAAGACTTGCAGGAAGAAATATTCAGGCCTTTTATTCAACTCATTGATCACGAAGATGCTGATCCTGATTCTGTTGGACTCGGCCTATATATTACCAGTACATTTGTTAAACAGATGGGTGGTCAATTAAGTCTTAAAAGCGTGCTTGGTGAGGGAAGTTGTTTCACTATTAAAATGAAGCAGGTTGAGATTAATCAATAAAAGCTAACTATGTTAAGCTTGCAAGTAATGCGTATCCGGAAGCTCCTGCAAATACCGGGCACATAATTCGGCAGATATATCCCGCTGTGGTGAGCCTAACATCTCATAGCCTACATTAAATTTTTTAATCTTGGCTGAACGCAACAAAGGGGGATAAAAATGCATGTGGAAATGCCACTCTTGATGGGGTAACCCATCTGTGGGTGCAGGATGAAACCCTGCGGAGTAAGGAAACGATACCTTGAACAGGTTATCATACCGAATCGTAATCATTTTTATAATTGAGGCGAGAGACTGTTTTTCTTTATCTGTCATATCTGTAAACCGGCCGAAGGGGCGTTTGCTAACAAGCAGAGTTTCAAAAGGCCAAAAAGCCCAGAAGGGAATCAGCACTACGAAATCATCGTTTTCCACAACTATTCTCTCTCCAAGTTTCAGTTCTTCTTTCAGATAGTCGCTAAGCAGGGTTCTGCCGTGTTGTTCATAATGCTTTTTCATTTGGACCAATTCTTTTTGAGGCTCGCCGGGAATAGTTTCCTGCGCCCATATCTGACCATGGGGATGAGGATTGCTACAGCCCATAATGGCTCCCTTATTCTCAAAAATCTGAACGTAGTTAATATTAGGACGGCTTCCCAACTCTTCATATTCCCGTGTCCACAGATCAACAACTTTACGAATCTGATCAACCTCCATTTCAGGAAGAGTCAAATTATGTCGGGGTGAAAAACAGACTACCCTGCAGATACCTTTTTCTCCTTCAGCAATAAGCAGATCTCCCTTATTAAAGTGTATAGGTTTGGCATCCGGCAAAAGTGCACTGAAATCATTATCAAAGACAAAAGTAGAATCATAATCCGGGTTGTTATCACTATGTGCACGTTTATTGCCCGGGCAAAGATAACACGACTCGTCATAATCTTTTTTTTGCTCTGCCTGATTTTCTTCTTCTTGCCCTTGCCAGGGGCGTTGGGTTCGGTGTGGTGATACTTGTATCCATTCACCCGTCAGAATATTATAGCGGCGATGGGGATTATCTGATAAATTTGAGTCCATTAAACCTATTATTATAATTGCTCCAGATACCTGGAATGTATCAACTCAGTGCCTCCATTGATTTGAGTCACGTATATTTTAATTTCTTTACCGGTTTTTGCCGTGTAGGCCGAGGTAATCTTTTCCTTAAATGCTTCCAGATGTTTTTCTTCCACAAGGTTAATAGTGCAGCCACCGAATCCGCCACCCATCATCCGTGACCCATATACCCCATCAAGTTGACGTGCTGCTTCAACGAGTGTATCTAATTCGAAGCAGCTAACTTCATAATCATCACGCAATCCCGCGTGAGACTGATACATACGTTGTCCAAAAGATACCAGGTTATTATTTTCCAGATCTTCACAAGCTTTAGTGACACGATTGTTTTCTTCAACAACATATTTACAGCGTTTATAAATAATGGGATCCAGTTTTTCTTTATACGTGTCTAGCATGGAAATGTCTACATCACGAAGACTTTTTAAGCCGCCGACATAATTATTCAATTGATTAACTCCATCTTCACAATCTTTTCTGCGCCTGTTGTATTCTGATGAGACGAGTTCCCTATGTATCCGGGTATCACAGAGTACAATACTCATATCCTTACGACTGAATTTATGATATGAATATTCAAGGGATCGGCAATCCAATTTGATAACATGGCCGGATTTGCCATGAAGGCTGGCAAATTGATCCATGATACCGCAATTTACACCAACGAAATCATTTTCGACTTTTTGAGCCAGAAAAGTTTTTTCAAGGGTTGACAAGTTGAAGTTAAACATTTCAGATAGGCCAAATATAATTCCTCCCGTTAGTGCAGCCGAAGAGGATAAACCTGATCCAATGGGAATGTCACCGCCAAAAACGCAGTCAAACCCTTCAACTTCATGACCTTCTTTATTCAGTTCGCTGATTGCTCCGTAAATATAATCAGCCCAGCCAGAGACATTTTTAATCGGTTCAGAGAGATCATGTTCATAAAGTTCACCATCAGCATCCAAGGCATGCATCCTCACCTTGCCAAGCTTATTCGGAGCAAGGGCAAGAATGATTACTTTATTTATTGCTGCCGGCAGAACATATCCTTCATTGTAATCGGTATGTTCACCAATCAGATTTACTCGTCCGGGTGATTTAATAATAATAGGCTCTTTATCAAAATATTCGCAAAAAGCTTTGTTTACCTTCTTGATCAACTTGTTCATGTAGGGTGTTAATAACGGTTACCAGAAAATGATATAAAGCACAGCTAAAATCGCACATATTCCAATGGAGCCTATATTGAAAGATGCATCAGTATGAAACCAGCTTTTTTCATAATAAACTGCTTTAGGATTGGTTTTAACACCATCTTTTACCACAACTTCATCACTGATTTCCGCATCCTCAGCAGCTTCTTCAGCTGCCTTGCGGCCCTCTATAAGTGAGATAACCACAATTACAGCACAGAGTATTAGGAAAACCAACCCCATTCGGTCAAGGAAGGGCAGGGTTGGTGTCAGCCATTTGAACCCGAATGAAAGAGGGATGGTAAGAATTGCTGCCCATAGAGCTCCGTTAGAGGTTGCTTTTTTCCAGAACAGGCCTAAAAGGAATATAGCAACAACCCCTGGACTGATAAACCCTGTGAATTCCTGAATAAACTGAAAAGCCTGATCCAGTGTGCTTAATAATGGTGCCACTAAAACTGCAAGAAAAATTGCTATAAAGCTGGAAATACGGCCGACCTTAACCAGTTTTTTTTCCGAAGCATGTTGGTTGAAGAAAGTCTTGTATATATCCAGTGTGAAGATAGTGGATGTACTATTTGTCATGGAGCTTAATGATGAAGCGATGGCTGCGATAAGAGCCGCGAACGCAAGGCCACGCAAGCCGGACATCACGAAGTTATCAAGCAACCAGGGGTAGGCTTCATCCGGCCGTAGGATATCTGCTCCCAGTCCATAGGCAGCAATACCAGGAACCACCACAATAAGGGGCATCAGGATTTTTAGATAACCCGCAAACATCAGGCCACGTTGAGCCTCCATGATATTCTTGGCAGCCAATGCTCTTTGGATAATGTATTGGTTAAATCCCCAGTAGCTTATATTGGCGACCCACATACCACCTAGCAGAACACTTAGACCGGGAAGTTCATAATAATATGGGTGGGCTTTATCTAAGATTAAATTAAACTTTTCAGGAGCCGCTGCCAATAGCTCTGAGAACCCAACAATAGGTCCTGCCCCATTGCCTAAGGCACTTAAAGCTAAGTAGGTAGTGAGTAAACCACCACCTACCAGGAAAATAACCTGAACTACATCTGTCCAGGCTACAGCTTTCAACCCGCCATATACGGTATAAATAGCTGAGAAAGTCGCCAGGCCGATAATACCGTAGATCAGCTCGATCCCCATAATAGTTTTTAAGCTCAGAGCTCCCAGGTATAATACAGAGGTCAGGTTGACGAAGATGTACACCACGATCCAGAAAATAGCCAGACTAATACGTACCCTTTCATCAAATCTTGATTCCAGAAACTGAGGCATCGTATAAATATTTCGTTTTAGAAATATGGGAAGCATAAATTTGGCTACCAGAATTAAAGTCAAAGCAGCCATCCATTCATAACTTGCAATAGCCAACCCTATAGCAAAACCTGAGCCCGACATACCAATCATTTGTTCTGCTGATATATTGGCGGCAATTAATGAGGTACCGATGGCCCACCAGGGAAGCGATTTTCCTGCCAGAAAATAACCCTCTGAATCCTGGAGCCCTTTTCGATTGGCGATCCATAACCCTATCCCTAGGATGATAAAACAGTAGGTAAAAAATACAATGAGGTCTAAAGGGGAAAAATTCATAAAATCATTTATTTATTGGCATTTTGGATCTGAGAATGCTGGTATGTTACCGTTAACATTATTATATAACATTTTAAAGTTAAATGCATCTCATTTATCATCTTATTTTGAAGCGTCAATTGTAAAAGCAAGGCTCCGAAAACATTGGTTAGTAAAAGAATTTATCAAACTTTTCAATTTCCAATTAGTTTCTCATCCTGTGTCCAACCGGCACGTCGCAATGGTATTAACATTGCATCCCGGGCTTCCATTTCTTCGAATAACCGGTCACGCATCTCATTTCTAATCTCTATGTACTGTGGCACTTCCGCCAGGTTATACCGTTCGTTGGGGTCTTCCTGCAAATCATAAAGCTCATCACGGTCCCATATTCCATGATAATAGATGTACTTATACCGACTTGCTCTTAAAGCAAATGTAGTTGGTGTATGAGGGAAGGCAGGTTCCCAGTAATATTCATAAAGGAAGTTCCGTTCTTCGCCTTCGGCTTCACCTGTAAGTAAACTAACAAATGACTCTCCGTCTATTTCCTCAGAAGTCGTCGTACCAGTTAAATCCATGATGCTTGGTGCGACATCAATATTACGAATCAAAGTACTGATATCTGTTCCTGGTTTTATCCAACTGGGAGCCCAGGCCAACATGGGTACTCTCATTGATTCTTCATACGCGTTTCTCTTATCAATCAAACCATGTTCACCAAGCAAAAATCCATTGTCTCCCATATAGAGCACCAGCGTATTATCCGCAAGGCCGTTATCTTCAAGATATTTAATTACCTGACCTATGCTCTCATCCACACCCAATAAAGTTTCGTTGTAGCTACGATAGAAATCGTCAAAATTCAATTCACCATGATAGGGGTATTCAACTCCATGCCAGCTATATCTCTGTTCTTTTACCCACTTCGGTTTGGTCCTGTAATTGCGTTCGGTGTTAGCCATGCTGGGAGGGTAAGGTATCTCAACGTCACTGTACGTCCCTTCATGTCGTTCGGCAGGCATAAATTCCGCATGTACGGCCTTATGAGATAGATATAGAAAAAAAGGCTCCTCATCGGTATTGATCTCATTTAGCCAGTCAATGGCATAATTGGTTAAAATATCAGAAGTATAACCTTCATGTTGATTACGTTGGCCATCGATATTCAGCACGGGGTTGTAATACACTCCCTGGCCACGAAAGCTAACCCAACGATCCCATCCCGCCCTGGGCTCATCGTCGCTATGGCCCATATGCCATTTACCAAAATAACCTGTTTTGTATCCATTCTGCTGAACAGCCTCGTTGAAAAAAACCGTACCTTCCGGTATTGGACTTTGATTATCAACTACCCGATGGTTATGGGCATATTTACCTGTTAATATTGAAGCACGGCTGGGGGAGCATAAGGCAGTGGTTACGAAGGCATTCCTCAGATGAGCTCCTTCTCTGGCCATTCGATCCATAGAAGGAGTTTCAAGCCATTCAGGTGCCTTTTCATGAAAGCCCATAAAATCATAACGATGATCGTCACTTAGAATAAATACCACGTTAACAGGCTTTTTATTCTGTGATTCTAAGTTTTTTTTCTCTTCTGCAAATGCTGTTGAATATAAAGAATAAAGAAATACGAACAGTAGGACCAATCCTGTTGACCTAGGGTAATTCGATTGTAAATTCATGTAATAAATATTTTAGTAGTTCATTAGTTTGTGCTAAAACTTTCATATCGGATCCACTTATTAGACTCAAAATCATAAGCTAGCCAATTTTCTTGATTTTTTACCCATCTAAATCTATGTATAGGCTTGGGATCGGTTCCATTCTTAAAATGAATCAATTGATCAGGCTGATAAGCATCTACGGTAAACCCATCATTTGTCAGCACCACGGTATTCATATGAAAAGATTCTTTGCCACCAAAAGTTTCGGCACCCATATTGTCGTCAACAAACCATAAGCCGGCATTACCGCCGCCACGATGCCCTGGATTGCGCCGGCCCGCTGCCCAGCCACCGTGCCCCATGGCAATCATACCTTCTTCACCATATGTAATGTAATTGCCATCATATTCCCATCCAATAATCTCCCGGGTCTCATTGTCATTTATCGTATTAACAGAAAAATATTGATCCAGGTAGTCCTCATCCAGACCATCGAACGACTCCCACGAGGTTGGTTCATAATAGACTGCCTCCATATAGGTATTTTCAGGCTGCTCCAGTGTAATTTCCATAGGTACCGTTCTGGTATAATTATGATCATGGCCTTCAGTGATCAATTTTACTCCGTTCCTGTAGAGGACCGGCAGCCAATATTTGAGCAGATTCCTGTTTTTAAAAGTCATATTCATTCTTACGGTTCCAAAGAGCCCTCTGTGCCACACAGGAAGGATATGCGTATAACTCTCACCGGCCGTTGGGCCATCTTCCGGTTCCAAAAGGTTATTTAACCAGATATCCTGTCTGACCTCTGCATGTTGCGTTTCAAACCAGGGCCATTCATCTGTAATCAGATTACCTTCCCAATCTCTCAGACCTTCATCGGGTACTCCTTCCCAATTCTGGCTATTATCCATGCCAATGAGCAACAGATAGTCGGAGAAACTAAGCTTTCCGAAACCCCCTTTACCAAATCCTTCCTGGACGATTTCCTGATTCATATTTGGGTGATCAGGGTTGAATTCGCTATAAAAACCTTCACTGCTATAAGGCCAGTGAAACAGCAATTCCATCCAATTGGATGCCACATATTTTGGGTAGGATTTATTCACAGTATACAAATCAGCCGGCCAGCGAATATGATGCTCTTCGCCCGTTTCATGGTTACCCATAACCCCGACATGAGGGATTATGACATTCTCATAAATATCACCGTCTATTTCTTTATCGATCAGAAAATATCCGTCCTCAATGTTAAACATATAATCCAGATAGGTAACCCACTTATCGGCATTCTTAGAATTTACTTCACCTTCGTCATTGACAAAGTCACCTGCAATAACAAACATATCAGGTTGCTGAATAGCGGCCATCTTAGCGTTATCGTGGGCAACTTTTGGCCATGTTGGTGATTGATGATCTGACGTCATGATTAATTTAACGGGTCGTTCATCCAGACTTGAAGGCATCGTATGAAACCGAAAAACCGCCCCGCTGTCACTTACTACATATTCATAAACAGAATTTGGATCCAGATCCTTTATTAGAACTCTGTTGATCTTTTCATCCCGGTGCCAGAATTCGAAAGATTCTCCTTCTGCCACTTTCCATGATGACTCATCAGGATGAATTTGCCTGTACCACATTCTGGCATCAAGCCCTGCATCGGATTCCGGTAAACGATGCCAGTTAATGACCATAGCGGTAGTGGCATCATAATCTTCGTCCGGATAACCCTTACTGTCTGTTTCAGGATCATACATACCCCGGTTTCCTCCGTCCGCAAATTCGATATAAGTTCGGATCGCCTCATTCTGGCCCAGAGGAGGAAGTTCCTCATTGCACCCGGAGTGCAAAATAATAATGGAAAAGAAGGCAATTAATCCGGCAACAGGTTTTACTAGGTTTAATGCTTTGTTTTTATATTGATTAATACCTGAACAATGTGTCGTCATTTTATATTATTTAATCAAGCCTGAAACCTAAGGCTGCTTTTAATTATCCGGATGCTCCCGGAGTTGATTCAGTAATTCATCCATTTCCCTTACGATTTCAGGATGTTTTTCAGCCAGGTTGACGGTTTCCTGAGAATCTTCTTCAAGATTAAATAAATATGCCTGAGATGTCAAAGGCTCAATATTAAGAGGAGTGTTGCCTAAATTATGGCGGTTATATCCCCATTCTGATCTCTCGCCCGGCTCAATATATTTCCAGGGACCTTGCCTGATCGCCAGTCCATCACTTGATTGTTGTATCACATTGTCACGGCCCTTATCGCTTTTTCCCAGCAGTGCAGATGATAAATCCTGGCTGTCCAGATCAGCATTGTCAGGCACATCAGCACCCGCCAGTGATGCCATCGTTGCCAAAAAATCCACTTGGCTGATAATTGCTTCTGAAACCTGGCCCGCTTCTATTTGGTTTGGCCAGGCCGCAATCGTCGGCATGCGAGTACCGCCTTCATAGGCTATATATTTGCCACCACGTATGTTTACACCATTGGGATCATGCCCGTTATGGTCTTCCAGTGCTCCATCTTCGTAACCATCATATATAACGGGCCCGTTATCACTGGTAAATATGATTAGGGTTTCTTCACGAATATTGAGTTCATCAAGGGTCTTAACGATTTGACCCACTACCCAGTCCAACTCATGCACTGTATCTCCTCTCAAACCCACACCGCTGGTATTCAGAAATTGAGGGTGAGGCTGACGCGCTACATGGTTCTGATGCATGGATAAAAATAAAAAAAATGGATTCTTCTGATTTTCTCTAATAAAACGTTGAGAACGCTCGGTAAATTCGAAGGCCATTTCTTCGTCATCCCATAATGCTGATTGGCCCCCCGCCATATGCCCAATCCGGCTTACACCATTTACAATGGTACCTGAATGCTGTACATCAGCAGGATAACGCAATAATTCCGGATGGCTGAGCCCGGTTGGAAGGTTTCCAACAAGTGGTTCATAAATCGTTGACGGATTGGCACCCTCTTTTCCGAATTGTTCTTCCTGATACTCATGATGGCCTTCTTCAGGATAACGAACCAGAATAGGATCATCGTCAGGATTTAAACCATAAACATGGTGTCCCGATACATAGACCGTAGGTACCCTGTCGTTGGTAACAGGCATCAGGAATGATTCATCGAAACCAACCTCTAAAGGGCCCGGCTTTATTTCGGCATTCCAATCCAGTTCACCGTATCGATCTCCTAAACCAAGATGCCACTTACCGACAATAGAGGTACGATACCCCGCCTTCCGTAAAACCCCAGGTAGAGTAACACTCTCTGATTCAATAAGCATAGGTTCTTCAGCCGAAAGAATACCAGCGCCTGGCAGTCTGAAGGCATATATGCCAGTTAATAATGAATACCTGCTTGGGGTACACATTGCAGATGTAGCATAAGCATCCGTAAACTTAATACCCTCTTCAGCAAGCTGATCAATATGTGGAGTCTGAATGAGTTCTGACCCATAGGCACTAATATCCCCATAACCCACATCATCAGCATAAATGATAATGATATTAGGTTTATCCGTTACCTGATCGGCTTGGGGAGATGTTCCGCATCCTTCTATTGCTAAGATACTCAGGAGAAGTAAGTAACTAAGAAAATACTTGATATATATTGTCATTATAAGTTGCGTTAGATTCTCTTTAGAATTTAGTTAAGAAAGTTTAATTCTTTCTCCGGAGTTTCTCGAATACGTTCGAGTAACTCTGACAGCTCCTCGACCTTATCAGGGTGCTGATCAGCCAGATTGGTCGTTTCACCCGGATCATCGTTTAAATTATAAAGATAATTTCCGGTACCAACCATTTCAGTGGATAAAGGGCTTTGCCGTTCGTTGTGCTTTCTATTTAAAAACGGCGGGCGTTGCGCAGCAGCAGGGATCAACTTCCAATCACCCATACGTATGCCATACAAGTTAGGCCCGGCTCCTTGCTGCACAACAAATTCACGACCCTCATCACTTTGACCAAGTAGTACCGGCAACAAATCCTTGCTGTCCAAACCGGAACCCTGAGGCAGTTCAACTCCGATCAGGCTTCCCAAGGTGGCCATCAAATCGACCTGACTGAAAAGTGCATCCGTGGAAGAACCTGCCTCAATTACTCCAGGCCAACTCGCGACAAATGGCATTCGGGTACCGCCTTCATAAGCTGTGTACTTGCCTCCACGAAACGGGCCACTTGGGTTATGTCCATTTGCATTTTCAATGGCACCATCATCATAACCGTCATCAAAGATGGGTCCGTTATCACTTGAAAATATAACCAGTGTATTTTCATGCAGTCCTAATTCTTTCAGCTTTGAAAGAACCTCACCAACCACCCAATCCAGTTCTACCACAGCATCTCCGCGAAGGCCTGTTTGGCTTTTTCCAACAAAATCGGGATGCGGAGCGCGCGGAACATGATTTTCGTGCATGGGTATAAATAGAAAGAACGGCTCATCCTGGTTTTCAGTGATAAAATCCTGTGACCGTTTAGCCATAATTAAGGCTATCTCTTCATCATCCCACCAGGCAGATTGACCACCATCCTGCCAGCCTATGCGGCTGATGTCACCTGCGATCGTTCCTGAATGCTGATCGTCTGCCAGATAGCGCAGCAACTCGGGATGACTTTTCCCCGTTGGTAAATCGCCAATTTTTTCATCGTAGCTTATTCTTAAAGGGTCGTCTTCATCGCTTAAATTATAAACATGATGTCCGTCCAGATAAACGGTAGGCACGCGGTCTGCTGTGGTTGGGATGATGAATGATTCATCAAATCCAACTTCCAGCGGACCTGGTTTTACCGAGCCGTTCCAATCTACTTCTTCCTCACCGATCCCCAAATGCCATTTGCCGACAATTGAAGTTTTGTAACCGGCATCCCTGAACAAGGATGGGATAGTTACACTACCAGGGGTAATCAGCATGGGATCATCCCCATCAAGAATCTGTGCTCTCTGATTGCGGAAAGCATACTCACCTGTCAACAGTGAATAGCGACTAGGTGTGCATGTTGCAGCCGTAGCATAAGAAGATGTCATGGTTAATCCTTCTGATGCCATGCGATCTAAATTTGGTGTCGGTATCAACTCTGATCCATAAACACCAAGATCACCATAGCCAACATCGTCAGCATAAATAATAATGACATTGGGTTGTTCGTTCGAGACATTTTGTTCTTCATTAGATCTGTCACAACTCCATGACATAAAAGAGGTTAATAGAACAGCCAATAATAAGGCTGGACTGTAGGTTGAATTACTTAATTTCTTGAACATAATTTTAAGTTTGTGGTTTATATTTACTAATCGTTAGGTAAAGGGAAAATTTCAGATGGAATACGAGCTTCCTTCATAATATTGCTCATATCTTCAACAATATCAGGATGCTGGTTAGCCACATTGTTTCGCTCTGCGATATCTTCATCCAGATTATATAATTCAAGGGGAGCGTCAGGATTCTGAATCACATTCAATCGTACTGCTTTCCATGGTCCTTTTCGAACTGCCTGTTTACCACCCTGTTCATGAAATTCCCAATACAGATATTCATGGGAAGATTGATCGACATTGCCTAATAATTCAGGAGCGATTGATATTCCATCAATATCTGTGGGGGGCTGAATACCTGCAATTTCGCTGAAAGTAGGCAATATATCCTGAAAAGCGGAAATATGACTACTGGTTGTACCGGCTTTTATCTGACCCGGCCAACGGGCAATCATGGGTACACGAATACCTCCCTCATATAGATCACGCTTGAACCCCCGTAAAGGACCGCTGGAATTCAAATAGTCCGGATGATATCCCCCTTCAGCATGAGATCCATTATCACTGGTAAAAATTACCAGTGTGTTCTCATCCAGACCTTGCTCTTTAAGATGGTCAAACAGTTGCCCAATTTTATTGTCCATTAAGGATACCATTGCAGCATAGGCTGCAGCAGGATAAGGTTGAGGTCCATGATGTTCTCCCTCCGGATGAGGTACTTCATCAAATATGCTGTTTCCATCTTCATCAAGATACTGGGCCATGGCTTCTTCAGGAACTAACATTTCCGCATGGGGAATGGTCATGGGTAAATAAAGGAAGAATGGATTCTCTTTCTGTTTAGTGATGAAAGAAAGAGCTTCTTCCATAATGACATCGGTGCTATAGGTTTGTTTTTCGGTATTTAACCCTGTTCCCGGGAAAAAATCATTTTCAATCACCTGATTGCCCGGAAGAGGAACACGCTCCTCACCTCGATATAGAAACTCGGGATAATAAAAATGAGCATGCCGATGGGAAAGATACCCAAAAAACTTATCAATACCTTGATTGACCGGGCTGCCAGTTGTGCCAGGTCCACCTAGTCCCCATTTCCCAAAAACACCCGTCGTATAACCTGCCTCTTTCATTGAAGTCATGATGGTTACTTCCTCTTCCGGTAAAGGCACCTCACTTTCTTCTGATATCTTACGATTACCGCGAATTGGAGTTCTACCGGTATGTAGTCCTGTCATCAAAACACTGCGGCTGGGTGCGCAAACAGTACTACCGGAATAATGATCCGTAAAGCGGATTCCCTCGAAACCCATTTGATCCAGATTTGGTGTTTTTATATCCTCCTGTCCGTACAGACCTAAATCTCCGTAGCCTAGATCATCAGCCAGAATATAAATGATGTTAGGCTTTTCAGGGTTCGAATGTTGAGTTTCTGTACGTGAATTACAACTCCATATAAAAGGTAAGAAGATTATGAAAAATATGTTTTTTATAGAGAATATGGGCATAAGCAAATGGGTCCCTTTTAATGTGTATTATAGTTATAACCTGGGCCGAAATAGTTTAAATTGTATAATCCTTATTCCATGGTGACACGTATTTCCTGTACGTTTTTGAAAAATATCTCTTGTAAGTCGGGATCACTCCGAAGGGACTGAACGATCTCTTCATAAAAATCGAGAGTAAAGCCTTGATCCTGAATTATCTTAACCACATCTTCCTGAAGTTTTTTATTGGCAGCATCAGCCTTTTCCTGAGTTGGAATCCATGGGGTCGCACGCTGTTGTTTTCTTTGTCTGTCAACAATTTCTGTATACGTGCGAGCAATGTCATAGAGTTGCTCTTCAGTCAGTTCTGCACTAATGGTTGATGGTTCCCGAACGGCCGGCTTTACGGCTGGAGCAAATTTAAACATACCATCTACAGCCTTACCCACCTTTCGTTCATTTACATATTCCAGCCCCAAAAAAGCAGCAGCAGATGCTGCCACCTGGTTCAGATTATACTGCCCCGGTGTGTCTTCTCCGCGCGCGGGTGTATCAGGTCCTAGAACTGCCATCCATACCTCATTAGAATGAGCGGCACCGCTACCATGGTTAGACCATTGATCACCAATACCCCGGCCATGGTCTGTCGTAATCAAAAAAGTAGTACGGTTCTTGTATTGAGGATGAGACTGGACAAATTCCCATAGTTCCTGTACATAAGCATCAAACTTGTTAGCCGCTTTCAAATAGCCTTCATAACCACCTTCATGGGCCCGGTTGTCTGTATCATCATACACGAGCATTGCCACACGTGGAGTTGATTCCCGGATGTATTTCATCACATTCTCGTGAGTTAATGTATCGGGCTGTGGCATAATTGACGGTTGAGATCCCTGTGGACCGGCAATTACGTTGACCTTGCTTCTAGGGGCATTAATTATTTCAGGAAACGACCACCATGACGCGACAACACCAACTGATCCATTCAGATCCTCTTGTTCATTGAAGAAATCTAATATCGACCAATTAGGATTGAAGATAGGATAATTAGTTATGACCCTGTCATCATCGTAAAAACCGGTAAGTATCTCATTATAGCCCGGGTAAGAAGCTCGTGATGAATTGGTCACATTCATTTTGCTGCCCAGGTTCCGGTTGCCATACAATTGGCCCTGCTCCGCTATGGTACTCCAGAAAAATGGCATAAGAGCCTCTCTCCTTACCTTAAGTTCTTCCCTCCAGAACAACTCCTTTAACTCTTTTGCATTTTCAACATGATCCTGTATGATAGCCTGTTCCGCTCCCATAAATACTTCATGCCAACGTAAACCATCTGAGGTAATGATAAAGATATTATCTGTGGCGAATTGTTGCCCATGCGTATCAAAAGGCAGGCATATTAATAACCCAAAAGCAGCGATTAATGCGGTAATTTTCATAATCCTAACTTTAGCTTCCTATAACCTGATGGACCATTCTTTCTTCAATTTTCTGCCTAACCTTTTATTAGCGTCAGAATCTCCTTTAAACTTCTCTGTTTTAGGATTCCATTTCAATGGGCGACCTAATTCATAGGCAATATTTCCCAGAGTACCAACAGTGGAGGTTCGATGCCCGGTTTCAGCGTCACAAATCGGAGTACTTCGATTTCGTATAGCATCCAGCCAGTCTTTATAATGGTCTACACTTCGATACACCTGTATTTCATCCCGGCCTATCACCTGATCTTTGAGAGTAACCGGCGTGGGTGCCAAATTCCGACGTTGTACATCAATTTGCCCTTCCGTACCTACAAATCGAATTGCATTATTTTTACCAAAATTCTCATGGGTCATGGTAATGCCATTATGATAGCGATAGGTAAGATACTCAAAGTTCTTCCCATCGGGTGGAATGATCTCTACTGGACCACTCTTGTCCATATCCATTGCCCACTGAGCTATATCAAACATATGTGCCCCCCAGTCGGTCATGGCACCACCTCCAACTTCTTTGAAACGACGCCACTGGGCCCAGAATTCATCGTCAGGATTTGGCAGAAGCTCATGGTTGTACGGTAAATATTCATTCGGACCTAACCACATTTCCCAATCCAGACCTTCAGGTATGGGCTCACCTGGAAGATTATAGGGTTCGGGTGGACCACCAATGCTCACTTTAATTGTCTCTATTTCTCCTATGTATCCATTTCTGACAAGTTCGACGGCATGCCTGAATTCAGGGGCAGATCGCTGCATACTACCGGTTTGAAATACCCTTTTATGCTTATTTACAGCATTTGCAATAGCTCTTCCTTCTTTAATGGTTAGTGTCAAAGGTTTTTCACAATAAATATCTTTCCCTGCCTCGGCGGCTTTCACAGCTTGTACGCCATGCCAGTGATCGGGGGTTGAAATGACTACAGCATCCACATCCGGTGATTCCAGTAATTCCCTGAAGTCAGCATAGGCTTTACATCCTTTATATTTTTCTTGTCCGTGGGCTTCAGCATATGTCGACTTCACCAGTTCCGTGAAATGATTCAGGTTTGTAGCATATACATCGCATGCGGAGGTTATTTGCATCCCTCCGGATCTCATAAAGTTCTTCTGCAAAGTACGTGCCTGCCGGCCAGTCCCAATAAAACCAAGATTAATCCTGTCGCTGGGTGCTGTAATCCCCATACCGCCTAAAACATGACTGGGTATGATTGAAAAAGCGGAAACTATGGATGCGCTTTTTATAAAATTTCGTCGTGTGATATTATCTTTCATGAGTTAGTTATAATTGATCGAATTGGGATTATAGTTTGGATCGATAATCCGAATATAGTTTATTCTGCCAAAACCTTTCTGCAGTAGTCGACGCACCTTTTCATTTCCGTCATTGTATTGCCTTCATATTCCAGTTCTATATTGGCAGGGATAGGCCACTGATTGTCACGTATTAACTGCAATACTTCCCTTATAGGCGTATCACCCTCTCCAAAATAGGTTCTCGGACCGTTATTTTTTTTTCGATCTTTCACATGAATGCACATGATCTTTTCATGCATCATTTTCATATAACTTGCGGGATCATAATTGGCAGCTGTTGCATGACCGATATCCAAATTAATTCTGATAAAATCAGATCTTCCCTCCATACCACGTGCGAAAGAATCAGGGTTAGAAAATTCATTTGGCCTGTCAACATGAGCATGGTTATGCATGGCTACATAAATGCCATATTTCTGGGCGTATACATCTAAGCGCGGCATTACACTAACTGTGGCTGATGAGGTAATAGTGTCTGTGCCTAATGCCTTGGTCATCCGGAATATATGATCCAATTGTTCATCGGTAATATTATCCTTCATATTAACTGTGTAAGCCTGAATAGTAATACCCGCTTTTTCAAACTTTTGGCGTACAGCTTCAATCTCAGCCATTGAATCGGGTGATGTTCGCCATTTTGCAAGAGCAGGTCGATTGCGAAATATTTTTAACGGCACCACATGGCCTTCCCAAAGCTCACAACTTGTCAGACCAAGCTCATTCATTCCTCTCAACGTATCATCCAGGTTCATACCCCGGAAGCTGTAAGTTTGTGCACCTAAGATTACAGATGATCCTTTAACCCTCGTAGAGAATACATCTGCTAAGCCAGAGGGTATCATCATCCCGGCCATTCCACCAAATGTTAACTGTGCCCATTCTTTTCTATTCATGATCTACCAGTTTTTTAAATCCTTTATTGATTGACTTTATTCATCATTACGTTACTCCCACAAACCTGTTAATGAATTATAGATAGAATCATAACAAACAGGGCTATTACCAGTTTAATAAAGTCGCATCATTGACATGCATTTTATAGATGAAATTGAAACGAAATCTATTTTAGAAAAACGCTTTTCCCTGGTAGGGATTAAATGTTATCGGTAACACCTGACAGGCAATTTAATAAAATTTCTTTACTTTTCAAGAGAATAAAGTTTGAGTAAAGGATTTCCCGATTGGGAAATTGATTCATAAAACTGAATCGCCTTATCAGTACAATGCATATAGTTCTACCATACTTAATGACAGCGAAGTCCGGTTAACAGGTAATGATGCAAAGTGTTACACAACTTATTACAAAGTACTTTGTCGAATTAACTATGTTTAGTACTTTACTTGTTAGCGATAACATAGCTTTCAAACCCATTACTGATCAATTCTTATGTGTCAAGTACCGCTGCATCTTATTAGACAAATCTTTTTTTTGCTATTTTTTAAGGTCTTTATTGCAGGCACTCTTTTTGCTTATCAGTCAGGCGAATTAAAACAGCCCCCTTCAGAGATTACAGATGATAATGAATTGATTATCTGGGCTCCGCGTCAGCATAACCCTGAATTTGTGGAGCCTGGTGGCGTGTTTTTGGTTGAGTTAAAAGGTGCATCCGACCTTTCGGTAGACGGATGGTCAGTATCAGTTAACAATGATCTTAAATCCTGGCCCGCAATTGTCGAAACTGCTGAATGGGGGCTGATTCATCTTGAAACGGAAGAAGGTTGGAAACTGAGGGTAAAAATTCCCGAAGATATCTCTCCGGAGCTCATGGAACTGAGAATCAATCATATTTCAGGTTTAACAGCTACGAGGAAGCGTTCGGTTTCCATCGTTCCAGATTTTGAGACCAATTTTTACATTCTGCAGCAATCAGATCAGCATATTACCAACACAAATGCAGTAACTGCCGGTGGAAAAGCAAGTAAGGAGTATGGAAATGGTAGCATGGAGGCAATGCAATGGATCACGGAATCGGTCAACCTGGCGAATCCGAGGTTCATACTGAATACCGGAGATAACAGTCATGTATATAATAGTCAGAATAGTTGGGGCGGCATTGAAAAAGCAAGTGAAAGGGTTGCCAGGTTTCTAGAAGGCCTTTCGGGTTTAACAGTACCCTCGGTTGTGACACCAGGAAATCATGATACGGGCTGGTCTGAATACATCAGTTTTGACGAATGGCGTGCCCGATATAAAAAAGAGTTTGGGCAAACAGCTTTTTCTTTCCGAATGGGATCTTTCTATGTAGTCAATAGTGAATGGCCTCTTAACGAGTTTTATGATTGGACGCTTGATGATTTCAATAAAGCCGGTGCCAATCCCGAAATAAAATACAGATTAATTATAACTCACCATTTTAACGGTATTGACGCGGGTACTACAATCTCCAGGCAAGAGAATCCCGCTGACCTTTTGCTGCAAGGGCACAGGCATAATACTTTAGTGGTACGAACTGAGCCTTACCCTGTTCTCTCAGTACATACAGCACAGGATTATCAGAGGGCTGCCTTTTTCGATTTTAACCGATCTGAAGATGGTTGGGCAAGTCCACAGATTGCTACCCATGCCAATGAAGTAAATGTGCATCGAATGGTTGGCGATTGGGGAGATTCGAAGCTATGGGCGGAATACAAAAACGATAATAATGGCACGGTTAACTGGAATATCGTAGACATTAAAAACACGTTGCCCCATAATTTTTATGATGGCCGGATTCGTTTTCTTATGGCAAATAATGACAAATATACAGTTGATGGTGGCCAGGTTATTTCTCAGTATGAATATGATGATGGGCAAAAATTAGCCATCCTTGTCAAGGTGAATATACCGAATAATGGAATTACTCAAGTATCGGTAAATGGTGTAAATACATCCGTTGAACCTGAAAGTCTACCTGATGAGTTTTTTCTGGACCAGAATTACCCTAACCCTTTTAATCCGTCCACGCGAATAGAATTCAGCATTCCTGTAGCCTCACATGTTAAATTAAATGTTTATACCCTCACAGGACAGTTGGTACAAACTCTGGTGGATGGCTTCAGACAGGAAGGCCGGCATTTGGCTGTCTTTGATGCTGTAAACCTTACCAGTGGTGTGTATCTATACAAACTTGAGGCTGGTAATTACCGACAGGTGAAACAAATGACATTAATTAAATAATCTAATAGCACAAATTAAATACATGACTCATCTAAAACTTTACATAACTTTTCGATTAATCAGCCTGATCTTTATTACCGGATTCTTTATAAGTTCTCTTGTAGCAAATCCGGGAGTAAAAACCAGGATATCTGCTTCCGAAGTAGCAGATGATACGGAACTGACCATATGGGTCCCCCGTCAGCACAACCCGGAATTTGTTGAACCCGGTGGAGTGTTTTCTGTAGAGTTGAAAGGTGCATCCGACCTTGATAAAGACGGGTGGACTGTTTCGGTTCATAATGATCTAAAATCCTGGTCTGCATCTGTTGAATCTACAGAATGGGGTTTTATTCAACTTGATACAGAGGAAGGATGGCGATTGAAAGTTAGTATTCCCAACGATATTTCGCCGGAACTTATGGAATTGAAAATACAACATACTTCTGGTTTAGAATCCTCATCCAGACGCTCTGTTCATATTGTACCTGATTTTGAAGAGGACTTTTATATCCTACAACAAACAGATCAGCATATTACCAACGAAAAGGCGGTGGTGCCGTCGGGCAAAGCCAGTGCAAAATGGGGTAATGGCAGTATGGAAGCCTTGCAATGGATCACAGAATCAGTCAACCTTGCCAATCCCCGTTTTCTTTTGGATACAGGGGATAACAGCCATGTGTACAACGAAAAAGATAGCTGGGCAGGTATTGAAGAGGCTAGTCTCCGGGTGGCAAGGTTTTATGAAGGTATGGCCGGATATACAGTTCCCTCTGTAGTAACTTCCGGCAACCACGATACTGGCTGGGAAACTTATGTGCAATTTGATGAATGGCGTGAGAGATACAAACGTGAAATGGGGCAAACGGCTTTCTCCTTTCGTATGGGATCCTTTTATGTTCTAAGCAGTGAATGGCCTCTTGAAGAATACTATGACTGGATGTTATCGGATTATACAAAAGCGGGTGAGGATACGACCGTGGATTTCAGGCTTATCGTTTCTCATCATTTTGATGGCCTGGATGCGGGGGCAACGGTAGCCAGGGAGGATAATCCTGCCGATCTCATGCTACAAGGCCATACCCATCGAACATTTGTGGTTATGACAGAGCCTTATCCGGTTTTATCCGTACAGACCGCCCAGGATTATCAGAGAGCTGCCTTCTATGATTTCAAGCGAACTAAGAATGGGTGGACGAGTCCTGAGGTGGCTACTCACGCTAATGAAGTAAATGTGCACCGGATGGTTGGAGATTGGGGAGAATCGAAGTTATGGGCGGAATACAGCCAACCTAATGATGGAACAGCACGTTCGAATGTTGTTGAAATCAATAACACACTGCCACATAACTTTTATGACGGCCGGATACGGTTTTTGATGGTGAATGACAGGGAATATTCGGTGAGAGGTGGTGATATTCTTTCACAATATGAATACGATAAGGGGAAGAAAATTGCATTTGTGGTCAAGGTCAACATCCCGGAAAATGGCAATCTAAAAGTTGAAATAAAGTAATCTTAATTACCTTTGAACTATTCGTTCCCTTCTGAAAACTCAAATGTAAAATCATTAAAATCTGCCCGATGCCAGGCATGCTCCCAAGTGGTGGGTGATATGGCAAATAGAGGAGAAAAGGTTGAAACCTTTACTGTTTTGTTGTCTGGAAGAAACTCCAATATCCTAATCCAACCATCACCCCCATTGCCGTGCCAGCCACCTCCGAGGCGCTGGGCATTAAATACCATTTGGTGAACTTGTTTTTGTATTGAATTTTGGTCACTTCTGAAGGCCACTCCCCCCCGGAATTCAGGGTTATCTGCAATATGGCCTGCAAATACCAATTCAATATTGGAAGAGGGCTCAATAAGCTTTCGCCATAGATTATCTCCATAGTTAACATCTTCCAGAGGATATTTCTGTCGAATATGTCGGTTACCCTGATGATCCATATAGGCGTGAGTGACAATTATACCGGTATGATCCTGATATTGGGGAAGGTCAAATATCTTCCCTGCCCATTCGATCATGGCGTTTCGTGGCGCAAATTCCATAGAAGCAATCAGGAACTTTCTCCCATGGGGAGAGATTAACTCAAAAGCTGCATTTTCCAGTGTGTTCTTATCTGACGCATTCCTTCCAACATGACGCAGCATCTTTTCACTAAGCGGATTTCTTTCAGCCGGAAAGTAGGTGTCAAAGTTTGACCGCCGGTCCTCAGCATTTATGAATCCATAATCATGATTGCCGGCAGAAAGTATATAGGGCACTTTTCCGTCAAGCCGTTCAAAAGCTTTTGAAATGGCTTCCCACTGAGCTTTACTGGGCTGATTTCCGTTAATCCTATCTGAAACGAGCAGTTCATTCTGCTCAACCAAATCTCCAACATTGAGCACCAGCTTAATATTTAAGGGCTCAATATTTTCACTGATCCATGCGGTCATCATTTCCAGAATTGGCTGATTACGTTCGAACTTCACATAACTCTGGGTATCGGGAATTAGGATCATAGTCCAGGAGGCAGAATCAGAAAGAGCCGGTGGTGTATATTTATTATCCTGAGCTAAAAGAGCTGAGGAGGAATAAAGTAATGCTATTAAGATTATAGTGGTTTTCATGATTTACTTGTCACTGTATAAAAATTGGCAATTATTCTATTTCAAGGATTTTATTTTGCTTAAATTCCTGCCCATACATATCGCGGGTCCAAACCGTGATTCGATGAACTCCTTTATCCATAAGCGGTAATGAAGCTTTCCATATATGGTGGTTCGTATTGGGTTTCATCCAGCCCGACCGTTCAACAAATGGAGACTGATACTCCTGCTGTTGCTCCATCTGAATCCATTCACTGTTATCATTAATCCTGAATCCAACAAATGAATACTTTGTGCCATTGAAAACATTAACAATGAGATCAGTTTCCGCAACTTCAGCAACTGTAAGTGAACGATCAGGCATCTCAATACGCATTTGATAATCTTTCGACAACCCTGCGGGTTTAAACAAATCCTTATAAGTATTGCCCTCAAATGTAAATATGTGATACCCATTTGGCACTCCATCGCTCATTGTGGCGATGGGTATACCATTCTTATTTTCTGGACCTCTCCACCAGCTTCCTGCTGCAACCCCCAGACTATGATGGTGAATAGGGTTTGGATTTTTTCTCCCATGTTCTTCATCAAGAAAATGTTGATAAATCACATGACGATGACCACACAAAAAAAGAACCCGGTCACGGTCATCCAACAATTCATACAAATCCCTGCGATTTACAGTGTTATTACTTCTGGTATCGGTATCTCCTGAATACAAAGGTATGTGAGCCAACAAGACAAGTAATTTATCCTCACTGACATACTGAAGGTCATTTTTAACCCACTCTAATTGACTTTTATTCAAATAGCCACGATAAGCACCACCATCTTCATCTACCATATCTATATTATCCAGGCTGATAAAATGAACATCTCCATAGTCGAATGAAAAGTAGGAGGGTCCATAATAACTTTTGAAGGTTTCCTTAGCATATCTATTTTCGATATTGAAGTTCACATCATGATTTCCCACGATATTATATACGGGTGTATCCAATGTTGCCATAATTTTATTATAGCGGGGGAAATGAGACAAATCATTAGCCATCATATCGCCAATAACAATGGTTAAATCTGCATTAGAATTTCCAATCTCTGAAATGATACCATCCCGATAAAAAGGAAATACACGCTCCTGTAAAGTTGGATCTGTCAAAATAGTAGCTGTAAACGAACTTTTAAATTCTGATGATATTAACGCGAAATCGACAGATTCAGGAAGTGAGCCTGTTGGTTCTATTCCCTGATATTCCAATTCCGGGGAACCTTTTGGCTGATGAATGTAATAAAACTGAGGCAGATTTTCTTCATTCAACGGAAGATCATAACCTGAAGGCTTGGTAATAAAGATGATCATATCTTCCTCAATGGGAAGTCTGTATCGCCCATTGCTATCCGTTCGAACTACTTCCCTTTGATTAGACACCATTATATCAGATATACCCGGTTTATCCGGATCACATACGCCGTTAAACTGAACATCTTCGCATACCATACCCTCTACGTATGGGGAAGTTTGCCCCATTAAAGATAGCGGTGAAATAAGAATTAGTAGAGCCATCCATTTTTTCAACATACTAATAACCATGTCAGAGTTAATTGTTAAGTGAACTTCTAATCATTTGCATCAATTGTTGTACCTGAGGATCATTCGGTTGAATTCTATTTAGGATTTCAGCATGTTCTAACGCCTGCTCAAATTGTTCCTGCTGCATGTAAAGGGTGATAAGTCCATATCGGTATGTCCCATTTTCCGGAGCTAGTTCAATTGCCTGGCGGTAAATTTTTTCAGACTCATCCGGACGTTCTAAAGTTTGTAGAATAATGGTCCAATTATAAAACAGCCTGCCGTTTTCTGGCATGTATTGGGCGGCCTGTTCAAAGTAGGGCAAAGCTTCATTAAGCTGATTTTGCTCTGCTTTTAATAAAGCAAGTGAATAATAAGCCTGGCCGTAATCGGATTCCTGTTCAGTAACAATAATAAGGTGTTTTTCCGCTTCTTCATTATTACCCATATTATTATACAGGTATGCCAGGTTCATTCGGGCAGGAGTAAAGTATGGATCTTTCTGTAGAGCTATCTCATAAGCTATCCGAGCTGAATCAGCCTCTCCCCGATTTTCATAAAACTGACCTTTGCTCATCTGTGTCATGGGGAAATATTGATTGATATCCAGATACTCCTGGTATTCGCCCAGGACTTTATTAAATTGGTCCAGACTTGCGGGTTCAAAATCACTGTCAGTAAACTCAGCCAAACCTCGAAGTGCCGGCAATCTCACGGACTGTAATGAATCGTATAAAGCATTTGTCAGTAATGGTTTTTTAAAGCTATCAGGAAGATTTTCCAGAGCGTTAGTCGCACTGGTACGGATCATTTGATGTTCCGATGCCATGGCTTCCTCTAGGGTTGAATAGCTATCCTGATCAGGAAACTGACTTAGATACCAAATAGCTGTCGCCCTGATTATCTCAGGTTGGGTGTCGTCTGAAATCAGTGCCCTCAAATCAGGTGCTGCCGCCGGGCCTTCTGCATCTGCCTTGGTTAAGGTCTCAACATAATTCTCTGCCCGATCAGGACCATACCAATCAATAACCGCTTGACTTGCCCATTCCGCGGTCTCATCGGTGTGGCATTCATTACAGGCATTAGTTGTATTTCCATATTTAGCACTCAGATCAGGGCGGGGAACTCTGAAGCTGTGATCATGGCGCAAATCAACCCCCATATAATATTGACCTGCCATATGGCAGCTTATACATTGGGAAGCTTCCGTATTCAACTCGTGAAAGGTATGTTCGGGTGTATTATAGCTGGGCACATGGCACTGCATACAAAGTGAATTATCCACTACATTGGCTTTAAGCTTGAGATTATGAGGATCGTGGCAATTTGAGCATTTTACACCATATTGATACATCTTGCTCTGGCGGAAAGATCCCAACTCAAAAGCTTCTTCTTTAAGCTGTCCGTCAGCCTGATAATAAATAGGATGAGGCAGCAAGGTGTTATAATGATCGGCGAATTCATCGCCATGGTAATAATCATCTGTCAGTTTTTCTCTCCATGAATGGCATGGAGCGCAGGAATTTAATTCAGCTTTCTGAGAGGAAAACAGAGGCAGCATGATGTCTTCTCGAATCCTGTCGATAGAGGCTTCACTGGATTCTTCTGTTGCCATAAAATCTATATGTTCGCGGCCCGGTCCGTGACAAGCTTCACAGCTTACATTTATACTTTCGTAGTCAGTATGAAATGAATCAGCTTCGGCAATATAATTCAGCTGAAGGTTGGTGGAATGACATTCTGCACACATGGTGTTCCAGTTCATAGCCCCTCCTGTCCAGTGCATCCAGTCATCAGACTTAAACTGGTCTTCCGGATATAGAGAAAACCATACGTTTCTTTCGGTATCCCACGCAGCATGCAGAGCCTGATATTTACCCTTTCCGTAATCAACCAAATATTGCTGAAGGGGCTCCCATCCAAATGTATAGACGACCTCATACGTAGAAATCTCATTATCGGGACCTGAGGCATCAACCAGAAACTTATCGCCATCACGGTAAAATCTGTACGTATCATCCATGTCCCTAAATACTACATCATCGAAATCCCCGCGGACAGTCTCTTCAGTGGGTCGGGCCATGGCTCGTTCGTGATCGGAATTCATCCAGGCATCCCACTCTTCCTGGTGACATGACTGACAGGATTGGTCTCCAACAAAAGCATGATCAGCGGGCATACGGTGAGCGCTAGCTTCACCCTCATCCTCTTTATCGTTTCTAGTGCAGGAATAGGTTATACAAAATGCTATAAAAGCTAAAAGTATAACCCCTATTTTGAAAACCGGGGTGTTCAATGAGGTCATTCGTTCCGTATTTCTGATATGTACCTTAAATAGAAATATACGTTTTAAATAAACAATTTGGGCAGGGTTAAAACAACCTTAAACACCATAGGTTGTAAGTAAAACTTATTTCCGCTTTCAATTTACACATTTACGTGTATCCTGGTATTCTATATTAAAAAAGAGTTTAGTCAAATTTTTCACTTGACCAGCATCATCTGCCGGGTTTGGATATAATCACCTGCCTGTAATCTGTAGAAGTAGATCCCGCTAGGTAAGGCTCCTGTTTCAAAGGTTACAGTATGTAATCCGGCAGCCTGATTTTGGTTGACCAATACTTTCACTTGTTGTCCCAGTACATTAAAAACCTCCAAAATCACTTTACTGTTTTCAGATAATTGATAACTGATTTCGGTCGAAGGGTTAAATGGATTAGGATAATTCTGATGAAGTGTTGCTTTGTTAGGCAGGTCAGTCTGATTATCTTCAACTCCTACGATAATTTCGGAATAAGTATAAATGCTTGCTGTTCTCGGGTCACCTAATAATTCATGATACATTTCCAGTTGAGCTCCTTTTAGTTCCCATGACCCAGTATCAGAGTTTAAGCCTGAGTCAAATGCACTCAAGCCTACAACACGCGCACCACTGGTTTTATATGAATTAGCAGCTGCTTCATACCATTCAAGCATCCTCTGCCCGGCAGCATCATCGGTACCTCGCATCCCCCATTCACCGACGGCTACATCTGTATTTTTATCTTCAGCCCATGAACGAATATAAGGCCAGACAGGACCTCCTCCGATTGCATTTCCCACGGTAAGCATGGAGCCTTCATTGTCCCGGTAAATATCAATACCCATGAAATCGTAAATATCTTCATCCCACCATTCATTAGGATCACGGCCGGAGGGAGCTTGAAATGTCCAGGCCATATACACGGGGGCTAGTGCAATATTTTCAGTCTCCAGGATATTCATCCGTTCTCTTATGCGACGATTCATAGCCACATGATCAGCTGCTCCGCCAAAGATCGTTTGATTATCATTCTCAGGCTCATGATGCATTGTAAACCAAACAGGTCCCCCCATGGCATCCATTGCTAAAAGCATTTCATCAAGCCCTTCGTCAAACTCACCGTCACCGATACGCTTCCATCGGTTCTCGCCACTATTGGGTGGTTTTATTGATATCCAGGGTAAACGACCATTTTCAATATCATCTGTAGCTGAAGTTATCATTTTCCCTACTCGCTGATCCCAGGTCCAAAAGGTCCGACGAATTGCCAGTGTTTCCCCGGACGGAATTTCATGACGAGTTACTGGGTCTCCATTTCCATGAATTGAAGACCCCCAGAAGAATTTCCCGGGTGCAGGCTGACCCGGGTAAGCAGGTCCAGTATATTCATCCTGATCAATTGTAAATTGATCCTGGATGGTCGCTGAGGTACCATTTGTAACCTGCATTAAAATGACAGCGGCAAGTAATAATAAGGAAGGTAATAGAATTCTTTTTTTCATAATACTTTGAACAAAGCGTGGAGTGGTAATTTTATCGATTCATTATGAAATATTAAATTTCAAGCAAGAAATATTTGATTAATGAATGCTTTATTGGGCTTATATGTTATCGTTAACACCAAATTAGCATAGATAAAGTAATTAAACAAACCTCATCTTAGATGAACTACCGGTTTTGGAAAATTATTCAGGTTCCAATCCCACCAAAGGTAGTTTTGTTGTCATTTTCTGGTTCATGGTGCATGGTGAACCAGACAGGTCCACCCAGAGCATCCAAAGCCAGCAACATAGCATCCAGCTCATCATCAAATTCGCCATTAGCAATGCGTTGCCATCTGTGATCGCCTTCCGAGGGCGGTTTCACTGACACCCAGGGCAGTCGGCCATTTTCTATATCATCTGAGGCAGTGGTTATCATATTACTAACGCGTTGATCCCATCGCCAAAAGGTGCGCCTGAGGGCCATGGTTTCACCTGATGGGTTCTCGTGGCGAACTACCGGATCTCCATTGCCATTGATGGCGGCTCCCCAAAAAACTTTACCGGGAGCGGGCTGACCAGGGTAAGCCGGATCTATTACAGATTGCACTATATCTCCATTTTGTGAAGGTATCGCATGGACATTTGCGAATATAAATACGGGCAGTAGATATAAAACAGAGAATAAGATTTTAATTTTCATAAGTGGCAGCTGTAGTCAAACTATGATAAACCGGTAATTTATTGAAGAATTGTAATACGGGAAACATGATACCAAAAAATAAAAGGCACCCCGATTTTTAATCGAGATGCCTTTTTTAGGATTGTGAAGAACAGTGAACTACTTAATCAAAGTAAGTTTTTTAGTTTGGACAAAATCACCGGCTTGAATGCGATAAATGTAAATACCGCTTGCCAGTTGTTTGCCATCAAATGACACGGTATGGTAACCGGCATTTCTATGACCTTTCACCAAAGTAGCCACTTTTTGTCCCGTAAGAGAATATACATCCATGATAACATCAGATGCTTCCGGCAGGGCGAAAGTAATATTAGTAGTTGGGTTGAAGGGATTCGGATAATTCTGTGACAGAGAGAATTCTCTGGGTAAGGCCTCAACAGATGCAGAAGTAACATCCTTCACGTTGAGGACTCCAGAAACATTATCAGTGCCATCCCATAAACCGCCACCATTTTCTGAGTTATATCCACCATATATAAAGTCTTCCTCATCCATGACGAATGCACTTGCAAAGTAATAGGTACCAACCTCCAGATCGGATCCTAACTCTACTGAATAGTTATGGCCTTCGCCAACCTGACCATTGAATTCTGTACTGATCCACGTCCATCCTTCTGAAGTGGGATCGACATTTTCGGTATTATACCCAATCCATGCTGAGACGTTATCTAATTCCTCTGCTGATTGATCTGTAACACCTAAAGCCAGCAAGGTGGATGAAACCGTTATGCTGGAATCGACTTCGATCTCAGCATCACCGGGACCATCAAGACTGGCCTCCCATACAACTATAACGGGCTCCTCAATTTCCATGGTTTTACCCAGTACATAGCTATGATCACCGCCTCCAAATACAGCAGATGCCCCATTCGCTATATGAATTGGAGAAGTTTGACGAGTGGTACTACCCATACCTAGCTGACCACTGCCATTATCACCCGTCGCCCATAAGGTACTATCACTTTTAACAAAGAAGGAATTTCTTATACCTGCTGATGCCGACATAACATCGGTGCCATTTGGTATTTGGATGGGTACAAGCTGATCATTACGATGCCCCAGCCCAAGTTCACCATTGCTGTTTCGACCCATACCCCAAAGAGTGTTATCGTCTTTGATAAACAACGTATGATTTGCACCACCGCCAACCCATGTTACATTAGTGGCTATTTCCACAGGTTCCGTGTGATTGTCCGTCGTACCATCACCCAATTGGCCATTTCCATTTGATCCCATACCCCACAAGACATTTTCATTGGTTATATACAGGCTATGGCCGTAACCCGCGTCTACCCATTTAACCAAATCGGTTGCCTCTATGAGTTTAGGGGTCGTTTGATCATCAGTACCTTCAATACCTAGTTGCCCCTCGGAATTGTCTCCCATACCATACAATGACCCGTCTGCTTTAATGAATAATGAATGCCATTCTCCACCTGCAGCAGCAATAACCTCGTCAGTAATTTGTACAGGTGCTTGCTTTTTGTCTAAAGAGCCATCACCCAATTGGCCTGACTTATTATTACCCATTGCCCAGAGGGTACTATCAGTTTTGATAAACAAACCATGGTATCTTCCAGAAGCTATACTGGCAACATTTTCACCATCAACCACCTGAGTTGGGTTAGGTTGATCACCGAATCCCATATCAATTCCAAGTTGCTGGCCATTACGATTAGACCCGAAAGCCCACATTGTCCGATCATTTTTCATAAAGTAACCATGATCGTAACCACCGGTGACTGCCACCGCCTCTGATTCAATAGGTATCCATCTAAGTTCACGTTCCTCGGCTTTTTCACCGGTACCTAATTGACCAAATTCGTTATATCCACTTGAGTAAATTCCATAATTAAGATCTACAATTTCAAGATCTAGATTACCACGGACAAATGTGATTTCGAAAGATTCGTTAGCAAATTTTTCAACATCACCAATTTGAGCACGAATTGACCATTGTACAGTAATCGAATCTCCAGCTGCAGACGCACCCCAGTCGCTTATAGATTCGTCGATGTCTTTAAAATTAACCGAAGAGCTAATTTCAGTACCTAAAGTATCGAGAACAAGAGGGTCAGAATAATCTCCTCCTAAGGTGTCCACATATAAGTAATAGTTCACAAACAGTTCGCCGCTATCTTCTTCCCATTCGAAGGTGAGTTCATCAGTGCTACTTCCATCAATATGGAGTATTGCATCTGATGATGGAGCAACCAAGGCAAAATCATCAATCTCAGGCTCGGCAATACTGCCTATAACATAACTTTGATCTCCTCCGCTTAATACCCCAGTAGCCCCTGTTGCAACTATTTCGGGTACTGTTGCTCTATCTGTAGTTCCATTGCCCAATTGACCATTTCCATTATCACCAATAGCCCATAAAGATCCGTCGCTTTGAATGAAATGAGAATGTCTCGCACCAGCTGAAGCTGAGATTACATCCGTTCCACTAGGTATTTGCACGGGTGTTGCAACCGTAGTGTCTTCAATAGCTAATCCCAGTTCGGTAAATTGATTACGACCCATACCCCATAGTGTAGCGTCGTCTTTTATATATAAACTATGATTAGACCCTCCGGTTGCAAAAACAACATCCGAATCGATCTCTACCGGAGCGAAACGATTTTCAGTCGATCCATCACCTAATTGGCCAAAGTTATTATCCCCCATTGCCCATAAGGAATTGCCTGAGTCGATAAATAAACTATGGCTGTAACCTGCCCCTATTTTAATAACACCTGTAGTAATTTGTACGGGTGATGTTCTATCTTCTGTACCTTCCAGTCCAAGTTCACCATTAGAATTCCTCCCCATACCCCATAATGTGCTATCAGCTTTGAGGAAAATAGTATGACGTTCCCCTGCGGCTGCGGCAATAACATTATCAGCCACCTGGACAGGTGCATTTTTCTTGTCTGTAGTTCCATCACCGAGTTGACCATTTCCATTATGACCCATGGTCCATAAAGTACTGTCAGATTTGATAAACATGCCGTGTAGTCTGCCGGAACCTACAAAAATAACATCGGTTCCATCCACTACCTGGGCAGGAGTTGAAAAATTACCAAAACCCTCCCCTATTCCTAATTGCTGTCCGTTTCGGTTTGAACCAAAAGCCCACAATGAATTGTCACTTCTCAGATAATATCCATGGTCATATCCACCTGATACTGACATAGCATTTTCATTTACGGGAATCCAGGTTGAATCTCCAGCCTCTTCACCTTCTTCACCATTTCCTAGCTGACCATATTCGTTACTACCAGTTGAATAAATGCCATCTCCAAGCACTACCTGTGCTTGGGCATAATCTGTCATGAATAAAACTGCGCAAAGCAGTATTAATGTTACCTGTATTTTGTTCTTCATAATAGTATTTACTTTTTTTGTGAAGTATTTCGGACAATAAGATGTGCTTAGAATGTCCATTTATTTGTAAAAGCTAAACCATTGTTCATTGGAATCGCTTTTTCCTTTAGGGTAAATAGAGTTAACGTTAACATTTACTCTTGGAAGATTAAAAGGTTTTAAAGAATTGTCAAATTATTTTTAAAATAATTCTAATAATTGTGCTCAGTTAATCGAAAAGGTCTCCTTCAAACTAGTCAGTATCTTTAGCAGACAAAAGGGGCAAATCAAAAAAGATCAAATTTGCTCACGTGTAATTATTGTGATGTTGTAAGGTAGTAATGTGGTCTCTAACAGAAAATTTTTAGCTCAAAATCTACCCCCGTTTTCGGGGACCTCGTCCTAGGCATGTCTTACTAAAGCCTTATGCAAAACCCCCGGGTATGGGACTTGTATAAAGCCAGGGTAAGGGGTGATTAATGGAGCTGGCAGGCTGTATAGTTTTGCAAAATTCAGGCTTAGAACGGTCCTGTTTTCCGCAATGCAGCACCCTAATAATTTTTCAGGATAGTTTGGTATAAT
>JBBDQY010000048.1:0-1006 GCA_040905745.1 Balneolales bacterium
CTTTACTCGCTTCTATAAATCCATTGGCATTAGTCCAGTTTCTGAGTGCAGTAATATTTCCTGAAGGATTAGTACTGTCACAATTTTGTTCCACTTGTTTAATCCTGATACTGATGCCATATTCCTGAATCAATTGTTGATTGACAACTGCAATATCCCTTTCAGAAGGGATAATATCCAGTACAGTCCCATCACTGATTTCCAATTCCCATACTGCTGTATCAGAAAGGATTTCATCATCTTTTGTCGCTAAATATGGAGGTAAAACTGACGAATCTTTCATAGACAGCTTAAAATCAACATTTTTAACTTTAAAGGGATCGTAAACCATTGCCTCTATAGGTGCATTTCCACCTTCATAAACTACAGGGCCGTAAAATCCACCATTATTGAGTATTTCTTCAATAGATTCATCTGTTAAGTTAAGCGAAAAACCTCCATTGCCAGCACCTTCAATTCTTGTTACAGGCAGCATATCCCCATAAGCAGAATTAACACGGGTTCCTTCTGAACCGGGTTCTGGCTGATGTGGAATGCCAGAATAAACACTCACATTCCTACGGCCTTGCAGAAAAGGTTTTTGCTGACCTTCAGGGCTATTAACAGGGTCAAAAGGTAAGTAGTTATTGTATGCATAAGCAATGGCTGTAAAGTAATAGGTTTTGTGGTTAACAAGCCCTACACCCTCTTCACCAAATAAATCCTGGGTAATTCTAAAAGTAGTTCGTATGTCTTCATTATTTCCATCTACCATTAATTCGGGTATCGGATAAGGACTAAGCTCCTGGTTTAAACTATAATTAACAATTTGATCCACATCATCTCTTATATCTACCTGTGCAACCACTCTGGATACGGTGGGGTCATCCAAGTTTTCTACAGAAACAGAGGGATCTCTCAACTGGTATAAAATATAACCCTGGAAAGTATAGGTGGTATCTGTTATCGAATCATCCACATTATCAAAATAATTCACGGCATCTGTACTCCCTTCATCATAAGACTG
>JBBDQY010000049.1:0-5750 GCA_040905745.1 Balneolales bacterium
CATCTTCTCCAGCATGATCTGTACGGCCTGTTCCTGAGCGATAGCGGGATCACCCATGCCGCCCGCGTCGGAATAGAAGGAGAGGGCTTTTTTCAAGTCGGACGCGATGCCCAGGTAATCAACAACCAAGCCGCCGGGTTTATCTTTATAGACCCTGTTCACCCGTGCGATAGCTTGCATGAGGTTATGCCCCTTCATGGGCTTGTCGATGTAGAGGGTGTGCATGCTGGGAGCGTCGAAGCCGGTTAGCCACATATCGCGGACAATCACCAGCTTCAATTCATCTTCTGTGTCTTTCATTCGGTCAGCCAGAGCCCTGCGCTGTTGCTTGGTAGAATGGTGCTTAGCCATTTTCGGCCCATCGGAAGAGGAGGAGGTCATGACTACTTTAATGACTCCTTTGTCCGGATCGTCTGAATGCCACTTCGGTTTTATCCGGATTATTTCATCATAGAGTTCCGCTGCGATCCTTCTGGACATGGCTACGATCATGCCTTTACCTTCGAATACTTCCTGGCGCTGCTCGAAGTGGTTAACTAAATCCCTTGCAATATTCTTTACCCGGTTCTCACTGCCTATCAATGCTTCAAGCTGTGTCCATTTAGCTTTTGCTTTTTGGGTTACGGTGAGATCTTCCCCGTCCAGTTCACTGTCTATATCTTCTACCAGCTGTTTACCTTTTGCACTAAGGTTTACTTTCGCCAGGCGGCTTTCGTAGAATATGCGAACGGTAGCTCCATCTTCTACAGCTTGGGCGATATCGTATACGTCAATATAGTTACCGAATACCGCAGGAGTATTGGTGTCTGTGTTCTCAATAGGAGTTCCCGTAAAACCAAGGTAAGTGGCGTTGGGCAGAGCGTCTCGCATGTATTTGGCGAAACCGTATACTATTTTTTTGCCAATAACATTGCCGTTTTGGTCTTTATCATCAATGGTCTTTGCTTTAAAACCATACTGGGTACGGTGGGCTTCATCGGCTATGACGACTATGTTTTCTCTTTCAGAGAGCATTTCGTAGATGTTACCCTCATCCGGCTGAAACTTCTGGATGGTGGTAAAGATCACGCCTCCTGAGGCCACTTTCAGCTTATCTTTTAAGTCATTTCTATCTTCCGCCTGTTTGGGTTGCTGCCTGAGCAGTTGGGTGGAAGATGCAAAGGTATCGAACAACTGGTCGTCCAGGTCATTTCTATCGGTGATAACCAGAACGGTTGGGTTATCTAAGGCTAAAACAATCTTTCCGGTATAGAACACCATGGATAATGATTTTCCGCTTCCCTGGGTGTGCCAGACCACGCCCCCTTTACGGTCGCCTTTGGGTTGTTTATTGACCCCAGCCAATCCATAGTTTTCAGGATCTTCTTTTGCACTGCTGTGGATTAATATTCCCTTACCCGTTATTCCATTCTTGAGTGTGAACCCTGTAGCACGAAGACTGGATTCGATGGCCCGGTTTACCGCGTAGTACTGATGGTAAGCAGCCATTTTTTTAACGGTGGATATGGTGGTGATGCCCGTTACGGCATCTTCTTTTTTCGACTTCTCGAAGACTATAAAGTGGCGGATCAAATCCAGCAGGGTCTCTTTATTCAGCATACCCTTGATGAGTGTTTCAAGCTGACTGGTCAGAGTGGAGGCTTCTTCTTTGCCATCGGCTGACTTCCACGCCATGAAGCGGCTCATACCTGAAGATAAAGTGCCGGATTTTGCTTCAAGGCCGTCAGATATAATGGAAAAGCCATTGTAGGTGAACAGTCCCGGTATTGTTTCTTTATAGGTTTCTATCTGGTTGTAGGCTGACCTTAAGGTCGCCTTTTCGTCCGTAGCGTTCTTAAGCTCCAAAACCACCAGAGGAATACCATTGACAAACAAGATGACATCGGGACGCTTATTAACCCCATCTTCAATAATCGTAAACTGATTGGCTACTAAAAATTCGTTGTTCTCTGGTGTTTCAAAATCAATCAGCCAGACAAGGTCTCCCCTCTGCTGGCCATCTTTTTGATAGGAGACCTTGATGCCTTCCGTGAGCATGCGATGGAAGGTTTCATTATTGGCTAATAACTCGGGGGAGTTAATGCGCTGTATTTCCTTGAACGCCTCTTCCCGCGCCTCAACCGGTACGCCAGAGTTTGTTCTCCCGATAGCTGCCTTCAGCCGCTCTGATAAAATAACATCCTCGTAGCTATCCCTTTCGGGATGGTCCCCGTCAGGGGCGATGTCAGGCGCGTAAATATACTGATAGCCTAATGCCTCGAAGGTTTCAATAGCCCATAATTCAATTTCGTTTTCGGTGATTTTGGTCATGGGCTTTGGGTTTATCTACTAGGTAATGGCAAAGGGGAAGTTAATTAAAAATAGTTTATTTTACCTTTAGTGTTCTTGAAGGTGAGTGATAGAATCAAAACTCTTTTCAACATCGGTAACCAGGACTTCACCGCTCATTAGTTTTGGTAATAAGGTATCGCGTAGGTTTTCAAGAGTTCGAATTTCAGTTGTATTAGCTAGAAGCTTATTAAATAATGGCTCAACTGAATTTTGAAATGTATTCAAGTTTTCGTCTTTTGGTACAAATATATCATACTGCTTCAAAATATCAGTTTTAAGATTCGTGAAAATACTACCATTTCCGAGATTCAGTAATTCAGGTCTTATACTTTTAAATAAGAGATACAAAAATTCCTTGGTGAAATAAGATTGTGGGAAATGAAGCCATCCATCATGAATACAAGAGTCAACTTGTAATATTTTAGGAATACCTGGCGTAGCGCTATTAGACAAAACTAAAGTACCTTTTTTAAGAAGAGTTGTTTTTTTTAATCCTTCTATTTTTATATGCTCTTTTATGTTAAAAATAAAAGGTGAAGCAGTTTTAGTTGCGTCAGAAATTTTCAACCACCTTAACCCTGTTTTTGAAAGATACTTCTGGATAGGTCTTGGGGAACCTCCCCTTTTAACAGTGACGAGCTCTCCAAGCTTTTTTACCTCCCAATCCTCACTAGCCTCCACCACAAACCACTGCCGAAACAGCGTCTCGGCCATTTGCTCCAGGGTTTTGTTTTGGCGGTGCAGCAGGTCTATTTTGTCGTCTAAGCTGGAAAGGACGGAGGCAATGGCGCGTTGCTCTTCAATTGGTGGTAGAAGAATTTCCAGCGCTTCAAGGTCACTTGGCTTTAATGAAGGGTAAGCCGAAGTTGAACCTTCAGCAACTGCATGTAGAAATTCCGTTGTGGTATTTTGAGATAGATAATGATACAAAAAGTAAGGTGCTATTTCTTCTTCTTTACACGTAATAACTACGAATCCAGTTGACACGACTAAATTATTTTCTGGATTTCGAATTATACCATAATGTAGCTGATTAGGTCTAACAGATGAATAAATGATATCTAAATTCTTTACTAATCGTTTTGCCCGACTTGGTGCCTCAGCCAAGGAAAAACTTTGCAAACCAGAAATACGATTGCAGGTAATTGAACCCGTGTCCAAATAGAGAATTTCTGCGTATGGATAATCTCTATTTATACTTGATTTATTGGTTTCTATAACTTCCCTAAGCTCTATTTCCTTCCACTCACTCATCTTTGAAACTTTTTAACGGTTATCCATCTTTTGTTTAAATGGTCAAAGTCGTCATCAGTAGTGAGCAATTCGGCTTCCAAAGCATATGCTATGGATGCAATCCACAAGTCGTTTTTGCCCATATTTCGTGAGGAATTATTAAGTTCTTCTCCATTCGGTGCAGGCTTTTTACCCTGGCTGAAGGCATCAACAGCCACATAGGCGTCAATTAACTCCCTTTGCTCAGAAGCAATATCAATACACACAAAGCTGCCTATCATTTTTCGCAGTGTATTTACTTTTCTTTCCCCCCAACCCCATTGCACTACCAGACTTTCAGTTTCAGCTATGGAAACCACTGAAATAAAAAGCTGCGGAGTCTCTTTCGAATCTACAAAATCTTTAACCTTTTGCGCTATATGATTACCACGCACAAGGTTGATAATTACATTGGTATCTAAAACCAGCTTTTCCATCAGTCAAGCCCTTTAAGCATTTGCTCGAATTCCTCATCAGTTTCATCACCTGGCCATTTGCCAATAATGTTGTCCAGTGGATTGGCTTTTTTGCCTTCCCTAAGCTGCACGGCTATTTGTTGTTGTACCCCCGTTTTGTGCGGTCTTTTGGAAAAAAACCGGTCGACTTTTCCAGGTTCGCCAAAACTTTCCAGCATTACATAGGAGAGTTGCCCACCCGGTTTAAAATGTGCCATACCGGTAAGGGTGATTTCTTTTCCGAAATAGGACGAAATATTGTTAATTACTGAATTGTCCTGAGGCATCACCACGATACGTTCCTTTTTTTCGGTAAGTAGCACCATCTGCTTTTTGGAATACTTCATTTCATCGATCACTCCATTGATGACAACTTTTTGAGGCTCTGGTAAGGATTTGTACAGGTTTTCTATCTGGTCTATTTCCTTTGTGGTAAGCTTAATTTCCGGAATGGATCCTCGGTTACTAAAAGTAACTTCTTCGATATCGGTTTCAAAAAACTTCTTGAATTGAATAAGCTCATCAATGAGCGGTTCATCCAGCAGGTTTTTGTCTGCTCCTTCCTTCAAGGCCGCCCTGAATGATGCAATTACCAGTGATATAGGAGTAAGGTTTTGTAATTCGGTCTTGTCCCGAAAAGCGTCCAATTGGACAGATAAATTGCCGAAATTATCCGCCTCAATATTGAAGCCTGTTACTTCATTTTCCGAATATTGCCCGGTGAGGTAAATGTTCAGATATGTTTTGAATTTTCGGGGAAGACTGACCTTGCTATAGCCAAATAACTGCATCAGCAGGGCTCTTTGAGAAATGGTCTTTACCTTCTTCGCAAGAAAGCCTACACGGTCAAGCTCAAGCTTACCCAGTCCTTCATGATTGTTTAATATTTGGATATCGTAGTTCATGTTGCTGAATTTTTATCTATTTCAATTTTTGATAAGTTCTCTTTTATTCGAGCATTCAGCTCCGCTTCTTCATTGAGTTGGGCTTCGAACTCCGCTTTCAAATTGGCAAACCGCTCAGCAAAATCAAAATCATCCACTTCCTCTGCCAAACCCACATAGCGGCCGGGGGTAAGCACGTAATCCAGTTCTTTCACCCGTTCAACAGAGGCCGAACTGCAAAAGCCTTTTACATCTTCATAATTCCCATCGGGGTTGCGCCAGTTGTGATAGGTATCGGTAATCTGGTTAATATCCTCTTCAGAAAGTTCTTTGGTCCGGCGGTTAATCAAATGTCCCAGGTTGCGGGCATCTATAAACAGGATCTCACCGCTGCGATCTCTGAATTTCCCATTGCTGCGGTTACGGCTCATAAACCAGAGCGAAGCGGGTATTTGGGTGTTGAGAAACAGCTTGGCGGGCAAGTTGACAATACAGTCAATCAAATCAGCTTCGATCAATGCTTTCCTGATATCTCCTTCACCTGAGGATTTTGAAGTTAAAGAGCCTTTTGCCAGTACAAAACCCGCCTGACCGCTGGGCGCCAGATGATACAGGAAGTGCTGAATCCAGGCGTAATTGGCATTGCCGGTGGGTGGGGTACCGTATGTCCACCGTCCATCTGTCCGCATTAATTCGCCTCCCCAATCACTCACATTAAAAGGCGGGTTGGCTATAATGTAATCGGCTTTAAGGTCCTTATGGGCATTATTGAGAAAAGAGCCTTCATTATTCCATTTCACCTGCGAGC
>JBBDQY010000050.1:0-31380 GCA_040905745.1 Balneolales bacterium
AAGAATTCCTATTGGAACTAAAAGGGATGGAGCACAAAAATGTTGCTCTGGAAGTGCTGAAGAGACTGTTAAACGATGAGATAAAATCACGCTCAAAAAAGAACCTGGTTAAGAGTAAATCCTTAATGGAAATGCTCGAAAATTCCATTAAGAAGTACCATAACAAAGTTCTAACGGCTGCAGAAGTGATGGACGAGCTCATTAAGCTAAGCAAGGAAATCGTCAACATGGACAGCGAGGCCAAGACGCTCAATCTAAACGATTTTGAATACGCCTTCTACTCCGCCGTTGCCGACAACGAAAGTGCTCGTGACCTCATGCAAAAAGACAAGCTAAGAGAACTGGCCGTCATCCTGACCGAACGAGTGAAGAAGAACGCCTCTATTGACTGGACTATCAAGGAAAGCGTACGGGCAAAACTAAAGGTAATCATCAAACGCACATTGCGTGAATATGGCTATCCGCCGGATATGCAGAAGCTGGCTACGGAGACTGTGCTTAAACAGGCGGAAATGATTGCGATGGAGTTGACGGGTGGGTGAGGATTATTTGTTACTCAAAACTAAAATGAAGTTTATATATTATACAGAAAATTTAAAATATGATAAAAAATATTAATCTAAAAAACTTTAAAGCTTTTGAAAGTTTAAATATTGAGCTTCGACCTTTAACTTTTTTTCTTGGTCCAAATAATTCGGGAAAATCTTCCATATTATCTGCTATAAGAATACTCTCACAAACAATGGAGAGCCTCGATACGAATGTACCATTACTTCTAAATGGTTCACTTGGTGATTTTGGAACATACAAAGATGTTGTATTTAATAATCATAGAGGCAAAAAGCTAGGAATAGGTATAACATTAAGCCCTATTGATCATGTTCTTAGACGTGATATTAAAGAAATCAATGTTCAACTATTTTTTAAATATAGATCTGGAAGAAGAGAAGTAATTTTACACAGTACTGAATTAAATGTAAATGGAAACCCATTAATTGTTACAGAGTATTCAATTGAGTCAGAAAAGCAGATAATCCAAAAAATTGGCAAAAAAATTGTTCCTTCAAAGTTAAAATCGTCTTTTTCAAAATTGTTGAGTTTTAATAATTTTCTTCCACATAGAATTATTAATAGAATCGAATTAAATGAGTCTGTAGCTGAATTTCTAGGAAATAAGGAAGAAAAAATATTTCGAAGTATCTCTAGAGTGCCATTTATTTTTCAAAGAACCTTCAGAAATATTGAATATGTGGGTGCAATAAGAATCTCGCCATCAAGGACTTTCCTTTATACTGGTGAAGGTAGAGCAAGCGTTGGTGCCAATGGACAATTTGCAGCTAATATTTTAGCATTAGATGCTGCAAAAGGAGGAAAAAGATCTCGTAACATAATTCAAAAAGTAAAAAAGTGGTTGCAACAAGCAGGAATGGCTTCTGATATTAAAGTAGTATCTATCTCTGACAGACATTATGAAATAAAAATTCAGCACCCTGACTCATTAGAGTATCAAAATTATGCTGACGTTGGGTTTGGTCATAGTCAAGTATTACCAATTCTAATTGCCGGTAACAATATTCCACAAAGGGGTTTATTTTTAGTTGAACAACCAGAAATACATTTGCATCCAAAAGCCCAATCAGAACTTGGTGATTATTTTTTGCAACTTCATGATGATAAAGTTCAGTCTTTAGTTGAAACACATAGTGAACATCTTATATTAAGACTTCAGCAACACGTAATTGAAGGTAAAATAAATCCTAAAGATATAATATTCTATTATGTTCATTCAAAAGATGGAAAAAAAACTGTTAAAGAACTAGAGCTTGATGAAAATGGAAAATTTATCTCAGATTGGCCAGATGGTTTTTTCCCTGAACGGTTATACGAATCTAAAAAAATAGCTCAGCTTAGATACAAAAAAAGCTTAGAATAAATAACAATGAATATAGTAATTGATGCAAATGTGTTTGTAAGTTATTTTAAAAAAGAAGTATTGGATATTAAAAAAGAAGATCTTACATCAAATGCAGTATGTATTTTTGATAGGTTAGGAAAAGAGGATATCTCTTATTTAGATGATGGTGGTCATATTCTTCAGGAATGGAGAGCTTTAGCAGATCCTGAGTGGTTTGAAACATGGTATGCCGATAGCTTAAGAGACGGTGCACTTGTTTTGGTTCCAACAGAAAATTGCCAAGACTTAAAAAAACTAATTTATTCGAAATATGGATTCCCAAAAAGCAAGGATTTTTGGTATATAAAGGTTGCAAAGCGGTTGTGTAACGATTATGGAAAATCATACTTGATTACTGAAGATTTGGATTTTTTTGACCCTAAAAAGAAAGGTTGTAATAATAGAATTAGATTGAAATTACTTAAAAATTCTTCTGGTAACTTAGCTAAACATCTTAAAAAAAAAGAAAGTATTTATATATTTAGTGTTATTGGTTATTTAGAATATTTAAAAAAAATTTGTCAGCTAAAAGCCTAAAAACAGTTAACTATACCGTTTTCCTAGCGTTGCTGCTCAGTAACTAACTGGAGTTCCCATCTATGCCAAGTTGTACCGTAGTTTATCATATATAGTTAATTTATTTTTATCAATCTGGATGAATGTGGTCACATAATTTTCATTTTAACTATACATTGATCCTGCACATGTAATTGCTTTAATAGGTTCATCGCATTTCTTATATGGTTAAATGCATTAAATTTTGAATCAAAAAATATACCCGCTTCTATTTCAACCCAGTTTCCATCACAAATAGGGTTTTTATGAGAGCGAATGGAGTTTATAAAGTATTTATCCTTTGTGGCATTAATTGGAAGATCCGATCGACTCATTAATTTATTCTCAAGTAACCATTTTATTAGGGTCACGTCAAATTCAGTCCAGGCTTGTATTCTGTATTCTTTATCATTAATAAGTAAGATTTTTGGCTTTTTCTTACCTAATTTCGTTCCTAGATTATACAGACGTTCTAATGTTATAAATTCAGTAGAATTCAATTCATCTACCTCTGAAATGATTTTAAAATTTCTCTGCCCTCCTTCAGGATTAGGCTTTATCTGATTAAAGAAGCTCTCGATAAAGGTACTATGAATCGGGAATTTTCTATTAAGTATTAATTCAAAATTACTCAAATTGTGATCTTCGAGAAGATCATCTACCTCCCGGGTACTTTTATTTAATTGGCGTCCATACTTATCAAGTACTGTTTCCCGACTAACATGATGCCTTTTAGCAACCGAAATTGTTGCTTCACTTCGAGACAAGCCTCTTTTTTTAACTAGGTAAACTACTTCTAGAATATGCTGTAGAGCAATAGGCATCCCAGCCGGTATTTCAGGCAATTGATAGGAATCGGCAGTTAAAGCGGGTTCTTTGTTCTCTGTCTTTAATAATTCTTTACGTAATATGGAATTTTCAGTATCACTAAAATCCTGAATTTTACTGACAAGATACTGATGTACTTCTTCGTCAATTTCTATTTTATAATATCTCATATGCAACTTTTATGGATTAACATTAACACTACAAGATAAAAAGTATTTATAGTAAATATTGGTGAATATAATTTTTCCCCTTAATCCTACTAGGTTCTAAATGATGTCAGTGTTGACAGAATAATGTCGATTCTTTGCCCAGCCATTAGTTTTTTAGGCAAGAGTACGCACAATTATGGAAAGTGGTGGCACAATGACTCCGAAATGGGTAGGTGATTCTCGGGTCAACCGAAATCATCCAAGGCTAAATTGATGGCATAGTATCACCGAAATGGGTGGCATCATATGACCGAAATAGTCACTCTCTTGCTGGGATCAATTCTTTAGCATTTGTTTTGGTCAGCTGACCTTTCGCCACAGTCTTCGCGATGTGACAACTACTCTGAATGCACTCGGTGGTAAGCGGTCGCATGTGATTTCGTAACAAAATTCCATTGAGCACGCTTTCCGCTGCCAATGCCTGGTGGCCTTGGCAGATGTATCAGGATTTGGCGGTGGTGTGCTCATAGCTCATGCTCGCAAACTCTACGATAACGAACAGCCAGGAATATTGCCGCTTCTTTGACGCTGCGAAACTAACCAGACTGGATGGTGTCGAGGGTCAATAGTATTCCCCACCCTATTTCGGAATTGAACGCTTTAATTTAGGGCGTTTTTTTATTGGTTTCCAGTGAAGTAACAGGTTGGTTATCTAATCTCATTTTTTTGCGTATGGATTCTCCTTTTAGTGTAATTTGGTGGGCGTTGTGGGCAAGTCTGTCCAGGATGGCACCCCCTATGACCGAATCGGGGAATACTTCCAGCCAATCAGGCAGGGATCGGTTGCTGGTTAGGATGATTGAGGTATTGCCATAGCAGGTATCCACAAGCTGGTAAAGTTGTTCGCTTTGGCTTTGAGTGATGCGGCGGAAGGCAAAGTCATCGATGATGATTAAATCATGTGCAATAAGCTTTCGCCATTGCCGCTGGTTTTCTTCGTCCAACATCTTATCGAGCTGGCTAAAGAGCTGATTAAACTTAAAGAAGCGAACCGAACGGACCGCCCTGCAGGCGGCATGGCCTAATCCTCGGGCCAGATGTGTTTTGCCGGTTCCTGGAGGTCCGGTGATGATCACTCCCTGGCTTTTGTCGATAAAACGACAGGTGGCCAGTTCCCTCAGCAGGGTCGGATTTAATCCCGTAGACAGGCTTGTGTCATATTCTTCCAGACATTGCGGATTACCAAATTGCGCCTGGCTTAACAATCGTTCGATTTTACGCTGGTCACGGCATTCCAGTTCATCGCTGAGCAGCAACGCCAGGAAACCGGTATAGTCAAGACTGTTTTTCTGAGCTTCCAGCAGCCTGAGTTCCAATTGTTCCGCCATACCGGAGAGTTTGAGTTGTTTAAGTTGTTTTACAAAGTGATGAGTTTGCATAATTATGTAAGGTTTAGGTGTCTGAGGTGTGAGTAAAGTAATCCGCGCGGCGTACCCACTCGCGGGTTTGTTCATGAATGGGGATGGGCAGCTCAGCCTGAGTAGCCTCAAGCAGACGACGGAACGCTTTATACGTGAAGTTGCTGTTCTGTAACGCCTGGCGGGCAGCGGCCTCGGCAGTTTCGACAGGATGCTTACCGGCAAGCTCCAGGATGCCCATGGCTTTGCGCATGTTCTGCATGGCGTGGGGTTGCAGTATCGCCTGGATGTAGGCCGCGGTATCCGGGCCTATCTTTTTAGCTTTGTCTATGAGCTTTTGCACCGAATAATCATCCATCATAACCTGAATATTTTTTGGAAAGTCGGTAGGGTCACTGTGCCGGCGAGTGGGGCCGCACAGGTAGGTTTTAATCAGTTGGAAATTCTTATCGTACAGCTCGATGTGATCCGGTAGACCGCGTAGCCAGAGCTTTTGACCTACATATCGTTTAGGTAAGCTGTAGTAGCCTTTCTCGTACTGAACGTATTGATCAACATGGACCCTAACCTGCTTCCACCGGGCCAGTTCAAAGGGCTGTTCCGGCAGGGGTAAAAGCTTTTTGCGCTCCTGAATGTCAAAGCATTCATAAGGTTTTTCTCTGGTCGTGCCGTGGCGGGTAAGACCATTTTCATAGCGGCACCAGTGCAATGCTTTTTTGTTAGCTCCGGCCAGGCTAAGGTTGGGATCAAGAGCTTTGAGCCGGCGAAACAGATCCCGGACAGGTTTCACGGCCCGCTCGACCTTCCCTTTATCCTTAGGCTTACCCGGGCGGGCAGGATCAATAAAACACCTGTAATGATCGGCCATCTGGCGGTACAACGGGTTAAGTACCGGATCGAAAAGATCGGCTTTGATGACCCCGCTTTTCAAGCAATCAATGCGCATCAGTTCACTCACTCCGCCCCAGAAGGCAAACATCTTTACATGGGAGCTCACAAAACTTTGCTGATCCTGGCTAAAAACAAACTCTACAAATTTATAGCGGCTCCATGAGAGCGTACCGATAAATGCATACACAACGCGCTGGCGTCCGGTTTGCTCGTCATAGAGCAAGCCCACCTTGGCATAGTCGATCTGGCTTTGCCTGCCCGGCGGTGTCTCATGGCGCCATGTTGAGCGCTCAGCCTCGGGGTTCCAGCCCCGGGCCAGACGTTTAAGGCTGCTGTAGGAAGCGGTGATCTCCGGATAACGGTGACAGATCACCTGCCAGGCCGACTTCAGGGTCAGGGGAGCATGACGGTCTTCGACCATGGCCATAATCTCCTGCCGGTGAGGCTCAAACTGCTCGGCAGCCGGCTTATGCCGCTCCGGGGATGGGATAATAGCCCGTAGTCTGGCCAATACCACCGATTCCTCTTCTAGAGGATCTTCCATGCTGATACCGGCCTGCATGGCCGATCGGATATATTGGCGGACTGTTTTGCGGTCCAGATTCAGTGTCTTGGCTATGCCACTGATGCTCTGGCCTTGGTGCCGACGGCGAATCATCTCGTAAATATTCATAATACCTTGAGGGTTATAGCCCATGATACTTTGCATTTAGGGTTCATCTTGAAATGGAAGAACCTAAAAAAGCAAAATCAGTGCTCAACTCCGAAAGGTAAATTCCTGTGGGCTTAAACCCAGCCACAAGGATTTATTTAGGTGGGGAATGCTTATGGCCCCGCATGGGGAATACTCATGACCCCGGGGTGGGGAATACTAATGACCTTGGGTGGGGAATACTCGTGACCCCCGACAATATCAAGTAACTCCTTAGAATCATTTGATACAAAAAAATACAATGTTATTACAAAAAGATTCAGAGATTTTTGGATAAATTACTTTTTAAAGGAATTGTATAAATTTGAATTTTCAATGTCGGCTTTTGATTTATGGGTATACAGAGCTAAACAATTAGAAATTGTGCATGCCACGGAGTTTTACCCTGATTTTAATGGTAAAATCGTTTATCCAATTTCTCTTATAGAAGAAAATATTAAATCTAAAGATTTTGAATCAATATATCATTTTGGAAAAAAAAACATATATATACACAATCCTAAAGGTGAAGTAAATCAAGAGAAATTTGTTGACTATCTAGTTCAGACTTACTTTGATTTAAGAAAAACTTACAGAAGTTATTTTATAAATATAGCATCACTTCGGGAAGTGGTATGCTATAAAATGAAAATTTCCGAAAGGAAATTTGAAGATCTATTGAATCATGCTTACAAATTGAACTTGAACGGCACCTTAAAAATCAAAATTTCTCTCGAAGTGGATAAGCTTCCAGAAGAAACTAAAGCAATATACCTTAAACAAGAACCAGTTATGGTTGAAGGCAAATACCGAAATATAATAGCAATTGATATAACTAAAAATATTTAACAATGTCTAAGTTTTTAAGAAAACCAAAAGCAACATATCAAAACAATCTGATCGCAAAGTATGAGCATTTTAATCTGAAAGAGAATCCTTTTCCATCAGAACCAATTGTGAATAAGGAATCTCAAGATAAGAGAATAAATGGTGATATCTATGAACATCAAATTCGAGATAAGGAATTTGATCATATCATAAATAATTTTATTAAAGTACCTCAATCTGACCCAACTCATCTTCGATTAGGCTACATAATAGATACCTCTTATATAGGTCGTGGTAATGGTAAATCTGCTTTTTTAATTAATTTACAAAATAAAATTAATAAGGATTATTGCTTAGACCTATCAGACGAACAAAATAAATGTTTCTCCCTAAATGTAGCTCCAGAACCCGGAGGCAGAACAAAATCTTTTATTAAATTTGTTGATTTAATATTCTCGGCAATATTAAACTCAAATTTAATTGAAAGTAGTATGTCGTATTTAAGACTAGAAGCTATTTCCCATTTAATGCCAAATCATGACATCTTGCACGAAGATGATGAAAATAAACTAATAGAATTACTTAGTAATAAAAGTTGGTTTGAGGAAAATAAAATAGGTATATATGATATTTACAATGAGATAAAAAAAAACACATTTGCTCAAAAATTACCTTCAGATTTTCCTCTTCATCTTAGTCATTCAACATCCATGTTTGCGACTTTATCTACAAAAAATGATTTTGCAGATTACTATAAAAACATAACTAAAGTTGACGACAAGATTAATTTTATATTTAATCATATGGTCTTATTTTTTTCAGCAGCCGGGTTTAATGGCGCTTATATATTAGTTGATGACTTTGAGCGTATTCCAGATTTTCAGAGTGCTAGGCAAAAAAAGGATTTTGCTTTAGAATTAAGATCAGTTTTATATGATGGATTATATTATAATTCAAAAGTTGGTTTTTATAATTTTCTTCTTGTTTTACATGCAGGTGTTCAAAGATTGATTAATGATGCTTGGGCTCAATCAGGAATGGAAAATCGTGCCCCAATATCACCTCAAATGGTCTCTAAACATATTATTCCGTTTGATAAATTAAATAAAGATCACGCTATTCTTCTCATTAAAAAGTATCTTAAAGAATATAAAATAGATGATAATGGTCAGGATAACCTATTACCATTTACAGAAGAGGCAGTTAGTACCATAGGTGTATTATCAGAATATAATGCTGCTAAAATATTAAAGATGTCATACGATCTGCTAGAAAAAGCTTCAGAAAATGAACCAAAAGCAACAATTGATAAAGCCTTTGTAAATAAAAATAAAGGGACGGACGAAATCAATTCTGACACAAATGAAACTGGAATAGATCGTACTGAATCAACGGATTTGATTAAAAAAGCATTAGAATAATAAATATATTTATGTATTGCATAAACTCCATAGACGCAACCCTAATAATTAGATATTTAATCTTTGATACACCTTCAAATGATAACACTAAAAATTTAATTAGCCTTTCCCAATCCTGGAATTATGAACTAATAGTCTGTGCTTACAATTTATCTATTTCACTTTTAAACATAAAAAAAGACCCTATCAATGACACTGATGAATTGACCGAAAAAGTTTATGATCTTCAAAAAAACATGTACCTAAGTATTCACTCGTTAGACATGGATTTTGTAGAATACATGCTCAATCATACCAAAATGAATGATTTAAACTTAGAAGAAAACCTAAACGATCTACTATATAATTTAAAAGATTTTAATTATGACAGAACGGTTCGTTATTGATACTACCTCTCTTATCTCTTCATTTAGTTTAATTTTTGATCGTGATAATATTCTTTCAAAAAAAGCATATGATATTATTTACGATTCAATATACAATATTGATTCTATTTACAGATTGGCAATACCATCGATGGTGTTTATAGAAATTTACCGTATATGGTTTCTAGATGATGAATTTGTAAAAAAATTTAAGTTTGAAATATTTGATCCAATAAAAAATTCTCCCCATGTTGAAATAAAGGAGATTGATATTGAGGTTATGATGGAGGTATTAAAAATTGATGATAGTTTGAAAAATCATGAAGTGAATGATAAGATAATTGTAGCATCAGCTATTTCTTTAAATTGTCCAATTATAACTACTGATACATCTATTATTAAGTTCTCAGAAAACAGCAGAAACAATTTAGCAGCTTTTAGCTAAGAAAGAATTCAAACAAGAAAACATGATACACACGAATTAGAACTAAGGGCTATTTCGGCGCTCATTAGGCCACATTCCATATATGTGCGTACCCTAGTCTAAAAACATATGGTAAGACAAGAATCGACATTATGGTAACTCGGCAGGTTCAATTTCAGGATAACGTTGTGGGGAACCAGACGATCTAGTGGCCGCTGCGATATTCATCGATCCTTTAATATAGCTTCTCACTCGGAGAAAGACAGGTTGTTTGTCAACATGACGCTTCCCCACTCATTTCGCTCAGCCAACAGGGTGAACAACACTTACATTTCCCGTTTATATAATCAACGAAACACTGGATAAGATTCTCAGCAATTGATTTGTTAATAAGGCTTAATGTTTTAAATTATCTTCTTCTTTAATTGCTTATAAAATCCTTCATATTGATTAGCTAATTACAACAACGACCAAAATGTCTGAAGAAGAAAAAAAGCGTCTTGAGTCCCAACTGTGGGGCATAGCCAATCTGTTAAGAGGCAAAATTAGTGCGGACGATTACCGCGACTATATACTCGGTTTTATTTTTTATAAATACCTGTCCGAAAAGCAGTACCTGTATGCTAATAAACTCCTTAAGGGTGAAGAAGTAACCGACTTTAAAAAAGTAACGGAGAGGGAAACCCTCGATGCCATTAAGGAAGAGTCGCTTTTAAAGTTGGGGTACTTTCTGGAGCCTTGCCAGTTGTTTTCTGTGCTGGCCGCCAAGGGTAATGCCGATACCGAAAGCGAGAGCAATTACATCCTGGAAGATTTGAAGGCGGTGCTGAATCATATTGAGCAGAGCACCATGGGCACGGAGTCCGAGGAGGATTTCAACGCCCTGTTTGAAGATTTAGATCTGAACTCAACCAAGATCGGCCGGACGGTGGGTGCCCGGAATGAGATCATCGTAAAAATCCTGATCCATCTGGATAAGATTGATTTCAACCTTAAGGATATTGATTCGGATGTTTTGGGCGACGCTTATGAATATCTGATCGCTAAGTTCGCCGCCGGGGCGGGTAAATCAGCCGGAGAGTTCTATACCCCTCAGCAAGTGTCTAAGATCCTTGCCAAGATCGTGACGACGGGTAAGACTAAGATACGGTCCGTCTACGACCCTACGTGCGGGTCCGGTTCGCTCCTGCTGCGCGTGTCCAAAGAGGCCGCCGTGAGCGAGTTTTACGGACAGGAGCAGAACCGCACCACGTATAACCTGGCGCGGATGAATATGATCCTGCATGATGTGCATTTCCGGAAGTTCCATATTGAGCAGGAGGATACCCTGGAACACCCGCGCCATCTGGAGAAGCGGTTTGAGGCCGTGGTGGCCAACCCTCCCTTCTCCGCCCACTGGAAAAGTGATGCCAACCCCCTGAACAGCGGGGATGAGAGGTTCAGCCAGTACGGCCGCCTGGCCCCGAAGACCAAGGCGGATTACGCATTCCTGCAGCACATGCTCTACCAGCTGGCCGATAACGGCATCATGGCCAGCGTGTTCCCCCACGGGGTGCTGTTCCGGGGAGCCGCCGAAGGCATCATCCGGGAGTACCTGATCAAGGAAATGAATGTGGTGGACGCGGTGATCGGATTGCCGGCCAATATCTTTTACGGCACCTCCATCCCTACCTGTATCCTTGTGCTGAAAAAGTGCCGGGAGGTGGATGATAATATCGTATTTATCGACGCCAGTGGAGATGATCATTATATCAAAAACGGCAACCAGAACGCCCTTCGGGATGATGATGTGGAACGCATTATCAGCGCCTACCGCAACCGTGAGACGATGGACAAGTATAGCTATGCGGCTCCATTGGAGGAAATAGAGGAGAACGATTACAACCTGAACATCCCCCGCTATGTGGATACCTTCAAAGAGGAAGAGCCGGTTGACCTAGATGAAGTGGCCGCGGAACTGAAGGGGTTGGATGATGAATTGGAATCAACCAATGAAGAGATCGCGGCCTATTGCCGGGAACTGAATATTTCAACGCCGTTTTGATATGATAGAAGTCAAAGATGCAGTAATACCGGAGTTGAGGTTTCCTGAGTTTGAGGGGGAGTGGGTTGAGACTAAGTTGGGTGATTTTATTATTGATCACAGAGGTGGTGCTTCATTTAAACCAAAGGATTTTGTTTCATATTCTGGTTGTGAAGTAATTCCCAAAAAAGCAATTTCTCGTGGTGGGAGATTATTGCTGGACGAGCATTCTCCAACATATTGTAACCCTACTTTTTTTTCTAACAACCCCAGAAGTGTTATAGATGAATCCTATTTAATTACAACACTAAGAGACTTGGTACCCAGTGGCCCTAACATTGGTTATTTAGTTCAGTTTAAGAGTAACAAATCATACATTTTAGCACAAGGTGTTTATGCTTTGAAACTTGATATGAATAAAGTTGTTAGAGAATTCCTGATTCATTATTCGAATAGTTTCAATTATCGAAAGGTAATGCGGACAATTATGGTTGGATCAACTCAAGTTCATATTAGAAATCAAGACTATTTTAATATTAGGTTTCATTCTCCAAAAATTCAAGAACAGCAAAAAATCGCCACCTTCCTCACCGCTGTAGACAAACGCATCCAAATGCTGCAACAAAAGAAAGAAAAGCTGGAGCGGTACAAAAAAGGGGTGATGCAGAAGCTGTTTAGTCAGGAAATCCGATTCAAGGATGAGAAGGGAGAGGACTATCCGGATTGGGAAGAGAAGAAGTTGGGGGAGGTAACAAATATCTATGATGGCACGCATCAAACGCCGAAATATGTAGAAAGTGGAATACCCTTTTACAGCGTTGAACATATTAGTGCGAACCAGTTCTCATCCACTAAATATATCTCTGAGAAGGTTTTTGAAAAAGAAAATCAAAGAGTGAGGTTAGAAAGTGGAGATATATTAATGACGAGAATAGGTAGCATAGGCGTCGCCAAATATATCGATTGGGATGTAAGGGCATCATTTTATGTAAGCTTAGCACTATTAAAACAAAGAGCCGATTTCGATGGTAAATTTTTAAGTTATGCTATCCACAATTCTCGTTTTCAACGAGAATTGTGGAAAAGGACTATTCACGTTGCATTTCCGCAAAAGATTAATCTTGGTGAAATTGGTAAATGCCGTATTTCTTTACCCTCCTTACCTGAACAAAAAAGAATAGCCGCCTTCCTTTCATCCCTCTATAAAAAAATAGATCAGGTAACCCAACAAATCGAGCACACCCGGCAATGGAAAAAAGGCTTACTCCAAAAGATGTTCGTCTGAATCACGGATTGAACGGATTAGGGGGATTACATGGATGGCGTTCCCTTTGTAATCATTGATCAAACAAATGGAATGCATATAGAAATACAGAAATTATTAAAATGAAATATAAAGACATCACAGAAAAGATTATTGGAGCTGCTTTTGTGGTACATGGTTATTTTGGAAATGGTTTTCAGGAAGTGATATACCAGCGTGCGTTGGCCTGTGAGATGGGTCAAATGAATTTAGAGTTTGCGCGGGAAGTAGAACAGTTTATATTTTATAAAAATCTGCCCGAACCCATTGGTACGAGAAGGAGCTGATTTTATTGTAGAAAATACGATATTGGTAGAGCTCAAAGCCATTATTAAGTTAGAAGATGTGCACATAGCTCAAGTTTTAAATTACCTCAAAGCTTATAAAATGGAAGTTGGATTACTAATCAATTTTGGAAGCAAATCATTAACCTTTAGAAGACTCGTATTATAACCCTATACTAATTATTGTCTGAATCACGGATTGCACCGATGGGAGGTCCAATCCGTGAAATCCCGTAATCCGTTTAATCCGTGATTCAGACAAACAACCTAATGACCTCCCAACCCGAACAAATACTCGAAAACAACCTTGTAACCCAGCTTGGAAAATTGGGATACAATCGGGTGGTCATCAAAGACGAGGCTGATCTGCTGCTTAACTTGAAAAATCAGCTGGAAAAGCATAATAAGACCAGTCTGAGCGATAACGACTTCAGGCAGATCCTCAATTACATCAACAAGGGTAATATCTTCCAAAAGGCCCGCATCCTGCGCGACCGGGTACCGTATGTAGACGAACAGGGCGAGACCCGCACCGTGCAGCTGATCAACCAGATCCACTGGTGCCAGAACGAGTTTCAGGTCACCAGCCAGGTGACTATGGAGGGCAGCTATAAGAACCGCTATGACGTGACTATCCTGATCAACGGTCTACCTTTGGTGCAGGTTGAACTTAAGCGGCGCGGGCTGGAGCTAAAGGAAGCGTTCAACCAGACCAACCGCTACGAGCGCCATTCCTTCGGGGCCGGTCAGGGGCTGTTCCAGTTCATTCAGGTCTTTGTCATCAGCAACGGGGTTAATACCAAATACTACGCCAACAACTCCGTCAAAGGCCGCACCTTTAAACAGACCTTCTATTGGGCGCGCGAAGATAACAAGATCATCACCCAGCTTTCCAAATTCACCGACCTCTTCCTGGAGCCGTGCCATATCTCCAAGATGATCACCAAGTATGTGGTCATCAACGAATCGGAGAAAATGCTGATGGTGCTCAGGCCGTACCAGTTCTACGCCACCGAGGCTATCATCGAAAGGGTGAGGACGCAGAAGTCGGCCACCGAACCCAAGTACGGCTATATCTGGCATACCACGGGATCGGGCAAGACGCTGACCTCCTTCAAAACCGCGCAGATCCTAACCAACCTGCCTGAGGTCCATAAGGTGGTGTTTGTAGTAGACCGCAGGGACCTGGACAACCAAACCACCAAAGAATTCAACAGCTTCAGCAAAGGCAGCATTGACGGCACCAACAACACCAGGGCTCTGGTGAACCAATTGGCCGGAGACAATAAGATCATTGTGACCACCATCCAAAAGCTCAATACGGCCGTCAGCAAGAAACGGTACCTGGGCAAGCTGGAAGGCCTTAAGGAAAAACGCATTGTATTCATCTTCGATGAGTGCCACAGGAGCCAGTTCGGCAAGACCCATAAGGCCATCAAGGGCTTCTTTGAGAATTGCCAGATGTTCGGCTTCACCGGCACGCCCATCTTTGAGAAGAACGCCGGGGGCAATGAGTTCGGCAAGCGCACCACAGGCATGCTCTTCGGCGACTGCCTGCACAAGTATGTGATCACCGACGCCATCCGTGACAAGAATGTGCTGAAGTTTTCCATCGAATACATCAGCACCTTCCGCAAAAAAGAACTCATCCAGGATATCGAGGTAGAGGCTATTGATGAAGCCGAGGTGATGAATGCCCCCGAGCGTCTGAACAATATCGTCGATTATATTATCGCCCATCATGACCGCAAGACCCACAACCGCAAGTTCACGGCCATTTTTTGCGTATCCAGCATACCGGCATTAGTGGAATATTACGATCTGTTTCTGAAGAAAAAAGCAGAAGGCCTGCACAACCTGAAAGTGGCCACTATCTTCTCTTATCCATCCAATGAGGATGACAAAGACGCTGTCGGTTTCATTGAGGATGAAGAGTTTCTGACGGCCGCCGAGCCGGAGTCCGCTTACGATACCCAGCACTCCCGGGATCATCTGGAGCGGTTTATTGAACTGTACAACAAACAATACGGCACCAATTACACAACCCGGGACAGTGATTCGTTTTATAATTACTATAAAGACATCGCCAAGCGCGTGAAGGCCCGGCAGATCGATGTGCTGCTGGTGGTGAACATGTTCCTCACCGGCTTCGACAGCAAGCCCCTCAACACCCTCTATGTAGACAAGAATCTGAAGTACCATGGCCTGCTGCAAGCCTTCTCGCGCACCAACCGGGTACTGGATGAGCTGAAGAGCCAGGGGCAGATTGTGAGCTTCCGAAATTTAAAGTCCGCCACCGACGAGGCCATCACCCTGTTCTCCACCCTGGATGCCAGGGATGAAATCATCCTGCGTCCGTATGAGGAATACGTGGCAAAGTTCAATCAGGCTTTCATAGAACTGCTGCAGATCGCCCCCACCGTCGACAGCGTGAACCTTCTGAAGAGCGAGGATGACGAACTGGCCTTCATCAAGGCCTTCCGCGAGCTGATGCGTCTGAAAAACGTTCTCATCACATTTACCGAATTTGACTTCCATGACCTGTCGATGGACGAGCAGCGATTTGAGGATTATAAAAGCAAATACCTTGACCTCTACGACAAGACCAAGCAGGAAACGGCAAAGCAGAAAGTTTCGATTTTACAGGATGTCGATTTTGAGCTTGAATTGATCCACCGCGATGAGATTAATGTTGCCTATATCCTTAACCTTCTTGCCCGATTTAAAGACGCCGCACCGGAGGACCGCGAGAAGCAGCACAAGTCCATCTTGGAACTCATGGCCGGTGATGCCGAACTGCGCAGCAAGAAGGAGCTTATCGAGAAGTTTATCCGTGAGAACCTTCCTGAGATCACCGATTCGGATGATATCGCCGATGAGTTCGAATCGTTCTGGAAAGCCCAGCGCAAACTGGCCTTCGACGCCCTCAGCAACGAAGAGAACCTGGACGCGAACCGCCTTGAGGAGGTGATCGGGGAGTATTTATTCACCGAGAAGCCCCCACTTCGCGATGATGTAATCGGCATGATGAACAAACGCCCGGCCCTAAAGCAACGAGCTGGCGCGGCGGAGCGGATTACAAGAAGGATGAGAGGGTTTGTGGAAACGTTTGTGAGCGGGGTTGCGGGGTGAGGGGGGGCAGCATGCTCCGGAATATCCATTATGAGAAACAACTGTTTAAAAATTCATCCCCTCCGGATCCGGAGGGGATGAATTGAATCAAAGGATTCAGTACCTTGACAATTCATTCCTGCACAGCGGAGCCCGGACACACTTTTTGAAACACTACCCGTTTGATATGATTGCCAATCAGAGTTTTCAATTGTAACTTGGTTATTTCCATTTAGGGCTCCTTTTTTGTGTGTTTTGGTTTTTTAGCGATTCAAAACTACACAATGGAGCCCTAATTTGTTACCCCACAGACACACTCACTGAATAACTATCTCCTTCTCCGGTGAAAAGTCATTGATCCTCTATATTGTGGCGCTACTGATAGAATTGGTTCCATGTTCTCTATAAGGTTTGTATGCACTAACGACCCAGCGTTTAAGTGGTTTTAACAAGATGATTTTTAACAACGGCGATAACGACCGAAAACTTCTAAGAGGCAACTCACGCTATTAAGATCCGCTTGAAACGTCTTGTTATGTTGTTTATTCCTCCATTGGTAAGTGATAAAATGGGTTCTTCTTTATCTCTTCAAGTCTTTCTTTATCCGCATCAGAAGTACCGGTGCGAACTATTTGTTCAAGCCAAGCAATATCACTTTCCAAACCATGACCACTAAAGCCCAGCCTGTCTGGATTTGAGGATTCATCAAGATAGATGTTTAAAATCCATTTGGTAAAACGTTTTTTATCTTCATGTGGCTCCTCTTCACCTTTTAAAACTGTGTACAGATGGGCTACTGATTGTAAGTATTCAACGCGACTCGAATCTAATTCTAGAAAATGATAGGTCTTTCTAAAAAGTGAAACTTTAATTTCTTCCCTTTGCACCAGTGAAGAAGGTGTTGAGTCGAATTCCCATTTTGGGTTTAGATAAGCTTTTGGTACTCGAGATCGTTCAAAAGAAGCTTTGCGTATAACATTTCTAGAAAATTTATCTGAGCTAATCATTTCAAGAATGTTAGTATCAACAAATAATTTAGTACCGTGCAAATGACGCTCAGCCGTGTAAGCATTCGAAAATGCAAAGTTTGCAGATAAATGATCTAATTTATCTTCGTTCTTTAATGGTCTTCTAAATCCTGAACAAACAACTGTTCGCGGGCCTGGATAAATCTGTTCATTTTCCTTTTTCGATATAAATGAATGAACTCTGGCTACGAGACCTACAAATTTTGTCAAATCCCGAGAAGTCTCAATACGTTTTTTTTCATAATCAGCTAAGAATCGAGCCTCTCCTTCTTCATCGTCATCATAGTATTTATCCATATTAAAATATTCGTCAAATTCGCCAAGTGATGTACCCCTTTTTACTATGTCACCAATTGATGGTTTTAAAAAGTCTGGCAAATCAATTGTAAGAATTAGTGCATCATTAATACGGATCATACCAAATGAATCTGAATAGTAGTCGGGTCGTTTTTTTCTTTCAGCATCAATTAAATGTTGAGCCTCTCGTAAATATTCAAGTCGCTCTATAGCTTCAGCTCCTACAGTGGTCCTAAGATCAGAGCCACCCACCTCCAGATGGCTAGAGAAGTCTAGCAGATCTATCACAGCTGCTGCACAGAATTTTACATTGTCAGTCTTATCCATTTTAGTCAGTTTTATCATAGTCACATAACGGTTCAGCGTTTGTGCTGCCGGGCGATTCACCTGAATGTAGGAGAAAAACCCGAACCGGTCAGCACGAAACGCATTGTTAGGTGTAATCTATTTTTCGCAATCTTTGCAATACGTTTCTGTTGACCCCACTGGCAATAATTTACCGCAATTCTTGCACATCCCGAAATAATTTGGGGTAGCAAAATTTTGATTTAATAGACTTTGATTATCAAAATTAGTTACAGTAAATCTTTGAGTCTTAATTCTACATGAAGAACAGAGATCATCACTAAAACCAAATACAAAATCATTTTCTATAGATTTTCCACATTCGTTACATCTTCTGTCAAACTGAATTCCAGCACTTAGAGTATTATTCAATCTACATTCTTCGCATAATCCATCTATACTTATTCCAGATGTAAAGTCTATCGTCTTATAACATTCTCTACACTTTTGACTGTGTATAGCAAGTGATCCGGCAACAAATGCATCATTACTAGCTAAATCAGCTTTATTATGGTCACTCCAAAATTGAGTTGATTGCATTGATTTTGAAGTAAAGCTTGAAATATCTTCTTTTTCTTCCTCAGGAATTTCGATATCGTCTATTTCTTCTAACGCTTGGTTTAGTTTTTCTTTAACCAAGTTTGTGAGCTTGATAATTTCTTCATAATCACTTTTGCTAATCAATTTATTATGAGCTACTGTATTTCGGTATTTATATAATGTTACCCAGGTGTCATTTAAGTTTTCAAATTCAATTAGATCAGAAAAGTATCTTTCCCAATTAGATCTTGGCCTAAGTTCTCTGAGTTTTTCTAACTCCTCGATCTCTTCTACCTTTTCTAATTTTGAGAATAATTCAGCTACACTTTGGACTTTAGTATATTTTTCAAATAGTAGCTCAATTAATTGTATAAAATCAGCAAGATAGAGGGAATCTTTAATAAAATTTTCAACATCATTCTTTTCAGCAGTCCTACTGATCTTTTGTTTTAACTTTATTGGAAAAGCCTCTTTTATCCATTTGCTACCTATACTTTTTAGCATAAACTGAAAAATTAACTTTCTCATTAGGTTTTCCACCGTATTAATCCTAGGATAGGATTTTTCGCAATAGTGCTGGGAAGTTTCGTCCCAAATTGTATTAAAATGGAATGGATGACCGGTTTCCTTTACTGTTTTTCTAATACCTCTGGAAACAGCATTTAGGTTTTTTAGATCCTTTTCAACTTCTGTATCTGACTCAATTATCAGATGAAATATTATCTCACTTTTATCATCACTCTCTTCACTAGTTAATACAAAATCTGCTTTACAATCAGAATAGGTAATAACTCCATCATCGATTGATATATCATTATTAGTCTCGAGAAGCTTTATAAAAGTTGATTTAATACTACTTATTTCGGTTTTCTCCTTGACTATAATGTATTCTATCTTCATAGTTTTTTTCTGAATTAATCAATTAAGATTACACCTAACATCTGTTTATTATAACTACTCTTTCAACTAATGCCAACATGTTAGTTATCTAAACAATCGATCCCTGCAATACAAATCAAAAAAATGTACAACAAAAGGAGTTACAGGTTATTGATATTTTTTCCATGAAGTGGATGATTTTAGTTCGATACGGTATGAAGTATGGATTAAACGGTCCAGAATAGCATCGGCTATCGTTTCCTCCACAAAGATTTCATACCAGCTGGCTACAGGTAATTGACTGGATACAAGATACAATGGTTGAACGTCGGCCATGACTGCTCCGGAATATCCAACTGGTATTTCATATTTTGTTAGACCAAGTGTTCTTGATAGTTGTTTTATTTGGCTCATGGGTTTTGGTTTTCCTGCCATCGTTAGTCCTATATTTAGAAGTCAGTTAAGACTGCTAAATAAACCAAAAACCCAAACAAAAAAGGGGGGTCAATATGATCCGGAATACCATGTCCCATCATATAATAGGGGGCAACATGCTCCGGAATTGCTTCCATTTTAAGTTTAATGAGGGGTCAGCATGTGCCGGAATGACACACCCGAAGAGTTTTCTTCGAGCTAGAGACTGAGGGGGTCAGTTTGCTCCGGAATATCCAGTTATTAACAGTATTGAAAATATCATCGTATTTCATTTTAGTTGATGGCACATTTCTAAATTAAAACAATTGCCTAAAAATTCAGAGGCTATAAATCTAAGACATCTAACGGTTCAGCATTTCTGCTGCGTGGCGACCGTGCCCGAACAATGGATTTCACGTCAGCAGGAAATGCTTGTTATATGGCAGAGCGATTAACATATTTGACATATCGACGGTCTAGAGTATGAAGCGTAGAACATTATGAAGCTCCTTAACTATGCACCAAGAATAGGATTGCTAAAAACTCGAAACTTGCGGAAAGCACTGTAAGTAATATGTTTTATACCCTTGTTCGCTGTAGCCATGAAGTGTTTACTTGATAATTAACTGAATACTAGTGACATTCTATATATATTCTTTCAAGAAATTTTGTGACACTTTCAAAATAAAAGAAGAGAGAGTGTTTATGATGATCAGTTTTAATTACATGAAAATACATGGACTCAAGTGGCTCAAGACCGATTTCCAACCATTCTTCACGTTTTTTTCTATTTTCTTCAGCAGATATAGTAACAGCAATGTTATCAGAAAATTTTTCTTCTATTTCAATGGCTTTATTATTTGCATTTAAATCAGGAATAATGATACCCGAATAGGCAATATAATGATTATTATGATCTTCATCCCAACTTCTTGATAAATATACAATAACTGAATGAATGCCTTTATTAGGATCATCTTCTATCAGTTTAGCCCGAAAATTTATGCCATATCTGTGATAAATAATTTCGGGTCCTAATTCCTGCCTTATATATCCAGAATCAACTATCGCATCTGGTCTACCAAGTATGTTTGTTAAACTATTTAGAGGAAATCCACAAATTTCACTTCCATTAAATTCTGCGTTTTCCAAATCAAAAGTTATGTCTTGAGCTTGTAACGTACAAAAACCCCAAAATGAAAAAAAAGAAATAGTTAAACATGATTTTAGAACTTTCATATTCTCAAAAATAAAGTATTAATAATTAATAGATTTAAATTTAAAATTTAACAAAAAGTGAATCCACCTTAAACCATAACGGCTTACAGTTTATATTTCATGGAATGCCATTTTTGAAAAGCATCGAAACCAGCACCTGACAGCACGAAATCGTTGTTATAGGGCCTGTATGAAATACTAATTTCTAGCGTAAAGGACTCGACCACCAGGATAACTTGATGCAATCTTTTGTAACGCGTTCCATGAATTTCGATCTTGTCCACTACGTGTTTCGTGCCTAATTCGTCTTTCTGCTCCTCCCATCCATATTCGTCCTGTTAAAACAACTGTTGTCGTGCCTCCTTGGGTTCTAATTTGAGAACTTATTTGTACAGTGGCTCTACTAGTGATCGATTCAACCATAAAACTGGCAGGCAGATGTTGGCGTTCGGTTGTAATATTGAATAAAATAGCATCGGAGCTTGAAATTATAAAACCTTGATCCGTTAGAATACTAGCGATTCCCCTGTATGCTAGCGTAGGATCGTCTTGAGTTCTTATAATTATTTGGTTTGCACGTTCCATTGGCATCGAGTTTGGGCCAGCTGGAGGTAATTGCGTTGCACAACCTGAAATGATTATAAAAAGTAAAATTAAATAGTATTGCATAGACATTTCCTGGGATTAGTTGACGAAATAAGAATTAATAATCTGATAGTGGAACAAGTCGAAGTAATGACCATATTGGCGAATTTATATGAGTTATACCAAAATTTCTTAAACTTGATGGCCCGTTATGATAGATCGATCGGTCTATTTTTACAGCGTCTATGGCCAGTTTGATTTTATCAAAAGCAATAGATGTATCTTGACCATCTTGACGGGATACTATAACCGAAGAATTGGTCTCTTTTATATATCCAAACCTGTTATAACCTTGCACATGTGTGTAGCCATCCTCTCGAAATATTTGGAGGATAGTTTCTAAAATTACCAGTGTTTCCATAACTATCAGGTTTAGCTTTGATTAAAGAGATTATTTGTGAAATATGAAAATATAGACCGTTGTTCCGCCACATAACATCTGTTTATTATAACTACAATTTCAACTAATGCCAACTTATACTACCTATTACTCTTTTATTCCCATTGATTTAACAATCACAGCGCTATTTTGAGTACGAATAAACATCTCAATAATAAGTTCACATAAATTATTTATTGTGATTTACAACAAATCAGCCGCTTAATTACGACCTGGTTCAATCAATCCCACGAGTCGTAGTATTTTCACAAAGCAAATTGATGGTATGACAAACCGTTTATTTCCATTCTGATGACAAGCAATTCAAGCTTGTTAACACATTATCACAACTGTGGGATTGTGTTAATGTCTCAATGAGTCGAAAATACACAGCTTAAAATGGTAATTTAATACTCTTTCTGCTCAATTCATCTAACATTTAAATGGGGCAAAATAAATGGACTCTGTTTTTACCCACATGTATAACAAAAAAATACAAAAATCATCGTATTCGGTATCGCTTCGGCATTCAAGGCGTTTTTTTTAAGGTATTTATCCAGTCAGATGGTGTATTCTCTTTGCCCATCACAACCTGTTTTTCCAGGTCGATGGTTAGGCTGCCTTTTCCATCCATACTCCGGGCTTCAATACTGGTTTCGTGTTTTCCAAGAGCTTCTGGCTATTTCGGTGATACTATGCCACCCATTTCGGTCATGTTATGCCACTTTCCATGGCGTTATTTTAGGGTTTAAAGTTCATTAGTTCAAGCTTTGTTTTTTTCGAAGTGAATCTCCCTTCAAATCAATCCGGTGAGAAGAGTAGACCACCCGGTCCAGGATGGCATCGGCTATGGCGCCCTCGCCAATAAAACTGTGCCATTCGCTTACCGGTATCTGCGAGCTAATTATGGTGGATCGACTGCCATGACGTTGTTCAATCAGGTCCATAAGGATCTGGCGGCTGGTTTGGTCCATGCTGTGCAGGCCAAAATCATCGAGGATGAGCAGGTCGGCCTTTTCCATTTGGCCCATAAAAGGGTCGGTGACAAAGTAGCGGGATTTCAATTGAAGGTAAAGCGGTAACCGATTCCACTTACTGTATGGGTGCCATTGGCATGTGGTAGGGTAAAATTGGTAACCAAAAGCCCGGATTCGCCTATTTCTCGTTGGGAGGTTGCATTTAACAGATTCCACGCTGATCGTAATAATGTAGCAGTACCAGCAATAATATGTCCAGACGATAGAACCGTTTTCAAATGATTCGTTTCAACGTACTTTGTGGTAATATACCACATTCCACTCTGCTCGGTTACTTGCCAGCGGGATTTTGTATTCACATTGAGTGTACCAAACAGCACTGATCCGGTACCAATGGCCAAGCCAGCCCATTGTCTGACATTATTGTTATGAAGCGGTGTATAATCGGTAATCTCCTGACTCCAGTAGAGTGCATTTGCTGTAAGCGTAACACCAGATGTTGCAATGTATGGAGCCTCGAGATGGTTGTTGTTTTGATGCACCTCTCTAACAGATTCGTACCCGGGCTGAATCATTGCCAGTTCTTCAACGGAAAATCCAGACTCTTCAACCCAGTCCAAAAATGCCGGATCATCTATTGCAGTAATATAACTATACTTGTAATGATTATTGATCTGCTCGGCCATTGCACGGCCGGCACTTTGTTCAACAAGGTAACCCACAGCGCAGATATTACCGTTGTCTGAAATAAATGTCGGGCGGCGAAAGTCAGGGTGATCGTCATTAACCGGAAAATTACCCTCCATTCGATAGTCTCGAAGGTGGTCCAAAAAAGCAAGTCGCTGTTCTTTTTGTTTGGGTGTGATATCATTTGGTAGCGAATTGCGCAGTATATCCTCAACATAGCTTAGATGAGTATAGATACGTTTGGCGTCCGTGACAGAACTATTCGGAACTTGGCCAAAGGTACTGATGTAACTTTCATCACCCAGTACTGCGTTGATGGAGTCCATATTTGTTTCCGGCCACACATTAAGACGAGCTACTGAATAAATCAGCAGCAAAACCGTGCAACCGAGAAGGAGTGTTTGTGAGGTTCTCATAGTTGGGGTTTTTGATTACCGTTATATAACATCTGTTTATTATAATAACATCTGTTTATTATAACTACAATTTCATCTAATGCCAACTTAGCGTGCTCTTGTACTGCCATTGCTATGAGTACGAATAAACATCACAAAATAGGTTACATAAATTATTTTTTAATCACCATTAGCGAATAGGGTTAATAAGGAAGAATTGCTATAATAAATTATATGTGATGTAACTTTGATCTGCTATTGAGAACAAGAAAAAAACATAAAATATCATCGTGCAAGTCAGGGCTTATCACAGGAAAAATTGGCGGAAGCAGCAGATGTGAGCTTGCGAACCATTCAAAGATTAGAAAGTGGTGATACCGAACCACGAGGAGATACAGTAATTCGAATAGCAAAAGCTTTAGGTGTATCACCGGGAGATTTACTTCAATACAAGAAAGAAGCAGACAATGGTTATTTAAAAGCTTTACATATATCTGCTTTTAGTTTTTTGTTATTTCCTTTACTGGGTGTTCTGCTACCATTCATTTTGTGGATAACAAAAAAAGACCAATTTGATGGGGTTGATAATCATGGGAAACAGATTATTAATTTTCAAATAACCTGGAACCTACTGCTTTTTACTGGTTTGGTTGGCTATCTCATTTGGTTCCAATATTCATGGTCATTTGTAACAGAGATATCATTGTCCGTAGCTCAATCATATTATTTTGTTCTATATAGCATAATTGGTTCCCTATACTTGTACAATTTGTTAATTACTTCTGTTAACCTGATTCGAGTTTGGAAATATCAGTCAACTTGGTTTAAACCATCATTAAAACTTATCAGGTGAGGATTCTTCAATTATACTCAGTGAAACATGTAAATTCGTTAAACGAAATCCCAATAATTACCCTGTCAATGATGAAAAGGAGGCAATGGTATGACAAATCTGGAAAGCTACTTTACAAGCATCATCCAAAAAGCTGTAAAAGAGGCTATTCGTGAAGAAATAAGTGAATTGAAGGAAGTGATTCGTTCAAAACCTTCTAATTTGTCAGTTAAAGAAGAGGTTTCAAAGAGAAAAATTATACGTCCAGCAGAATTGGCTGAAATGCTATCGGTAAGTATAACCACTTTATGGCGTATGGAGAAAGAAGGAAGACTCCCTAAAAGGTTTAAAATATCCAACAAGGCAGTAGGATGGCTTGAATCGGTCTTGGATGAATGGCTGGAGACTAAAAAGCTTTAGTTTGATGAGAGTAAATTTATAGATTATTTATCTGCGTACACAAACGTGTATCCATTTTCATCGTAATATTTTTTCCTGTCTATGAATAGTTGCAACTTTGAACCAATTTCTAATTACATTAAATATAAGCTATAGCAAGTATTTCCTGCGGACATGCAAGCGTTTTTGCTCAGTTTAAATTACTTGTTATCCAGCAGAAATGTCAGACCGTTATAGCACTTAATTAATTTCAAATTAAATACCCCTCGGTACTTGGAAAAACTTCCCTTTATACCGAAACAAATCTATAAGCGTAGTTTACTCCACGATCAATATGGTGGTAGTCGTCAAAGTGGTATATCTCCTACTGCAAATTATCCATGGATATTCATTTTCAGTGGTGCAGCGGGGCAACAACACGGTTATAAAGATAGATGGGAAAATAAGAATGTGTTCAGCTACACTGGCGAAGGGCAAGTAGGGGATATGGAGTTTACTCGTGGAAATCTTGCTCTACGTAATCATCTGCAAAATGGTAAACGCGTATTCTTGTTTGAATATGTTCAAACAGGCCGGGTCATGTTCATATCGGAACTCACATTTATTGATGCTGATTATTTCGAAACCCACGACAGAGACGGAGATTTACGAATTGCCATTAAATTTTTCTTTAAACGTGTTGGAGTAAATTTGGATATTAATCTTGAGGATCTGGACCAAATTGCTCCAACAATATCACACAAAGATTTACTTCAACCTTTTATCCAGGAACCTGATACCCAATATGATTACCTGAGACCATCTGTTACTGAACGAAGTGGGTTAGTTACTTCTCGCGTAGGCCAGGGTGCTTATCGAAAAAGCATACTGCATCGTTGGGAATATAAATGTGCAATAACGCAATTCGATGATATAAGCATCTTAATTGCATCCCATATTGTGCCATGGAAGGATGCAACTGATGAAGAGCGCCTTGATGTTGAAAATGGTATACTACTTTCTCCGACCTATGATGCTCTCTTTGATCAACATATAATTACTTTCGACAATAAAGGAGACATCATTTTGTCCAATTCAATAGAACTAGCAGCCTATCAAAAAATTGGGGTAACAGGTGGTGAGTGCCTTTGCGCTTTAAGTGATGGAATGGTGGGTTACCTCGACGAACATCAGAAAGAATTTCAAACAAAATCACATCCGACTCTATGACTTGAGCGTTTTCACAATTAACACCTATTATACCCCGGCCAAGTATTATCTGTTTGCAAATGTTCGCATTTATGCTAACTTTTGATCATGCGCGTTATTACCTTTTATAAAACTGAATCGGGGAATTGCCCGGTTGATGATTTTTTGGTTAATCTGACAGACAAGCAGTCTCGGAAAATCGCCTGGGTTCTTCGAACGGTTCGTGAATTAGAACATGTTCCTGCTCAGTATTTCAAGAAGCTTAAGAGTAGCGACGATATTTGGGAGATTCGGGTAAATATGGGTAATAACACGTTTCGCTTGCTGGGATTTTATGATGGACCAGAGCTTATTGTATTAACAAGTGGCTTTGCGAAGAAGGCAAATAAGGTTCCCAAACATGAACTCGAAACAGCACAACAACGAAAACGGGATTATAATAAGAGGAAGAAATAATGAAAGACGATCTTGAAAGGTTCATAGAACAGAAAAAGGCGACAAGCCCCGAATTCGCAGAAAATTTCGAAGAGGGGTATCTCAACTTTAAAATAGGTGTAATCCTCAGGCAGGCAAGGGAAGAAATGGGTGCTACACAAGAACAAGTCGCTAAAAAGTTGAAGACGACCAAATCGGTGATATCACGAATGGAGAATCATGCTGAAGATATTCGACTATCCACTTTAAGCAAATACGCTAAAGCACTGGGCAAAAATGTCAGGTTAGAAATACAGTAGCTTCAAAAATAACTAGAACTGATTGCATGGACACTCATTGATTGATAGAGGAATGAAAACAGCTTGGTACGAACGACAAGGGTCTGCCGGTAAGGTGTTAATGAAGTAAAACAAATAGTATCCACTATTGTATTTCAGGGCCTTTTTCCAGGGCTTTTTTGTCCCAATTGCCTTTTGTAGCTGCATCTTCGTATGTTGATTGCAAAAACTGAAGCAATACTTCATCAGGCTTTGGGGCTTTTTGCACCGTTTCATAGGTCAACAGATATTCTCCCAGATCTTCAGAATACCAGGCTTCCTGTGGTTGGATATCCGCGGTACGGTATCCTTTCGGTTCAGGGTATGCATACGAATAGAAAGCGGCTTCCCCCAAACCTGTACCTGGCCAGAAGCCGGCACTCGATAATTCGTGAGAATAGCTTTCTTCCATCACCCAATCAGGACAATTGGGTACCCCACCCGGGTGTTTAGGAGCCGGTCGGCTGGAAAAACGGGTGACTGCCAGATCAAAGGCGCCCCAAAAAAAGTGGATCGGACTTGCTTTACCCAAAAATCCGGATTGGAAGGTCGCAAATACACGTTGGATATTTGTTAGAGCCAGCCCAAATCTTTGTATGGTATCCGCATCATACGGTGCTGGCTTGGTATCTTTAGGGAAAGGGACAATAGGATCAGGCAGCTCAACCGGTTTGGTATATATTTCAGTTTCTATACTTAGCTGCTTGAGACCAGCGAACGTTTTATGGTAGAAATCGGCAACTGACATCGGTTCCAGGTCAAAGGAGATCCTTTTTCCATTGATTTTTTGAAGTTCTAATTTGTGATCTGCAAAGTTAAATTCAATTTCAAATCCACCTGAGGGATGGGGAATTAATGAAGTAGTCAAGCCGCGAGATGACACATACAGAGCAACCTGGCAGCAATGATTACGAGGCGGCATGTATTTCAGCTTTATTTTTCCGATTATTTGTGTCCAGAGATGTATTACTTCTAATGACTTCTGCCACTCGTTAGGAGCCGGTAGTTCCGGCCAGGCTTGATCACTTTGACTTTCTGTTGTTTTAGGAACCATGTGACGAAAATGAAATTTTAGCGAGACTGATTTACTGCCTGCACAGACCATCAGGAATTTATTCCAATAACAGATTGTTGAAGCTGTTCAATGGACTCAATTCTCTCTCCCTGCTATTTCTCATGTTTTTCATAGATTTTACGATAATAGCGTCAACCGGTGTATTAACATGAATCCTAAGGTTTAAATTCAATTTATCCATGGAAACATTACAAAGGAAAAGATGACAACTTCACATAAAAATCGTAACATCGAAATTTTAGCATTCGCAGGCAGTCTTCGTAAAGGGTCCTATAATAGGGCCTTATTACGAGCAACTAAAGAACTTGCTCCCGAATCACTTAACATTCAAATATTTGACCTTGAGGGAATTCCTCTCTACAATGCGGACGTGGAAGCCCAAGGGGACCCTGAGCGGGTAAGTAAATTTAAAGAAGCCATTCGTGAGGCTGATGGTTTGCTCATTGCAACGCCCGAATATAATCACGGAGTACCGGGTGTAACCAAAAATGCTATCGACTGGGCTTCACGGCCTGCTAAAAACGCGCCATTAAATGAAAAGCCGGTTGGGATTATCGGTGCTTCGCCCGGTATGACGGGAACGGCACGAGGACAAAGTCAACTGCGGCAGGCATTTGAATTCACCAACTCGTACTGCATGCCTCAACCAGAAATACTGGTCTATCACGCCCATAAGAAATTCGACGATGATGGAAACTTAACGGATGAAGCTACACACAAGTTTCTGGGTAAATATTTGGATTCACTTTATGATTGGGTAAATAAATTTACAGGAATGGTATGACAAATCTGGAAAGCTACCTGACGAGCATCATCCAAAAAGCTGTAAAAGAGCCGTTCTGAAGAGATTGGTGAATTGAAGGAAGTGATCCGTTCAAAACCTTCTAATTCAGTAGTTAAACGTTCGTTAAAACGAGGTTTCGAAGGGAAAGATCATGGGAGCACCAGAATTGGCCTGTATACCCAAGATAGATGAATCCCTAGAAAGATTGTGATTATATTTACATTTGAAGCAAATCTGAATGTAAATGAAATACCACTTGAAACTGGACTCAAATGATACGTGAATTTACCAGTAATGATATAGATCAGGTATTAAGCATCTGGCTTGATGCGTCAATACGAGCACATGACTTCGTGGACAGATATTTTTGGGAGTCGAAGTTGGATGACATGAGAGATGTGTATATCCCCGGATCGGAAACGTTTGTTTATGACGATGAAGGTACGATTAAAGGCTTTTTTTCCCTTTATGAGAATACCCTGGCAGCCATTTTTGTCTCTCCGGACTGTCAAAGTGGAGGAATAGGGGGGAAGCTTCTCGGGAAGGCTAAAGAACTTAGGGAAATACTTACTCTGGAAGTTTACAAAAAGAATGAAAAGTCAGTTAGATTCTATGAAATGTGTGGATTCAGAAAAGTGTCAGAGAAAATAGATCCCCTTACCGGCCAACTTGTTTCCTAAATTATAAAAGACTTAATTTCTTTTTCAATCTCCTGATACTCCTAACACCCCTCAATCCATGAGTAAAAAAAAGCTGCTTGCATACAACTGGACCTGGAAGTTCGATGCTTCACCGGAAGCATTTTGGCCCCTGGTTTCCGATACCCAAAAAAGGCTTCAGAGTCCAAAAGATCAATAAATATACAAGCGTCCGTTACTGCTACTTTCATTTAACCCAGTAAAAATTCTTTTCTAAACTGAGTTATGCGTAGGTTTTTTAACGCTGCAGCTTTAGAAACGGTTATATATTGTTCAGCAAGCGCCTGCCCCAATAACTGATCAAATCTTAGAGAAGCTTCTTCTCCATTGTAAACAGCAAGACCGGACTCGTCTTTTTTGTAGCCGGTTCTGGCCATAAATCGGAAAAAGTTCCTATAGGCATCTTCACTGATTATACTTAGATCCTTGAGCCTGTATACAGTGGCTTGCATAGAAATTCCGTATTGCTTTTTAATGGCTTTTAGTTCTTCCAGGGAAATCTTTTTTCTTTTTAAACCAAGTTCATGTTCAATGGTACTGAACGGCAGCAGCATGGCACCGGCGAAATAGTGACATAGCTTTTCCTGTTCCTTTGATGAAAATCTTTCGAGGTCTAACAAAAGATGCGCAAGTTCATGCAACACGGTAAACCGGTACCTGTCCAGACTTTCTCTTTTTTGAGAGTTTAGGCCAATTACTGGAATAGCTTGATTCACCCAGGTTGAAAACCCATCAATAGAATCATCTCCTTCTAACTCTATCACCTTAATACCTTGATCTTCTAGAAGTTCGAGAACATTATATAACGGATCAGTGCCAAGTTTCCAAACTTGCCTCAATTTCTGAGCAGCTTCTTCAACATCTTCTTTACTGTTGATGGTAAATTCTTCCAATGGATTTTTAACACTTGGCTGTTTTCCAATAATCTGTTCCAGCTCAAGATATCGGCTCAAGTAATCCCGCGCGGTTTCAATAATGCGGTTCCGCCCTTTTTTAGTTAGCGAAGTTAATTTTCTAAATGCAATATCCTTGATTTCAACCGATACCTCTCGGTAGAAATAGTCAGGTTTAAGATCCAATGCTTCAGCAATATCCTGAACCATGTCTAAATCAGGTTCAACAGTACCTTTCTCGTATTTGTGAAGAGCCTGTTTACTCACCTTATTATCCATCTTGTCTGACAGGCCTTGTAAAGACAGACCTCTCATAAGACGTGCATGTTTTATCCGATTGCTAATTGCTTCCATAACGGGTTTTAATGATGGGTTAGTTGACAAAGTACAAAATAATTTAGTGTTTTGTCAACCAGTTTCCTAACTGCATAATCATTGAGGGTGCTTTCAAATTTCCAGGGTCATCTGGTTGGCTTTTCTGATTTTTTCATAATATGAATTTCGCTTTTTGAATAGCTTCTCCAGGTAGTCGATCTTCATATCCCTGTAGTCAAAAAGAACAGGGAGTTTATCCGTCCGGGCGATTCTGCCGATATATAGGATAAGAACCTCATCATTATTTTTTCTCATCGGTGTTGCCGTCAATCCGTATAAATAATATGAATTTAATCTCGCAATAGTTTCCCGGAACATTTTAGCTGGCATGTGAT
>JBBDQY010000051.1:0-116554 GCA_040905745.1 Balneolales bacterium
CGAGAATATATTCAGGATACTTTTAATTGGACTATTAATGATGATGGTCAAATTGAAAACTGTGAACCTACCTCAGTAACAAACTCTGATCTTCTACCGATTAAATATACCCTAAAACAAAACTATCCCAACCCATTTAACCCAACAACCCAAATACGATTCTCGGTGCCTGAGCAGACACATGTCCACTTAGAGGTTTACAACCTATTGGGACAACGAGTAACGACCTTGGTTAATGAGCAAAAAAGTGCCGGATGGTATGATGTAAACTTTGATGCTACAAATCTGACTAGTGGATTGTATATCTACCGTCTACAGACCGATGCTCATGTTGAGACCCGCCAGATGATGCTGATTAAATAATTACCCTAAACCTATCTGGGTATCGCTTAGTTAGTTAGCAACTATCACATTAATACTTATAATTACGTCTTTGCAACTAGGAAGGTATTTTTGCTAGTCATCTTGATCAACCAAAATGTAATGGCGAGATAGAACCCATGCCTAGGACAAATAAAGGATAAAGTTATGACATTTTTATTCAAGAAGGTCTATTTTAATCATATAGTTTTATTTGATATGCTATTTTTCACCCTTCTCTTTTCCTTAACAAGACATTACACGTTATGAGACCCCAGATAGTCTTATTAATGCTCATCATCCTCTTTTGTTCATTTGCAACAACAAAAGCTCAGGATGCGTCCTTTAACACCATCTGGAAAACTGATAATCCTGGTGTAAGCGAGGACAATCAGATCACTATCCCGGCCAAAGGATTGAATTATTTGATCGAATGGCATGAGGTTGAACAGGTCAACGACAACTGGCAACAGGTTGAAAATGGTCTCAACGGTAGCGAAACCGGTTCAGATAGCCATACTATTACATTTCCTCAAGCCGGGACATACCGGTTAGATATAAGTGGCAGTTTCCATCAAATTCTTTTTGCGAATGACGGTGACCGGGGAAAAATCCTCCAGATTGAACAGTGGGGAGACATTCAATGGTCAAGCATGGAAGAAGCATTCTTTGGCGCTTATCGTCTCCGTATTATTGCTGAAGACGCGCCGGATCTGACGAAAGTCAGTAGCCTGGCAAGAATGTTCAGTCGAGCATCATCCATAAATGATGATATTGGTCATTGGGACACTGGCAATGTAATCGATATGAGTGAAATGTTTCATCGTGCCGGGAATTTTAATCAAAATATTGGAGATTGGAATACAAGAAACGTTAAAACGATGAGGGGTATGTTTTCGGGTGTAAAAACATTTCAGGTATACGTACCAATGAGTTTCAATAAGGATCTTGGTGATTGGGATACTGGAAATGTAACCGATATGAGAAATATGTTTGAACTAGCAGTGGATTTTAACCAGGATATTGGTGACTGGGATACCCGAAATGTCACCAATATGGAAGGTATGTTTTTAAGCGCTAGTACCAGTGCTAGTGCCTTCAATCAGTTCATAGGGGATTGGGATACTGGGAATGTCACCAGTATGAGTTATATGTTCAATGCAGCGGAATCATTCGATCAAGATATTGGAAATTGGGATACAGGAAATGTTACCAATATGACAAGTATGTTTAATATTGCCGAGTCTTTCAATCAGGATATCGGAGGCTGGGATACTGGAAGTGTTACCAATATGGTAAATATGTTTAGGTTTGCCAATTCTTTCAATCAAGATATTGGAGACTGGAATACCGGAAATGTCACTAATATGGAAAGTATGTTTAGCAATGCAACTTCCTTTAATCAGGATATTGGTAGTTGGGATACCGGGAATGTCACCAGTATGAGAAATATGTTCTATGCAGCGGATTCATTCAATCAGGATATTGGAAAATGGGATACCGGGAATGTTATAAATATGTATCGTATGTTTTACTATAACAAATCATTCAATCAGTACATAGGGGATTGGGATACGGGAAATGTAACCAATATGGCAGATTTGTTTAGGATTGCCAGTTCTTTTAATCAAGATATTGGCGACTGGGATACCCGAAATGCCACCGATATGAGTAAAATGTTTAATAGTGCCGGGTCTTTCAATCAGTACATAGGGGATTGGGTTACCGGGAATGTCATTGATATGAGTCAAATGTTTAGTGGTGCCGGCTCATTCAATCAGTACATAGGGGATTGGGATACCGGGAATGTCACCAATATGAATTATATGTTCTATGCAGCGGATTTATTCAATCAGGATATTGGAAAATGGGATACAGGAAATGTCCAAAATATGAGAGGAATGTTTGAAGCTGCCAGTTCATTTAATCAGGACATTGGGGGTTGGGATACGGGAAATGTAACCCGTATGAGTTATATGTTTAAAGATGCAAAATCGTTCAATCAGGACCTTGGAAACTTGGATATAAGGTTTCTCAAGATGGATTTTATACTAACTTACAGCGGTCTTTCTGTGGAAAATTATGACGCCACGCTGATAGGTTGGTCACAGCAGGATTTGCAAACAGGAGTAACTTTGGGAGCAGAGGGGCTGCAATATTGCAATTCGACAGAAGAACGCAATTACATTATATCTGTGTTCAATTGGACCATTCAAGATAACGGAAAGGCTGAAGATTGCGAAAACGAGGACGTAAGCATAGAGGAATTAGCTGACATACCAAAAGCAATGACTTTGACTCAGAACTATCCCAATCCCTTCAACCCGACAACCCTTATCCGATTCTCGGTGCCAGAGCAGTCACATGTCCACTTAGAAGTTTACAACCTATTGGGACAACAAGTAACGACCTTGGTAAATGAGCAAAAAAGTGCCGGATGGTATGACGTTAACTTTGATGCTACAAATCTGACTAGTGGATTGTATATCTACCGCCTACAGACCGATGCTCATGTTGAAACCAGACAAATGATGCTTATAAAATAAGAGGACAGGAGCCGGTTTGCACATAAATCAAACCTTAAGATTTCGCTAACGGGAAAATTGAATTGGGATATTCTCAATATCACATAAAAAATGACCCCTAAGTAAAACCTAAGTGCAAAAACATACAACCAATTTTAATTTTTAAGGGAAATAAAGCAATTTGCCTTTGTTCCCATGCACCTCGTTTTGTTCGTCTTTTTAGTAATAAAAAAAATTTGGCCACCTTTTTTTAAGCTTACAATCCCCCGGTTGCAACTGGACTTTGTCCGTACCAAGTCCCATACAAGTCCCATGATACTGCCTGGTTAGTACTCTGAGCGTAAGACATGTATGGGCCTTGGTTAGGACTTGATCTGGAATCCTGTTTACCGGTAAATTTGTGGAGAGATAAACTTTAATAATTTAAGATTTAATCCTTATTTTACTAATTATCCTAATCTGATGATTAAGCGAATAATAACGAACTCCAGGTTAGCTTTTATGTTTCCTTAAAGCAGGATTGGCAAAATCAATTCACTATTCGCTTATCAATCCTTATATTCAGATTCAGTTTATTAATAAAAGAAAGAAATGGCTCATAAATTTACAGGCTTATCGGTTGCCCTTGTCACCCCTATGGATGAAAACCTCGAAATTGACACCGAGGCATATGAAAAACATTTAAAATATCAGATTGACGGCGGGGTAGATTACCTCGTTGTATGCGGCACCACCGGTGAAAGCCCGAATATTACAGATGATGAATTTTCATATCTGCTTTCTAAAGCGGTTGAATTAGCAGGCGGCCGATGTGGAGTCATCGCCGGTACAGGAACTAATTCTACTTCGAAATCAATTGAGCGGTCAAAAGTCGCGGAGAAGCTGGGAGCATACGGGTTATTGCTGGTCGGGCCATACTATAATAAACCCTCAGAGAATGGACTCCTTGCACACTTTCGTGCAATCGCAGATTCGGTGAGCCTGCCGGGCATTATTTATAATGTTCCGGGCCGTACCGCTTTGAATATTTTGCCTGATACCATCGTCAAGCTTGCCGGACATCCAAATATCGTTGCCGTTAAAGAAGCCAGTGGCAATATCAATCAAATTATGGATGTCATCGCCAGAGTTCCCGAAGATTTCACGGTCTTGGCCGGTGACGATGCCATGACCTTGCCAACTATTGCCTGTGGCGGACAAGGCCTCATATCTGTAGCTGCCAATGAAGCACCGGCTATGATGAAAACCTATGTTGATGCTTGCCTGAGTGGAGATTTTGAAAAAGCCCGGCTTCACCATTTTAATTTGCTTCCCCTGATCCGGGCCAACTTTTGGGAAAGCAATCCTATTCCTGTTAAAGCTGCCCTGTCGTATATGGGCCGGATGAAAAATGTACTGCGATTGCCTATGGCTCCTCTGGATGAAAAGTATGTGTCTGAGTTGCAGGATATTCTGCAGAAACTGGAGTTGATTGAAGGATGAAACAAGTCATAAGAAAAGTTTTTTATCCTTAATTGGATTGTGAATTCTTAACAGACTTTAATAAATTGCATCATTGAAAAATCAACTCCGGTTCGTGGATATTAAATCAACTTCCACGTGCTTTTCCGCCCTATATAACGCATCGCATGTCATTTCGCTGGACTTTCGCAGAACCCGACGAGGAGGTTGCCTCAAGGCTTCGCGACCAGCTAGGGGTCTCAGGCATCATTGCCCGGTTATTAGCTCTTCGTGGCATTGACAACTTCGATGTAGCCAAAGATTTCTTCAGGCCCAGCCTGGCTAAACTTCACGATCCTTTCTTAATGAAAGATATGGACAAGGCAGCTACCCGCCTTGCCCTGGCTATTAAAAATCAGGAAAAGATTGTCATCTATGGAGATTATGATGTAGATGGTACTACGGCCACATCTATCATGTATATTTTTCTAAAGAATTTTGGCCTGGATGTCTTCTATTATATTCCTCATCGTTTTAAGGAAGGTTATGGAATAAATGCAGATGGGATTGTATTTGCTAAAGATAAAGGAGCGAGCCTTATAATTTCAGTTGATTGCGGAATTACGGCTGTTGAAGAGGCAGAAATAGCCCGGGAAATGGGTATTGACCTCATTATTTGCGATCATCACAATGTCGGTCCAACCTTACCCTATGCTGTTGCTGTACTGGATCCGAAGCGCCGGGATTGTACCTACCCTTTTGATGGCTTATCCGGAGCCGGTGTAGGGTTTAAGCTGATTCAGGGTACCCTGGCCGAACTCGGACTCACACCTGAAGTTGCCTATGAGTTTCTCGACCTGGTGGCTATCTCTATAGCATCCGACATTGTTCCCATTCGGGATGAAAACCGGGTTCTTATGCGTGAGGGACTTCGATGGATACAAACCCGGCCTCGTCCCGGCATAAAAGCTTTAATAGAGTTGATTCAACTAAATCCTAAGAAGATAACGACAACTCAAATTGTCTTCTCATTAGGACCCCGTATCAACGCGGCAGGAAGGATGGGCGATGCAGGGGTTGCCGTAGACCTAATGATTGCCGACAATGAAGAAGAGGCCAACGCCGTGGCTTTAGAGCTTGAAGCCATCAACATGCAACGTCGCTCCACGGATACCTTGACCATGGATCAGGCCGTTTCCTTTCTTGATGCCAATTTCCAGCATGAGAAGATGTCCTCATTAGTGTTGCATGATCCGACATGGCATCTTGGGGTGATCGGTATTGTCGCATCACGATTGGTAGACGTTTATTGCCGGCCAACTATAATGTTAAGTACCGTTGATGGCCAGATAAAGGGTTCTGCACGCAGTATAAAAGGATTCAATGTCTATAATGCTCTCAAGGAATGTGAAGATCTGTTAGTGAAGTTTGGAGGCCATGAGTATGCTGCTGGCTTGACTATTGAAGAGACAAAACTGGAGGAATTCCGGGAACGTTTTGATCAAATAGCCGGCAAACTGCTTTGTCAGGCCGATTTCGAACCTGAGTTGATCATTGATGCTGAGCTTGGGTTCAATGATATCAATAGGAGCTTCTGGAAGATTATGAAGCAGTTTGAGCCTTATGGCCCAACCAATATGGCACCAACATTTGTCAGCAAAGGCTTAAGCCTTCAAGGCAAAGCTACTATTGTGGGTAAAGGCCACCTGAAGATGCGACTGGCACAAAATGGCTCAGCGGCAATTGAAGCTATTGGATTCAATATGCATCACCATTTACCTGCATTGAATGAGTCTTCTTCGGGCACTATTAATGTAGCTTATGCGCTTGAAGAAAATACCTGGCGAAATCAAACCAAGCTTCAAATGCGCCTAAAAGACATCAAGATTGATTGAGGGCTGCAAATTACCATTGCACCTATTCCAATTCTACTATGTAATGATGGTGTACACCCAGTTTCTCGATGGGGAAAACTTCTAAAAGATCGCAATAGGCATGAACTATTGTCATTAGCTTGTTTTGAGAGTGGGGAAGCTCATAAAGAATATAGAGGCCTTTACTTATCGGGCTGATCAATAAATTTATCCTTTAGGATGGCAGATAACTTGTAGGTAAGCTTTTTGCGATCATAGTAATCATGGATAAAGGATCTGGCATGAGATTTCATGCTTTTAAGCCTTGCAGGATCCTTCTTTAGTTCTATGATCGTATTGGCTAGCAATTCAGCGTTTTCAGGTTCCAGGGTCAAGGCAGCCTTACTTTTATCACCTTCCTGCTGCATGACTCCCCGGGCTAAAGATATCACCGGCACCTCACAGGCTAAATACTCAAAGAATTTTACGGTTATGATGGATTCAAACACTTTGATATCATATACCGGATTAATCCCGACATCAAATAAAGAGATATATGCCGGAATCTTTTCATGATCTTTTAGGCCCAGCCAGATCACATTTTTCGGCCTGTGTTCTTCAATCAGGCTGGTTAATAAGTTACGGCAGCTTCCATCACCGATGATGACAAATTCTATATCATCATCTATTTCACATAGTTTTGCGGCTTCAATGACGGTTTTAAAATCATGAATCACTCCTAACGACCCAACAAATCCAATACGGAACTTTTTATCATCAAATGATTCGTCAACAACTTTTTCCGGATTGGCAATCGGTTTAAAATGCTCCAGGTCAACTCCATTCTGGATAACATGGATTAAAGCCCCCGGATGGTCCTTTTTTATAATGGCTCCTGTTTCGTGAGTGACAGGAATAATAACATCAGCCTGCTTGTATAACCAATGTTCCAGTCTTTTTCCGAACCGATACCAATAGGATCGTTTGGTGATTTTCCCGATGCCTACAGCAGCATCTGGCCACAGATCACGTATTTCCAGAACAAAGGGTATTCTGTATATTTTAGCAATCAGGCATCCGCTGAGTGCGCTGAATATAGGAGGAGAAGTGGCATATACAAAATCATACTTTCGGGGATTCAGCAAAGCATACAACATGCTACTTACCAAATAAGACCCAAAAAGTCCCATTTGCTGAAGTGTGGTTTCCCTTTTGTTTGCCCAAACCCAAAGCCTGTTTACCGTCGTGCCATTATGTTTTTCCCGGAAATGAATACCCGATTGATATTCTTCAGGCACAATACCGGTGGGATAATTAGGAATTTCAGAAATGACATCAATTTCCCAGCCACATTCTGACAGATACCGCGTTAAGGCTTCTGCCCTGGTGGCACCCGCCCCTGTTTCAGGAGGATAATATTGCGCTATCAGTAATATATTCAAGTCAACTCACTTTTTATCTGTTCAGCCGGCTTCAGAATATTATAATTTAATGCAAATATCAGACCTACAAGAATCCAGAAGTTATTGTCAAATAAGCCACCACCATAAAATTGATAAAATATGATGAAAGCTATATAAGTTGCGAAAAGTGTAATTGAAATTGACCGTTCTAAATCACTGATACTATTTTTAATATTGTGATAGGCAATTGAACCTATCTTCCAATAAATAAAAACAAATAAGATAAAGCCAATTATACCTAGTTCCGCTAATACCGTGTAGGTGATATTATGGGGTTCCGACACCCCAATGGAAACCTGTGTTGAATAGTAATTCGGGAAAGCTTCGGGGAACCCCCTGAATCCTATTCCCATAAAGTAAGAATCAAAAAACATGCCCATGGCAGCCAAACCTAACATAATCCGGATCATTGATGAATCATCATCTGATCCTGCAAATATATCTATGACTCTTTCCATGATATTCAGAGCAACAAACTGCAATTGGGGAATAAAAAGTACAGCAAAAAAAGCAAATAATCCCAGCCATACAAATATCTTTAACTGCCTGTGGTAATAAGCAACGATTATCAGGGATATGGCTGCAGCCACCCAGGCGCTTCTGGAAAATGTGGACATCAGGCCCATGATAAATAATATACTGGCTAAAAAAGATAGTCCTCGGATAATGTAACTTTTATAGGTTAGAAATATGGAAGACACAAAAGCCAATGGCAATAAAAAATGAGAAGCAAATATATTTGGATCGATTTGGGTACCACTAGCTCGATCTTTTACACCGCCGTCTGTTAGATAGTCCATAACTGCGGCTTCAGGGTTTAGCAATGTTTCTTTAATAGATAAACTACCTAATACAACCGATACTATAGCTAAAATAATCAATATCCCTGCTACTTGATTAATATTGGTAATAATATTTACCACTAAATAAACCGTTATCAGCAAAACCGTAAATCGAAGAGCATTAAACATGCCATTTACTTCATTAGGAGAGTAAATCAGCGATAAAAAAATCAGAGCTGTAAATAGCAATAGTTCTAATTCAATTCCAAGTAACTTTACCTCAAAGTCAGCTCTCATTAGTTTATTGAGCGCTACAAATAAGAAGCAGGCAACCAATAATACCTGAAATATAGTAAGGGGTACAGCACCTTCAACAAGATGAACTAAATTGCCCAGATAAGAGCCAAGGGCAACAAGCAAAAGTATGTAGTAGGGATCCTTGAGGGACGAGTAAACATAACCCACGCCAAGAATTGCAACAATGCCAATCAGGGGTAAAAAAGTTAGATTAAATGCATAAGACAAATAAGCCAACAATCCATACAGCAGAATTGCAGATAATATTACCGTGTTTGTGAAACGAGTTGTAGTAAGTTCGGATAATGGCGTTTTGCCAGTCATATTTATCCTTAGCGCTGGTCTGACTTACTTTTAATAGCAGTCATAATGTCAACTAGCTTGTTATGAGATTCGGAGTTTTTGTCTTTATGGTATGATTCTCTTACAAAAATAATGATCATCGATAATATAAAGCTGAAAAACATACCCGCCAGTACAATAATCGCCCGTTTAGGTTTATGTTTATATGTAGGAAAGCTGGCTTCGTCGACTATTTGAATATTCCGGCTATCATCGAGCCTCATCATTAGTTGCTGCTCATACTGGGGCAATACCACTTCAAGTATTTTACTCTGAATATTAACCTCTCTGTACTTCCTCATAAACTGTAGGCCTAAATCCGGCATATCTTTAAGCGGATGAAACACATCAACTTCAGGGTTAGCCTCACTGTATTTGATCATTTCATCGAACTTTCGATCCAGCTCCTTTTTAGAGCGCTTCATATTCACAAGCTCAACATTATTTGGATTTACCGCCTGCTCCAATAAATTGATTTTAAGTTCCAGCCCTATGCTTGAGGATCGTAAATCAGCCAGTGCTTCTACAATTGCCCTGTTTTGTGCATCCAACTGGAGAATACCATAGGTTTCCTGGAATTCTTTAAATTCTTCTTCTGCACGGGCAAGATCTTCTAAATTTTTATGATATCTCCCTTCAATGGCGGCAAAACTTTCATCAGCGTTCATCCTGTTAAGTACCCTTACGATGCTATCAAGTTCACTCAGATAAAACGAGGTAACCGACTGAGCTCTTTCGGGATCACGGTCAATAAATGAAAGTTCAAGGGCTACAACCGGGTTAAAACCGAAACCACCTTCTCTTACCTCTTCCAGCTTGGTATTTGAATCTATTTCCTTAAGAAGTTCCTCCATAATATCTGTTTCGTAGACCTCCCGGAAATTAAACTTATCGATAACCCTTTCCCTTAAACTTCGGCTTCGTAATACCACCAGTATAGATTCGGAACCAATTTTCTCTGATGAAGTTTGCATAGGGAGCAATCCTCCCAGCATTCCTCCCAGTCCACTGCCAAGGCTTTTCTGTTGTACCGGGGGCATAAATTGGGCAGTTGATTTATAAGTCTTTGGCCAAACGAGACTAATTATCAGAGCCAGTAATGTTATGCTGAAAACTATCTTAAAAATGAACCATTTGTTCTTTGCCATTATCAGAATAAGGTCCAGGATATTGACCTCGTTCTTGGCGTCCTTTTGATTACTCATGCTTTTTGATCTATACCTGTTAACTTTATAGATGCCTATCGGGTGATGGCAACATAGGTGGTTATTATACTGGTCATGGTTGCTAAACCGGTCATAATAAGTTGAATATTGCTGTTTCTTTGTCCTCGTACCTGCATATCATAAGCTCTATGGGCTTGTAGTTCATCATAGGGCACACGATCAACAAATATAATATCACCCGATTCAAGACTTGTTTCCTCGGGACGATACCATGACCGGGAGCCGGATTTTATGACAAATATGCGGCTTTCTTCTGCTGCAAGGGCAAAGTTTCCAGCTCGGGAAATATAATCATTTACGCTTTGGGTAGCATTGTAAGGATAATACCCAGGGCTTTTGATCTGACCCATCAAATAGACTGATTGATCATCTTTGGGAATAAAGAGGTTATCACCATCAAAAATTTGTATGTTTGATAATTGCTCTTCATTTGATAAATCCAGAAATATTTGATTCCGGTTTAGTGCAACCTCAAGATCGAGATATTCGAAGCCCTGTGCCAGCTGGTCTGATGTTCGTTTCAGTAGTTCAGGATCGAACTCCATAGTACCTGATACATCGGATGAAGATGGATTGCCACGAACAAGATATGCGGCATGGCTTAGAGCCTGAACAGAAACCCCATCTGCCATTTGCAATAAGTCGAGCGCCGTTGTTTGACCGTCTATAATTGGATAATTCCCGGGATTGTTGGCTTCACCATAAACCCAGGCGGCTTTGTTATTACGCAATTCCCGATCAAAAGGAACAACAACACGGTCATTTGGCTTTAAACTGACGCTGTAAAGATCCGTATTTTCAGCATCGATAATAATTCTATTAATGTTCCCGTCTTCCAGACGAAAAATGTAAATTTCCTGTTTACTGGCATCGTGTGCATATCCATTTGAGATAGTAATGAGATCTCCCAAGGTATCCTCTGCCCGATATTCAAGATTTTCAGCCGTTTTGACGGCACCTGATATGGTAATAGTCGGGGTATATCTTCTCATCCGGTGAATGGTAATTACATCCCCATCGCTGACAAGTGGATTAGAATCCGTATCCCCGGCTTTGAAATAAGCAATCAAGTCTGCATTCCGAACCTCCCCATTTTGGGTACTGATGGTGATATTACGAAGTGTATATTCTTTTTGATTTAAAAATTCACTGCTATAACTATTTATCAAACTTCCAATTTGTGGGATCTCCTCCTCACCTTCTACTTCGGGCTCGGGTGCAAAAAAGGCAGGGTATATAGCCTGATCTACTCTGGTCAATGCATTAACTTCTCGTTTACCAGGAAAAGGAACATCACCCGTCACGTGAATCGTGACCGGCCTTGCCTGATCCAGTGATACGCTTACTTCAGTGTCTTTGTACTTTTCCTGCACTTTCAAATGTATCTTATCACGGGCCTCAGCAATAGTAATGTCTTTAACCTTAACCGTTCCCACGTTAGGCAATGTTACGTCACCCTGCGGATTCACTCTTATGCCACGCATCGAACCATTTAAACTTCCGGTGAACTCTATTGAAAAAATATCACCCATGCCCAAACGGTATTCGTTTTCATCTATAGCGAATTCCTGGGCAGATAGCCCCTGGCCTAGCCCCAGGCTTAATTCATCGATAAAATAGAAGGGTTCCCCACCGATTAAACCATCAAGATTAATAAACGATCCGCTATCACTTGATTCATTATCAGATCCATTGGCTGATTGCGAAAAGGTCTGAGAAGTAATGGATAGAACAATCAGAGTAGTAAAACAAGCTATACTATAACGAAATGGCAGGGTCTGAGCTTTATCGAACATAAAAGGGGTTAACTAAGGAGTTGTACTTATATAAAATTAGAATACATTGAGGTAACGCAAAAAGGGTAACAAAGATAAAAAAAGAAAATTATGATATTTTTATAAAATGCTGTTTTTTTTAACGACGGACAAGCACAATTGGGGTTTATCACATCTGAAGTGCTAACGTATTGTGACATCAGAACCTTATTCACAATTGAAGTAGACATTACTCAGACAGAAAAAATTAACCTATGCAATAATAGAAAATCAAATCAACGATTCTGATCAAATAAATAAATAATCGGACAGTCCATAAGGGTTATTACAACGAGCTTTAATATACGGTTAAATTACATACTCCTAATAGGAATTCAGGAATCCCCTATGCTTTAAAAAGCTTATCTTTACAGATAAACGTAAACTAAACTTTATTATCGTGTTACAAAGAGTTCAAACTATATTTATGCTGCTGGCAATTTTGATCAGTATTGCCTTTTTCTTTATGCCTCTTTATAGCCATTCCTTAACGGATCCCAGTGGCTGGATTAGTATAGGTATTACCGTGGCCTTAGGTTTTTCGATTCTGATTACCTTCTTTTCAATCTTTCTTTTCAATAATCGCCAGAATCAAATTAACTGGCTAAAAAGGGCTATGGTCTTTCAGGTAATAGCACTGGGAATGTGTTTCGCTATTTTCTTCACATTAGGAACTTATGGTTATCATCTATGGGATGAAGCAGTGGGCGTTGCACTTCTTTTTTTGGCGCTGGTGTTACTGTATCTAGCTATACGATATATCAGGAAAGATGATAATTTGGTCCGCTCTATGGACAGAATACGATGATTTGATAGCTTTCCTATAAAGAATTAGCCTGGAATAATCCAATGCGACAAGCGGAACACTCTGCAGGAAAGGGTCTTATATTTGGCTTGTTTGTTGCATTGGTCACTTTTTCTATAGCTCCGATACTGGTCAGACTAAGTGGTGGCGCTGATGCGATAGCACTAGCCACTGTTCGCACCGTCTCGGCCATTTTTATGCTTTTCCCATTCTGGTACTTTTACAGGGATAAGCATGCAATCAGCAGTTATACGCATACAGATAATGTCTATGCGGCATTGGCTGGATTATGTTTGGGCCTGCACTTCATCTTATGGATTGCATCACTGTCTTATACCTCAGTTGCCTCCGCTTCCGTACTTGTTACATTCCATACCGTAATTCTGATCTTGTATGAAGCAGGTATCTTAAGACGGAGATTTTCTTTATTAGTCTGGATTGGAGTGTTTACTGCCTTTTCCGGATCCGTACTGTTGGGTTTCGCTGATAGTAACTCAACGCAATCATCATATCAGAACCCTTTGCTTGGAAATGCAATGGCATTATCAGCGGCATTTCTTTTTTCTGCCTATTTTTTAATCAGCCAGCGTTTGCGACAAAAATCTGATTGGCTGAATTATGTATTTCGGGTATATGGTTTCACCGCAATTGCATGTGTTTCCATCAGCCTGATAATGGATATAAGTTTTAACATGGGCAAAGAAGCATGGCTCGTTGGCCTGGCTTTGGCTATTGGACCACAGATCATTGGCCACGGAACTATGAATTATGCTGTACGATCTATATCGCCTACATTTTTATCTACATTAATTCTAATGGAACCTGTAGGTGCCTCCCTTCTTGCATTAATATTTTTTGCTGAAATACCTCCACCTCTATCTATACTTGCACTTACGGTGATTATGACGGGTATCGCCCTTACCTGGAAAAAAAATAAATCTGTTTAATTCTCCTATCACCAGTTCATATATAATATATTCTAATATAAATATTAGTGTAATGTTTATATCTTTTAATTAGTCAAAAGAGAGACTTCACTACAAAATGGTGAAGTAATTAATTAAAAGTTTATTACATATTCATCAGGAACGAAGTTTAAAACTATACTGCCATATAGTTGCTTCGTCAAGAAACTAGAGAGAGACAGCAGTTATGCAGAATTATTACTTCTTATTAAAGAATTTAGCCGCTTTAACTATTATCTCTTTTATTATTGCACCTGTCGATTTCAATGACAGGATCGTTGATAAAGAGATTCCATCAATTCTCCTTGATGAAATAAAAGTAACGGAACCTATATCTCTGGACTTTGATGAAATCAAGAAACGTGGATCCATTCGTATCATTACCAGTTATAATATTGGTTCTTTCTTTCTTCAGGGCGGTCATAATCGTGGTTTTGAATATGAGCTTTTCGCTGGATTCGCCCGAAAACATAACCTTAATACCGAAATTGTATTACTAAAGCCTGGGGATAATCCAATTGAAGCTTTAAACAAAGGTGACGGTGATATCATCGCTGATAATTTTATTAAAACATCATCCCGTAGTGAGGAGGTTTATTTTTCAGAACCTTATAAACTTATCAACCAGCATATTGTTTTTTCAGATAAAAGATCGGATATCACATCTATAGATGATTTGAAAAATATTACTATCACCGTACGCAGAAACTCAGCACAACACGAGACTTTGCTTGCACTAAAAGATACGATCGACAACTTCAATATTAAGCTTGTGCCCAATACGATCGATGAGGAAGGTATGATCTTAAAGGTAGCCAATGGTGATTATCAGGCTACAATCACAGATAATCACCATTATGAAGCCAGTAAATTCTACATTTCAGGGTTAAAACTAGGTCCATTGGTAACCTCTGGCTCTCAGGTAGGCTGGGGAGTTCGAAAAAATGCCACTGATCTTCAAAAGGAAGTAGACAAATATATTTATGGTAATTTTAAACATGATCCTATAGATAATAAACAGTGGCAATCTGTCTTTCTCACCATCCTGGAAAATAGATATTACAACAATGAAACACAGATTGAAAACTATAGACGTGATATACACGAAATGATGTATTATGGACAGCTCTCCCCATACGATGACCTTATTCGTCCAGCCGCCGATGGTGGTGAAGTTGACTGGAAATTAGCTGTTGCCGTAATGGCCCAGGAATCAGCCTTCCAGCCAAATGCTGTAAGCTTTGCAGGGGCAGTAGGTTTGATGCAAATCGTTCCCAAGTTTTCTTTGATCAAGGATCGGGCTGAGCTCATGGAGCCTCAAATCAATATCATGGAAGGTATGCGGTACCTAAACAAACACTTCTCCCATTATTCTTATTTGGATCCTGAAAACCAGCTTGCCCTGACTCTGGCCGCTTATAATGCCGGCATGGGACATGTTGCTGATGCCAGGCGCCTGGCTATCGATTCCAATAAAAATCCCAATGATTGGGATGATGTAGCTGAAGCGCTATTGCGACTCATGGATAAAAGATACTATCGCAATGCACGATATGGATACTGCCGAGGCACAGAAACTGTAGATTATGTTCATAAAGTGATGGCACGTTTTAATACCTATAAGTCGATTGCTGAACTTATTAATGACAGTACACGCGTAGAGAATGAAGAAATTTTTCTCGTAATGGGTAAAATGGTTAATGAAGATGTTAATTAAGAAGTACTGTACTTAAAACAGCCTTATGTATTCTTTACTACCATTAGTGTTAAATCATCTCCCAGTTGATGATCACAAAAAGCTTCCACATCCTGGATGATGTTCTTTAATAGCTGTGTTGCATCAAGGTGGCTATTCGTCCATACACTCTCGATTAATCTGGCTTCAGAATATACTTCGTTATAGCTATTCATCGCTTCCGTTACCCCATCGGTAAAAAATACCAGGATGTCATCCTGCTCTAGTTTAATATTACCCTCATAATAGGGCTGAACTGTTTGCATAGCACCTAGCAAAATACCCCCTGTTGTAAGTTCTTCACAGGTTTGATTTTTTCTTCTGAATAGGATAGGAGGATTATGTCCGGCATTCACATAAGTAAAGACTTTGGTTGACATATCAATTTTGCCCCAAAAGAAGCTAATGAACATATCAGAAGCCGTGTTTTTAAAGATATTTGAATTGATTTTTGCAGTAGCTTCAGCAAGATCAATATCAAATGGGATCATCACGTGCAGCATGGCCTGTAAATTAGCCATTAAAAGGGCAGCGGGTGCTCCTTTTCCCGTTACATCGGCTATAGCAAAGAATAGGCTCCCATTATAGGGTATCACATCATAATAATCACCGCCAACCTGCCTGGATGATATATTGGTTGCCGCCAAATCAAATCCTTCCGTAGCAGGAAGGCTTTCGGGCAGCAACTTTTGCTGAATTGCCCGGGCAAGATTCAACTCTTCTTCTATTCTTTTTTTCTCCAACTGTTCTTCTAACAGATATGCTTTTTGCAATGAAAGTAAGACGAGGTTGCCCAATGAGATTAAAAAACTGAAATCATATTCTTTGTATGATTGTCCGCCTCCCCGTTTACCCAATCCAAGGCAGACTGGCTGACCCTCGTTGTAGTTTAAATAGATCAGAACTTCAATCTTGTTCTCATGGAGGCAGGGAACCTTTCTTTTGAGGTCATCATCAACCTCCGTAATGGTCTCACCAGAAGCAAAAAGGTCTTTTAATTCATCTGGATTAGGAACTTTTTTCATCCCGCTACTGGTGATCAGTTCATTATCGTAGGCGACCATAAAAAAGGAACGTACCAGCATTTGTCCTAGAAGTGCGAACTTGAATATCCGAAGTATCTGGTCTTGTTCTATGGCCCCATTAAATTCTTTACTTAAATCAAACAACGTATGCATTTCCTGAACTTTTAAATCCAGGTCACGATTGGCTTTTTTTATTTCACTGACCAAAAAGGAGTTTCCAAGTGCAGTGGCAGACATATATACAAGGCTTTCAAGAAAACCTTTCTCTGCATCATTTAAGTGGATTCCATTAACTTTGCCTCCCATACACAGGTATCCTAAATGACGCTCGCTGGTCCTTAGGTTGATCATTACGGTAATCCCTGCATCATACAAAGATTTAGGGACTACCTCCGCTGCCAAAAGAGATGATGATGCATTATCACCACTTAATCTGGTAAGCTCCTCGGTGGCTTTAAAAGCCTGCCCATCCTTCCAACTTAATTTCCCTTTTGATTTCACTACCCTATATTGGTCATCAATCGGTTCATACAATAAAACCATTGCACGAGCTGACATCACTTTCCCCATAGCAATGAGCAAAAGGTTGTTAATAATAAAGTCAGGATCATGCGATTCTACCAATAATCGGCTGGTATCCAATAAGGCTTTTAGATCAAAAATACTTAGACTGACGGGGAATCTTTCCATGTAGAAAAGGTAAGCAAAAGCATAGAGAGGCGGAAGTTAACTTGTGCATAAGTTAACCAATATGGAAGCTGCAATTATTAGATATAGATTTCAAAGCAAGATCAGCGTCTTATTTTGGTCATACATATTTCATTAATCGTATCATCCCGGCGATACTGTACTTTATCCATAGATTTTTTAATCAAGTAGATACCCATACCACCCCTCATTTTTTTTAGTACCTGTTCTTTTAGATTTGGTTTTCTAAAAGTATCCGGATCAAAACAATTACCCGAATCGTATAATGAAATATTAAGCTGCTTTGCATTGATCGAAACCTTCACCTGTATCTTCTTGCTGCTGTCATAATTATAAGCATGCTTGATTACATTTGTACATGCCTCATCTACCGCCAATCTAATATCTTCAACATCTGCTTCGGAGAATCCGGATTGCCTGGCAAGATCAGCCACGAAACTTCTTACCCGATTGAGATATTCAGTTGAAGCGGGAACCATGATAATATGTTCGTTATTAACGGCCAATCTATCACTTTTATAAGGATTCTTTAAATTGTTCAAAAGCATCGTCTTCATCTTCAAGGATATCATACAACGTAGGGAATCCCAACAAATCGAAAACATTGAATACTTTTGGTGACATATTTGTCAATTTAATATCACCCCCAAGTGAACGGACCTCTTCGATATAGGCCATAAAAACTCCAAGGCCGGCACTTGATATATACTCTAGATTTTTAAAGCTCACTACGATCCTGTATTTTTTTAAGGCGATCATTTCTTGTATGGCCTTTTCAAGTTCAGATGCCGTGTGTGCATCTAGTTCACCTTTGAGTTCAAGGATTTCAATACTGTCCCTGGTTTTGTTTTGTATTTCAAAATCATTCATTTGTTGCATTTGGTTCCTTTCCATGGGTATGGGTTATCCTACACTCTTTCTATACTATAACCAATTAACATTACGAAGTTAACTGATAAAAGATTCGAAAACTTTTATGCAAAGGTCCCGGACAACGACCATTTCAGTTAAATTGGGTGATTGAATAGCTGAAGATATGGGCAAAAAAATAAGGCGACATATGTATCAGATATGCCGCCTTAAACTATTCATCAAGAGAGACGCTACTTGAGCGCACTTAAAAGATAGAAATATTTTAATTAAGAACAAATAATTTTATTAGAAATAATTATTTGTTTTTTATCATCTTCCAGTCATTTAAGTGATAGATCTAACCATTTTATATACGCCCATGGATTTAGAACTTTTTCATAATAACAGAAGGTAGTCCTTATCCAAAAATATTTTTTTTGACACGGCTCCATAAGCCCATTTTTGAATCCAGTGTTTTATCAAGTTTCTTTGTGTCGGGTGACTTTACTTTATCCAGTAAACTTTGACGACTGCTTGTTTCACTTTTTGGCTGAGCTCTGCCGTTACTGGTTCCGCTGGTTCTTCGTTTATCAGAGACCTTATTAGTGGTAGATTTAGTTTGCCTTACAGTTTTCCCATTAGTTCCAGCATTCCCTTTTTCTTTAGCCGGTGTTCTTTTAGGTTTCGGTTTTGCAGGAGACTTAGATTGCTCACTTTTTACGGCATCAGGCTTGGCTGTTTTAGACGCAGGTTTTTTGGCAGATGGCTTCCGGCGGCTGGAAGCAGAATTAGCTGATCTGCTTCGGTCTGCGGATTTGCTGGTTTTCTTATCTTCGGCTGATGGCTGTAAAGCAGCAATCTTTTCAGGCAGTGGTAAAACTTCTATTGGCTGATTCAGGCTTTTAAATATGTTATTCATGTACTGCTTGTCTTCCCTGGAAACAAGAGTTATAGCATCTCCTGTTGTTTCTGCGCGGGCTGTTCTGCCAATACGGTGTACATAATCTTCAACATCATGTGGAACACTAAAGTTGATAACATGAGAGACATTATCCACATCTATTCCACGAGCCATAACATCCGTTGCAACTATGATTTTGTATTTACCATTTTTGAACTGAGCTAAAGCAGCTTCACGTTCTTTTTGAGTACGGTCGCCATGAATACTGGTTACACTGGCTCCTTTTCGAGAAAGTTTTCGCGAAAGCTGATCTGCAAGGCGTTTAGTTGCTGTAAATACGATGGTGGAGTTCCAGTCATTTTTGTCGAAAAGGTCTAGAAGCAATGGTATTTTACTGGATTCCGTAAGCTCATAAGCAACTTGTTTTATACCCACTGCTGGTTTAAGTGATGCAATATTAATCCGTTTCGGGTTCTCCATGATCTTTTTAACCAGGATATCTATTTTCGAAGGCATGGTAGCCGAAAACATAAGGTTTTGCCTTTTTTCTGGCAGTGCCTTTATGATTCGTTGAACATCAGGTATAAAACCCATGTCAAGCATGCGATCGGCTTCATCCAATACTAAGAAGCTCAGGTTATTGAAATCAAAGGAACCCGTTTTGATGTGGTCAAGCAAACGCCCCGGTGTTGCAACAACAATGTTGACACCTTTTTTCAAAGCTTTTTCTTGCTGCGAATAACCGCCACCACCACCATATACAGTAACTGTGGTTAAACCTGTATGATAACCCAAGCTAAAGAATTGTTCGTCTATCTGTTGAGCTAACTCTCTGGTTGGAGTTAGTATTAAGGCTTGGATCCCCGTTTTCTTATTATTTATGATATGGTGTAATATCGGAAGTACAAATGCAGCTGTTTTCCCTGTGCCGGTTTGAGCAGATGCCAATACATCATGGCCTTCTAGAATTAGGGGTATGCATTTTTCCTGGATCGGGGTGGGTTTATCAAAACCCACATCCTTCAAGCCCATTTCAACTTTTTCGTTGAGCTTAAAATCTATAAATGACAAAATGTGTAAGTGTTTATATGTAGAATAGTTACCTTTTTTCAGGTTCAGTATATTTATACTAAATATACAAAATTATCTGTTGCTTTTTTCAAAACAATTTTTCAAAGGTATTAATATTAGTAATAACGAAATGAACTTCTATTAATTTTAGGCTCAGTTAATCCGTTGATTATGCCTAATATGATCCCGATTCCAATTGGCAAATCCAGGTTTCACTTTTAAAGGATAGCCAATCTTTTTTAAATACCAAATTACTAAAGCTATCAAAAGTAATACCGTAAACAATCCCATAATACCGGCCTCCGGACCAAACATCCCTCCCGTCCAAAACTCCGGGCCGGATGTTCGTACTTGCAAAATGGAACTTCGATTGTATACCCCGCTTACAGGGAAGCCAAATATCCCACCCTGAAAGAAATTCCAGGATATATGCAAACCGATTGACATGCCAAGATGCCCGGTTATCACATAGGGTATGGCAAATAGCACCCCTGCTAGTATAATCACAAATACTGACAGGTTCGTAACATGTGGGTTACCCATATGAAGCAGACCGAATACCACTGAGGTAACGACTAAAGCAGCCAATACGGCATGATCCGTTTTTATCCACGAATAGTTGAGGCCTTCTGCCAGGTTACGGGTCTGATAACCCCGGGTCCAGAGTTCTTCGTAGTAACCAACTGAACACATAGCTAAAAAATAACCAATAAATGCGAGCCAGAAATTACCATTATTTGCACGCTCCCAGCCATAACCAACGAATTCAACCCAACCCATCGCGGAGTAATAAATAAATATAAAGGCCATAGCCAGTCCGCCTAATACAAAACCTACAAAAAACTGTTTCCACCATTCCTCATTCAATATCAGGCCATATTCTCTTATTTCCCGATAATCAAGTGCCCGCCCTGCAAACCAGACACTTAATGTGGCAATTAATGATACCCAAACCAGCATCATGTTGTAATGTAAATAGTCGTCGAGAAAGAATGATGAAAAAAGAAGTAGAAAAAGAAAGGCTATTAATTGGATTAACAGGCGCCAACCAGCTCGAAGCCTGCCGTCAATGGGATTATCGAATATATGCATGCTTTAGGTTTAAGGTTTCTCCTTAAAATAATTAAGAAGAATTCAAAATAGGGAACGTTTGACCAATTCCATAAATTAGTGACAATACTACGATTAAATGTAATTTTAAATCATAACGTAAGAATATTTATGACTGGTCGATATGCTTTATTTACATCAAAAGAAAAAACTGAAGATCATTTTCAGGCTGTATCAGATTCTGATGTCATCTTTGAGCCTAATTATAATATAGCACCTGGTCATCTTGTCCCTGCTATTTATATGGAAAAAGCACATGAAAAAAGGGTCGGCTACCTGCAATGGGGCTTGGAGTCCCCTGAAAGTGGCGGCAAGACCGAAAGTAATGTAAAAGCAGAATCATTAATTCAAAAAAATACCCTCAGAAAAGCTTTTCAACGTAAGAGGTGCATCATTCCTGCAAACGGATTTTATGAATGGAAAGCACTAACTGCAGAACTGAGACTGCCGTTTTACATCAGGTTACTTGATGAAGAGATTTTTGGCTTTGCCGGTATATACGACCGATGGACAACCAAAGACAAAGAAGTTTTCTCATTCGCTATTATTACTACCAAGGCGAATGAGCTTCTTCAACCGCTGCATGATCGGATGCCCGTAATCCTTCAACCTAATGATTATGATTACTGGCTGGATCCAATTAATTCAGATCATGAAAACTTGAGTGAACTTCTGAAACCGTTCCCTACCGATCAAATGTCTACCTATAGAGTTAACAAAGAGGTAGATGATCTGAAAATCAACTCTCCCGATCTAATAAAACCTGTGATGTAGCAAAAATTATTCTTCAGGATCAACAGCTGGTGGTACTTCACCTTGTTCTACTGGTGGCACGGCTTCTGGTTGCTGTTCATTTGGATTAACGAAATCAGTTTCAAAAGGTGCATCTATGCCACGGTCCTGAATTGTACTTCGTCCAGTTCCGTCTCTTTCAATAAAGAAATTTGCTGCCAGGCAGAGGGTAAGAAATAAAGTTGCCAGTACGGTGGTTGTTTTGGATAAGAAGTCAGCCGTTCTTCGTGCGCCCATCATATTTCCACCGCCGCCACCGGTATTGCCTGCAATGCCACCTGAAAGTCCGCCACCCTGTCCACTTTGCAGTAACACCACTACGGTCAAGAGAACGCAGATGATAACCACAAGAATCATTATTATAGTATAAGCCATAATTTTAATAAATTATTTTTAAAAGATCATAATGTTAACGAATATATAAGCCTTAATCAACGTATGATTCCTGGCAAACTGTATCTAACATACGAATCATCATTATGAATATTTTTATGTTGTCTGCCCTTTTATGAGAGATTTAAGCAATTGGATAGCCGATATCCTGAATTTTGAGCCTGAACTAACCTATAAGGTCATTATCAGTCTGTTAATCATACTGACTTTGTTGATCTTTAGAGGCGTTGTGATGCGTATCGTTTCTCGTAATGTAGACGATTTAGGTGCTCATTATAAATGGAAAAAAAATCTGACCTACCTGATCGTCTTCATCGGTGCTTTTTTGCTGGGAAGAATATGGGTAGAAGGTTTTCAGTCTATCGCTACTTTTCTGGGACTTATTGCAGCCGGTCTGGCCATTGCCTTAAGGGATATTGTAGCCGATACGGCCGCGTGGCTATACCTTATATGGAGAAAGCCTTTTGAAATAGGTGACCGTATTGAGATCGGTAATATAAAGGGTGATGTTGTGGATAAGAGGTTATTTAAGTTCACACTAGTGGAAATTGAAAATTGGGTTGATGCCGAACAAAGCACGGGGAGAATTATGCATATACCCAACCACAAAGTCTTTTCTGATGCCATCGCAAACTATACAGCGGATTTTCAATTTATCTGGAATGAAATTCCTGTTAGGCTGACTTTTGAAAGTGATTGGAAAAAGGCCAAGGTACTTCTGCAGGAAATAGCCGATAAGCATAGTGCAAATATTTCCAATAAAGCTAAAACCCAACTTCGTAAGACAGCTAAGACCTATATGATTGTATACACTATATTAACACCAACAGTATATACGACGGTTAAAGAATTTGGACCATTGCTTACCATTCGATATTTGACAAACCCACGAACCCGTCGGGGAACCCAGCAACAGATTTGGGAAGACATCCTTACTGAGTTTGAAAAGCATGATGATATCCAATTTGCTTACCCAACCTCACGATTTATACGCAGTGAGCCCATTTAATACTTGGTCGAGTAACCTATCGCAACCTCTTTATGTTAATTGGTCTTATTCATGATCATGGATTAAATAATCATTAACATCTACTCTGATCTTGCATTTTATATTTGAATTGCTAGTTTAAATTTAAAGCCATTATTGCCACACCTACATCGGTAATTGTCATGGATACTCTGGATTACCTAAAACACATTTCACCCTTAGATTGGGTAGTGGTTCATCGTCATTACTGGATTGAAGGCTTGCGTATGATTCTGGGAGCACTTCTTTTTTATCAGGGATATTATTTTGTAGAAAATATTTCCGATATCTACATTCTTATTGAAGATTCCTTACCCGTCTCTGCTTTTATCATTGCACACTACGTGGTTGCCGGACACTTGGTCGGTGGATTAATGCTTATATTCGGGCTTTTAACTCGGCTCGCCGCTCTTATTCAGTTTCCAATTCTTCTGGGAGCCGTATTTGTTGTTCAAAATCCGGAGGTATTTGGTCCTTCTACCGAAAGACAATATGCCCTATTGGTACTTGTACTGTTGATTGTGTTCTTCTTCTATGGTGGCGGAAAAGGGTCGGTCGACCATCATCTTTTACGTCGTCAGGCAGCGGATGAATAAGAAGTTCTCCAAAAGCCGAGTTGATCATCGTACCCTTATTAGGATAGATTTTTAAAAGCTAATTACTCTTTTCATCTGCGTTAGTGTTATTTTAAGCTTTTTCAGAAATAAGTAATTAATTACCCATGAATACCCAACAGGACATAAATTGTCCGTTGTGTTTACAAAAAGGGCCTTTTGAACAGGTCGAAGACATGTTTAATCGTGTGCACTACCATTGCCCCAACTGCATGCTGGTTTTCGCTGACCCAAAACATCACCTCTCCGGCATTGGTGAGAAAGAACGGTACCTTGAGCACAACAATGGCATCCAATACCCGGGCTATGTGAGGTTCCTGAATCAGGCTATTGACCCAACTCTTCCTTATCTTAACAACAGCATGAACGGACTGGACTATGGATGCGGACCCGGTCCCACTTTATCATTATTGCTAAAACGCCAGGGAATCTCTTGTGAGGATTACGACCCTATCTTCTTTCCAAAAGAACTAAACTCAACTTATGATTTCATCTTTGCTACGGAATGCTTTGAACATTTTTTTAATCCTGATGAAGAACTAAAACGCCTTAAAAAACTTCTATCACCCGGAGGGATTATAACCATCATGACTATACAATGGGCGAACCTTGAGGATTTTCCCTCATGGCATTATGCTAAAGACCCAACCCATGTCTCGTTCTTTCATCCGATGACATTCAGATTTATCTGTAATCATTACGGATTTGAGTTATTACCGAGCAACAATAAGAGAGTAATTATTTTAAAAAAAATAAGATGATCATAGATAAAATTTATAAGGCATTGTATTGAAGGCATATCTTGAGTTCATTAAACATTATTATTCAGCAGTTTTCTTTGGTTGGTTGCTTACTTTTTTTTCCAGTTTCGGACAGACTTTTTTCATCTCCCTGTTTGTTCCATCTATTCTGGTCACATTCGAATTCTCTAAATCTGTTTTTGGGACTTACTACGCTTTAGCTACGGTAATTGCTTCTTTTTTCTTGCTCCGTTTTGGCCATGTTATTGACGAGAGACCTGTCAGGCCTTTCACCTATAAAACTGTTGTTTTGCTAGCTACTGCATGTTCCATTCTAGGTATGGCCGTGCATCCTGTCATGGTCTTCATAGCGTTAATTGGTTTACGGTTAGGTGGCCAGGGCTTGATGGGTCACATAAGCCAAAGTGTGATGTCAAGATATTTTATAGCTGACCGTGGCAAAGCACTAAGTTTGACTTCATTAGGATATTCAATAGGTGAAATGATATTTCCTCTTTTGATAGCCTCACTACTTCTCGTCTTCGATTGGAGGGTCACCCTTTTCGCTAGCTCAGCTACCCTGTTCGTTGTTTTGTTACCCGTATTGAATTTCCTGAAGCTTGAAATTTATGATGTTCAAACAGACTCACAATCTCCCTCTCAGGGTCCTGAATGGAAGTTGTTTCTGGAGTTATTACAAGACAAGGCCTTTTGGATTATAGCCTTACCTACCTTCATGGTTCCTTTTACCACAACCGGCCTGTTCTTCTATCAGTTTGTATTAGCTGAAACCCGAGGATGGTCAGTAGAATGGTATGCCTTATGTTTCACCGGATATGCTGTAATGCGTCTTGTCTTTTCTCTTTACGGAGGCGTACTCAACGACCGCTTCACAGCCCGGGTGCTTTTCCCATACATTTTGGCTCCTTTTGTTCTGGGCCTACTGTGCCTTGCCTGGGTTCCGGGGCAGTATTCTGCCTTATTGTTCCTCACATTGACTGGTGTGACGATGGGCATGAGTGGTGTGGTAAAACCTGCCATTGTTGCTGAAATACACGGAGTGGATCGTATTGGTCAGATAAAGAGCTTGTACACCGTAGGTATGGTTATATGTTCTGCAATTGGACCCATGTTGTTCGGGTTTTTACTCGATAGTGATGTCTCTTTCTCGCAAATTGCCTGGGCCAATGCCCTAGTACTTTTCCTGATTATGATCAACGCCTTCCGTATCAAAGGAGTTAGAATCTCATATTAATTTTTATATCCTTTTATCTAATCGGCACTAATAAAGGTCTGATACACGATCTGTGACATCACCCAATTGGTTCTGGCTGCGGTAATCCCGGTACTTGGACATTGGGCCGTGCCCAATAGCTCACCGACGATACTTTGAATGAGTGGATACTGAATATGTTCCGGTTGATCAAATTGAAAAACTTCTTCACCATCATCTGTCTTTAGAGTAAACTCTCCTTTTCCAAAAGATTCATACTCTATTTGTCCTTTTGACCCTATAATTATCGTATGATCTTTTTGGGAAATCTCAGCTGTCGTAAAACACCAGTTCCCACTTCCCAATACACCGTTCTCAAATTCAAAAGACGCTGTTACTAAATCTTCTGCAGGATATAAACCAGCTTGATTGGTTGAAATTCCATAGGCTCGGGTGATTTGTCCAAAGAGAAAATCCAGATAATCCAGTTGGTGTGAAGCCAGATCATAGAAATGCCCCCCTCCCGCTTTCTTTGGGTCCACTCGCCAATTGTCTCCTTCAGCAACCTTATCTGCTGCTGAACTTTTACTAAACTGGATGTGTACGGTTCTTACTTTTCCTATGACATCACTTTCAATTAAGGCCTTAATTTTCACGAAATGAGGTAACATCCGTCGATAATAAGCTACAAAGAGAGGTACACCCGCTTTTTCACAGGCCTGAATCATTTTAAGACACTCCGAATGATCTCTGGCCATAGGCTTTTCTACATAAACCGGCTTACCGGCTGATGCAGCCATTTCTGTATAGAGAAGATGAGAGTCGGGAGGCGTAGCAATATAAACGGCATTAACATCAGGGTCGTGAATTAGATCACTACTGTCATTATACCATTTCGATACCTTATGTCTGTTAGCATAAGCTTCTGCTTTAGCGGCATTTCTTCTCGCCACAGCCACTACGCTTGAGTGTGAAATCTTTTGCATGGCCGGAGCAGATTTTACTTCACATACACTACCCGCTCCTATTACGCCCCATCTTACTTCCCTGTCATTAAAAGCTTTCATTATCTCATATCTGTTTTAAGATGATTCCACTTTTGAAATGATAGTAAATTATAATCAAAAAGCTAAACTACAGTTTCAGTGACCTCTTATTTAAAAATAATGGCCTTGAACTATAGGATTTAACGTGCGTTAACTATATCAAATCAATAAACAGGATAATAGGGGCTTACCGTTTAAATGCTCTGACTATGAAGTATATGATAGCCACTATGATGATCACACCAATAGCACCAATCCAGGCACCCGCTTTGAAAATATCGCCAAGCATTTCACAGCCTGAGAGCGTCATCATAAAAAATATAAGGAGGAGGAAGCTGAATAATCTTTGATTCATCATATTGGTTTAAATTAGTGAGAGATCAATTAACTCTATTGGGCTTCTTATATCTCTTTTTACATAACCAATTCCTGAATCTCAAAGTTCACTGGTTCAATCTATAATATGGTCTCTTGGTTTTTTAAAACGTAAGCTGGACTTCTACCACAAAATAACCATTCTGCCCGATTTGAATTTGATCCTGATTAAATTGAGATAAGTACTGGATACTGGTTTTTAAATTGTGAGCTTCATGGTAAATATTTAAACCCAGACCAATTTCATTTTCCTGGGTAGACGGATCATTTTCATCCCACTTCAAATCGGAATAGCGTGCGACCAACTCCAGTTTATTTGGACTTATAAAATAACCGGATGACACCATATAAGCCCAGCCATTGTAATCTTCAACTTCAGCTACAGGTTGCACATTCCGTAGATATCCATCAGCAGCCAATGAAAAACCCATCCACCTGAAGTGGATATCACCGGTTCCAGATACCCAATTGGCACGGTTATTTCCCGGAATGCTACGACCCAGGGACCAATCCCGAACTTCATTTTTATTAGCTGCCTGAATACCAAATCCAAATGCAAGATTTAGTGATTCAGAAAACTCAAAATCCGTCTCATCCCTAGGAACCTGACCTAAGGCAGCTGCAACTAACCTTGCGGATACCATATTTCCGGAACTGTTGCTTTGGGATATTTTTGAACCTGCCCCATCAAAAAATCCGGCCCGGTAGGCTATAGTATTTTCATCATTGCGCCCGTGAAACATTAATCCAAAATCTCGTCCGGACGGAAAACCGAAGTTTTCAGAGGGCTCTCCCCGTTCAACAAAATGGTGGCGCGAGGAACTGATAAAACGATGCCAATGAAAAGGCACTACAATTAATCCAAAACGAAATTGGGCCTGGTCATTATATGCATAATTAGCCCAGGCCACTTCCAGGCTCATGGTTTGTGCAAAATCAGGCAGGATACGGTAAGATATTTGATCATTAAATAAATGGCCTTGAAAATCTAATCGTATTCGTCGAAGATAAAAACTACTCAAATCTTCATTCCCTTCACGGAGGGTATATTCGTACCTGGAATTTATTAATCCTGAGAGATTATGCTGACCGATATTTAGTGACAGATCATTGCTTTGATTATTCTGGGCAAATAAAAATGAACAAGATGCTGCAATGATTCCAAGAGTTAGAAATATTTTCTTATTAATCACGGGGTACATGTGTTTTCTGAATATTAAATGAAGCCGGTAAAAGATAAAATAAAAAAGTTTAAAGAATATGACCGCCAAAACTATGGCATAACTTTTAGCCACTAAACTGAAGCTAGTAAGTTTGATAAATTCTAAAAAATATAATTAGTCTGCATTAATTCTATTTAACTTGGTAACTAATTTGCATATCGATCGTCAAATCACCAACAGTCCTAGGATTGCAAACATCATGATTCAATAATGGCTTCATCCGAATTATTTAATAACGAAAGTCGGATTATTGACGAAATCCTTAAGGGCAATAAAGGTGAGTATAAAATTTTAGTAAATCGGTATAGTGCCATGATATTTCACATCGTGCGTGGTTATGAAAAAGATGAGAAGGAAGTTGAAGATCTTGCACAGCAGATATTTGTAAATGCTTATGAACGTTTGAGCTCATTCAAGAAGGATTCAAAGTTTTCATCATGGCTGTTTGCGATGGCATCCAACCTATGCCGTGATCACGTAAAGAATATTCGGAGGTCAAACCTAAGGCTGAATGATATGAGTCAGAGTTATCAGGAAACAACCTTAAGTCATTCCTCAACACCCTCTCACCACCTGGAGGCGAAAGAACTTAATTTGCTACTTAACCAGGCGATTAAACAATTAAAGGATGAATATTCTGAACCCTTCCTGATGAAATATCGTGACGGATTAGATTATGACAGCATCTCGGAACGTCTGGGGGTTTCAATAAGCGCCCTCAAGGTTAGGGCACATCGCGCTCGTAAAGAACTTAAAACCATTATTGAAAAACAGGTAGGTAATTATGGCTGATGAAATCAATAAAGATGAATTACTACGTAAGTTTTTAGATCGGGAACTTAATTCGCAACAGGAAGCTGAGGCTCTTCACTTAATCGCTGATGATGAAGATATGCGTGATATGCTTCATTTTGATCGTTCCCTTTATCAATCTTTTAACCGTGAAGCTGATCCTGAATCTTTTTCCGTACCCGATGAGTTTGCCGAAAATGTAATGTCTAAAATTAGTCTACCTGAAACGGTAAGTTCTGCTTTAAGTTGGTGGGGAAGTGTCGAGGAGTTTCTCGCAGGTTTAATCACACCGCGGCCGGTGGCCGTACGTCCGGTTTTCGCAATGATGGTAATAATGATTATTGCTGCGACCATGACTTGGCCATATTTACAAAATAATGATACTCTAAATCTAACAAACAATCTCCATGAAACTTCTACTGAACGTGTGGCCGTTCAGGACCAGCAAGTATGGATTCGGTTTGTGTATTTCGATGATGAAGCAACCTCCCTGGCTGTTGCGGGTGACTTCAGCGACTGGGATCCAATCTCTTTGACCAAAGAAGTCATTGGAGATCGACAAATTTGGACCGGCTTAATTCCTGTTGAAAAAAAAGAACAGCGTTATATGTTTGTTAAAGATGGAGAACAATGGGTAACAGATCCTTTGGCAGAAGTTCAACGGGATGATGGCTTCGGAAATAAAAATGCGGTATTGTTTTTATGAAGATTGGTTTTTACATAATGGCCTTATTTCTTTTACCGGTTTCCGGTATCTGTCAGCAATGGCAGGGGCTGATTAGCCTGGATACTCGTACAGGTTATTCTACCAATACGATATTAAATCCTTACTTTGGTCAATGGGACCGTAGTAAAAGCTCTGTTTATGGGTTTATCTCTCCTATGGGTCAATTACAGTGGAACAGTGAAAACTATTCAGCAGACTTTGCGGGTGTAGGCGTATATCAATCATTGTTTGATGACCGTGAAGATCTATGGGGATCCTTTGCTTTGATGAACTTCAGGCGACGGATAGGTTCATCCTGGTCTCTTGGCCTCGAGACGGGTGGCAGTTATTTTGCTAGCCCTTACAAACGTGGTACGATATGGGTTCAACCGATTATCTCTTGGTCGCCAACCCTGTTTTCACAAATCAGAGTGAGGGCAGGATCAACCTACCTGGATTATGAAAATATTCAGGAAGAATCTGGTTATAACGACAGGCTAGATTCCTATGGAATAGAATTTGAAGTATGGCCTACTTTTAGATGGCAACTTAGAGCTGGTATTTACGGCAATATGGATCAACCTGCTGCTAACCAAAGCTTCACGCTGAATGCCGATCATAGGATCAGCGATGCCATTCAGGTATCTGCCCGACTAAGCGCAGATCGTTATACCTATCAACTTATCCAGGAAAACGGCACAACTGACGGACCAGGCTTGCCTATTGGAAGACCAGGAAACATCAATGGTAATGATCCGGAAATATTTGATGAAACAGACCGCATGATAAGAACCGGTATTTCCGGCCGATTTAGACTAAATCAGGCTTTTTCGATTTCAATGAATTTGGATCATTTAAGCCTTTCCTCATCATCAGCTGAACAAATGATATCAGATTACCAATTATCAGCAGGTGTTCGATACACTATTCAACCCAAGTTTATAGGAAGGGGGAAAGCAGAACCCAAATGGGAGCAAAATGAAAGACAAAGCATTTTCCTGAAAATTAATTATTCCGGTGAGGGTCAGCTATACATCATCGGCGATTTTAATGATTGGGAAACTCCCGGAATACCACTTACTCGTCAATCTTCAAATAGATATGCCGCGCAGTTAAAACTTGAGCGGGGTGCTTATGAGTACAAGATATTACTGATAGATAAATCCGATGAACGATGGATAGATTTCTCGGATCAAACATATACCGTTAGCGATGGATTTGGCGGTGAAAACGGAATGGTATTTATAGAATAACATAGGATTACATCATGTATATAAAAAATAGTATAAACCACCTTCAATATATCAGGTATCTATTGGTAATTTGTTTAATGTCTCTGCTTACAACAATAAGCTTGGCTCAGGAGGAAACTTTAAGTGATTGGATTCTGGCAGCCAGATCGGCTGGAATAGAACAGACAAGGCTTGATGAAATACAAAGCAGAGCGATAGATCGAGGTATCAGCGATCAGCAATTAATGCAGATCATTGAGCCAGCGGTAGCCCTTGCTGAGCAGAACCTGCCAACCGATATGATATTCCAAAAAGCCATGGAAGGTATGGCGAAAGGAATACCCTTTCAGCAAATGAACCCTGTCCTGCAAAATCTTCGGCAAAACACTGAATCTGTAGTATCAATAGTAGATCCCTGGATAGGGCGGGCTGAAGTTTCTCAAATGATGCAAAGGTCCGGGGAGCAAGTGAACGGCAAAGTATTTCGGAACGAGTTGTTAAAAGCTGGTTCTAAAGCCTTATCACAAAATGTTACTACCGAATCCCTTAAGCATCTTCTGGATGCCATAGGTGAAGAAGCAACTTTAAACCGCGCCAAACCATCTGGAATACTTACAGCGGTCAGTATTTTCTCTGATTTGCCTTCTACAGCGGAACATCCTGAAGCATCCGGCTCCGTTATAGCAAGAGCCCTTCAAAGCGGTTTTGAAGCAGATGATCTGCAAAAACTTCCCGGTGCGATGCATTCCGCCCAACGGCGAAGTCAATTGCCATCGGCTTCGGTTATCGAAGGCATAACTGGTCAAATGCAAGGTGGGTCACCGGCTTCCCAAATACTTCAAAACTTGTTTAATGGTAATCCCGGCGGGGGACCTCCTGGCGGTATGGCTCCCGGTTTAAAGAACCGGCCTGACCGGGGAAGACCCAATTAGAGATGATGTAAATTATTATTTAATCAATTTGTAACCCTTCGGTTTTTCGCTCGTCCTATCTATACATTTAATAATTGAATGACGAAAACTAACCCCTATAGGATAATATTTATGATACAACCTAAGATTTATAAAGCAACTTTTCTGATGTCAACTTTAATGCTTTTTTTCGTAATGGGATGTGATACAGATGCTGATCCCAAAATGGGTTCTCTTGAAGTTCGACTTCATGATGCACCCGCAGATTATGAAGAAGTAAATGTATTTGTAGAAAGTGTACAGGTTAATCGTACAGAAGACGAAGGTGGCTGGGAAACGATAAGTGAACCAAATCAATCCTATAACCTGCTAGCATTAACAAATGGGGTTTATGAGGTAATCGGGGAAGCAGAACTCGAAGCCGGCACCTATCCTCAAATCCGACTGATCTTAAGCCAGGATAATAATAATGTGGTTATCGATGGGAACCAACATAATCTATTTATCCCTAGCGGTTCACAAACAGGTATAAAGATTCAAATTAATGCTGAGATCAAGGATGACATCACTTATTTGTTGCTTCTTGATTTTGATGCTGATCGTTCCGTTGTCAAAAGAGGACAAGGTGCCGGACCATTTGAATACCTTCTAAAACCTGTTATTCGTGCCAGTAACGAAGCCACATCAGGAAACATCGAGGGACAGATATCCCCTGTAGTTGCACGGCCGGCTATATATGCTATCAACGGTACAGATACCTTATCCACAACCTATGCCGATACCACCTCAGGTGAATTTCGTCTGGTTGGCCTGGCAGCAGGTAACTACACCGTTTCAATAAATTCCCGCGAAGACGGCTATGATACCCTGAACATTGAGAAAGTAACGGTAACGGAAGGTGAAACCAATGATCTTGAAGCGATAGAACTCTCTACAACAGAATAATCAAAAAGATCTTCCCGGCTCCGTAAAGGCCCTCAATTTATTTATTTGAGGGCCTTTTTTATGATCTTTAACACCAGATTATGAAATTACTCCCCTTCACTTTCCCGGTGTAAAAAGTGAAGTTTTATGCAGTAAGTAGCCTGCTACTGGTCAGGTTCCTTGCTATCAAAGAACCTTGATGACTTGGTATGTATTAAAGCCAAAATTGTCATACAGCAAAGCTGAATGTATTTTCATCAACTATTAGAGACCTTTATTATCACCACTTTAACTATCCATTATGGTTATATTTAACATTTTATTTGTCCTCATTAATCTTAAACCCTATCCGCTTGTTTTTTGGAACCGGGGGGTTAAGTAGGTAATCCAGCGCTTGATAAATATCTTTGAATTGCCGGTGCATTTCCTTTTCCAGCTTTTCAATGTGCCGTTTCAACTGCTTGTAATCCATGTGATACTGCCTGATCAATACAAAGGCTCTCATAATAGCTATGTTGACTTCAATAGCTTTGCGGCTTTGCAGGATACTGGAAATCATAGCAACACCTTGTTCGGTGAAAGCATAAGGCATGTATCTTGTGCCGCCTCTGTTTGAGGTAACAATTTGTGACCTCAAACTTTCAAATTCTGTCTTGGTTAGTTGGAACATAAAATCATCAGGAAAGCGATACCGGTTTCTTTTCACGGCTTGTTTCAATGCTTTGGTTTCAACTTCATAGAGTTCTGCCAAATGAAAATCCATCATTACCCGGTTCCCTCTTAGCTCACAAATTTTTTTGTGTACTACCTGTAATTCCATAACGATTTTGTTAATGGGTTATATCAGGGATTTTATTAATGGCTTCACACTTATTCTCATCCATTATTGCCTGAATGTCTTAGCAAGTTACAAATTAGCAATAATTAACATTAAATTAAGAGATAGCAACAAAAACGCTTAAGTTGCTTATTTTGAAAGGGTAATAAAATAAGCAACAACCATCAGAAATTCCCTTCTATTTCCCGATGCAAAACCGGGAAAAAATGCTATCTAATAAATCTTCAGTGGTAATCTCGCCGGTGATGGCCCCTAGTTCGCGGAGGGCGGCTCGCAGATCTATTGAGAGAAAATCACCTGTTACTCCTTCATTCAGTGCTTGTTGAACTTCATGGATATGATGCTGCGTTTTTAGCAATGCGTCGCGATGGCGGCTTGAAGTGACCAGAAGGCCTGATGTATCAATGGATTTGCTTTGTTGAATTCGATCCCGCATCATACGCTTTAGTTCTTCGATGCCATAACCTGTCTCCGCGGAAATCAGCAGATCAAAAGATACATCATCAGGTGCTCCATCAGACGAGATATCCTGCTTCGCGCCCGCGCAGATAAATCCTTTATCCCCCGCTTTCTCCCTTAGCTTCTGCAGCTGCTTACGCTCTTCATCTGTAAAAGGCGCAGACAAATCTTTAAGATAGACGATGATATCAGCCTCTTCCATTGCTTTCTGTGAGCGCTTAACCCCTTCAGCCTCGATATAATCCAGCGTTTCCCGGAGGCCTGCCGTGTCAGTGAGTTTGAATAGAAGGCCGTCGTAACTCCAGTCTGCGTCGATGACATCACGCGTAGTACCGGCTGTGGCTGATACAATAGCCCGGTCTTTTCCCATCAGTGTATTCAACAGCGTGGATTTGCCCGCATTGGGCAGTCCCACAAATACGGTCCTCACCCCGTGCTTCACAATACGACCGCTTTCGTAGGTGTCCAGCAATTTAATTATCTCTGCATCCACCTCAGTCAGCAACTCAGATAGCTTCTCTCGGCTGGCGAATTCGACATCCTCTTCAATAAAATCCAGCTCTAGTTCCACCAGAGCCGTAGCATCAATAATCTGCTGGCGGAAGTTCTTCACGTATTCACCCAGACTACCCTCCAGCTGCTGACGGGCAGCCTCGATTGCCCTGGTACTTCTGGCATGAATGAGATCCGCAACCGCTTCAGCCTGAGATAACTCCAGCTTACCGTTCATAAAGGCTCTATGAGTAAATTCTCCGGGAGTGGCATGACGTGCTCCTGCCGATAATACGGCTTCAAGCACAGCCTGAGTGATTAACACACCACCATGACACGAAATTTCGATGGTATCCTCACCCGTATAAGATTTTGGCGAACGGAATATCGTTGCTAATACATCATCAATCGTCTTATTATTTTTTATAATATAGCCGTAATGAACCGTATGCGATGGGAGTTCTGCAAGTTCTTTTCCTTTAAATATTTTTTGTACCAATCCAAAACAACCTTCGCCCGAAACACGGATCACCGAAATACCGCCTTCTCCAACGGGTGTGGCAATTGCCGCAATGGGTTCTTTCTGGGTGATCATGAAACTAACTTTAGTGAATGTTTGTCATAAAAGTAACCATAATCCAACGTTAAAACGTGAGCATAATACCATAAGTTTGGGGGAATGGGATTTTGCCATAGTTTACTTTATAAGGCAAAAAGCCAAATTATCCTTTTTATAAGATTTCTTTGATAGTTAACCTTACTCCATTTTTAACACGATTAATAACCGTCTCTGATTTTACTTTTTTTCTGAGGCCTGGTCCGTACCAAGTCTTATACAAGGCTTATATTACTATTGAGATCATACCGCGAGCATAAGACATGTATTAGCTTAGGGTAGGACTAGTTTGATAAATCCTATTCAATAAAATACTTTTCTATCACATCCTTATTTAATAAACCTGGAGGATGGGAATTCATTAAATATCGAAAATTAATAGTCTCGGATTTTTCACCCTATGTAAAGTATAGATTTTTTTTCGATTTAAAGATTTTTCAGCTTTTTTTGAATTTTTTTTGCAAAGTCCGTGCATTTTAAGAAAATTATTCTCATCTTTACTGCCATGAATAATATCACTGTACAATTTCCTCGTCCGAACATCCGTCGTCGCCCTAGCCCAGGTAAACGATCCTGTGGAGGATATGTCTTGTAATTGTATGTGATTTAAACAATTTTAAAAAAGGCAAAACCTTCACCGGTTTTGCCTTTTTTTTTGCTCAAAACCCGAAACTTTCATGAAAAAAACGATCATACTGGCCTATAGCGGCGGACTCGATACCAGCTTCTGCATACCTTGGCTTAAAGAACAACAAAATGCGGAAGTGCATGCTGTGATGGTAGATTGCAGAGGCATATCTTCTTCTGAAGTACAAGCCGCTAATGAGCGTGCTACCTCTCTGGGTGCAAGCCATTTTGAATGTATAGATGGTTTTCCTGATCTGTATAACGGGATCATCTCATACCTGATAAAAGGGAATGTATTGCGCGATCGCACCTACCCTCTCTGTGTTGGGGCTGAACGCTTTGTTCAGGCAGCTCTTGTAGCCGAATATGCAAAAAAAGTCGGCACTACCTTTATCGCTCATGGGTCCACCGGGGCAGGTAATGACCAGGTTCGTTTTGATGTAGCCCTGCGAACGATCCTGAAGGATGTCGAAATATTTACTCCAATTCGTGATCATAATTTAAGCCGGGAGTTCACAACAGATTACCTGAAAGGCCGTGGTTTTGAAGTTGCCGAAAAAACCACTACTTATTCGATCAATGACGGGATCTGGGGTACCAGTATCGGGGGAAAAGAAACCTCCAACTCAGTAGATGTGTTACCCTTTGAAGCGTTCCCTAACCTGAAGGCCCCTCACGAATACAATGAGGATCCTGAAGATATTGATATCACTTTTGAAAAAGGTTTACCCGTGGCGCTGAATGGTAAAAACCTGGAACCCTTTAAACTGCTCAATGAACTCATTGACTTTGGCAGGCTTCATGGAATTGGGCTGGGCATGCATTTAGGTGATACTATTCTGGGTATAAAAGGACGTATTGGTTTTGAGGCTCCTGTTGCCACCCTTCTTTACTGCGCCCACAGGGAGCTCGAGAAACTTGTGCTCACTCAACAACAGCGCCATATAAAAGATAATCTTGCCGATACTTATGGGATGATGCTTCATGAAGCTAAATATTTTGACCCTGCTATGAGAGATATTGAATCATTTTTCGACAGCTCACAGCAAATGGTTTCCGGAACGGTAACCTTATATGCCTGCCGGGGCAACCTTTTCCCTAAAAGTGCAACTTCACGCTTTAGCCTGATGGAAGCATCCACCGCCCGATATGGTGAGGAAGCATCCGGCTGGACCGGCGAGGAAGCCCGCGCCTTTTCTAAACTAAGCGGATTCAGTTCACAATTTTCATATAACCGAACAAAATCATGAGTGGAGAATACAAAACATTAACAGCCGATATTATCGCGTCAAGTTCGGCATCCGTTAAGCTGGATGCTAAAGCCCAACTTGCAAAAAACATTGTAGCTGAAGAAGGATATTTGGTTGCAGTGAGAACCCTTGATAATAAAGACACCTATAATCAGCTCGAAAATACCGAAGGCGATTTCATTACCTATGGAAAAAACCAGGTTGTTGTCGGCGCCCTGGGTGAACGACAAGCCCTGCGTGGCTACAGTGGTATTGTGCCCAGGTCAATTAAAGTGGGGGATGAACTTCACATCCTGAACATGGGTGGGATTATTGGCTTTTGTCAATCTCCACATCCTGATAATGGTCCTGCCATGCGCGTGGAAGTTCTGGGAGCCGTCATGATCCCCATTGATGGACTATACAAGCATGCCTGCATCCAGGATTTTGCCATCGAATGGGAATATCAGCTGGAAAAAAGTGCCCCGCTCATTGCCGTCACCGGAACCTGTATGCATGTGGGCAAAACCATGGCCGCCGGCCAAATCGTACAGCAGCTTACCAAGAAAGGTTATAAAGTTGCCGCAGCCAAGCTCACCGGCGCATCATTGATGCGGGATATGCGATTTATGAAGGAGCAAGGCGCAATTGCCTGCACACATTTCTCTGAGGCCGGATTGGTTTCAACTACCGGGAAAAATATCTTGCCCATGGCAAAAGGGCTGATCAAGCACCTAAACTCTTACAATCCCGATGTGATTGTTTTGGAGTTTGGCGACGGCATCATCGGAGCCTATGGAGTTGACAGTCTATTGATGGATAAAGAACTCCAACGCCATATTAACACTCATGTAGTAGCCGCTCAGGATTTTATGGGATGCTGGTCTGCCGATCACTTCTTTCGAAAACGGTATTCCACTAATATTTCTATTATCACCGGTCCGGTAACTGATAATTTAGTAGGCATACAATTCATCCAGAATACCTTGGGTATTCGAGCTGTCAATGCTGTAGTCGACCCTGAGAAACTGGGTAACCTTGTAGCCGAGGTCACTTTTTCTGATCAACCTAAAACTGCCGGCACCCTGTTATGAAAACCTGGAATGTTTCTGTTGTCGGAGCTTCCGGCTACACCGGGTTGGAAGCTATCCGGCTTCTGCTATCCCATCCTAATGCTAAACTTAACCGGCTGTACGCAGACCGGTCTGCCGGTAAAACTATGGACGAATTGTATCCGGCTCTTGCCGGGTGCGTTCCCCAAACCTTGCTTCCCATGGATGAGCTGGGTAATGATAACTCTGATGTTATCATCCTGGGCTTACCTCATGGTGTATCTGCAGAAGCAGTGAATAATCTAATTAAGGCTGGTTTTAAGGGAAAAATTATTGATATCGGTTCGGACTTAAGGCTGAAAAAGGCTTCTCTATACGAAGAATATTTTGGTTATACACACCAATACCCTGAGTTGCTTGAAAAGTTTGTCTACGGACTCACTGAGTTTTATCCCGAGGACATAAAAAAAGCTGATTACCTTGCCAATCCCGGCTGTTTTGCTACTGCTATGCAACTGGCCATCTGGCCTTTGGTTAAGAATAAGGTTAGCGATGATTTTACTGTAACCGGGATAACCGGTTCATCGGGTTCGGGAGCTAAAGCAACGAACGGCACTCATTTTTCATCCCGCTTCGGCAATGTGAGTGCTTATAAAGTATTCGAGCATCAGCATCTCGCTGAGGTTTATCAATCATTGGGCAGGGTGTCTGATGTAAAACCTGAAATTCATTTCATTCCCGTATCAGGTCCATTTGTGCGAGGCATTTGGATGACCATTGCTTTTTCTTGTGCCGAAAACACCGACCTGAATACCCTTTATCATGAGGCTTATGCTCATTCCCCATTGATTAGGCTTCAAGAAGGTATACCACAACTAAAAACGGTCGTAGGAAGCGCCTATTCAGATATAGGATGGGTAAAAAAAGGCAATCATGCCGTAATTGGCGTTGCTATTGATAACCTCATAAAAGGAGCAGCCGGTCAGGCCATTCAGAATATGAACCTGATGTTTGGAGTTGCCGAAGATACAGGGTTAACGAACCCGCCGATCGTATTATAAAAGGTTGCTGGATAATAAGAAGCAACTGCACACCCAGATTTTGCTAAAAGACCATCACAACTAATTTTAATGTTAAAAAGAAGTTACCATATAGTCTCACATCATCCGGATTCTGAAATAGTTTCAGAATATCAGAATAAAGGCACACCTGGTGATCGTCGGAAATAAATAACAGAAAAATGATGAACAAAAACTTTACTTCTCTTTCTGATTTCAGCAATGAAGAGCTGCTTGATCTTCTCGATCTGGCCATGCGAATTAAGAAAGATGATTACCGCACGCAGGCTGCAGCGGGCAAGATGCTTGGGCTACTGTTTTTCAACCCATCACTACGTACACGAACCTCGTTCGAAACAGCGGCTGCCCATTTGGGTGCTTCCATCTCCATTATCCAACCTGGCCAGGGCACCTGGACCTTTGAGAACGGGGATGGTGTGGTGATGAATGGAAGCAAGACCGAGCATATAAAAGAAGCCATTCAGGTATTATCCGGTTACTGTGACGTTCTGGGAGTCAGGGCATTCGCCGCAATGGATAGTTTTGAGGATGATAAAAATGACCGTTTCCTGAATGAGATAAAGGCTCTCGCCAAGGTACCTTTAATTAACCTGGAAAGCGCCTGGGAACATCCCTGTCAGGGCTTAGCCGATTGGCTTACTTTCAGAGAAGTACTTGGAAATCAGATTAAGAAGAAAAAGATCGTATTAACCTGGGCCCCTCATCCGAACGCGCTGCCTATGGCGGTACCTAATAGCGTGCTTGAGGTTGCCGCAAGAAGCGGGGCAGATGTAACCTTGACTTGTCCCGAAGAAATGATGCTGGACAATTCAGTCATTGAAAACGCCAGAAATCATGCTGCCGGGCATGGTAAAGATATCATCATCACCTCGGACCAGAAGGCAGCATTTGACGGGGCTGATGTAATCTATGCCAAGTCCTGGGCTCCTTCCCTGGTTTATGATGATGCTGAAAAGGCAGTCACTTTGCGAACCCAATCTTATAAAGACTGGACGGTCACAGCCGGTAAGATGGATCTTACCAACAACGCCAGCTTTATGCATTGTTTACCAATCCGAAGAAATGTAGTGGCTGATGATGCCGTACTGGATCATCCAAGGGCAGCACATATACAGCAAGCGGGAAACCGACTACATGCACAAAAAGCCATCTTGATGAAATTATGGAACCTGTCTTAATCAAAATTAGCGGCAATCTGGCCGACGACAAAAACGCAATCACTAAGATTTGCTCTTATGCTAAAGATCAGATGGCATTGGGTAAGCCTGTAGTGGTGGTTCATGGAGGCGGTAAACAAATCAATCAACTAAGCGAGCAGTTGAATGTGCCTGTGCAACAGGTTGCCGGCAGACGCATCACTGACCGTGGCGCTTTGGAGATATTGCTTTATACCGTTGGTGGGATCGTTAATAAAACAATAGTGTCATCCTTCAGGGAATCTGGGCTGAAAGCTGTTGGCCTCACGGGAATTGATGGCAACCTTACCACATCCCACAAAAGGCCTCCTCTTAATATCAATGGCGAAGAGGTCGATTTTGGTTTGGTGGGTGAATTTGATGCTATTGACACTGAACTCATCGACACCATGATCAAAAAGCAGTTTGTCCCTATCATCGGATGCCTGACCTGGTCACCTAAAGAGGGTATCCTCAACATCAATGCTGATACTTTTGCCGTGAAATTATCGACTGCTTTAAACTGCAGTGAACTTAATCTGCTGATGAGTCCGGAAGCGGTGCTGGATATGGATCAAAAACCAATTAAAGAACTTACCCGGGAAACCTGGAAGAGCGGCGTAACCCATGGCTGGATTATCGATGGTATGCAGCCGAAACTTCAAACAGGTTTTGAGGCTCTTCAGAATGGCATACCCAGGGTAATACTAACCAACCCCGATGGTTTGGCTGCTCAAACCGGAACCCTATTGATTAAATGAAGAAATAAACAATAACAAGCTACACCATTAAACACGCCAAAAAAATGAATCTGCTTACTGCAAACGCAACCGACATCTTAAAGAAACTCGTCAGCTTTGATAGTCTAAGCAGCCAGGAAAAAAAACTGGTTGACTGGCTTGAGGGAGCTGTACGGGAAACCAATGCCCTCGAAATTGAGCGACATGGTGATAATCTGATCTTCCATTTGGGATCAGGTAAGCCGTGGCTGCTTCTCAATTCGCATTCCGATGTTGTACCCCCATCTCCAAATCATTATGGGGAACCGTTTGCTCCGGTAGAAAAAGATGGCAAAATATATGGCCGGGGAACTACAGACGCCAAAGGCTGTGGCACAGGTATGTTAAAAGCCTTGCTTGAACTTTCACAGGAAGGATTTTTGCCTAACGGAAGAGTCAGTTTTGCTTTGACCGTATGCGAAGAAACCTGCGGAGCCGGCAACGGAATGGATTACTTACGGGGTATTATCGAAAAACCGGACGCGGCCATCATCGGTGAGCCTACCACACTGGCACCTTGTATTGCTCAAAAAGGATTGTACATTCTCAAAGTCATTACCACCGGGGTATCCGGCCATGCCGCTCGCGTGGAAGGTAAAAATGCCCTGTATGAGATGTCTACCGTTCTGGAAAAACTAAAAACGATTTTCTTTGATACTGAAAATCCATTCATAGGTAAAACAAAGATCACCCCAACGGTGATCAATGGCGGGACGGTAAAAAATGCCTATCCTGAACGCTGTGAACTCATGGTTGATATTCGCACGGTACCTGAAGTATCTACCGATATGATACTAGAAAAGCTAACGAGCGAGTTGAACGCTGAAATAGAAGTAATGAGCAACCGGCTTGTTTCTACCCAAACTGATGCCTCCGAAAAAATAGCCCAGGCAGCACTGAAAGCTTCCGGACAAGAGTTCTTTGGATCACCAACAGCATCTGACTGGGTGTTCCTTAAAGATGTACCCGCGGTTAAGATCGGGCCGGGCCATAGCCAGGTTTCTCACACCCGTGATGAGTGTATAGAAATCGACCAGTTACAACGTGGGGTTCAGGTGTATAAGGATATCATCCGAAACTATTTCTCCTGAGCCGCTCTAAATAAATTGTAGTTTCCATTAATGAGAGGTTGGATCATTTATGATTCAACCTCTTCAATTAAAGGGTTATTAAAACCACTGATTTCAACAGTCTAGGTACTGCTTATTTATTTTCAACTATAGGGTTATTGCATATTCTACCCCTTGGGATGCAACAGCGGTACTTGACTAGAGTTTTATAGAATTCTCCACAATCCAAGTTTGGAGGGGATATAAATTATTGCTGATATCTTTCCTTTTCTGGTTTTTCACCTTCTTTTTAAGTAGGTTTTTGTAATCAATTTTTAACTCCATTCTGAATGACCGGTTTAGCCCTTCATCATAATCCTGCAGAATTATATCGTTTTCTGGTTAACCGTGTAAAACATGAACCGGAAAAAAAACTTATACTGGTGCGGTCTCAGGCAACCAAAAGGTTTTTAACCCGGGAGTTGCAGAAAGAGTTGAACTTCTTTGCGCCCAAAATAGAAACTCTTGAATCCTGGCTGGATGAGCTTTCCGCCCTTAGCCTTAATGGTAACGACCGTCCGGGCTTGATTTTAAGTCCGGATGAACGGGTTCTTGTATTGGAAGACTGGCTTAGTAACCATACCATTAAAGCCTACCGGAGATTTGCAGGATCTCAATCAGTTCAGGCTATTTCTAATATCATCGCTGATTTGCGCCGGGCTAATATTCCGTTAGACCGCCTCTCCAGTGAAATCAATGAGAAGAACTTCTCAGGTACACCTCATTTCGCTGCTTTACTTAAAGATTATCAGGCCTATTTGATTCAGACGAATCGTGAAGACCGCGAACGGCTGCCTGCACTACTTAATAAACTTCAACCCGAACTGATCCCTCAGGATGAGCTTATTCTTTATGAGCTGAACTATCTATTTGCAGGTCAGAAACAAGGATGGGAAGCAGTCATGAATTTCTGTAATACTACTACAGATAAAGCCATTTCTGTGATCCAGTTTATACCAAAATCAGCTGATCCTGAGGATATTTCCATGCAGCTTATTGCCTGGTTTAAAAAAAAAGCAGTAACCATTGAATTCCTGATGCAGAAACCGAACGGGGCAAGCACCGTTTCGTCTCTGCTTGCTAATCGCGCTCGAGAACGCCCCTTATACATCCAAGACTGGCATGATCCTCGTACCGAACTCGATCAAACGATGCGGCAAATTTGCAGAGGCATTGATATGGCTAAGCCGGGCGAGCATGGTTCTAAATGTAGTGATTATGTCATTCTTGCCGGTGATATAAATCGCTATGAATCCATGGCCGAGACACTAGCCAGGCAATATAGCCTGCCCGTGTATTGTAGCCGTGGCCCATCACTGATAAGTCATCCTGTAATGAGGCGCCTGTTAAAACTTCTTCAACTTATCCCGCAGGGATTTCAAATTGATGACGTTTATCAGATATTCGCTGATAATCAAATCCGCCTCCCGCGTCTTGACCATCATGTGGATTCTACGCCTAATATCCGGAGCTTCTCTCAGTTCTGCCGGCATTATAACCTTCGTACATTAAGAGAAGCGGAAGAGCAGCTTATCTCCATTTTTGAAATTGAAAAAAACTATTCGATCAACCGTGCCGAAGAACAGGAAAGTTTTGATTTGCAACGGTCATTGGAAAAGCAGGAAGCCAATCTTCTTTTCTATCAAAATGTAATCAATCATCTCCGTGCTTTCAGGGATAAGTATGCCACGAAAGGTATTCACCCACTTGATTATTGGATCACTCATGCGCGTACCCTTCTTTCGATGCCTGAGAATCTTTTTAGTAGCGAAGCCAATGTAATACGTTCAAAAATGCTGGAAACACTGGACGATATTTCGGAGACTCATACCCGGTTGGGACTCACCCCTGAGCTGGATCATTCGGCTTTTATGGACATCCTTGAGCTTACCATTGAAAAGCAGCGGGAGAAATCTGAAGAACGTCCGGAAGGTATATTACTCACTCAAGCGGGTTATTTCTCTGACACATTCGGCAAAACTGTTTTTCTGCTCGGAATGAATGAAGGAGGATTCCCTTCAGTGGCTAAAATGGATTACCTTCAATTCCGCTATCAGGAAAAACTCTCTGGTATGCTTTATCAGGCACGACCGGATCCTTACCTTGAAGCCAGACTGGAACTAACCCGTCAACTAGCAGGTGCAGAACACTTGTTTATTTCTCGTCCAGAGCATATCAGTCAAAATAAAGTAATTGGCTCATCCCTTTGGCAAGATTTGTTGCTGGAACTTCAACAAAATGAAGGTGATTACTCGACCTGGCTGAAAGAACCCAAGGATTTGGTAATTTGTCAGGCTGATCTTGAAAAGCATAAAGCCCTACAAACAAATGTAGCTACGGATATCCTTTTCAAAAAAATAAATCCTGCTCATTCAGAATTAATTGCTTCCATCACTAATGAAAGGGAAAATACTCAGGTTATGGGCTATTACGATGGCATGCTGGCTGTTGATGTTAAGCCTGAATGGCAAGCAACAGTCACAAAGCAAATAGAAATCTTGTGGTCTAAACATGCTCCAAATAACACTATTCAGACATCTATTTCGCGCCTCGACGAATATGCGGGTTCACCTCTTGACTATTTTTTCAATCGTGTACTCAGGCTTAGCCCGCCGGAATTATACAAAGATGAAGCAGAATCCGATATAAAAGGGACTTTATTACATGAGGTTTTAGAGGCCTTTTATACACCCGAAACTCCCTATGCAAAAAAATATACCGAATTGGTTTGGCCTAAAGATGATATGGATCAGGCACAGCATCGGATGAATGAAATCACTGAAGCTCTTCTTCATGAATATCGAAATCAACTTGGTTACAAAGATTCCCCATTTCCAACCATCCTGAAGAACAATATCAAACGGGCAGCAGGCTGGTTTTTGGAACAGGAAACAGAACTCCATAAACATATGACAGAATATCTCGACGATTTACGTCCGGCTACTTTGTACCATCATCCACATTTTAAAATGGAATACCGATGGGAACTGACTCGTGATTATGGAGATATTAAAGCTAATTTAATCGGAAAAATCGACCGGATCGATGTAGATAAATCATCTAACAGCGCTGTTTTATATGATTATAAATCTGGCAGTTATGGATTAAACAGCTTTTCTAAAACTATAAATTGGGGACAAAGCTTTCAGCTTCCCATCTATGGGTTGGCCATACTCGACAAAAATATTAAAAATTTTGCTGCAGGTTATTACAGTCTCCCCATGGGCAAATCGAAGAGTGATGTAACCATAAAATATGAAATGGGGGATAAATCAATTTTTAAAGAATCCTTTGTCAAGAATACAGCAACCTATCGGGGTATTATGAATGATGCAGAGATCCTTTACTTCCTACAGAAAATTGAAGCTTTACGCCTGGAATGGATACTAAGAAGCATTAAAAGAGGGGTCTTTAATACCTCGTTGATAGGTCAGCCAAAATATTCACCCTTCAAATGGATATCACGTTATGATCATACAATTCAGAAAGAACGTGGCAATCTGGAAGAACAGAAAAGGAATAATTCGCCGAACCCTCATCATATGCTGAGGTATTATGCGCCCCTTGAGATTTTTACCGAAGATTGATAATTTCCTTCTGCAAACCAACGCAGACATGCGGATTTTATATCAATCAAGCTTTCCACTTCATCAAATAACCGTGCACCGGCTCCCCAAACGATAAGCGGTACTTCATTCATGGTATGAGATTTTGTTGATAGGTCTTCCAGATTTCCATGGTCACTCACAAGTAAGATCGTATGATTATCTCCTTTTTCTTTGACTAACATTTCTAAAAAATCATTGTAACGCTGTAAAGACCAATCGGCTTTTTCTGGATTTTGTTCGTGCCCGGCTTTATCGGTGAGATAATATTCTGCTAGCACTAAATCATGTTCGTCCGCTTTATTGAGTACTCTCCTGGCTGCTTGCTGAGCGGTAATATGCGGAACTTCAAGGTTTAACATAGATCGCCAAACGTCCTGAAGGATCTCTGCTGTGATAGCATCTTCGTTAATAACATCAGTAAGGGTATTTAATTTAATTCCCGCCCCTCTTGTCATTAGTGTTGTGCAACTCCATCTATTCCTCTGCTCAGCCAATTCAAAAAATCTCCTTGGATAAGCATTCATAAAATAACAACTACAGCCTTCATTTTGCAGGTCATTAAACAGGCTTTCTTCTTCCAACAAAAACTTAGTCTTAGAATGGGGATAAGGCCCAAAATGGCGACCAACCAATTTTGCAGCATTATGACCAGAAAACATAGTTGCCTGTCCCGTACCACTTTGAGGTAAACCATCTACTTTCAATCTGGCATCTATGCTTTTGAATAAATGTTCCTTTTCTACAATAGGTTTGAAACCTTTTAAAAAAGGTTGTCTACCCGCGGCATTTTCAAAAAAAGGATATTTTTTATTGTAGAATGGGTTGCTTTCATGAGGCAAGCCTAATCCAACACCGTCAATAAATAGAAAAATAAGGGACATAACTGGCTGTATTGTTACTTTCTAATACGCAGAAAATACTTTAAAGCAGGTTAAACAATTATAGATTGAATTTGAGGTAATAATGTTCTTATTAACATGGGATATAAACTCTGACTGGTAATATCTATTATATTTTATTTTTTTCAACGATCAGGGTTACAGGGCCATCGTTAACCAATGCAACATCCATTTTAGCGGCAAAACGACCTGTTTGGACATCAATGGAATACGTGTTTTTCAAGTAACTGATCATTTGATCGTATAAATGTTCCGCTTTTTGGGGTTGAGCCGAATTTATAAAACTAGGGCGAGTCCCTTTTCTAACATCACCATATAAGGTAAACTGTGAAACCAACAGAATGCCGCCATTGATATCCTGTAATGACTTATTCATCTTTCCAGCATCATCTTCAAAGACCCTCAACTTGACTATTTTATCAGCGACCCATTTTATTTCTTCTAATTCATCTTCTTTATGAACTGCTACTAATACCAGTAATCCATGTTCTATTTTACCCGTTACGGTGTCATTTACGGTTACAGAAGCTTGGGTCACACGCTGAACAACAGCTTTCATAGAGGGTAATTAATGTGGGAAAGATTGTGGACAACACATCGATAAGATGTGGGCGAAAAGATTCTGAATTATCCAAAAAAACTTATACATCCGGGTGAACATAAAAAGCATTCCCATCAACATAACAAAAGAACAACTTTTTCTGTTAACAAAAAATCTCCGAGTCTATGTGTGAAACATAAGGAGATGTTAACAAGGTTGAAGATAGTATCAGAGATTAGTTTTTTATAACGTTACTTATCAACAAAGTTATAAACTTTTAATAAACAACCCAATTACTTTGGGTCATTAATAAGTTATCCACTTACCCACAGCCTCTACTATTATAAAAAAGAAATAAAAAAATTTAATATGATCCGGAATACGGTGTGCATAACCTTAAAAGTAAAATAATCATTCTGTATTTAATTAAATGTTAGATACTCTTAAACCTAATTAGTAGCTCGAATCCATTTAGAGAATAAGAATAGACATTAGACTTATCTGTATCAGAAATAAGGTTTGTCCTATAGCTATTTTTTTTAAAAAAGGGAATATTAAGGTCTTTTTCCTTTGATTAAACAGCATTGAAACACTAAGTTATCTCTTCTTTATCTTTTCACTATTACTTTATTTTGCTCATTAGAACACTGATAGAAAAAGCCATCTCTGCTGTTGATTCTGAGATTGAAGCTGTGCTTGAAAAACCTTCCCGCGATGTTTTATGGTCGGGTACGAAAGAAAGTGAACCCGTAAACGGTCATTTTTATAGGTTTGAGACGACTAACCCTTCCCTTAGATTTGCTGAAAAATTCAAAGCGACGATAGGTGATAAAACTTATGAAGTTACTGCAAGTAGTTTTCCTGAGAGAAGTGTGGTTTTAAAATTCCCAAAAAACGAAGGTAAAACAATACATGAAGTCACTTTGGAATGGGAAAGTGATTTTATCTTAAAAAGGATTAAAGATCATCTTTTTTCCATCCGTGATGATGAAAACACAGAGAAGTTTAATCAGATAGAGAAGCTTTTTTATCCCGGAGAATCAGTTATCAATAAAAATGGGGCTAAGATAAAAGATGACGGTGACCGGAATCCTACACAAGTAAGTGGAATAGAAATGGCCATGAGGGAACCGGTCAGTTTTATATGGGGACCACCCGGTACCGGAAAAACATCAACTCTTGGTTATATTATTGCGAATTATTTGCTTCAGGGCAAGAGGGTTTTATTTGCCTCCAATACCAATCGTGCCGTAGATGTGGGGATGATCAGTACGATACAGGCACTTACCCTGTTAGGTGAAACAACCCGAAGGGCTGATATAACACGATACGGTGAAGCTGCTCTCGATCAAAAAGGTTTAGAAGATATTTTGTTTGATAAGCAGCTTGAACAAATCACTAAAGTACAGAAAGAATTAAACGTTCGTAAATATCAGGTATTGGAAGAATTTAGGTCTTTAATTGATAAGTATCAGGAGTATGAATTTGAAAAAAAGAAAATTCCTGCGGAACTCTCCTTAAAGCTACAGATGGCCACCAACAAAATTGAAGAAATGGGAGGGGTCGAAGTACTGGAAGATAACCTAAAAGATCAGGAATCAAATTATGATCAAATTGCTTATAAAACACTAAAGTCCAAAAAACTAGTGGGTACAACTCTGGCCAGGGTATGTACCTCTGATATTCTCTTTTCCCAACAATTTGACGCAGTGGTTGTCGATGAAGCTTCCATGGCCAATCTACCCTATTTGATGGTATTGGCATCTAAGGCAAAATCTAATATCGTAATGGTTGGTGATCCGATGCAACTCCCTCCTATTGCTTTATCTCGCAATAAAGAAGACAGGGAGTTTCTTGAGCAAGATATTTTCGCTTTTGCTTCTAAGGCTAAAACAACGGCAGATTTATTTATGTGGCATGATGCCAATCCCAATCATACAGGTTTTTTTGATACTCAGTATAGGCTGAATAGCGATCTGGCTGATGTGATTAGTCGTGTGTTTTATGAAGGTAGGCTCAAAACGGATATCAGCAAGCAAAAGCCAAAAAAGAGAAGAAAAAAATCCATGCATGTGATTAATAGTGCTCCAAGAAATCCTTTCATCACTCAAAAATCAGGCAATTCAGGATTCCAACCGAAAAACGAGGTACATGAACAACTGGTTATGGAAATGGTTCAAGGACTCGTATATCGTAAAAACCTTCCCATGCGGGAAATTGGGATAATTGTCCCCTTTCGTTCTACAGCATGGGATCTTCGCAAACTACTTTCCAACGCAGGCTTTAACGAAGTAGAAGTCGGAACTATCCATACATTTCAGGGCCGGGAGAAACTTGCTATTATTTTCGATACCGTAATGAGTGGGGAAATTCAAAATTCACAGACCAGGCATTATTCCGTTCGTCCTTTTGATGAAACTAAAAATGGACTTAGTGTGCCCAGACTTTTGAATGTTGCATTTTCCAGGAGTAAGGAAAATCTTTATGTTGTTTGTGATATGAAGCATATCCGCAAAGTCTATGGGAATAAGTTTCTGGGAAAACTCTTGATAGAAATGAAAAAATAGATCTACTTTTAAAGCTTCAATATGACGCCACAGTCATTTCTCTTTTACCAAGAATACCTGGAATCAGTTTAGGGGTCCATCCGGCCTTAGCCATAGCATCCCGTGCTTTTGTGGCTGAACTATAGGTTGATAGCATCGCATTATCAGAAGCATGATCTCTCAATTTAGAGAATGTATCAGCATTCCAAAGTTCAGCATTTACTCCCGGAGAAAATGGATCATGTAATATAAAATCTGCCTTAAGTGAGCTATCCTGAAAATCATCGAATAATCCATTGAACAGATGCAGTTCAATATCTGGGGCAATATTAAAAACATTTTTACCAGGTTGAGCTTTGAATAATTCCGTAAGCGATTTGAGCAAGTCAGGATTCTTTAAAAAAGAAGCGTAGTTAAATTTTGCAGCTATATCAGGGTCAATCAGGTTTGATTCGATGCTGTGAAAATTAACTTTAGAGGTAGAGCGAATACTTTTATGCATATCGGCAAGCAGCATAAGATTTAATCCGGTGCCAAACCCAACCTCAAGTACAGAGAAGTCTTTACCTTCTTCGAGGGCTTTTTGCAATCCATTCATTGAAAAGAAGATATAAAGGCTTTCTTTTATCGCCCCGTTGGGATTATGATAATACTGGTTATATTCTGCCGAATACAGGGTGTGTGAACCATCTTTAGTTTCATAAAGTACAGGCTGTGCCATATTTAGTTATCTTGTCTTTTAAGCATCTTACCTGACCCTACATGTATGAAATTACCATTATCAATAACGAGTTGTCCGTTAACCATAACGTAATCGAAACCTTCAGCAAGGGTATGTGGGTTTTCATAATCAGCCCGATCCTGCACCCAGACGGGATCAAATATAAGGAGATCAGCTGCAAGATCGGACTTCAAGTATCCACGGGTTTTATTTATTCCTAAGGTTGATGCGGGTAACCCTGTCATTTTGTGGATAGCTTCTTCTAAGGTTAGTAGCTTTTCTTCCACAACATATTTTCTGATGATCTTTGCAAAACTACCATATCCACGTGGATGATGCATAGTTGGACTTCCGTCTGACGATATCATCACATTGGAATTAGAAAGGAAACGAGCCATGACTTTTTCGCTCATCACAAAGTAGGCAGCGCCGGCGCCTGTCGGACCAATATCATCGATCAAAACATCTTCAAATGATTTACCTTTCTCTTTTGCAACTTGTGCCAGGGTCTTGCCTGCATAGGGTTGAGTGCCAAAGAGGGTAGCTTCGGGTCCATTTCTCATCGCTACCCGGTCTCTCAGATAGGTTGCTAATTCTTCTCGTCTTGTGGTTACTACCTCCCGGTAATTAAAAGGTGCTTTTGCCCAATCAGGAAAAATAATACCAATCCCTGTATAACTTGCCGTGTAAGGGTAAATATCAGCGGTTACAATTTGTCCATTGGTTCTGGTATCTTGAAGCAGATCAAGTATCTCTTCTACCCGTGTTTCATCATTACCATATACTATTTTAATATGTGAAATGTGGATGGGTGTAGCTGATCGCCTGCCTTGTTCAATTAGCTCAGTTATAGATTCTTCAATATAACTATCATCTTCATTTCGGATATGGCTCATAACCATTCCACCTTTTTTGCCGATAGGTTCAGTAAGGGCCACTAACTCTTCCATACCGACAAAGGTGCCGGGGATATACTCAAGTCCGGTAGACATCCCAAAGCTGCCGGCTGACAAAGCTTCTTCAACATAGCTGATCATCTTTTGCAATTCTTCTGCAGTAACGTTACTGCGTTCATTTACTCCCGCAGCTCGTCTAATTGAGCCATGCCCAATGAAATGTATAATGTTTACCCCCGGACGAACTTCTTCTACATCTTTCATCCATCCCTTGGTATCTCCTACACGGGGGCTGCTGCCATCCTGTCCCAGGTTGATCGTGGTTACGCCCATGGATAAAAAATTAGGAAAGCCCGGAGTAGAAAGTGGATTCCCATGTGCATGGGTATCAATAAACCCCGGGGTGACAACCTTCCCTGTTGCATCGATAATTCTGTCAATCTCTATTTCCCCGGTATCAACCTTGCCAATAAATTTTATATGATCATCTTTAATAAGGATATCCGCCTTGAAGCCTTTAGATCCAGTTCCATCAATGACGGTCCCTCCCTTGATCAGGTAGGTATAGCTAATTTCTCTGGAATATCCATTGTCAGAGCTATACCCAATAGTGATAGAATAGCAGAGGATGAAAATTAATGATGCTATTAATTTCATGGCATTTCAATTATAAAAATGCACGTGACAATGTGATCTTGTGATACCCTATCAAATAACTTTCTAATCAGTTTTTTATTAACATCTCGATGCTTTGCCAAATTAGAGGTTCTGATAAGTTTGTTGTACTGAGATCAAATGATTAATTAGACTTTAAACGACAATATTTACGCTTGCCTACTTTTAATATATATTCTGAATCATTATCGAATTCTACTTCATAACCTACGTCTGTTATTTTCTCACCATCAATCGATACACCACCCTGATTGACCCAGCGACGGGCTTCACTGCTGCTTGGAGCAAATCCTGTTTGTTTTATTATATTCATTAGGTTATGGTTACCTATGGGTAAAGCAAGCTCAGATATATCATCAGGAATCTCTTTATTAATAACGGTCTTCTGAAAACGATCCCTGGCCTCATTAGCAGACTCTTCATTATGATACATCCGTGTAAGGGTAAATGCCAGGTCATGTTTGGCATTACGTGGATCAAGTGAAGCTTTTTCTTTAATCTCCGATAGCAACTCCTCGGGAGCATCAGTAACTAATTCAAAATAGGAATAAATCAATTCATCTGGTATTGACAGGCACTTGCCATACATATCATCAGGTTGTTCATCCAGGGCAATATAGTTGTCGTATGATTTAGACATCTTTTGGCTACCATCGGTACCTACCAATAAGGGCATCATCAGGCAAACCTGTTGTGGGAGTCCGTCTTCGCGCTGTAAATGGCGACCAACCAGTAAATTGAACTTTTGATCTGTACCACCTAGCTCAACATCAGATTTCAGATGGACCGAATCCTGACCCTGTGCCAGAGGATAAAGAAATTCGTGGAGGGATATAGGTTCCTCGTTTTCATAACGTTTTGAGAAATCGTCACGCTCTATCATTCTGGCCAGGGTAACTTTTGAGGCTAATCGTATAACATCTTCGAACTTCATTTTTCCAAGCCATTCTGAATTATATACAATTTTCGTTTTATCCGGATCCAGTATTTTTGAGGCCTGTTTATAATAGCTTTTTGCATTATTTTCCATTTCTTCATGAGAAAGCGATGGACGGGTTTTATTTGCACCCGATGGATCTCCAATCATTCCGGTGAAATCACCAATAATCAATATGGCAAGATGGCCAAGATCCTGGAACTGGCGTAGTTTCCTAAGGATAACAGAGTGACCCAGGTGTAAGTCAGGCCGGGTAGGGTCGCAACCCAGTTTGATACGTAAAGGGGTGTTGGTTTTTCTGGAATGTTCTAGCTTTGAGACCAATTCTGATTCAGGTACGATCTCTATGGTACCCCGGCGAATAATAGATAATTGATGGTCTACAGAGGGAAATGACATTGTGGGATAGATTGCTTGTTAATTTAATATTTATTCCTGGTCAAATAGCGGCATTTGCTGCTCAAAGGCATCCTGAATATTCTCCAAATAGCTTCTTGCTCCCGGATAGACTTGAGCAACTATATTATAGGTAGCCGGTGCCAATTGGATAATATACGGATAGAATAAGGAATCAGAGCGAGTTTCTTCATCAGGCAGGGCAAAACCTGAAAATAATAAAAGAATAATACTGATACCCAAAGCCGCTTTAAAAGCACTAAATAACGAACCTAATAAACGGTTGGGAAGGCTTAAAAATGCAATTTTCAATAAACTTTCTGTAAAGAAAATTATTACCTGAACGAACAGCAATACAAGCAAAAAAAGGATTCCAAATGAAAAATACGGTACATAAGGTGATTTTGTATCCAACTGTTCCCTTATCAGTGTTGCAAACTCTGCCATATACTGAAAAGAAAAAAAGATAGCCAAAACCAAACCCACCAGGCCAAAGATTTCTCTCACCAGGCCGTTTTTAAAACCGCGGAAAGCTAATAAGAGTAGAGGTACCAGTATGATAATATCTATCAGACTCATGAGTTAAGTTGCTCTTTCACAACTTTATTTATCAAGGCTCCATCAGCTTTTCCTTTTAGTTTAGCCATAACCATCCCCATTACTTTACCCATATCCTGAGGTGATGTTGCTCCGGTATTTTTTATAACTTCTCGGACAACACTTTGTATTTCATCTTCATTCATCATTTTGGGCAAATACGATTCGATGATATTTAGTTCTTTTTTCTCTGCTTCGGCAAGGTCTTCCCGTTTATATTTTTCATACTGATCAATAGATTCCTTACGCTGTTTAGCAGCTTTCATTAAAACAGCATTGACCTGCTCGTCAGATAACTGTCCCTCTCCACCCTTACGTTCACTAATCTCTTTTTGCTGAATAGAAGCTTTCAGCGAACGCAATACATTAAGGCGGTCCGCATCTTTATTGATCATAGCGGTTTTAAGATCTGAAAGAATGGTTTGGTAAATAGACATGAAATAAGGCTTATGTATGAAGGTAAACAATGATAAACAGTTAATATATATAATTTAGGGTAAATACCGGTTTATTGCAGGATGCAAACATCATTTTTCTATTGACTATCCTTTCGGAAATCATATATATCAGTTCCGTCGTATACGATGTTCAGAAGGATTTAGATATTCTTTAATAATGTGAGGAATTGAATATGTCTGCTTTACTATTGTATTATGACCTTCTGTTATACAATTCATCCAGAGGATAACCTTTAGCTGTGAATAGGATAATGGTAATTTCTCATAGAACCCTCTTGAAATTTATAATATATAACAAACCATATACAGAATAATTTTCTTATTATTACTATGCCACTTTGGTTACTTAGCCTATCAAGGTTTCGGCAACCGATATTTATCTAAGCAGAATATTAGTTAGGGTTCGATTATTAATATCCAATCATGAGGGGGTCATATGTCTGATATTCATTATATGATAAAAATAAATAATGCTATCAATAGCATTTGGCTAATAAAGTTAAGAGCTGACAAAATTATTAACGGTTATAAATAATTTCTTATTCATCCCCCAACCATCACTTATACATGTCTCATGCCACGGGGACGATTCAGGCACTTTGGTAAGACTTGCCTCGGACGAGGTCCGGACTTGAATCACTGGAAATATTGTCATAATTGCCGATCTGAACGATCAAATATTAATTGACATGACCATAAAATATCGGTTAGACTAGTAATGTCATAGTTGGCAAAAAAAGGGAAAAACCTAAATTAATAAAGAATAACATATTCTAAATAATTGACAATGGATTTATAATTATACCACTAAATTAATTATTAGGTAAGCTTATTGATTTCAATAATATCATATTATAATACGTAATTCCATACTAGACATGTAGCTTGAATTATGATAACGAGAGTTTATGCCTTATACGGAACTGGTTATTGCCGTCGATTTTGCAATAATTATTTTAACGGCTACTTTATTAAGTATTATAGCCCAAAAAACAGGGCAGCCGGCTATCGTTGCTTACCTTTTTACCGGAATTATACTTGGCCCTGTTGTACTTGATGTCGTTTCAGGATCATCAATTGTTGAATTATTTTCTGAGCTTGGTTTGGCATTTTTGTTGTTCCTCATTGGTTTTGAGATGAATTTTGGTGTCATAAAGTCCATTTTGAGTTCAGTGATCAGAATATCCGTTTATCAGACGATATTACAAACGATCCTTGCATTTTCCATTGCTTATCTCGTTGGATTTACGCTGATGGAAACCTTCATCATTGCATTATGCACAGTTTTTGGTGCAACTCCGGTCATCGTTAAAATTCTGTCAGATAAAAAAGAAATAACTACAGTAGCAGGACGCATAAATATTGGTGTGCTTATTATACAGGATATTTATCTGGTAATTATTCTTGCCATTTTTAATGCAGAATCCCTTTCCAGCCCTTTAAATATATTAATAAGTGTTCTCTGGGTTTTGGGGTTACTTGCTTTAATAGGTGCTTTTGCCATTGTGGCATCACGCTATATTTTACCACTAATTTTTGATGTGGTAGTAAGTTATAACAAAGCATTTTTTGTTCAGGCCATCGCATGGGGCTTTCTGTTTGTCTCTCTTACCGAATATCTTGAGTTATCGGTTGAAATTGGTGCCTTTCTGGCTGGATTAAGTCTTGGTCAGCTTCGCTACAGCGCTGAACTTAAAGGAAGGATAAGGCCAATCACAAACTTCTTTATGATTATCTTTTTTTCGAGTATTGGGTTGCAGATTGAAGGCAGTTATATACTTCTTTATTGGAAAGAAGCTCTCTTCTCTTCAGTTGTCCTCATGGCGGGTAATTTCTTGATCATGTTTTACTTAATACGCCGTGAGAAATTTGACATGGAAACCACTTTTCTTGGAAGTATAAATATGATACAGGTTAGTGAATTTTCTCTTGTTGTAGGAGCTTTGGCTGTTTCTCGTGGATTTATTCAGGAAGAGATCTTAGGATACTTCAGTTTAATGGCTATAGGGACGATGAGTATTTCCACGTATTTCATCTATTATAATAAACAACTATATGAGAAAATCGAATCCTATTTGGAAAGGTTCAGATTGCCTGATGAAAGAAATGTAAAACTGGAAGCATTGAAAAACCATGCCATCATTATTGGATATAACGAAGTATCAAGACTTATTATTCCGCTTTTGAAAGAGCGGTATGGGAAGGTGGTTGTAGTCGATAATAATCCACATAAGATAAATATTAAAAATGAGGAGAAAGTATCCTATATATTTGGTGATTTTTTTCAGGAAGAACTTCAGCAAGAAACCTCGCTTGATGAAGCAGCTTTTGTATTTAATACAACCAGAAACATCTACCTTAATTTAATGATCTTACAAGAAGCGTCTAAAGAAGCCATTACTTTTTTAAGAGCAGAATCTATAGAAACAGCTGATGAATATTACAGGGAAGGTGCTCATTTTGTGATTGTATATGATCTCATTACACGGCAGAAGATAACAGACTTAGTAATAGCTTTTCTAAATAATCCCGAAAAATTCAAGTCGTTAGCTTCTGCTGATATAGAGAAGATGAAATAGAGGGTTTAATATGTTTGAAATCATCTTGATACTGACTTTAATATTCGTTGCGGCTACGATCATGCTAGCTCTAACGGCAAAGGCAGGCCAGCCTACGATAGCAGGTTATATCATTGCGGGCTTCATCATCACTTTCTTTGTAGAAGGAGAAAATTTAGTAGATCTTGTTCAATTAGGTATCCTTTTCCTTGCTTTTATCATGGGTGTCAGGAGTGGGTCAGAAGATGTTCTCGTTATTGCTAAAAATGGCTTAAAAATTACAGTCATTCTATTACCTGTCATATTTATTGTTGCATTTGGTTTGGCCTGGCTATTAGGGCTTAATTATTTGAATGCAACCTACTTCAGTATTGCGGCTTCATTGAGTTCAACTTTTATAGAAACAGACTTAAAAACTGATTTTAAAGAACTAAACCTTGTACATCGGAAACTCGCTGAATCAATTAATGTGATTGAAGATTTCATCGCAATCATTATCCTATTATTGATTTCAATAGTTCCTCTTACTGCACAATCTGTAGGTATGAGCCTGGGGTTTGGCATCATATTATTCTTTCTTAGCCTCCTGATCAGGCAAAAAGTATTTCCCTGGCTCGCGAGGCTGGTTAAGCAATCATCGGAATTTATCATGTTGCTGGGTTTAAGCTTTCTGGCGGGATTCATTGGATTGTGTGTTCTTTTTGATGTTTCCATTATTGTCGGCGCTTTTGCCGCTGGAATAGCTCTTTCTAAAAGCCCATATAATATTAAGCTACTTGATACCATGGGTTCGTTAAATGAATTCTTTTCAGCAATCTTTTTTGTGACACTGGGGGCATTGGTGAAGCAGCCTGATCTTGAGTTTATCGTTTACTCATTACTAATAATCCTGATCACGCTGATTGTGAAACCACTGCTTACCATGCAACTAATTACCTGGGAGGGGTATAATAAAAGAACTGCTGTCAACACGGCATTGCAATTAGATCATGTAAGTGAATTTGCTTTGATGATAGCGATCCAAGCTTCCCTTATGGGATTTATAAATTCCAGTTTGTTTAATGCTATAATTATTGCATCGGTCATTACTTTTATTGTCAGTTCTTATACATCACGGTATAATGGACATATATTCAACGTGGTTCAACGCTTTATTCATCAAGGAAGAACGGTGCATGATGAACAAGATGCGAAGGTGTTTGCCAATCTGGATCATCATGTGATCGTAGTTGGTTATGGCATCAAAGGAAGAAGTATAGTTAAAGCTCTACATTCTAATGAACATGCTGTTTTGGTTATCGATAATGACCCTCTTCATTATGAAAGTTTACGGACATCGAAAATTCCTTTTCTCTTAATGGATGCCCATGATGAAATTACATGGAAAACGGCAATGGTAAATAAGGCGAGGCTTATCGTAGTTACCCCACATATACAGACCGTATCTGAAACTGTATTAAGGCTTGATACAGAGGCTTCAATAATTGTCAGCTCCTATGATATATTAGATGCCAGACATCTGCTGTCACTAGGTTCAGCTTATGTGAATGTTCCATTTATACTAGCATGTGATGATATTAAAAAAGCTGTTATATCCGCCCTAAATAGTAACCCTGATGATTTCAGAAAATTAAATCAAAAGGAATTGCAAAGGCAGAAATCCGATGAAGATTAATCAGGAATATTGCTTCTAAACCTATTGCTTTTTCTTTATCTCCTTAACCAGTTCATCTTTATTCATTTTGCTCCGATTAGGAATATCTAGCTCTCTGGCTTTGTTTTTTATTTCATCTACGTTTCTATCTTCCAGATTAACATTGGGATTACCTGTGCCCTTTGTTTTTTTATTGGGTGTCCGGTTTTCCTCACGACGATTTTTATTGACCGTGCGAGCAGCTATTTCTTTAGCACGTTCTTCTGAAGTATCACGTTCCAATTGGCTTTCTTTAATATGCTCGTACTTTCTCTCATCTTTTTTATTCCAGGATGGCATTTTGGACTCCTCTCTTTTTTTAAATTAATGTAAGTTTGTAACGATAATCATCAAAATCTTGTATCCATAATAAAAACAGTATACTAAATGAGAAAATTATTTGATCAATATCTATGGGCATACATTTTATGAGAACTCCGTATCTTAAATAAAGAATACTGTTAAATATGGCTTTTACCCAAGTCATTAAAATTAAAGGATTTCAAGTCCGTTACAAATAGTTGCGATACTCCGACAGTTGTCAGAAAGAGGCAAAGAAATTAATAAGACTAATAAAAACAAGTAGTTGTACATGAATTCTATTTACCCTAAATATGATACCATTGTAGTAGGTGGCGGCCACGCAGGTAGTGATGCGGCGGGAGCAGCAGCCAGGATGGGAAATAAGACGCTTCTGATCTCAATGAACCTGAATGCAATAGCACAAATGTCCTGCAATCCTGCGATTGGAGGTGTTGCCAAAGGTCAGCTGGTAAGAGAAATTGACGCCTTGGGTGGTTTGATGGGTATAGTTTCGGATCGGTCAGGCGTGCAATTTAGGGTATTAAATAGAAGTAAAGGTCCTGCTATGTGGAGTCCTCGTTCTCAGAATGACCGCATGATGTATGCTACCCTTATGAGGGAAGAGCTGGAAAAAATACCCAATCTTACTTTTCGTCAGGATAATGTGGTAGATATATTGGTGGATGACAAGAACGAGGTATATGGAGTTGAAACGCAGACGGGACAGCAATTAGAAACAAAGTCCGTTATTTTAACCAGCGGAACTTTTCTCAATGGACTTATCCATATTGGCGAAAAGCAATATGGTGGAGGTCGATCCGGAGAAAGAGCCTCTACGGGAATTACGGCGGCACTTGAAAAGCTTGGATTTGAATCAGGTCGGCTAAAAACAGGGACTCCTCCCCGGCTTGATAGCCGATCTATCAATTACAATAAACTAGAGGTTCAATATGGTGATGAAGAACCCAGTCCGTTTTCTTTTATGACGGACACGTTGCCAGGTATCGATAAACAAATGACCTGCTGGATTGGGTATACCAACAATGAGGTTCATGATATGTTGAGAACAGGGTTTGAACGCAGCCCCATGTTCAGTGGACGAATTAAATCGACAGGCCCGAGGTATTGTCCATCTATTGAGGATAAAATCAACAGGTTCGCAGACAAAGACCGGCATCAACTTTTTCTGGAGCCGGAAGGTTGGAATACCAATGAAATGTACTTAAATGGATTTTCAACCAGCTTGCCTGAAGATATTCAATATCAGGCACTGCAAACGATACCTGGTTTTGAGGAATGTGTTATGATCCGGCCTGGTTATGCAATTGAGTATGATTTCTTTCCACCTCATCAGATTAAAAGAAGTATGGAAACCAAAAAGGTTTCCGGTTTATTTTTCGCCGGACAGATCAATGGAACAACAGGATATGAAGAAGCAGCCTGTCAGGGTTTGATGGCAGGTATTAATGCGGCAAGAAAAATACAAGAAAGTGAACCCATTGTCTTAAAAAGGTCGGAAGGTTATATAGGCGTTTTAATTGACGACCTGGTCAGTAAAGGCACCGATGAACCTTATCGAATGTTCACTTCCAGAGCAGAACACAGAATCCTATTGCGCCAGGATAATGCTGATCTTAGATTAACGGAACTAGGCTATAAAATCGGACTTGCTACTGAAGAAAGATACCAACGCTTTGTTTCAAAAAAAGATCAGATAGACAAGCTTCACAATTTGCTATTGGAGTACAGTGCAAAACCTGAGATTTACAACAACATGTTAGAGGCAATAGGAACAACTGGGATGAAGCAATCGATTAAAATACCCAAGTTAATTATTCGTCCGCATCTGTCTATTAAGCAACTCATGGGTGTAGATCCGGTACTAAAAGAGCAAATTCAATTAATCACAACAAACCCATTGGTTGTTGAACAGGTAGAAATACAGCTTAAATATGCCGGATATATAGAGAAAGAGTATGAAATGGTTGCTCAAGTAAACAGGGAAGAAAATCTTCAAATACCTGAAAAGATACATTACGAAAACATAAAGAGCCTCTCTACGGAAGGAAGAATAAAGTTGGTTAAAGTCCAGCCAGAAACTATCGGACAAGCAAGTCGGATCAGCGGAGTGTCGGCAAGCGACATTGCTGTACTTATGGTTTATATTAAAAATTAATGTTTCACGTGAAACAATCAGTCATAGCACCGCTTGTTAAAAAGCAAATAAGCATTCCCTATATTATATAATCATCAACAATTAAATCATAGTTTCACGTGAAACATTCAGTAGAACGCAGTTTGGAAATCGATAATGTTTCACGTGAAACAGGAGCTTTACTAGAGAAGGTTGTTTCCACTTACGGTGAAAAGCTAGATGCTTATGCCGAACAATTATTGTGGTGGAATAAAAGGATTAATTTGGTAAGCCGGATCGTAGGATTGACAGGCGTATCTGAACATATTCGGCACAGTATTATTCCGGTGGCTATGCAATGCTACAAAGGTGGTGAGTTGGTTTTGGATACAGGCACCGGAGGTGGTCTGCCGGGATTGCCGCTCGCTATTACCCTCCCCGATTGCCATTTTCTGCTGAACGATATATCAGAGAAAAAAAGCATGGTTTTAAAAGAACTTGTAAAGAGCCTGGGACTTCAAAATTGTGAGGTTGTCACAGGAGATTTAGGCAGGTTGGTTATAGAGGAGCCTTGTACATTAACCACAAAGCATGCTTTTAAACTTACAGATATCATCTCTAAATCCAATAATGTGAATTGGGAGCGGGCTATAGTTTATAAAGGATCAGACTTTTTTACTGATTTACGTGAGATAAAAAATAAAATGCCAATCAAGGCATATGATTTGTCTGAATTTGAACCTGTAAAGTTCTATAAGCAAAAGTTTATATTGCTGATTGATAAAATAGTTGACAAGTAATGGGCGAACTGCTTGTTGAAAAGATAACCTTTGTTTTTATTCTCCCCATCATTCAGGTCCTTTTGTAAGTAAGAGAATATTATGAACAGCACTCAAAGAAGACAAAAGTTATTTTATTTTCTTCAATCCGGAAAGGCGCTGAGCGTAAGAAAAATAGCTGATGAATTTGGAGTATCGAAGCGCACTGTCTACAGAGATTTGCGATTACTTCAGGATTCAGACGTACCGTTGACCTATGATCCGGATGAAGGTTACGGAATTATGCGTGGCGGGACCATCCCTCCTCTTATGTTTACAATGAAACAATTGGCCACGGTAATGATGGGGCTTTCTTTTGTAAAATCACAAATCGACGATACTTTGGTAGAGGATGCTCGAGAGGTAGAGTTGAAAATTAATTCAGTAATACCCGGTGAGTTGAAAGATTTTATGAATGCCCTTGAGCAAAAGACTATTGTAGACCCACATGCTTCTAAAGTAGCTGTACGAAAAAAAGGAGGAAATTGGTTTGTTATCTGCACGGCTATATCAAGTGAAAAGGCAATTGAGTTTTCTTACCGGGATAAAAAAGAAAAAGTCAGCAATAGAGTGATCGACCCACTCCTTTTGGTTTTTTATAATGACCATTGGAATGTCATAGGTTATTGTCATAACAGGAAAGAACCCAGGAATTTCATTCTTGACCGAATGGTTGATATAGCCATATCAAATGAACCGTTGCTGGATCATGGAGATTTCACAAAAGAGCAGTTATTATATCGAAAAAATGGACATAAAGAAGAGATATCTTTATTGATTAAAGAAACATTCATTCGTCACTTTTTAGCAAATTTACCTGCTCAGTTAATAACTCAGGAAAAATACAATGAAGCTTGGGTAAGGGTGGTCTTTAATTTTGACAATCTGGATTTTCTGAATACCTGGTTGTTATCTTTTGCTGATAATATAAAAGTACAAGGACCTGCCGCTCTGTTGGAGAAAAGGAAAACTATGCTAACACAAATGTTAGGATAAATGGGTGTTGTATTGCTATGTAGTCAGCATAAATATTGTAGCTTATTTCAGCAAAACCAGATACAAGATCTTTATTGTCCACTGATCATATCCATCTGCATGGACCAGTAAGCTCATCAAAGAAACGCAGCAAGACCAATAGAGGAAGTATTGCTATATCTTATTAATAAATATAGACTTGTATAGCAAAATCGTTTTGCAGGTAAACATTATTAGATACGTTTAAAACGCTTGGCAGCCCATATATCATCTATGCTAATCTCATCTACGGGTATAAACTTATTATCTAGGACTACGTCCCATCCCACGTCTTTGGTAATATCAGTTTCAACCTGAGATTCTTGTTTTGGATAAGCAATCCAAAATACAGCCTCCGGTTTTAAAGTGCCTATAGCATTGGGGCACGAATCTGTTAATCTCGTCTATGACTTGAGTAAACAATTGTATAAAATCCGCCTTACCAATTGGTTCATTATCCAGAAGAATACCCGGGGGAAGTTCACCAAGCTCCTTTAAATAATAAGATTGAGGGTTTATATGGTTACTGTTTGTCCGGATTGGATACCAGTTTTTCAGCTAGTTTATTTTCCATGCTCCATAAACAAAAAAAGGCCCCGGGTTTGTTCCCCGGAGCCTTTTTAATCTGTGAAGATCAAAAGAATTTAATCTTGATCTTCTCCATCTCCATCTCCATCTCCATCTCCATTGTCATCTCCATCGAAAAGAGATTTATCATCTTCGGCTCCATTATTACCTTGCCCGTTTGTCTGGGAAGTAATATCAGGACCATTTGGTTCATTACTGTCTATTACAGGAACATCTTCTTCATCGTCTTTAACGACTCTGGTAACCCCCGCTATGCTATCAGTACCTGATAGACGCATCATCTTAACCCCCTGGGTATTTCGGCCCATTGAACGGATATCTTTGCAATGCATTCTGATAATCTTACCGTTATTGGTCACGATCATAAGATCATCTTTGTCACTTACTTCTTTAAGTGCAATCAATTTGCCGGTTTTTGGCGTGATTTTGAGAGTAATTACTCCTTTACCACCGCGAGTTTGCTGACGATAGTCCTCAACAAGGCTTCGTTTACCATAACCATTTTCCGACAGGGCAAGGACAGTAGCTTCGTTAGTGTTTTTCACAACCACCATGTCTACTACTTCATCTTTTTCATGATCCAATCCGATACCACGAACGCCACGTGTATTTCGACCCATAACCCGTACATCAGTTTCATGGAATCGAATAGCGCGGCCGTTTTTAGCACCTAAAAGAATATTTGAAGATCCATCGGTAAGTGCGGCCCCCAGTAGCTGATCATCATCATCTATCTTGATAGCAAGAATTCCATTCACACGAGGACGACTATAGTCGATAAGGGAAGTCTTTTTAACAACACCTTTGGTAGTCGACATTATAATATTATGGTTCTTCGTGTATTCTTCGTCATCGAGAGATTTAACAGGAACAAAGGCTTTGACACGATCATCTTTATCGATAGCGATCAGGTTTACAATTGCCCTTCCACGTCCGAGACGAGTAGCTTCGGGTATTTCATACACCTTCAACCAGTAGCATTTGCCTGCAGCCGTAAAGAAAAGAATATAATTGTGGTTAGTGGCCACAAATAAATGTTCTACATACTCGTCCTCTTTGGTATTAACACCTCTGGATCCGGTACCCCCCCGTTTCTGGCGACGGTATCCACTTACAGGAGTTCGTTTGATATAACCGGTGTTGGATATGGTTACTACCACATCTTCGTCGGCAATCATGTCTTCGATATTGAAATCTTCGGCGGAATGGACAATCTGAGTTCTTCTCTCATCCCCATAACGGTTTTCAATCTCAATCAGCTCTTCCCGGATAATATTTGTTTGAGCTTCACGGCTTCCTAAAATTCTTCTGTATTCCCCAATCTGAGCCAGGATGTCTTTATATTCCTGATCAATCTTGTCTCTTTCGAGGGCAGTCAATTTTTGCAGCCTCATATCCAGAATGGATTTAGCTTGCAAGTCGGTGAGCCCATATCCCCTTCTCAGGCGATCATTAGCTTCAGGTACCGTTTTTGATGCCCGAATGGTTTTGATAACCTCATCCAGGTTGTCGACACCAATTTTTAGTCCTTCCAAAATGTGGGCACGGGATTCAGCTTGATCCAGATCATAAAGAGTACGACGTATAATTACCTCGACACGATGATCTACGAAATGGCGGATCAACTCATTTAGAGCCATAACCTTTGGACGGCCTTTTACAAGGGCGAGGTTAATTACTCCGAAGGTATGCTGCATTTGGGTGTATTTGTACAGCTGGTTTAGTACCACACTGGCAACAGCTCCCCGTTTGAGCATAATAACAATACGCATACCTTCACGATCAGATTCATCACGGATATCTGAGATCTCAGTAATTTTCTCTAATTGTACGAGTTCAGCGATTTTTTGAATCAGGACAGCTTTATTGACCTGGTAAGGTATTTCTGAGACAACAATCTGTTCCCGGTTATTTCGAAGTTCCTCAACAGCGGCCAGAGCCCGGAGAACTATCTTGCCCCTACCGGTTGTATAAGCATTTCTTACGCCCTCGTAGCCATATATGATGCCACCTGTAGGAAAATCCGGAGCTGATATATGCTTGATTAATTCTTCGTTAGTCACATCGGCGTTATCGATGTAAGCATTGACCCCGGCAATAACTTCATTGATATTATGAGGTGGCATATTGGTAGCCATGCCAACTGCGATACCTGATGACCCATTGATAAGCAGGTTTGGCACCATGCTCGGTAATACCGTAGGTTCGGAGAGGGTATCATCAAAGTTAGGCTGAAAATCAACGGTGTTCTTGTTGAGATCAGCCAGCATCTCCTCAGAAATACGTTTCATTCTGACTTCAGTATAACGCATAGCCGCCGCGGAATCACCATCAACGGAGCCGAAGTTTCCCTGTCCATCCACTAAAGGATATCGAAGAGAGAATTCCTGAACCATACGTACGATAGTATCATATACGGCAGAGTCGCCATGAGGGTGGTATTTACCAAGAACTTCACCAACAATACGCGCACTTTTCTTATAGGAACGATTATGCAGCATGCCGAGATCACTCATACCATACAAGGCACGCCTGTGAACAGGTTTTAACCCATCGCGAACATCGGGGAGAGCACGTGAAACAATAACCGACATCGAATAATCGATGTACGAAGATTGCATTTCATCTTCAATAGTAATAGGAATTATTCTATCTGCCATATTTTAGCTTTTTGGCCAAGAACGTAAGTTTTTGGCCGGTCTTAGAGTAGTTAAAGTTTTGTACCGCGGACAGGGTGTATTTAAACATCCAGTTTTGCGTATTTGGAATTTTTCTCAATGAAAGCGCGACGAGGTTCAACCACATCACCCATTAACACCGTGAATAATTTATCAGCCGAAGCAGCACTATCAATAGTAACTTGTTGCAAAGTCCGAGTTTCGGGATCCATAGTCGTTTCCCAAAGTTGTTCTGGGTTCATTTCACCAAGACCTTTATACCGGGACAGTTCAATTTTTCGTGTGCTGTTTTTCTTAAATCCGTTGAGAATTTTATCACGGGTATCATCATCCCAGGCATAATCTATTTTGCTGCCCTGGGTAATTTTATATAATGGTGGAGTAGCGATATAAATAAATCCATTTTCAATTAGAGGGTTCATATACCGGTAGAAAAAAGTAAGCAGGAGAGTACGGATGTGAGAACCGTCAATATCGGCATCTGTCATGATGATGATTTTGTGATAGCGCAGGTCATTTACATCAAACTCTTCTTCAAAGCCGATACCAATACCAAGTGCGGTAATCATAGCCCTGATCTCATTATTCTCAAGGATTTTACTAAGGCGGGCTTTCTCAACATTAAGAATCTTACCACGGAGAGGAAGAATAGCCTGAAAACTACGGTTACGGCCCGTTTTTGCAGAACCTCCGGCAGAATCACCCTCAACCAGGTAGATTTCACAATGCTCAGGGTCTTTAATGGAACAATCAGCCAGTTTACCCGGAAGTCCGCCTCCAACCATAGCACTTTTCCTTTGAACCAATTGGCGGGCATTTCTTGCAGCCTCGCGGGCTTCGGCTGCCCGACATACTTTTTCAATAATCGAACGCCCAATTTTAGGATTTTGCTCCAGGTATTCACGCAGTTTTTCGTAGACTATGACCTCTACAGCACTTTGGACCTCAGAGTTACCAAGCTTAGTTTTGGTCTGGCCTTCAAATTGCGGTTCAGCTACTTTAATACTGATAACAGCAGTTAACCCTTCACGGAAATCCTCACCTGAAATAGTAATTTTACCTTTGATGAGTTTATTCTTCTCACCATAATTCTTTAGCGTACGAGTAAGGGCACGCCGAAATCCTGAAACGTGAGTACCACCTTCATGTGTGTTGATATTATTCACGTAGGAGTGTACATTTTCCGAGTAGGAGTTATTGTATTGCAGTGCCACCTCCACAGGAACTTTATCTTCACCATCACTTACACCTGTTACAAAGATAGGTTCTGGCATGAATGATTCGCGATTCTCGTCCAGGTACGATACAAAATCCTTAACTCCTCCATCGTAATGGAAAGTGGCGTTAATAGGTTCTTCATCACGCAAATCTTCAATATAAACGGTAATCTCAGGATTGAGGAAAGCCAGTTCACGCATCCGTTCAGAGATGATCTCAAACTTGAATTCCGTGGTTTGAGTAAAAATAGTCTCATCAGGATAGAATGTGATGATGGTCCCGGTCTTATCTGTGTTACCAATTTTTTGGAGAGGAGTAACCGTTTTGCCAAAAGCAAAGCCCATTACATGGATTTCACCATCGCGATGAACTTCAACCTTGAAGTCTTTGGAAAGTGCATTAACACAACTCACACCAACACCGTGAAGGCCACCGGAAACTTTGTATGAATCTTTATCGAATTTACCGCCTGCATGGAGTTTCGTTAGAACAAGTTCAACGGCTGGTATACCTTCTTTTTCGTGAATATCGACGGGAATTCCACGGCCATTATCCTTAATGGTTATGGAACCGTCTTCATTGATAGTGAGATATACCTCATCACAATGGCCGGCAAGAGCCTCGTCAATCGAGTTATCTACTACTTCATTTATGAGGTGGTGAAGGCCCCGTGAGGCGGTATCACCAATGTACATGGATGGGCGTTTGCGTACGGCTTCTAGTCCTTCGAGAACTTGTATATTGGAAGCTTTGTACTCAGGTTGCTTTATTTCTGCCATAGGGTGCTTTATGGATGATATGCGTGTGAAATAGGTTGCAATGTGGGCTTATAAAATAGCCTTTATATTGATTAAATCAAAACATGCAGTAGTGAGGGTCGCCTTATTAATAGATCGTCTCTCCAGGATGATTTATCGTGTAATTATGTTGAAATATTTACTTAGTATCATTGACAACAAAAAGCCTTTGATATTAAATATAATTAACGATTTAGCGAGTGGTTTTGGTATAGAGCGGTTGAAATAGGATGTAAAAAAAGTCAGGACGTTAAATCCCATATTTCCTTACTGGATTTTTAAATAAAAAGAGCATTGATTCGTATAATTTATCCATGTATCTTTAATGCTCTTTATTATCCTACTTTATAAGATAAAACGCATGCTGCTTGATCAATCATCAGCGGCAAGAAAGCAAATAAATACATTATGTCACGCCGAGACGATATTACAGGGGCCAAAGCTTTAAATGGTTTTCGCTCATCTAAATCAAATAATAAGACGAAGCACCGTTTTCACCTGAATCTTCAGAAGAAACGATTTTATATCCCCGAAGAAGATCGCTGGATAACTTTAAAAGTTACGGCAAAGACGCTTCGGACGATCAACAAAAACGGAATAACTGCTGTGCTTAAAAAAGCCGGTAAATCCAGCTTAATGCAATAGGGAGAGAATTATGGCCAAGGGAAAAGGAAGCAGAATCCAGGTTATACTGGAGTGCACAGAAGCACCAGGAACCTCTCGTTATGTAACGACCAAAAACCGTAGAACAACCACGGGAAGAATTGAGATCAAGAAATACAACCCAAAGTTGAGAAAACACACTGTTCACAAAGAAATTAAATAAATTGAACCATGGCTAAGAAACAAACATTTGGAGATAAAACAGCTGCTAAGGCTGCTCAGCGCAAGATGGCTAAAGTTATCATGAGTCACAAAACTAACAAAGGGTCGTTCAGTTTTCGTGAAACCACCATTGACCAGGATAAGGTTAATGAATATATCTCTGGCAACCGGGATTCCTAGAATCTTAATCGGGGTTTAGAAATTTATAAGGCTATGCAATCTAATTGTATAGCCTTTTTTGTTATATACTATCCGGTTCAATTTGAAAAAACAACGGTCTCTTTACTTTAAAATGTAATAATCAGTACTCATGAGATAATAACCAGATCATTATAGGTTAATACTGGTCTGCTCTTTTACTATATTTGAACGACACACTCTTGCCCCCAAGGATTAAGATTCTATGTTAAAAAGAACGGTTAAAAAGATTTTATATAATATTCCAATAAACAGTTTTGTATTCGGGTTTATTAAAAAGGTAGTTATACCTCCTTATCCCATTCGCAGACATATGACTTTTAAGGGTAAGTTTTTGATCCAGAACCGTGACGGGAAACAGTTATATTTAACGAACAATAGTTTCAGACTGGAGAATGAATTGTTCTGGTTGGGCTTGGATGATTTCGATTGGGAAGTACAAACGAGGAAACTCTGGATTCATCTATGCAAACAATCTGAAACCATCTTTGATATTGGTGCTAATATTGGAATCTTTTCCATGCTCGCTAAAGTATACTCACCAAATTCTTCAGTATATGCTTTTGAACCCCAACCCAACATATATAAAGTACTTTCCAACAATAATAACCTGAACCAATTTGATGTTCGTTGTGAGAATATCGCTCTTTCAGATAAGGAAGGTGAAATACCTTTTTATAATTTTGGTCCTGAGGCATTTGAAGGTAATACTACAGCAGGAAGCTTAAATAAACATTTCAGGCCTGAGGACCAACGATCCATTATGGTATCTGCTACTAAACTGGATCATTATCTTACATCTCATAAACTTGAAGGAATAGATTTAATTAAGCTTGATGTAGAAACTCATGAGCCTGAAATATTAAAGGGATATGGTGAAAGTCTGCTCATGCACAAGCCGGTTATCATACTAGAGGTTCAGGACGAAGAAATAGGGAAAAGGATTGAATCCCTCATTCCCCAAAAAGAATATCTCTATTATAATATCGATGAAAAAGCAGGCTTGAAGAAAGTTTCTAATATTGGGTTATCACACGATAAGAACTACTTGTTATGCCCAAAATCAAAAGTGGATAAAATTCAGGATTACAAATAGCTTGTTATTAACGATCTGGGTCATAAAAAAAAGATATCCAGTTGTTAATAAGCCGATTGCCCTGTGAAGAATAGTTGATGCTCAGTTTCAATGTTGTTCGAACATTGAGTACTTTTTAATTATTATTCCCATATCATTCAATTACGTCACAAATAAAATGCACATTTTATTATTCTTGATTGCAGATTCAAGACCAATTTATGCAGTAGATTGGCTACCCGAAACAGCACAAATACCTTGGGTACAAGCATTGGCAGGCACATTTTTTATTGGCTTGCTTGCAATTATTGTTCATCTGATAGTCAAAAGTATTGTCATAAAAATAGTCTATGCATGGGCAAAACGAAGTAGTGTAACCTGGGATAATACCCTGTTCGATAATAAGGTTCCCCAAAGATTTTCTCTATTAGTTCCTTTGGCTGTGCTTCGCCTGGGGCTGGAATGGGTTCCTGCATTATCTGAAAATCTCGAATCATTCTTGCAGCGTCTTGTAGCATCAATGATGATCCTGGTTATTATCAGATCCATTGATGCTGTATTATCCGCCCTGCATCAGATTTATCTGACCCTTCCATTAGCAGGCAGACGGCCAATTAAAAGTTACATCCAATTAGCTAAAGTTATAGTCTATTGCTTTGGCTTTATTTTTATATTCGCGCAGCTTGCTAATCTTACACCTTGGTTCTTTGTTAGTGGACTCGGTGCCATGATGGCTATCATATTGTTGATATTCCGGGACACCCTTTTATCCTTAGTAGCCAGTGTGCAGCTAACCAGCAATGACCTGATCAGAGTCGGAGACTGGATTGAGATGCCACAATTCGGTGCCGATGGTGATGTAGTGGATATCGCTTTAAATACGGTTAAAATACAAAACTGGGATCGAACGGTAACGGTTGTACCTACAAACAAATTCCTTGAGCATTCATTTCGCAATTACAGAGATATGGTTGAGGGTGAAGGGCGCAGGATTATGCGATCTATTAATATCAATTCTTCTACCATCCGATTCCTGACAGAAAGGGAAGTTGATCGTTTCTCAGAATTTGCGCTTTTGAAATCTTATATACCTAACAAGGTCCAGGAATTGGCAGAATATAATTCTAAGAATGCGTCAAATGGCGCTGTTATGGTCAATGCCAGACACCTCACCAATATTGGTACACTTAGAGCCTATATTCTTGCCTATTTAAGGAATCATCCAAACATTAATCCGAAAATGACATTGATGGTACGCCAACTTGAACCTACTCCAGAGGGTGTACCCATTCAAATATATACGTTTACGAATGATACACGTTGGGTTGAATATGAAAATATCCAGGCTGATATCTTTGATCACATACTGGCCAGTTTACCTGAATTTGGTTTAAGCCTATACCAGCGACCATCGGGTCACAGTTTGGATGCTGTTACAAAAGAAAGTGTAGAATAGGTAGGTTGAAAGAATCAGAATTGCGGCAAAGGAACATCAATAGTATCAGCAATCGCTCTTAATAATTCCAGCTCCTCGACAGCAACCTGATCGTCTGAGGTTATACAGGCTAATGCGGCATGTAAGAAATATTTTTTAACAGGTCCGGCCGATTCAGCTAGTTTATCCAGAGAATTATCGATTTTGCTAAAACTTAGGCTATCTTCATCTATTAAAGTGAGTTTAGGACTGACTTTTTCAATAGTATACCATGCCGCCTGAAAAGCTTTCTTCGAATCCTTATCACCGGCATGGGCCAGAGCTGACAGTATGATGGATAATTCAGTAGCCAGTGGCTTCAGGTTGTGGTACCGTATCTCTGGCTCATTATGGTTGAAATAATGAACATCAAGATGCCGGAAAAGCACTTTATCCAAAGCAAATTCGAAGAGAGTAACCTTTTCATCTACATGTATTAGTTGATGGATATTGGCTTTAAATTCACTGTATTGTTCCAATGACAGATTGCGAAGGGCGGGTATTGATAAATCAATTAAAGGCAAATTCCAATCAGCTCTAATAGAATCGACATGTTTATAGAAAGTGCGTAGCTTGTCAACAATAGGCTTATCCACCTTTGATTCTAGATATTCAAACTGTTTGGTTTTAATATTTTGATCATTGCTTATTAATAAATAATAAATAAGCGCTTCTGCATCAATAGGTTCATGTGCCGCATTGATCATATGATCCGGTATCTCACGAATGATGGTAGCTGCTCGATTAAGGTTCTGTTCACTGAGGACACCAATAGTTCCTAAAAGCAGTTCAGGCGTTATAAAAGCATGGTTGGAAGCTGCAGATCCAGAATAAAAATCCTGTCCTAACGGACTACCTTCTTGCTTTGTGCCTTTGGATGACTCCGCCATCTGCCGGCTTTTCTGTGGTGAAGTGGATTGCTCCTCTTTATATTGCTTTTTGAATTTAAAGTTAGGGTCAATTGCCTGAAGACGTTTTTCGATGGGTGGATGAGTGGCAAATAAAGAATCCAATGCGGATCGAAAACCTGATGCAAAGAACATGTGACTTAGTTCCATAGCGTGGGCATCCTTTACCTTTGATCCATTAGCCGCATGGCTGATTTTGGTAAGAGCTCCGGCAAGCCCTTGTGGATTACGGGTATATTGAACAGCCGCGGCATCTGCAAGAAATTCACGTTGACGAGACACAGCTGATTGGATCATTCTCCCAAATATCATTCCGATGTAACCAATAACAATTAATCCTATAGCAAGTGCAAGAATAGCTGCAGCGCCTCCCCCTTTGTTATTGGAACTGCTCCTGCGTCGGCCCATACTGCCGTATATCCCTCCCCGCAGAAGCATAAATCCCAGTAAATGAAGTAAAAGAATACCATTCAGTATTCCGATCAGACGGATATTGAGCCGCATATCCCCATTAAAGATATGGCTGAATTCATGTGCTATTACACCCTGAAGCTCATCCCGATACAGTATTTCCAGTGTACCTCTTGTCACGGCAACAGCCGCATCGTTGGTGCTGTATCCGGCAGCAAAGGCATTGATACTATCTTCCTCATCCATAATAAAGATGTCCGGTACAGCAATTCCGGATGCAATTGACATCTCCTCAATGACATTAACGAGCCTGCGTTCATTGGCATCGGTAGTCGAGGGGTTGACTCTTCTTGCTCCCATCATTTCAGCAACGGAAGCGCCACCCCCTCTTAGTTGAAGAACACGAAAGAGGGTGCCTGATATGATTACAATAAGGGTAATGATGGCAACCGAAAAGAACAGTTCCATATTCCATAATCGTTGAACCAAAGTTTCATTAGCCTGATCCACTGCATCCAGGAATATAAATGCCACAACAATATAGACAGTGACAATAATTAAGGCTACAGCCACTAAATAAAGAAGAACAAGCCTCCTTGTTTGTTTACGAGCCCTATCCTGTGATTCAAAAAAGTCCATGTAGGAAAATCGGTGGTCTGAAATTAATATTGCACTTAGATAATCTGCAAAAAATCTTGCTTAAGATAGAATTGAGCACATCACCTGCAGAGAATTATTTATCATAGTTAACCGTAAAATCAGAAGGATACCTTTGGTGCCTGTCGTTCCTCAGGTGAATCAATTTCAAATAGCTGGGCTTCGTTAAAATTAAACATCCCGGCAATGGCACTATTAGGAAATACTTCACGAGCGGTATTGTAGGTCATAACGGCATCATTGAAAGCCTGGCGGGCAAAGGAGATCTTATTCTCCGTTGAAGAGAGCTCTTCTGAAAGTTGCATCATATTTTGATTTGCTTTCAAATCAGGATAATTTTCTGATAATGCAAACAGCCGTCCAAGTGTGCCGGTCAGCATTTGTTCAGCACCCATCAACTTCTTCATTGCCGCCGGATCATCAGGTTGATCTGCAACATCATTTTCTGCACTTGCGGCCTGATTTCTAGCTTGAATCACCGCTTCCAGAGTTTCCCTCTCATGTTTCATATAACCTTTAGCAGTTTCTATAAGGTTGGGAATCAAATCGTAACGTCTTTTTAACTGGACATCGATCTGAGCGAAAGCATTTTTAAAACGATTTCGCAAAGTGATTAAGCGATTATAAATGCTGATGACATAAAATACCATCAAAACGAGTATAGCGAGAATAACGATTAAGGCGATCATATGTAGCGCATTTGGTTAAATGTTTGTATATGGCGTATCAAACTAAGTGGTAATGTAATCTATACTGAGGTGATAGTAAAAAGTTACTTTTATAAGTGATTTAAAAAGAAGGATTGCTAGCCATCTCATTTAAATGAAGAACCGTTTTCCAATTTCGTGTTGTTGCTACAACCTTTAGCTTGTTTTCGAAAAACGTATTGGTGAATTTAGTACGGCCATAACCAAGCGGGCAGTGCAAATATACGACCTCACCTTTGATAGTAAATTCATCTGGAGGATTTTCAACCTTAGTTAATATACTTACAAGTTCACTATCAGGCTTTTCCGCCAAAATAGTTGCATGAAGCCTGGTCACCTCCACTCCTTTATTATCCAGGAAGGGATTATTATTTACAAGGGCTTTCCATGCTTCTGAGTGTTTGACGATAACCGGTACTAGAAAACCGAACTCCCGGCTGATCATCCTAGAAATAAGTTCAGCTAAGGATAACTCATCTTGTTTGGGGTGGTCAAAAAGTACATTACCGCTTTGAATGTAGGTTCTCACCATTTGAAAACCCAATGCCTCTAACTGCTGTTTAAGAGCAGCCATCTTAATCTTCTTATGTCCACTTACGTTGATTCCTCGAAGAATAGCTATATAGGTTTCCATAAAAATAATACTCTTTGGTAACAGCTGGTAGTTGGATAAATATTAAAAATTCTTTTCCAATATGAATGGTAAATCCTTTCAAAAATCGTCAGTTCTGTTTAGAGCATAGGAAACATTCAGGAAATGGAAGAATCGTATCGTAGATTGGTTAAGAGTAAAGCTTATTTGTCCAGGTAGATCCCATCGTCTTCGATCCGGATCAGGTTATTTTTATAAAGCTTACCGATAGCTTGTTTAAAGGTCTTTTTGCTCATTTGCAGACGATCTCTTATATCATATGGATCGCTCTTATCGTGCAGGTCCAGATACCCGCCGTTCTGTTCGAGTAGATGATAGATGCGATCCGCATTGGGTTCTATTTTAGTGTACCCGAAAGGATACAAGGTGACATCAATCTTATTGTCCACACGGATTTGCTTTATATAGCCTTTTTTACTCTCTCCATATTGAATATCTGTAAAAAGCTCGTTGTGATAAATAAGGCCTTTGTGCTTTTGATTAATGATGACGTTATACCCCAGGTCTGTAGAGTTCCAGATCAATAGATCAACCTCTTCTTTTTCCCTGACGGTAATGTTATTTTGGTCAAGGAACCGTTCGATATTTGCTGTTGCAGCCAGCCTGTTGGTTTGTTGATCCAGATAGAGGTAAACCAGCCATATTTGCCCCGTCATCATTTTTACGGGTTGCTCGCGATGAGGGACGAATAAATCTTTTGCCAGCCCCCAATCGAGATAGGCTCCAAAATCATTAGCCTCTTTCACCCTTAAAGGGGCAATGGAGTTAAGTGTGATTTTAGGTTCCAGCATAGTTGCAGTGAGACGTTCTTCTCCGTCCAGGTAAAGGAAAGCATTAATCTCCTCCCCGACCTTAATCTCATTAACTACCTGACTGAGAGGTAATAATACCTCTTCTCCTTCTTCATCTTTTAGAAAGAACCCAAATGATGTTAGCTTGGATACTTCAAGCTTTTGGTATGTCCCTAATAAAAACATTTATGAGTTCCCTGCAGTTGATGTAATGTTGAAATTCATTCTATGGATCAATCCTGGTTTATATCACGCCTGACTAAAAATCAGCTATTATTAAGGGTGACCATTAACCTCCAATAGTGAAATATTAAGGCCTGGGATTTAATCCTTTTTGTCTTGGTTCTTTTTATTAACCTGTATGCGGGGTTTACGATTGGTCTTTTTATTGTATCCCGTGCCTTCATCCACAGGCTTTAATGCTGAAGAATCCTTATCGCTGACATAATCGGACTTTGATCTCTTATTTACCCTCTTATCCATTCCAAAACCTGTGCCTCTTGATTTACCTTTAAAGGACTTTTTTTTATCCCGCTCACCCGAACCTGATCCAGAAGACTTATTTCTGGAATACTTCCTGGTCTTTGGTCCCTCATTCTGCGTATCGGTCCGTGAACCTCTCTCACCATAGAGTTTTTCTGAAGACTGCTTCTGTCCAGGCCTGCCGCGTTTGGGTTTATCACTAGGGGTCCTTTTAGTGACAAAATCGCCACCACCGGATTGTTTTACAGTAAAACCTTCACCTCGCGCTGGTTTCCTGCCTGACTTCCTTTCCGTAAATGTCTTATTACCGGACCTGCCTTTAAAGGGTTTGTCACCAGTGCTCCTGACCGGGCTTTTTTTATATTGCCCTCTGGCTGAGGTGCTCCTTTTTGGTGGTGGATCATCTTCCGATTTAATCTTATACTCAATGAACTCACAAGGAATAGTCCCGTTCATAAGTGATGTGATATTATCTGGTTCGAATGGAAACAGGTCTTTAAATTCAGGATCTCCGGTAAATATGCATACTTTATAACCACGTGCTTTAAACTTAAGAACCCTTCCCAGCTCTGGATACATCCTGGCCAGGTTCGTTTTATCGCCAATGCGCTCCCCATATGGCAGGTTGATGATGATCGTACCCTTTCGATCAGGAATCCACATGGAGTCAAAAGGCTTTAATCGGATTCGGACATTCTTGGTAAGCCGGGCTTTACGAAGGTTGGTTTTTGCAATATCAACTTGCTTCGGGCTGATATCACTCCCTTCAATCCAATCTACATCTTTTCTAAGACGACTTTTTGCTTCGTCGACCATCATGGTCCAAAGCCCTTTCCGGAACCATGACCAGTTCTGTACGCCGAACTTTTCGTTAACCAAGCCAGGCGGTTTGTTCTTAGCCATGAACGCCGCTTCAATTAGCAGAGTACCTGAGCCACACATGGGATCAATAAAAGGCGTTTCAGGTTCCCAGCCACTTAATTTAATCAAACCCGCAGCCAGTACTTCATTTAATGGAGCATCTCCACCGTGTGCACGATATCCCCTCTGGTTAAGAGAGCGGCCTGAAGCATCCAATGCAAGATGAACTTCGCCTTCTCTTGAAATGTGCAGGTTGATCAGAACGTCCGGATTTTTGGGATCCACGTTCGGACGAATGTCGAAAACATCCCGAAACTGATCTACAATGGCATCTTTACTTTTCTGAGCAAGGAAAACCTGATGGTTCATCGTCTCATGAAAAGTCACGCAATCGAAAGCGAAGGTATTTTTTAGTCCGATGTGATCGTGCCAGTTTACTGCTGATTTCACAAATAGATAGAGTTCTTCCTCATTCGCGACTTTAGCTGAGGCAATAGGAAGCAATACCCGAAGTGCCAGAGTGGAGTTAATTAAAGTACGGTAAAGAGTCTCTTCATCGCCTTCGAAAGAAACCCCTCGTTTTTGGATGACAACATCAGTGCCGCCAAACTGTTCCAGCTCTTTCTTTACAAGTTCTTCGAAACCCTGCAGGGTCTTGACAAATAATTTCATGTTGATTCTGTATAGCTTGTTTAGTCCTTTACACCAGACTCAAACGGCTTGCCTTATATATTATTAAAATGTCCCTTCAGCTTCGGATACGTGCCAAGAATACGTAGAAACTCTGTTTTCTGAGCTAGTAAATTCAATACACTTTTTGCGGCATCTGAATTCCCATCAATCTCCAGATCGATATAGAAATCATAACGCCACGGAGAGCCCAATCTTGGGCGTGATTCTATTTTGCTCATATTAATCTTAGCATCGGCAAAAATAGTGAGAATCTCAACCAGAGCGCCAGCACGATCAGTAAATCCAAAATGAAGTGATGTTTTGTATTCATTACCTTCAATGGCTATTTCGCCCTCTTGATTTGAGATTAAAAGAAACCGAGTATAGTTGTTTGGATCCGTTTCAATATTTCGTTTTAATATTTCCATTCCATGAATTTCAGCAGCCACACTACTGGCTATGGCAGCAACATCCCGGCGATGGTCTTCCTTTATAGATACAACAGCCCCTGCAGTATCCTCATGTTCAATTATCCTGACGGGTAAAGTACGTAAAAAAGACCGCGATTGTTGAATAGCCATGGGATGAGACCATACCTCTTTCAACCCTTCCAAGGTAACTCCGGGCAATGCAATAAGCTGATGAGAAATACGAAGGTATGTCTCCCCTACTATAGTGGAATTGAACTCGCCGAGTAAATCATAGTTGTAGGTAAGTGACCCGGCAATAGAGTTTTCAATAGCCAAAAGGCCAAAATCAGCCTTACCTATGGATACATCCTCAAATATATCGCGGAAAGAGGGCCTTTCCAGCATTGAGAAATCACTGAAGATTTGTCCGGCCGCAATATGATGAAAAGAACCTGCGCCGCCCTGAATGGAAACACGGGGTTTATTTAACATTGCGGGTTGTTTGCAGGCATAAGGATAAAATCCAAAGCTTTATTTAAGCTTAAGTAAATGGTGCCCCGTTTAATATAAAAAGTTAACAAAGGGTATTTTAGTCTTCGAAATGGTTTAGATACTGTTAAAAGATAAGCATTTTCAAAGTCTAAAGAATAATGGGAATAAGGCACAGATGACCATTCCATTCGTTATTTCTTGAAAAGTGTTCTAATAATGAAGCCAATATTCTCTTTGCGTTCTTGCAATCTGCGTGTGAAGTAAGGCAGCCATTGAGTGCCATACGGAACATAAACGCGCACATTATATCCTTGTTTTACAAGATCTTCACAGGTACGTTGCCTTAATCCATAAAGCATCTGGAATTCGTAGCGTGCCTGGCCAATTTTATTTTCCGTGGCATAATGCTTTACCCAATTGATTAGTTCGTCATCATGGGTTGCTATCCTGGGGAAGGTGGTATTCTGCAGCAGAACGGCAGCATATTCTTTAAAAGCCTCACGAATAGCAGACATATGCTGTAGGGCGATACGTTCAGTTTCTCTATATGCTCCTTTGCAAAGCCTGATATCTGCGTTCATTTCAGCTAATTCAGTAATGTCCCTTTTCGTTCGGTGCAGATAAGCCTGGATTACTATTCCAACGTGTTTTCCATATATTTGATGAGCCTCTTTAAACAAATCAATGGTAGTCTGGGTAACATCAGAACCCTCCATATCAATACGCACAAACTGATCCAGTTCACGGGTGGTTTCCAATAGGGTAAACAGATTTTCCCGGCAATAATCAATGTCGATTTTCAGGCCGATCATACTTAATTTAATGGAAATATTTGATTTGAGATTTTCATCTTTGAGTATTTTCAGTAAATGCTGATATTCAGCCAAAGTTTTTTCTGCCACACCCCTGTCTCTAACGTTTTCACCAAGAAAGTCGAGGGTAACTTTGATGCCTTTTTGATTAAGCCTCTCCACCTTAGGCACTGCCTGCTCATAACTTTCTCCGGCAACAAATCGCTTTGCTAAAAAATAGGGAAGCTTCATTAGTTAGAATTAAAATAGTTTGGATGATGTGCATCTATAACAATACTAGAAAGATCAGAATTCAATAAGAGGTGACATCGTATCACATCTTCTATAAGATGCTCTGCGCAAGGTGGCCAACGAGAATAACTATTAAAATTACGTTCGGATAAAATAATTGAGTCTAAGTCATGATGATTCTATGAAAAATATAATTGCTTTAATTTTCAGAATACTGATGTGCTGTATATCCTATCTTCCTTAAGATTATGCATTTAGAGAATTCTTCTTAATTAGCTTACTTAATTAAACGCTTAAGCAATACTGTTGATTCCTAAACTTATTGCAAGATAATTACCCCTTTCTTATATTTAATCAGATTATTGAGGTTCGGAAAATATTATTACCCAAGTCCTGGGATGAGTAGCAGCTTATTATTAGGCATTATTTTAACTAAAGTATTTGATTTAAAGCTTATTTGATCCCGAACTCAAATAGCTACAATTAACACACCGCAAGGTAACTATGGACTTTCTTTCAATCGCGGTAGATATCACTTTTGTTGCTCTTGGTATATCCATTGTACTGGCTTTTTACAGGGTCGTTGTGGGCCCAAGCCTTCCTGATCGTGTAGTTGCTTTAGACTTAATCGCTTACCTTGTAATTGGTTTCATTGCAACTTTTTGCATATCTGTTGGACAGTCCGTATATCTCGATGCGGCTATTGTACTGGCCCTGATTGCTTTTCTTGGAACCATAGCTTTTGCCCGTTACGTCGCTCATCCTAAAGAAGAGGCAAAATTGTGATATTGGAAGTAATAGGTGGCATTTTATTACTATTCGGGGCAGGCTTTATGCTGATTGCCTCCATTGGCGTTGTTCGGTTACCTGATCTTTTGATGCGAATGCATGCCAGCACAAAAGCCGGAGCGCTAGGAGCCGGCCTCATTATGCTGGCGGTAGCTTTAATATTCGGTGAACTCGCAGTATCAACACGGGCGCTTACCATCATCATTTTTCTCCTGCTTACCGCACCGGTAGCAGCCCATATTATAGCCAGGGCAGCTTATTATGTAGGTATTGATCTTTGGAAGGGAACCATCATAGATGAGCTGGAGGAAGAAATCAACCGAAAAAAATTGGATGATAAAGAACAGGAATGAATAATAAAACAGTAAAAAATATCGGTGTATTAATCTTCCATAAGTGGCTGCCGGTCGAATATGGAGATATTGGATGAATTTCATGCTAATTGCCATCCTTTCTATTTTTACAGTGGCTTTTTTGTCTCCTGTACTGCATAAATACCTCAAAAATAACACAGGGTATGTGTTGGCTTTACTCCCATTGGGTATTTTTGTTTACTTCCTTTCCTTGTTTCCAACCATAACGGGGGGTGAGGTCATCCGAACATCCATTCCCTGGTTTGCCGGGCTTGGTGTTAATCTATCCTTCTATCTGGATGGCCTCAGTTACCTGTTCTCTCTGATTATTATCGGGATGGGTACTTTTATTGTACTGTACGCAAGTGGGTACATGAAAGGCCATGAATTTCTGGGCCGGTTCTATTTGAGTCTTTTGCTATTCATGGCTTCCATGCTGGGTGTGGTTTTATCAGATAATTTGATCACCCTGTTTGTGTTCTGGGAACTCACTAGTTTCACTTCTTACCTACTTATCGGTTTTAATCATGAAAACCCTAAATCCAGGAGATCAGCTCTTCAAGCTCTGCTTATAACCGGTGGAGGTGGCCTGGCTATGCTTGCCGGAGTGGTGCTTATTGGTTTTGTAGGAGGCAGCCTGGAAATGTCTGTCTTGCTTTCCGAAGGGGATGTATTGCGAGACCATGCCCTGTATATACCAATTATGCTTCTTATTCTGGCTGGGGCTTTCACGAAATCAGCGCAGTTTCCTTTTCATTTCTGGCTGCCCAACGCTATGGAGGCTCCGACTCCGGTGAGTGCCTATTTGCATTCAGCAACCATGGTTAAAGCGGGCATTTACCTTATGGCACGAATGAACCCAATCCTTGGAGGGACAGAACCATGGATTTATACTGTGACTATTGTCGGGGCTTTAACGATGGTGATCGGTGCCTGGCTTGCTTTATGCTATACGGATCTCAAACAAATACTGGCTCACTCTACCATAATGGCTCTTGGTACGCTTACCATGTTATTGGGGATGGGACATGCTTATGCTGTGGAGGCTGCAGGCTTATTTCTTTTAGGTCATAGTTTCTACAAGGGTGCTTTATTTATGGTAGCCGGCACAATTGATCACGAAACAGGCACTCGTGATGCCACACGTTTGGGGGGATTAAGAAAATTAATGCCTATTACGGCAGTTTGTGCAGCTCTTGCTGCCCTGTCGATGTCTGGAATAGTACCTTTCGTTGGTTTTATAGCCAAAGAATTGGTATATGAGGCTGCATTGGGATTTGAAACCATTGCAGTGGTTATGATCATTTTTGCGGTACTGGCAAATATTGCAGTTGTAGCATCTGCCGGTATTGTTGCAATCCGGCCATTCTATGGGTCTTATATTGAAACACCCAAACATGCTCATGAGGCTCCATGGACTATGTGGATCGGACCTCTTTCATTAGGCCTTGCAAGTTTATTATTAGGATTGTTACCCTGGCTGATTGATGAATCGCTGATGTCTGCCACCGCTAGTGCCATAGGGGGTGAGGTCACGGTTTTCTCCCTTGCTTTATGGCATGGTTTTAATGCCGCCTTAGGTTTAAGTGTCCTGACGCTGTTGGCCGGGATAGCCGTTTATTACTATTGGGATCCATTGAGAGAAAGCTTTGGTATGAACTCATTCAATACGGTATTCAGCAATATGCCCGAAAACGGATATGACCATACCGTTTCAGGCATGCTTCGTTTCGCAGGATGGCAAACCCGTATTCTTCAAAACGGTTATCTACGATACTACATTGGCAGCATAATAGGAGTTATGATTGTAGCGGTTGGCTACACCCTCTTATCCAGACATCCAATTACGCTGCATGCTGACTTTTCGGGTATAGCTTTTTACGAATGGATATTTGCTGTCCTTATCCTGCTGGGAAGCTTTGCCGCCATTCAGGCAAAAACCAGTCTGACTGCTATTACTTCAATGGCCATCGTCGGGTTTAGCGTATCCCTGATCTTTATTTTCCACAGCGCTCCTGATCTGGCAATTACCCAGATCCTGGTTGAGACGTTAACGGTGATTTTATTTGCACTGGTGCTGATTCATCTGCCTAAGCTTAAGCAGCAAAAAAAAGGATTGGGTTCCTTTCGCGATGCGGTGATTGCTATTAGTGCGGGTGGTTTGATAACCCTGCTGATGCTTTCGGTATTAACTTTTGAATTTGATCCCTATATCAGCGAGTATTATGCTGAAAACAGCTACCTGGCAGCCCATGGCAAAAACATCGTCAATGTAATTCTTGTTGATTTTCGTGCTTTGGATACATTGGGTGAGATTACCGTGCTTGCTGTTGCCGGCCTGGGGATATTCGCCCTTATCAAGTTGTTCATGAACGACAAAAAGAAGGAGCAGAATAAATGAAAAGCCTGATCTTAAAATCGGTTACCGGATTGCTGTTTGGGTTGCTTCTGCTTATTTCGGTCTATCTGTTCTTTCGTGGCCACAACGAACCGGGAGGTGGGTTTATAGGTGGACTTGTAGCCGCAGGTGCTTTCGTACTATTTATAATAGCGTACGGACCTGATGATGCCAGAAAAGTGCTGCGTCTTGATCCAAAAACTCTGATCGGTTGGGGGTTGCTCTTTGCAGCGGCAAGCGGAATAATATCCATATTCTATGGTCAGGTTTTCTTAACAGGGATATGGACTACGCCGGTCCTGTTTGGTAACGAACTGCATCTGGGTACGCCTATTATCTTTGACCTCGGAGTATACCTCGTGGTGATAGGATTCACGCTTGCCGTTATATATTCACTTGAAGAAGAGTCATAAATGGAGACATTGTTAGCCTTTATCGTAGGCGGCCTTTTTGCCTCAAGTATCTATTTGATGCTTAGGAAAAACCTGATCCGCATTATTATAGGGCTCATATTATTAAGTAACGCTGTTAATCTGCTCATTTTCACTATGGGCCGTCTTACGTCAGCAAATCCGCCGTTGATAGCTGAAGGTGCAAATGTGGCTGAAGCTGGTATAGCCAACCCCTTGCCTCAGGCCCTCATACTTACAGCCATTGTTATCGGATTTGGTCTGCTTGCATTCGCACTGGTACTTGCATATCGCAGCTATATGGAATTAAATACGGTTGAAGTGGATGAGTTGCGTCTGGCAGAACCACCATTCCCCGGTGAAAATATAAAAGTCGCCGGTGATTCTGTTGCTGAAAAAAAAGAAGTGATATCTTCAACAGGTGGTGAATCAATAACAAGCCCTGGTGGCAAGGGAGGCAAATGATGACCCATCTGGTTGTTCTTCCTATAATAATCCCCTTGGTAACTGCCGGCCTCGCGGTTTTAACACGCAAATCAGGCACCCTGCAGCGATGGCTTGGCGTGATGGGCATGATTGCACAGATCATCATCTCTGTACTTTTACTTTGGCAAGTTATGGATCATGGTATCCTGGCCACCCAGATGGGCAATTGGGCTGCACCTTTTGGAATTACCCTGGTTGCTGATCTTCTTAGTGCCATTATGGTAGTTATCACCGCTATTATGGGTTTTGCTGTTGCTGTTTATTCTCTGGCTGATATTGACAAAACCAGGGAATCCTATGGTTATTATCCCTTACTGCACCTGTTGCTGATGGGGGTTAACGGAACCTTCCTTACCGGTGATATTTTTAATATGTACGTTTGGTTTGAGGTCATGCTGATCTCTTCTTTTGTATTGCTGGCCCTTGGCAATGAAAAAACTCAGATGGAAGGTGCCATAAAGTACGTGATCATCAACATCATTTCATCCTCTTTTCTGCTGATTGGCATCGCTTTGTTGTATGGCATGTTTGGAACATTAAACATGGCAGACCTTGCGAACAAAATTGCCGGATCCGACTCGCCGGGGTTGGTTACGGCCATATCCATGCTGTTCATGGTGTCCTTTAGTATCAAAGCTGCCATGTTCCCTCTGTTTTTCTGGTTACCGGCTTCCTACCACACACCTCCTGTTGCGGTATCGGCTATTTTTGCCGGATTGCTTACAAAAGTTGGGGTATATACACTGCTCCGGTTTTTCACCCTCATTTTTATTCAGGATGTAGCATATACCCATCATATCTTGCTATGGGCTGCTGGACTAACAATGCTTACGGGTGTGTTGGGTGCCGCCTCGCAGAATGAAGTCAGAAAAATACTCTCTTTCCATATCGTCAGTCAGATCGGTTATATGGTAATGGGCCTTGCATTGTTTACCCCACTGGCAATAGTAGGCTCAGTATTTTATATCGTTCATCATATTATCGTTAAAACCAATTTGTTCCTGGTAGCCGGTGTGGCATCCAGGCTTACCGGATCATTTGAGCTATCTAAAATGGGTGGACTCTGGCGTCATTATCCATGGCTTGGAGCTTTGTTTCTGATCCCGGCCTTCTCACTTGCGGGCTTCCCCCCTTTATCAGGTTTTTGGGCAAAACTTACCCTCATCTATGCGGGTTTGGAAATAGAGTCCTATCCGATTGTCATTGTAGCCCTGGTCGTGGGCTTGCTTACTTTGTTTTCCATGACTAAAATTTGGGCAGCCGCTTTTTGGTCACCTATGGCCGATGATAAGATCGATATCTCCGATTTCCGGAAAGTGATCACTAAATGGGACTTGACTTTGCTGGTAATCCCTATGGTAATTCTAGCAGCACTGACAGTTACCATTGGTTTGTATGCCCAGCCTTTCTATGAAGTTTCGTTGGAGGCGGCTGAACAGTTACTTAATCCATCCATATACATTAATGCGGTATTAGGCCAATGAATTTCTTCCTGATAAATATAATGCTTGCCTTTATCTGGGCAACAGTTACAGGCTCGTTTTCAGCAGGCAATCTGGTGATTGGCTTTGGTTTGGGCTATCTCATTTTACTTATGGTACAACCGGTGTATAAATCTAACTATGCTGCTAATTTTTGGAGAGCTATATATTTGTTCATCTATTTTCTAAAGGAACTGGTCTTGTCCAGTATCAGAGTAGCTATCGATGTAATGCGGCCTGGATTCAATATGAAATCCGGAGTAGTCTCCATACCCCTTGATGCCAAAACAGATTTGGAAATTACCATGCTCGCTAATATGATCACCTTGACCCCCGGTACTTTAACCCTCGATGTCTCTGATGACCGGACCAAGTTATATATTCACGCCATGTATATTGACACCGACGTGGAAGCGGTGCGAAGGGATGTAAAGAATGGAATGGAAAAGCGAATATTAAGAGTCTTGCGCTAACGACTTATAAACTTTCCGAATCTTCTGGATTTAGTTATTGAAAATATGAACCGGAAAGCTACGTTGCTGTAAGATTGACCCGGTTGCGGAAATCCTGCACTCCACCCCATACGACCAAGACTTTTCATGCAAGTAAAAGACAGCGCTACGGTAAAAGTATCAGCCCACGATAAGCCCATCATCATCAAAGGTGCCCGGGTTCATAATTTAAAAAACATCGATGTCACCATTCCCCGGAATAAACTTACCGTTGTTACAGGTGTTTCTGGTTCGGGAAAATCCAGTTTGGCATTTGATACTATCTATGCAGAGGGGCAGCGCCGTTATGTTGAAAGCCTCTCCAGCTATGCCAGGCAGTTCCTTCAGAGAATGGATAAACCCGATGTAGATCATATGCAGGGCGTTTCTCCCGCCATGGCTATCCAGCAGAAAAATACGACCACAAATCCCCGTTCCACCGTTGGCACGACCACAGAAATTTATGACTACGTACGGTTGATGTTCGCCAGAATCGGGAAAACCATTTCTCCTGTTTCAAGCGAAGAAGTAAAAAAAGATACCACAGCAACTGCGATCAGGGAAATTTTTGATGAGTACGAAGAGAAAACCAGGTTTTATGTGGTATTTCCACTTACTCAAACGGTAAAGAAAAAAGCCGTTGGTGAACTTGAGTTGCTTCAGGAAAAAGGATTTACCAGAATCCTGCTGGAAGATGAAACTATCATTGATCTAACCAATGATAAAGTAGACCTTAAGAAAAATCCGGCAAAAAAATTACGCGTACTTGTCGACCGACTGGCTTTGAAAAAAGACGAAGACACCCAAACACGTCTGGGCGATTCACTGGAAACCGCCTTCCGTGAGGGCAAGGGCCGATGCTCCATAAAAATAAAGGGTGGTAAAGAACATACCTTCAGCGAGCATTTCGAACGTGACGGCATCGATTTCACCGAGCCTACCCCCCAAATGTTTTCCTTTAACAATCCATTCGGCGCCTGTCCGAATTGTGAGGGTTTTGGCCGTGTTCAGGGTATCGATGAAGACCGGGTGATTCCAGATCCAGAACTAACCATCCGTGGAGGGGTGATTGCCCCATTTAATTCTCCAAGTTTCAGTAAACATCTGCACGACCTGATCCGGGTCTCGGCCCATAATAGGTATCCTATCGATGTACCCTACAACGAGCTTTCAGAGGAGATGCGTGATATAATGTGGGACGGAAAAGAGGCTTACATAGGCATTAATAAATTTTTTAATGAGGTCAAATCAGAGTTCTATAAAGTTCATATGCGCGTATTCTATGCCAGATACCGTGGATTTACCCGTTGCCCTGAATGTAATGGCCATCGTGTACGAAAAGACGCATTGTATGTTAAGATAGATGGGTTAAATATCGGCCAAATCACAGAAATGACTATAGGCCATGCCCGGGAATTCTTCGAAAAACTTGAACTTAGTGAATTCGAAAAAGGTGTAGCCGGGCAAATCTTATATGAAATAAATAAACGCCTGAAATTCCTTGATGAAGTTGGTTTACACTACCTAACCCTGGACCGGCAAACCCGTACTCTAAGCGGAGGTGAAGCTCAACGGATCAATTTAGCCACTGCACTGGGTAGCTCACTCATAGGCAGTCTTTATGTGCTTGATGAACCCACCATCGGCCTTCACCCCCGTGACAATACCAACCTCATCAATATTCTGAAAACGCTGAGGGATATTGGCAATACCGTACTGGTAGTTGAGCACGATCCTGAAATGATCCGTGCGGCCGATAACGTAATTGATATCGGACCTTTTGCAGGCACCTACGGTGGGGAAGTCACCTTTTCAGGAACTTTTGAGGATCTTCAGAAATCTAACTCCCTAACCGGCAAGTACCTCAGCGGCAGAAAATCAATACCTATACCAGCTACTCGCCGAAAAGGAAATGGCAAGAGTGTAATACTTACCGGTGCTACCGGAAATAACCTGAAAAATGTAGATGTGGAAATACCCCTAGGGCTGATGGTTTGTGTAACCGGTGTGAGTGGGTCTGGGAAATCAACCCTGGTTCACAGTACTATTTACGGAGCTATTAAAAAAGAGATAGGTACTTTTGGTAATGAGGTAGGCCGATATAAGAAAATCACTGGTTTAAAGCATGTGGGAAACGCAGAAATGGTGGATCAATCACCCATAGGACGCTCTCCACGGTCTAATGCGGCAACCTATACCAAAGCCTTTGATGGCATCCGGGATTTGTTTTCTAAAACACGGCAGTCCAGGATCATGGGATATCAGGCAGGCCATTTCTCCTTCAACGTACCCGGCGGACGTTGTGAAACCTGTCAGGGCGAGGGCGTGCAGAAGATTGAAATGCAGTTTTTAGCCGATATAGAATTACCCTGCGAGGTATGTGGCGGGTCACGGTACAAAAAAGATATATTAGGTATCAAATATCAGGGTAAAAATATACATGAGGTTTTGGAAATGTCCATTTCAGATGCCTTAGGTTTCTTTGAAGGTGATGTTAACATTACCTCAAAACTTCAGGTAATGGAAGATGTCGGTTTGGGCTATCTTAAATTGGGGCAGAGTGCTACAACCCTTTCAGGTGGTGAAGCTCAGCGGGTAAAGCTGGCTAAATACCTGGCTCAGCCTACCTCCGACCATACCCTGTACTTCTTCGATGAACCTACCACAGGATTGCACTTTGAAGATGTATCACGACTGCTTGATTCATTTAACAGTCTTATTTCACAGGGGAATTCCGTGATAATCATCGAGCATAATATGGATATCATTAAAAGCGCGGACTGGGTCATAGATATCGGACCAGAAGGTGGCTTCCAGGGCGGCAATGTGGTTTGTGCCGGTACACCAGAACGGGTGGCATCCTGTACGGACAGCCACACGGGCAAATTTCTAAAAGAGGCACTGGAACTTGAATAGCTAACCAAATTAACCTTATCATCAATTAATTTCATGCAAACATGCGCTGCCGAATATAGCTGCGCTTGGTGTGGTGAAATCAACCACACCTTCGTGGATCCTTCCCAGGGAGAACATCAAAACTATATTGAAGATTGTCAGGTATGTTGCCATCCCAACGAATTGCATATCAGCAAAGTTGAAAATGGTTATGATGTCCGGGCTGAATCTGAATGAATTTAAAGGTATTCAGAACAGTATAGGAGCAATAATCATATTCTGCTTAACCTAAATCATTTAGGTTAAACTTGGCTTTTGCCTAACCTGCCTCTAGTTACATTTCTGTTCAAGATCTGAGCTTTATTCACAAAATAACACGTTAGGTATTCAGAAATTTTAAATGGGTCTCGTCCGTACCAAGTCCTATGCAAGCCTTACAAAACTCTGGAAATGCTGTTACGGGCATAAGCTTTGTATGAGACTTGTTATGGAGCATTTAGCATCACATAAACAGGCTAAAAGGGATTGGGCAAACCTTAATAATTTAGGGGAAAACAATCTTTTTATGACGGTTGCATTCTGACAATGCTCCTTAATTAGAATAAATCTACATAAGACTTGACCAAGAAAGCCTCATCTCCTATCTTAAGTAGATTAAATCTAAATAAACTTAATTACTCAAAACTTAATTACTCAATGAAACCATTTTATCTTTTACTATTACTTGCATTTGCTGCTACCCTGTTTATTTCATGTGATAACTCCGTCAGTAATGACGATAATATAGAAATAGACGAACCTGCCTCTTACGATTTCAGCCGTGACGGGGAAAGCAGCGTAGCTTATACTGGACAAACGACCCGTATCAAAATGGCTGATGAACTCTTCGTCAGCATGTCAGACTTTGATCAGTCTACGGAAGAATTACTATTAGAGATGTACCGTAATCAAACGGAAAATGGCGGTAATACAGATCCTTATACTGATGCTGATCTAAATGGTTCCACAAAAAGCGTAAAAAGCAAAGTAGCGGCCTCTACAGATTATTTTTCAACCAATGCATCACAAAGCGCAATTATAAAGAATGATTTTGAGGCCTGGATCACAGCCCAGGTGGATGAAGTGTTTCCGAATAGAAATGAACTGGCAGAGCCCGGTAAAGCAGGTCAAATTGCTGACGGATCCAATGCCCGTTATGTGAGTGCGAAAGGTTTGGAATATGATCAACTTGTGAACAAAAGCCTGATTGGAGCACTCATGACCGATCAAATTTTGAACCATTATCTTAGCGGGAGCGTACTGGATGAAGGCACCAATCCGGAAGATAATTCTGCCGGAGAAACTGAAGATGAAGCTAATTATACTACCATGGAGCACAAATGGGATGAAGCCTATGGTTATATATACGGTACATCAGCCGATCCAAAAAATCCGAATGCTACGATAGGGCAGGATGATCGTTTTCTAAATAAATACACAGGTCAGGTCAGCGAAGATGAAGATTTTGAAAATACAGCCGATGATATCTTTAAAGCTTTCAAAAAGGGAAGGGCAGCTATTGTAGCCGGTGAATACGAAGTGCGTGATGAGCAAGTTGAAATCATACAGGAGAACATATCGAAAGTATTAGGCGTACGGGCTGTGTATTATTTACAGGCGGGTAAGAACCAACTCAGTGATGAAAACGATGGATCGGCATTCCATTCATTATCTGAAGGCTATGGATTTTTATATAGTCTGCAGTTTACCCGTATTCCCGGAACGGAGCAACCCTACCTGACACACAATGATGTGGTTGGACTGTTAAACGATTTACTCGGAGACGGACCCAATGGGCTATGGGATGTTACCTCTGAAACTCTTGATTCAGTTTCAGAAGAAATTGCTTCACGTTTTGAATTCACAATTGAAGAAGCAGCCTCGAATTAAAATTCTCATTTAAAAGAGTTTTCAGAACCTCGGTTATATTTATGAAAAGAGTAACATTAAGTGTACTATCGATAATCATTTTAACCGTCATCGGGTATTCCTGTTCCGATGACGGGCCATCCGGTCCGGACGTTTTGGATTTTGATCGGCAGTCAATGCTGAAAAATTGGGCTGATAATATAATTATTCCGTCTTTCACCGCACTTTCTGAAAAGACCGAAGAGTTGGATTCGACAGCCGAACGATTTGCTTCAGAACCAACACTTATCCATCTGGAGGAGCTTAGAGGAGCATGGGAAGCTGCTTACTTATCATTTCAAAACGTCTCTATGTTTGAAATGGGCCAAGCCATGCAGCTTCGCTACCGGGATCAAATGAATATTTACCCAACCGATGTAGTTGAGATCCAGAATAATATTGAATCCGGTTCCTATAATCTGGAGCTCCCCTCTCTCAATGACAGCCAGGGTTTCCCTGCATTGGATTATTTACTATATGGGCTTTCAGAAACGGATTCAGGAATTCTAGAATATTATACTACAGGTACAAATTCTGAGGACTATCGGACATATGTCACCGATTTAACTACCCGTATTGACGAGTTAACCCGTGAGGTAAATTTGCACTGGATTGAAACCTACCGTGATGAATTTGTTCAAAATGATGGTGGCGGTGCCAATGCATCCGTAGATATGACGGTCAACGACTATATCTTTTATTATGAAAAAGCGCTCAGGGCCGGGAAAGTTGGGATACCAGCCGGTGTATTTTCAGGAACTCCCCTAAGCACTCATTTAGAAGCTTATTACAGGAAAGATTTATCCACAGACCTATTATTGCAAGCATTAAATGCCACACAGGATTTTTTCAACGGTAAACATTTTGAATCTGATGAAACCGGCGAAAGCCTGAATAGCTACCTCGATTATCTGAATACTATCAAAAATAGCGATGATTTAAGTACCCTAATCAATATGCAATTTGATGCGGCGCGGGATAAAATTGAGTCTCTTGACGATAATCTGGTCAATCAGGTTGAAAATGATAACGCCCAAATGTTATCAGCCTATGATGAGCTTCAGATGAATGTAGTGTATATGAAAGTAGATATGCTGCAAGCCCTTAATATCAATGTTGATTATGTTGACGCCGACGGAGATTGATTGTGAATGCTAGTCTGGCTAATGAATATCTGAACAAGCAATGCGAAGCAGCGCCACTGGCGGTGTTCAGGATTTTTTTCGGTTTATTAATGCTGGTCAGCATGATCCGTTTTGCTGCGAATGGCTGGATCAATAAACTATATATCGAGCCTTCCTTTTTCTTTTCCTATTATGGTTTTGAATGGGTAAAGCCTATTGGAGAATACACTTACATTATATTTATTGTCTGTGGTATTGCCGCTATGATGGTGGCATTAGGTTACAGATACCGTCTGGCGATTGTTCTTTTTTTTCTCAGCTTTACTTATATCGAGCTGATGGATAAGACCACTTACCTGAATCATTACTATTTCATCAGTGCACTAAGCTTTTTGATGATCTTTTTGCCTGCTCATGCTTATTTCTCAGTTGATGCTCATCAAAAAGATACCTTGCGTTCACAAAAGATTCCCTCCTGGAGCATCGATTCCATCAAGTTACTGATTGTAATTGTATATTTTTATGCAGGTTTAGCTAAACTGAACTCCGACTGGCTGATGGAAGCTATGCCTCTCAAAATCTGGCTGCCATCGTTGTATGGAATTCCTATTCTAGGTGATCTACTTCAAAAAGAGTGGTCACATTATGTTTTTAGCTGGGGGGGGGCGCTTTATGATCTAACCATACCTTTTCTGCTATTAATGCGAAGAACGCGACTTTTTGCATTTGTGTTAGTGGTGATCTTTCACTTGTTAACCAGATTATTATTTCCCATCGGCATGTTTCCCTATATCATGATCGCAAGTGCCCTCATATTCTTTGGTGCATCCTTTCATCATAATATTTTGGAGAAGATATCCCTCCTTTTCAATCTGAACAAAAGCCAGTTTGACAACAAGAAGACTTTAAGCATCCTTAATAATAACTTCAATAGATTCAAACTTGGGCTTGTGGGTATTTTTTTTGCTCTGCAACTCATGCTTCCCTTTCGTTATGCCCTGTATCCTAGTGAATTATTTTGGACGGAAGAAGGATATCGTTTCTCATGGCGGGTTATGCTGATGGAAAAAGCAGGCTATGCTAATTTTAAAGTTATGGATCCTGAATCCGGCCAAAGATTCTATGTTGACAATAGCAATTTTTTGACACGATTTCAGGAAAAGCAGATGTCCACACAGCCCGATTTCATATTAGAATATGCCCACTATCTCGCAGATTATTATAAGAATAAGGGAATTAGCGCTCCTGAAATTTATGTAGAAAGCTATGTGGCGCTGAATGGACGGCTTAGCAGACCCTATGTAAAACCAGAGGTTAATCTTGCCGCCATTCATATTAAAGACCCTAAAACCTGGATATTGCCTTTTGATGATACGATTAAAGGATTGTAGTCTGTTGATATTACTTTTATTGTTATCCCAGGTAGTTGCGGCCCAGCATACCATAACGGGTTACCTTCAAGATGCTACAACATCGGAACCTCTGGAAGGGGTGCGTATCTATCATAGCAATAATGTTGCAAAATCATATTTGTCTGATAAACATGGTTATTATGAAATCAAAGATATCGCCAGCGGGACTTATAACTTTTCTTATTTCTTACTGGGTTATGAGGTGGTAACCTGTGACCTAACTATCAGTGCTGAAAATGAAGAAGTTAGCGTCATGATGGAGAAAATTTACCGGGAATTACCTGAATTTACGCTAACAGAAGAGCAAGAGGGCAGTTTCAACATAAAACGTCTCCGGGAAGTCGAAGACATCTCCATTTATGCAGGTAAGAAAAATGAAGTTGTGAAAATAGATCAGCTGGTAATCAATACAGCATCCAATAATCCCCGACAGATCTACAGCCAGGTTGCCGGACTCAATATTTACGAATCTAATAATGCCGGTTTGCAACTGAATATTGGCGGGCGTGGACTTGACCCTAACCGATCCTCCCACTTTAACACCCGTCAAAATGGGTATGATATCAGTGCAGATGTGTTGGGCTATCCGGAAAGCTATTATACCCCTCCGGCTGAGGCCTTAGAGGAGATTCAGGTAATTCGCGGTGCAGCTTCGTTGCAATACGGTACACAATTTGGAGGGCTGGTAAATTTCAAGATGAAGACACCAGGCCGGACAAAAAAATTAGATTGGATATCCCGGCAATCCACTGGTTCAAATGAACTGATTACATCCTTTAACAGTTTGAGCGGAACGACCGGTAAATTTGGTTACTATGGCTATTTCAATTATAAGCAGGGATCTGGCTTCCGGCCGAATTCAGATTTCGATTCAAACAATATCTATACCCACTTTGATTACCGGTTCGGGGAAAACACGACCCTTGCCTTTGAATATACCTGGTTGAAGTATCTGGCCCAGCAGGCGGGCGGGCTTACCGATGCTCAATTTTATCAGGATCCGGGTTATAGTAACCGCAGTCGTAACTGGTTTGAAGTAGACTGGATGCTGGCGGCTCTGAAGCTGAAACATAAATTCAGCGATCAACTAGAGCTCGGGGTGAATGTCTTCGGCCTGGATGCAACACGTAAAACTGTAGGGTTTAGAACAAACAGAGTATCTCAGGAAGATGAACAGGATTCACCAAGGGATTTGATATTCGGCGATTTTAATAACTGGGGCACAGAAATCAAGTTATTGAACCGTTATACCTTGTTTGGTAAAAGCTCAGTCTTTTTATTGGGTACAAAATATTATCAATCCCGTAACAGTGCCATACAAGGTCCAGGTTCTTCAGGAAGGGGACCCGATTTCAACCTTGCAACGGCCGAATTTCCACATTATAAAAACCAGTCTGATTTTGTGTTTCCCAATAAGAATATAGCTGTGTTTGGTGAGCATATCGTTTATATGGCTGATAATTTTTCCATCACGCCCGGAATTCGGTATGAATATATTAAAACACAAAGTGAGGGCACATATAAACTGATTAATTTTGATCTGGCTGGCAATCCCATTCAGGATGAGACCTTTGAAGATCAACGTAATTTTGACCGTCAATTTGTTTTACTTGGTTTAGGAATAAGTTATATACCTCATTCAAGTGTTGAATTATATGGTAATTTTTCACAAAATTATCGTTCGGTTACCTTTAATGATATCAGGATCGTAAACCCATCCTATCAGGTAGATCCTGACATTTCAGATGAAAAGGGATATACAACTGATCTGGGTGTTCGTGGCCATTTTGGAGATTTACTGTTATATGACCTAAGTGGATTTGGTTTATTTTATGATGACCGGCTGGGAGAAGTACTTCGTGCTGAAGTCCGCCAAAATGCTTCTGGAGAACGGACAGAAACGGGCAGAGTAATTCGTTATCGGGGAAATATTGGTAAAGCGTTTACCTATGGCCTGGAAAGTCTTGTAGATCTTAACCTTATCCGAGTGTTTAAAGCCAATTCTGATCTAAAGCTAAATTTGTTTTTAAATACTGCTATAACTCATTCAAATTATTATGAGTCAGAGATAGCCGGAATTGAAGGTAATACGGTAGAATTTATCCCTCTGGTCAACTTGAAAAGCGGGTTGAATTTTGGATATAAGAATCTGGTTGGATCATTGCAATACACCTATCTCTCCAAACAATTCACCGATGCCTCCAACGCCCATCAAAATAAAAAAGATAATCAAAGCGGCATTAAGGGTGAAATTCCCGCATATGATATTGTTGATCTTTCCCTGTGTTATTCCTTTAAGATGATAAAACTTGAAACTGGTGTTAATAATCTGTTAAACAAAAATTATTATACACAGCGCGCTACGGGTTATCCGGGCCCTGGTATCATTCCCTCTCTTCCCAGAATGTTTTATGCAACGCTTCAGTTCAATTTAGGTTTATAATATTTACAAAGTTGTATAACCTACCATAAATCATTTCGAAAGCATCAAGCAGATGTTTAATATTGAAGGTATTTTATAACTTTCAATCTCTTATTTTATGATATCATCAGGCTATAATTTTATGCTACGATATATCATTTTTGTATTGCTGCTTCTGGTCATAGGATTAACTATCACCAGAGCACAAATTACCCGTGTAGATCATCTGGAAAGTCAGCTGGTTGATGCTGATGACTTTAAAAAGATTGATATTTACATCGATCTAATGAGTCTGGTTGAGCAGGATCAACCTGAGCAGGCTTTATCGTATTCGGAGAAGGCACAAGAGATACTTCGGTTGACACCCGTACCTGTTAAAGAATCACTATTGCTGATAAGAATGGGATGGGCAAATTACTATCTTAACCAATACGATATAGCCACGGAATTAAATCATCAGGGTGAAGTGCTGGCTAAAAGCACCTCAAATATTGAGAATGTAGTTCAATCACAACTATTACAAGGCAGGCTGCTAAGGGATAAAGGTGAATATGAACCGGCAATATCCATACTGGAAGATGCATCGATATTAGCGGTGGATGCTACTGATGCCATTTTGAAAGCCGGGATATATAACGAACTGGGATCGATATATAGACGTAAGGGAGATACCAACCGTGCTTTGGAATATCATACTGATGCATTTGAACTTATTAAAGAAACCGACAAACCCACGCTGGCAAAAACTCTGGTATATCTGGGTATTAATCATGATTTGATTGGTAACTATGATGAAGCTCTACGTTTTCATCTCCAAGCCCTTGGAATTCATGAAGAACTTAAAGACCTAAGGGGAATGGCTACGGGCATGACCAATATGGGGATAATACATCAGCAAATAGGACAATATGACGAAGCCATGAACTTATATGAGCGAAGTCTCATAATATGGGAAGAATTAGGATCAAAAGATGCTTTGGCCACAACGCGGAACAATATGGGTGTGGTACAAGAGATGTTGGGAGAATATGAAATGGCTCTTATGTACTATAAAAAGGCATATGATAGCTGGAATGATTTGGGTAATACTTTAAATCTATCTATAGCATTAAGCAACATGGGCGCCATGCACTCTTTAATGGGAAATCATGACGAGGGTTTCAGGCTTAAACGCCAGGCTCTCAAAAACCAATTGGAACTGGGAGATATTCGTGGAAGCTCAGTTACCTACTACGATATTGCATTAAGCTATTTAAAGACTGAGCGGCCGGATTCAGCATTGGATGCAGCAAATCAAAGCCTCAAGTTAGCACTTGAGACCGAAAGCTGGACATTGATCAGAAATACTCATGAACTTCTTTCTGAAATTTATGAGAATATAAGAAACTATGAGCAATCACTTGAACACTACAAATTATATAAATCTGCAAATGATTCATTGTTTAATTCCAATAGTCAGACTATAATTGCAGATTTGCAGGAACAGTACAACAGCCGCCAGCAACTGCAGCGAATAGAATTGCTGTTGCAGGATAAAGAGTTGCAAAAGCTATGGCTTATTATACTTTTAGGTGGATTTATTTTTATGATGATTGTGTCACTATTGATTTATAATCGTCATAAACTAAAAATGGGTACGCTAAGGTCACAGGAACAGCTAAATCAAGCTGAATTGGAAAAGGAGCGCATGCATTCCATTACCATTGATGCAAAATCCAAACTACTGCAGGCTGAAAACGAACGAAAAGATATGGAATTGAAGGCTGCCCGCGATCTTCAGCTTTCTATGCTGCCTGTGGTTTTGCCTGAAAGTAAATATGCATGTATGGCTGCAAAGATGGATACGGCCGCTGAGGTTGGTGGTGATTATTATGATGTGGATATCTCGGACAATGGAGCCCTTACTTTTTGTATAGGTGATGCAACCGGACATGGAACAAAAGCAGGTACCCTGGTAACGGTTATGAAAAGCCTGTTCAATCTGATATCTCAGGAAAACGATTTGACGGAAAGTATGCATCGATGTTCGTCTGCCATAAAAAAAATGAAATTGCCTAAGCTATATATGGCATTTGCCATGGCCCGGCTTACTGTGAATAAGCTAGAGATTATTGGTGCCGGTATGCCTGCCGCATTAGTATACCGTGCTTACACAGGAAAAGTAGAACAGATAGAGTTAAAGGGAATGCCACTGGGCAGTGTAATTGGATATCCGTACACCCAAAAAGAGATCACAATGCATGAGGAGGATGTTCTAGTTATGTTGAGCGATGGTTTTTCTGAGTTGAGGGCTAATGGAGGGGAAATGCTTGGATATGATAAGCAAGTTCAACTGCTGGCTGATACCGGCAGTCTTCAACCACAAGACATTATTGACCAATTCAGAAAAACGGCATTTGAATGGCTGCAATCCAGCAAACCAAATGATGATATGACATTTGTAGTTTTAAAAATGAAAAAGATCGGCGTATTCACCGAGGCTTGATTACGGTTTAACATCGAGGGTGCAGCGAACAATAGTAAATCTGCAGTTAAACGCTAAAAGCAGACTATAGAACATTCGTATATTAGATCCGTTTATGGAACTATGAGAATAAAAGAGCCAGGCATGCGGGGGAAACTTAAATTTCGTTTATTTGAGAAGCCATGGAAGACTTCAATACAGAAAAAGTTAAATGATTTTTCGCAAAGAAAAGAGGATGTTTTCTTTATCCAGATTGGATCAAATGATGGGGTAACCAGAGATCCTCTGAATAGGCATATCGTAAAACATCATTGGAGAGGAATTGTGATTGAACCGGTTCGCTATATCTATGAAAAGCTGGTTCAAACCTATAAACACGAACCGGGTGTGCAGTGTGAGAATGTTGCCATCGCTGAAGTAAACGGAACTAAAGAATTCTATCGCCTCAAGGAAAGCAGCGATGGGTTGCCCGAATGGTATGATCAGCTGGGTTCATTTTACCCCGACATAGTTCAAGCCCATCGTCATAAAATTAAAGACTTCGACACCTATTATATAACCGAGCCCGTTGATTGTATTACTTGGGATGGGCTTTTGGAAAAATATGGAGTTAAAACCATTGATTTACTTCATATTGACACGGAAGGCTATGATTTTGAAATTCTCAAAATGCTTAACTTCAAAATGCATAAGCCAGAGTTTATCCTTTTTGAACATAAACATTTACCCATTACAACCTACCGAAAAGCTATTTACTTGCTTAAAAATAACGGCTACAAGTTGAGATGGGAGAAGAACGATACCCTAGCAATGTTACCGAAGTAGTTTAAATTAATAATCAGGATATACAACCAACGTGCCCGGACTCTATTTTCACATCCCTTTTTGCAAACAGGCCTGTTCGTATTGCGATTTCTATTTTGTAACCCGTACGGGAAGAATGAGTGAGTTCATACAAACCCTCAAGCAGGAAATAGAAAGTTCAAGACGATATACCACTATTGAGGACCAAATCTATTCCCTTTATTTTGGTGGTGGTACCCCATCGCTGCTTTCTCTGAAAGAAGTTGAAGATATTATGACTTCTGTTAGGGAAAACTTCAAGGTTTCGTCTCAGGCTGAAGTTACCTTCGAGATGAACCCGGATGATGTAAGCGCTGATTATCTGTCAGGGCTTAGCAGAATAGGCATCAACAGAATTAGCATGGGTGTTCAGACTTTTAACCCTGAGCGTCTGAAGTTTATGAACAGGGCTCATTCCCGGGAAGAAGCGTTGAGATGCCTGGAGTTGCTTCAATTATCCCCCATTAAATCGTTTAATGTTGACCTGATCTACGGTAACCCTGGGCAGGATATTGAGGATTTGTCCATAGATGTGCATACCCTCCTTCGTTTTAATCCCCCTCATATTTCGGCCTACTCCCTTACCATTGAACCCCGTACACGCCTGGGTACGCTTAATAAAAAAGGCCTGCTTAAAGTAGCGGATGATGATACGGTAGCCCACCACATCGATTTTTTGGTTGATACCTTGTCGGAACAGGGCATCGAACGCTATGAGGTTAGCAATTATTCCCGTCATGGTTATGAAGCCCGCCATAATTCGGCATACTGGAATCACATCAATTACCTTGGCTTTGGCCCCGGAGCGCATTCCTTCCTCTGGGATGAAGATCACCGTGGCGCCAGGCGTTGGAAAAACAGGGCACACCTGAAAACCTACCTAAGCGATGATGCGAAAATAGATGATTTATCCATGGAAAAGCTGAATCTTCTGAATCTGGCTGAAGAGAGAATGATGATGGGACTGAGAACAAGAGATGGAATATCCCTGGAAGAACTGGCCTCAAAATATGATTATTCCTTATCGGAGTTACAGGATTCCAGATTGAAGAAATTTACTTCAGAAGGTTATGTTCAAATAAATGGAATTATAAGTCTAACTGATAAAGGAATGAAAGTTGCAGACAGTATTATAACCAATCTGTTATAGTTTTTTGATACTGGAAAATGCACATTTTTTATCATCTCTATCGAGATCATGATGACTTTTTCGTTGATTTGATATCCTATTTGAATAAAAACAATGATCTTGCTTTTGTAAGCCAAAACATTCATTTTGTGTCATATATAAAGGCCGTATAGACAATACATTATGACATCAGGGTTGCAGAAGTTTCTGGAAGGCATTATTGATTATGCAGGGCTGTTTCCTCCCGCAGACTTGTCAATGGGAGAAGCCATCAACAATTATGCTAGGTATCGTCAGGAAACCGATAATTGGATGTTATCACGTTTTGTTTGCCCTGCCGAAAGACTTCATGAACTGGTGCTATTTGAAGATATCCTTTTTCATACCCCCGAACCATTTCGTTTTTCAGTATTGGGAAAGCCATCTTTGGATCATGGCGAGTTTGAAAAGAACCTGAGAGAAACCCTGCAGGAAATTACAGATTTCAATCACCAACATGGAAGCAATGTGACAACGGAAGTTTTAGAACTGAGCTTCCCTCAAATGGTGTTAAGCCAGGCAGATCATTATGCAGCTTTAAAACGAACAGGTCAAATACTCAATGAAAGTTCCCCGGTTCCACTACAAGTATTTTTTGAAGTAAACCAAGGTGATACATGGCTGCATACGGTTGCCGAGGCCATGCCGGCCATCGCTGATTTTAACGCTGAACATCATCCATCCGGAATGCTGAAACAAGCCGGTTTTAAGATGCGCACCGGAGATACAAAGTCCAACATGTATCCCACCGTCGAAGAGGTTGCCCAGGTTATAAAACTAAGCCGTAATGAGGATGTGCCAATTAAGGCAATGGCAGGATTGCATCATCCCATAAGATATTTTGACGAAGTGCATCAGGTCTGGGTTCATGGTTTTTTTAATGTATTTCTGGCCGGCATCCTGGCTCACAGCCATCGTCTCCCAGATATTATCATCCTGTCTATCCTGGAAGATGACGATCCTGATAGTTTCTTTTTCAAGGAAGATTATATTGGCTGGCAGGATGTGAGAATCTCGGTTGACAAACTACAGGCTATACGCAGGGAGAAAGTAATCTCTGTTAGTAGCAGCAGCTTTGATGAGCCCAGGGAAGAAATGATCGCTCTTAAACTATTTTAGTTGAAAAAACTGAAGTAATTATTCATCTGCTTTTATGGGATTATCAAGTTTATAATTGAAGAGAATTGTAAATCTAAAAAGAAATGCTGACTTTAGTATTCTAGTTACTCTTATCCTTCTGCCCGACAAATCAATTATGAAGAAATATCTTCCAAAATCACTGCTGCTTTTACTTTTCCCAATAGCCGGTTTTATCGGTTGTTCAGAAAACGCATCAAAGGAGATCATTTATGCAGGTACCTTTTCCGGAAATGAAAGCCAGGGGCTATATGTATATGAATTTAATCGTGATGAACTTGATTTTGAGCTGATACAGACCCTTTCTGAAAAAGTTTCACCGTCGTTTCAGGCTATTCATCCTGAAGAACCTTTCTTATACTCCATAAGCAGCTCTCCTATCTCTGATGACAATGATCACCATACTGTGAGTGCATACCGGATCGATCAGCAAACAGGAAAGTTGTCCCTCATAAATGAGCAATCCGTTATGGGCCAGGGACCAGCACATGTAAGCGTAGATAAGCTGGGTGAATTTGTCTATGTGTCTAATTATGGGTCAGGGAACCTGAGCGTGTTTTCGATCCGTCAGGACGGCAGCCTTTCAGAAGCTGTTGAAGCTATTCAACATGAAGGAAGCAGTGTTCATCCACGGCAAAATAAACCACATGTTCATGCTATTGACCCATCGCCCGATGGTAAATTCATTTATGTATCAGATCTGGGACTGGACCAGATTAAAATATACGAAATTAACAGACAGACCGGTGAACTATCCCCTGCCGAGCAACCCTGGTTTGAAAATACACCGGGTGCCGGACCCAGGCATTTTACCTTTCATCCGACTATGAATGTAGCCTATTCTGTGGAAGAACTTAGTTCGACAGTCGCGGTATTAAAAGTAAATCCGGATACCGGAGCGTTGGAACAAATACAGAGAATTAATATGCTTCCGGATGATTTTCAGAGTGAAAGCACAGCTGCCGATATACACACGTCACCCGATGGAAAGTTTTTATATGCCTCAAACAGAGGGCACGACAGCCTGGTTATTTATTCTATCGATTCATCCACCGGGGAGCTGACTCACGTGGGGCATGAATCTACGTTGGGTGGTCATCCAAGAAATTTCTGGGTCGACCCGGAAGGCGAATTTGTTTTTGTGGCAAACAGAGATGATGATAATATCGTCGTTTTCAGAAGAGATCAGTCAACAGGTTTACTAGAGTTCACCAATACTGAGGTTAACGTTCCCCGGGTTGTGTGTGTGAGCAGATATATGCTTTAAACATTCGTCTAAGTGAAATAAATGGTGTAAGTAGATTCCAAGCCAATTTGGGTTACCTTAAGGTTATTTATCAGAATGGTCTGTATATTGAATACATATTATTTGTGACCAAAAGAAAATCAAAAACCAAGCCCAAGACCACCATGTGTAAAAATAATTCCTCATATTTCAGTGCCATTACAGGCCTTTTATTATTGTCAGCAATCAGTATTTCCTGCGCCCCGCAGGTAGAAAACACATCAGTTGAATCCATTCAACTGGAAATTCCAAATGAATACAAAGTAGGCGGTTTTGCAGTAGGTCCTCAAGCCTATACGTTTAACCGGTTTACGGTAATGGAAGCCATTGAAAATGCTGCCCGTATGGGCGGAAGAATCATAGAATTATATCCGGGACAAAGATTAAGCCCTGAAAATCCGGATACTAAATTTGATCATAATTCATCTGATGAAATTATTGCTGAAGTTAAAGCCAAGTTAAAAGAGCATGACATTATTGCTGTAAATTATGGAGTAGTTGGCTTGCCTAATAATGAAGAAGAAACCCGTAAGGTTTTTGATTTTGCAAAAACAATGGGTGTAAAAGCAGTAACGTCAGAACCGGCTATGGAGACGATGGACTTGCTCGAGAAGATGGTAAAAGAATATGATATAGCCCTGGCTATACATAATCATCCGCCACGTCCCAACAACCCGGATTACAAAGTCTGGGATCCCAATTATGTTTTATCAATGGTTGAAGGCCGTGATCCCCGTGTTGGTGCCTGTGCTGATATAGGTCACTGGATCCGTTCGGATATAAAACCTATTGATGGACTTAAAATTTTAGAAGGCCGTCTTATCAGCTTGCATATGACCGATGTGGATCAGTTCGGCAGTGAAGGAGAGGATGTAATTATGGGTAATGGAGTCGGTGATATGGTAGCCGTTCTGGATGAGTTAGTCAGGCAAAATTTCGGGGGGCATATCACAATAGAATATGAAGCCAATTGGAATGACAATGTACCTGATGCCAGTCAGAATGTAGGTTTTATCCGAGGCTATACAGCAACCAAGGGATTGAATTAATAACTTAAGGCATGTCATCAATTTGATGACGTACTAGGTTTATTATAAGTTTTTAAAAGCGGCCTATTGCGGAAAAGTGATAGGCCGCTTTTTTATAGTAAATTTGGTCAGGGTAAAGTTGAATTAAATCCTGTATAAAGTGTTCCTGATCATAAACTGACATGGTTTCAGTTCTGCCGGGAGAAGATGAAATGAAACTCAACACCTTAAATTGATCCTGGACGGCTTGGTCTATCCAGGTGTTGTTTTCCTCATACAGGTGAACATGAGAATTGAATTTTGGAACCTTATCATAATCTTCGGCTGTATAATATTCTACATCCTGATTTCCGGATCCAGAGCAGGCTGTGAGGGTCAGCAATAAGACAAGTATTGCCGGTTCAAATTTATTTCTGGTTTGCATTATCATCGTAAAGGATGTTTTACAGTTATTTTGAAATAGAGATAGTGCACAAGAGCAACTTTTCTATATAAGGATTTTTAGAGATAATTCCCATAATGCAAATTAGACGATGACACCCCCTCAAAATCCCCTCCTGATGTAAAGTTCCGATTACATATACATGAAGTCAGGGATACCGAATTAGAATCGAATTTCCAACTGCCTTAATGGCTCGCATCCAATTATTAAAGGGAATAAATCACCTAAACAAGGTATAGTAAATTTGGTTAGATAGGTGTAAAATAAGCCACATCAATAGGCTTAACATGATGCTGATGATGAAATTACCCTGATTTGTTAACTGTATACTATATTTTTATGGAGGATTTTAATGATACCCTGTTTGTCGTTTAAGATAAAATACTTTGTTTTTTCCCTGATGTGCCTGCTTATGGCGGTTGGACAATCTGCACTGGCTCAATTAGTAACCGATGAGGATGAATTGGAGATTGATCAATATTATAGTTTTTCCTCCGGAACAGCTTTCAGCGCTGAAGATATCGGCATATATAATGTGGATGTACTTGCTGGTAATAATGAAGGTGGTGTTGTATTGGGGAGAAACTACGATTCAAACGTCTCAGAGGTTAAGAGAATCCTGCCATTAGGTAATGGTGTATTGGATTCCGTAACAGATATCCCAGAATGGACCGGAGAAGCCCCCTGGCTACTTGATAGCTGGGAAGCAACTGGAACGCATTTGCTGGAAGGTGAACTGTGGGCAATTTACACAACGGACAATTATTATGTCGCTCTTGAAGTCACCGAACTGACAGATACGGGCTTTAAGTTTAGTTACAAGTATCAATCGGATGGTTCCCGCTTTTTTGAAGCACCAAGTCCACAAACGGGGACGGCCACGCTCTCGCATACGGCGGGACAATGGGAGTATTTTGACTTTTCTAACGGGACTCCATCAGACGAAACGGATGTTGATAACTATTTTGCTGATATTCGGGGTACATCAAACGAAGGGGTGAATTTCGGAAACGAGAGTGCTCCGCAAATTAGTGGTAAAAGGGTTATTTTCCTGGGTACAGGAGACCTGGAATATCCAGTTAATATTCCTGAATGGAATGATGAATTTCCATGGATGAACGTATCATGGGAATTGAGTTTCATGCCTGTCGAAGAAGGACAACTTTGGGGTGTGTATACTCGTGAAAACAATTACACACTGATGAAAATTACAGAAGTTCCAGAATCTTTCGGATCTGAATTTTCATTCGAGTACATCTATCAACCCGACGGATCTAACATTTTTGGAGAACCCACTACACCCGCTGCTTTTGAGATTGAAAGTGGAGACGGACAAACCATCGGTGAAAAATCTGTTCTTGAAAACATGCTTACCGTTCGTATCACAGACGAATCAGGATCAGGAGTCCCCAATGTTATGGTTCATTTCAGTGTAAAAGAACGTCCAGAAGAGCTGTTATTATCAGGTTATTTTCTAAATAATAATGATCTGGTTTACACTAACGAAAACGGAATTGCTGCTGTAAATTTTCATACGGGCGATGCTCTGGGACAATATATCATTGAGGCTAATCTTTTATCCTACTCAGAAGTGACGCCATTGGAATTCACCATCAATGTTTCCGATAAACCTGTTTCTCCTTCGAGCCTTGGTGCAGGTGAGGTTGATGGAGACATTCTGCTGGATTGGGTTACGGTGCCTGGAGCAGAAACCTATAATGTGTATCGGGCTTTATTTCCAGGTGAATTCAATGATGCGCAGTTGATAATTAATATGCCAGACACAACTTATACGGATGAGGATTCAGAACCAGGCCAAGTTTATACCTACTGGGTTACCTCTATTGATGGAGGAGGATCAGAAAGTGATCCCTCAACCTTTTTAACGGTTACAACCTGGATGGATTTTGTAGGGGGCGGAACCTCAGAAGATCCTTATCTGATAACTAATGTAATTCAATTGCAGCAAATCGAGCATGACCTTACAGCATATTATTCACTTGCTAATGATATAGATGCAAGCTCGACGAAAGAATGGAACGGCGGGCTCGGCTTCAGACCACTTGGTGACGGCAGAAACCAATTTACTGGTACTCTGAACGGACAAGGATATCTGATTCATGAACTCTATATCAATCGTACCGAACAAAGCAATGTAGGGTTGTTTAATACGATACAAAGTAATGGACTTGTGACCAATCTTGCCATGGTCAATACTGATATTTCAGGCTGGGTTTCGGTTGGAGGAATTGCCGCTTCATTAAATGGTGGGGAAATTAATAAAAGCTATGTAACCGGAAATATATCAGGAACATTTAGTAGCATCGGTGGTGTTGTAGGTACATGCTTTGCAAATTCGGCTATATCTGAAACTTTTAGTATGGCTAAAGTGAGTGGTCCTATGATTGTCGGTGGTCTTGTCGGAATAGCAGATTGTTTGATTGAAAATTCCTATAGTTCAGGCATAGTTTCTGCTGACGAAAAAACAGGAAGTCTAATTGGCTCCGCTGGTCAGGGTACTACACTTTCTGTGGTAAACAGTTATGCAGGTGGGATGGTAACAGGTGGTCAATATACAGCCGGATTTATGGGCGGTGATTTGACTGGTTTCAATATTACAAACAGTTATTGGAATATGGCAAGTACCGGTCAAGAAGACGGTGTGGCTGCAGGCGAGGGGGATGGTTTAACGGGCCTTACAGATCCACAGATGAAACAACAAGGGTCATATCATGATTGGGATTTTGATACTATTTGGATGATTTATGAAGAAACCACTTATCCATTATTGCGATTTCAATATGAAACAGAAGAAGAACCCGCAACGCCTGAACACATAGTGATTCTCTCCGGGGACGAACAGACAGGTGAAGCCGGAGAAGCTCTTGATGAACCGTTTAAAGTACAGGTAACGGATGCCGACAATAACGGTTTAGATGATGTGGATGTATTTTTTAATATTGAGACCATACCGGGCGATGCACAAACGGCGGCACTCTTGGAAACTCTCGTCGTAACCTCAGATGGTGGTTACGCTGAAAGTACTCTGACTCTCGGAGAAATTGCGGGCACCTATACGGTTTCAGTAAATGTAAATGGTGTAGACCAGGTTATATTTACTGCTACTGCAATTACAGAGACATCTATTAATTCTGAGACGCGACCGACTGTTTATAGCATTGATCAAAACTATCCTAATCCATTTAACCCTTCTACTATAATCAGCTATCAATTGCCTGAAAACAACCATATTCGAATTGAGGTCTATGACGTTGTGGGTAGAAAGGTGGCGGTACTGGTTGATGAAATGAAAACTGCCGGACATCATCAGGCAATGTTTAATGCACAAAATTTATCCGGCGGAGTTTATATTTATCGTTTAAGTACTGATAGTGGCGATCAATTCACTAAAAAAATGTTGCTCTTGAAATAAGTACAGTGACGATTTAAAAAGGCGTTGGCTACAATAAGGCAGTCAACGCTTTTTCTATGCGCGTGGCATGGGTGACCTCCTTGCGGGGTTATCTGAAGGAAGCAGTAAAAAAGCTGATCCAACAAACAGGAATCATATACGAGGCATAACGGGCGGATAAGTAGGCATATCCGTTTAAAATCCGCTAATTGTCCGAAAGACTGTCATGTAGACATGGCAGCATAAGTGGAAAGGTGGATGCGCATTACCCGGGGAGTTCTGCTGGTTTACTCCATGAGTCGGCCGGATGGAAGAAAACATCAATTAGAGAGAATATCACCCAACCAGAGTATAGTATGTTTGATATCCCTGCATAGTTTATCTAGTTTTGTGAGGCAATTCGAATATGGGTATGATGATTTTACTTATTTATTTGTAGGGGTAATCCGTTTTTCAATTGGTTTATTGAAACCAAGGATAACATACAGAACAAAAATACGATGCTATTGCATTTTTCACCGATTCAATGATTTGATGTAACCAATAATGCAGCCTAAGGAAGCGGTTAACAGAGCCTATAGCATCTGCAGTATTTGTGATTAATACTTTACACAAGACTTTTTCAGCTTAAAACAGCATAATTGAATGAATTATTTCGCTACAGTTAAAGATGAAGTAAGCCAGCAAATGTTAATAATTCTATTATTATTCTGTGGATTTGGTGTTGCTAAAGGCAACATACAGGAAAATTTTGTTCAGAAATATGACTCATTGAATACCGGTACGAAGGAAGTCCACATGTCCACGGTATACAAGCGTACTATGGAATATCCTGAGCCTTCAAACAATAATAGGATCCGCGTTAATCCACCGGTATTACGCTGGCCTCGACTGGAGGGGAAGAATGTAACCTATGAGGTTCGATTAGCTAAGGAAATGGATTTTTCAAATCCTGATGAAATCATTGGTACACAATCGACACGCTTAGCCCTATTCAACCCTCATCAAAAATTAGAACCGGGATCATGGTATTGGCAATACAAAAACACAGGGGGTGAATGGTCAGACAGGCTGAGTTTTATCGTGGATGAAACAGCCATTCCAATAGTGTCACCACCTGCAACCAAATTCACCCGATCGATTCCGCTTGAGCGACCCAGGGTATTAATTAACAAAACAGATATCCAAGATTTAAGGAACCACAAAGACAATGCCGATGCACGGGCAATTATAGACCAGGCGGAAAATGCTTTATTGGCGAGATTACCTGAGGAACAAGAAGGGTATCCACAAAGGGAAGGCGAAGATTATGAACAGAACAGGAAGTTAAGGCTGGATGCCAGTAAACGAATGGGTGATATTGCCAGTAGTATTGCAATACCCCTTACCCAAGCTTATTTATTAAATGGCGATAATAGATACGCAGAGAAGGCAATTCAAGTTGCACTAAAAGTGGCTGATTGGGATCCGGATGGAGTTACCACGTTGAATGATTTCGGTGACTCTCGTTGTATGCTAACTATGGCCATTGTTTATGACACATTTTATGACAAGCTCAGTGAAGAACAAAAAGCCAGGTTGCTTCAATCAATCATACCGAGGGCTTCTCGGTTTTATAATAGTTGGAGTAACTTTCTTGAGCTAAGGTTAGTAAGCGGTCATGTTTGGCAACATATCCTACACTATCTCTTCCAGACCGCATTGGCTCTTTATGACGATGTTCCGGAGGCTGAGAATTGGTTGCATTATATATATGAAGTTTTTCTTGCACGCACACCCCTTCTCGGAGGAATGGATGGGGGTTGGTCTGAAGGGGTATCCTATTTCCCGATGAATGCGGAAACTTTGATTGATATACCCCTAGTTATAAAACAGTATACTGGATTTGATTTTATAAATGCGCATCCATGGTATAATGAACAGATCGATTGGTTAGTGTATCAAATACCACCTGGTTCTGCTGCTGATGGTTTTGGCGACAATACAGAAGAGATTAATTCACCCGGGATTGAATATGCTGCTTTTTCGCAGGAAATAGCGAAACTGACTGGCAATCCTCTTGCTACCTGGTATTTTCAAAAGAGTGCATTCTATGAAGATGTGAATCTGTCAAATAGTAGTCTACTTAGATGGATACGCCTTACTAAAACTCGTGACCTGAAGCTTCCAAAGGCTCCTTCTGATTTTAAACTCCCGATGGGTAGAGTTTTTCGAGATATTGGTTTGGTGGGTATGCATACAAATCTCCAAAGTACTCCCGATAATTTAATGGTAGCCATGCGCTCTAGCCCACTTGGCTCATATGGTCACATGCTTTCCGATCAAAATGTTTTTAATATACTGTATGGTGGTGAGAAGTTGTTTTACCGTACTGGATATAAAGTAACCATGCAAGACCCGCACCGGGTTGGGTGGTATCAGAATACCAAAAGTCAAAACGGGGTGCTGGTAAATGGTCAGGGACAACCTTACAGCACAGAGGCCTTTGGTTGGATCGCCAGGTTTTTGCAGGGTAATGAATTATCATATGCAAAAGGAGATGCTTCGAATGCTTACTATAGTGAAGAAACGGATGAAAATTATGGTGTTGTGAAAAATATACGCCATCTGGTTTTGCTGAAACCTGATATCGTGGTTATTTATGATGAGCTAGAAGCTAAAAGTGCAGTAGAATGGTCGTGGCTCATTCATAGTTTGGAAGAATTGTCAGTTGATTATAATACAGGAAGCTTCTCTTCATCTTTACACCATGCGAATGGTTTTGGGCGTTTATGGTCTTCCGACAGCTTAAGTTGGGAACTTACCGATGAGTTTGAAGTTCCAGCGGTAAACTGGAGAGGTAGTCGCGACCGGGATGGTAATCTTAGAACGTATGATGATGATCAATGGCATCTTAAAGCCACAAATGTGAAAGCCACGCCAACCATGCGATTCTTGTCAGTAATACGGATAGGCCCTAAAGTAAATGGCGCTGAACTTTTACGAGGAAGTAATAACAATGGTAAAGTTGAAGTAAAGGTCGGTAATTGGTCAATATCTGCCAATCTGAGCAGCTCAATGCCCCCAGGGTTGTCTATTAGGAACATGGAAAGTAAGACCGTATTTGCATCCCATGCCCCATCTATACAAAGCGATGGTATCCAATATGAAGGTAGATACCACGACGGTGCTAAGCTTCTTGAAATGAAAAATGGAAAGCCGGAATTTTATGAAGTTGCCGATGAGATGCCTTATGTGATGAAGGCAAGGTTACACAATTATTTAATCAATCAATAAATATCCAAATGGTACAAACAGGCTTTAATTTATCAGTCATAGTAGGATTGCTTTAAAGGGCTGCCAACAGAAAGCATCGATTAGTATGCCTAGTTCTAACATTTATGAAATAAATATCAAACATTAAGTGTCATAAATATGTGCAATTCAATTATGAATAAACTCAACATAACTTATGTGTTAGGTTGTCTGCTCTTAACTTTTTTGATCTTATCTGAAGAATCTTTTGCTCAAGATAAATCACCTAATTTTATATTTATCCTAACAGATGATCATGGGTGGAGCCACACATCTATTGGTGTTGATTCCAATAACTTCGATTCAAAGAGCGATTTTTTTGAAACCCCCAATATAGACCGCCTGATCAAGGGGGGGATGAGCTTCACAAATGCCTACGCCCCTGCTTCTATCTGTTCTCCCACCAGAAGAAGTATACAGTATGGTATGACACCGGCACGTCTTGGAGACGAAGAGTTTGAAAACAATTTTGACCCCAACGAAATAGAAGGCATCATTTCCATACCATGGTTATTAAAATCTGCCAATCGGAATTACCAAGCTGCTCATTATGGTAAGTGGGACCTTCGAGCTGATATTTTTCCGGAAGATCTTGGGTATGATGAAAGTGACGGTAATACCGGCAATAGAGATGGTAATCTATTTACCAATAGCGCAGATAAATGGGACAAAGTTTTTATAACAAATAATCCCAAACGGTCAGTTTCTCTTGCTGAGAGGTCTGTTAACTTTATGGAAAGACAGGTAAAAAAAGGTAATCCCTTTTATCTTCAAATCTCTCATTATGCGCCTCATATTGACATACAGAGCCGTCAGGAGACCTATGATAAGTATTTACGCAAGCAACGAGGTGTGAAGCATTATAATGCAGGATGGGCCGCAATGCTGGAAGATATGGATATGTCTATCGGCATAATCCTAGATAAAGTTGAAAGTTTGGGAATATCCGATAATACATACATTATTTTTATGTCGGATAATGGTGCCGTAGAGGCTTTGCCACAGGTTCGGCCGGCCATTAAAAAATTACAGCACCCTGATTTGTTTAATATACCCATGCGTAATCATCCACTTAGAGGTGGTAAATGGACACTGTATGAAGGGGGGATCAGGGTTCCATATATAGTACAGGGTCCTGGGGTGAAATCAGGATCTGTGTCTCATGAAGCTGTTGTTGGGTGGGACATATTACCTACGATTAGTGAACTAGCAAATTATAATGAACAACTCCCAGACAATCTCGATGGTGGAAGTTTTGCTGAAATTATAAAAACTGGTGGTAAAGGTAAGATACACAGGGCTAACGATTACCTGATATTTCACCGCTTTCATAGTAGCTATGGTCATTCAGCAATAATACAGGGAAATTATAAACTGATTATTTTCTGGAAGTCTAATCGTATGGAGTTATATAATCTAGAAAATGATTTAGGTGAGGTAACTAATTTGGCAAAAACAAACCCTGAAAAAGTAGATGAGATTTATGAAAGACTTACGAATTATATACGTGAAGTTAACCCCAATTTATTGGAAGAGTTGTTGAGTTATAAAACCGACCTAGGCGAATAGTTAATAAAATAATACATAAGGTACCCATTTTGATAAAATTACTCCTACAATATTATACGTTTTCCAGCAATATTTTAAAAACTGTTTTGGGTCACATGGTACTGATTTTGACTTGCATCACATTTTTATCTTGTACCTCAAGCAGCGATAAAACAGGTTATTCTAAACCTAATATTGTAATTATATTAGCTGATGATATGGGTTACGGTGATGTAAGTTCGCTGAATCTCGAGGGGCGGACACAGACACCCGCCATTGATAAATTAGTAAATGAAGGAATTAACTTCACAAATGCTCATGCCAGTGCTTCGGTATGCACCCCCTCTCGTTATGGTCTTTTAACGGGAAGGTACGCGTTTAGAACTAGTGCGGCAGCCAAAGGGATATGGGGGTTTGATAAAACAGTAATTGACCGTGGTAGAACAACAATTGCATCCATGCTACAAAATGCTGGCTACACAACCGCAATTGTTGGCAAATGGCATCTTGGATTGGATTGGCAGACAAACGATGGTTCTGATCAGGCATATCTTAATGAAGAATCTGGTTATTCGAATGTGGATTATACGCAGGCAGTAAATACAGGACCAAATGACTTTGGTTTTGATTATTCTTTTATCCATCCGGCTTCTCTTGATATACCTCCCTATATGTTTCTCAGGAACCACCGGGTCATTGATGATGACATCATATTAACTACCGATCATTACCAGATGGGAAAAGATAATACGGTGTTTTCCTGGGACAAAAAACATACCAATAATTCTGCAGTATACTGGGAAAAAGGGGTTTGGTGGCGTCAGGGGGAAATGTCACGTTCTTTTCGACTTGAAAATGCACACTCTACAATTCTTGAAGAAGGTTTAGACTATATTGAAAATCAGGCAAATGATAGTCATGTCCCCTTCTTTCTTTATCTGACATTAACCGGCCCTCACACACCATGGATGCCAACAGATAAGTTCAAGGATAGATCACCGATAGGGTTATATGGCGATTTCATCTTGGATATCGATGATGTGGTTGACCAGGTATATAAAACTCTTGCCGATAATAACCTTCAGGAAAATACCATTTTGATATTTGCAAGTGATAATGGAGCGTATTGGCCTCAAGAGGAAATTGAATTACATGATCATGATTCTAACCAAGGAAGAAGAGGTCAAAAAGGTGATATCTGGGATGGTGGGCATCGAATTCCCTTCGTTGTTTCGTGGCCTGACCAGATAGATAAGAATAGTGAATATAGTCACTTAATCAGCCTAACGGATGTCTTTTCCACAATTGCTGAATTAACAGGCCACTCTATGGATGATGCTGAGGCCGGTGACAGCTTCAGCTTTTTACCTGTAATTTATGGCGAAACTGATCGCCCAATTCGCAAAAGCATGGTACATCATTCATCAAGAGGTATGTACAGCATCAGAAGAGATGGCTGGAAATTGATAGATGGATTGGGTTCAGGTGGGTTTACAGAACCTTATTTTATAGAGCCACAAGAAGACGGTATTTCGGGTCAACTTTTCAGAGTTGAATCGGACAAGCTCGAATCAAAAAACCTTTTTTTGCAACACCCGGACAAAGTGACCGAATTGCAGGATTTACTTGAATTTTTTAAAGGGACGCCCGAAAAGAATCTACGGTATGGTTTGGCTGAATGAATAATTTAGACATTGATAACCCTAGGAATAGATTGTATAGTGATGAGTTTCCAAAATTGGTTGTCCAATCCAATTAAACCATACCTTAATGAGAAATCTTGTGGTATAGTTTATCTCCCAATCATTTATCAGCATAAACAGAAAAAGAAACATCAAAACATAGGATAATCTATATTGAAAAGGTATATCCATTGCTTGACAGTGCTCATTGGTGATGGTTTTATATCAGCAGTAACCGGGGTCTTCCAAAACCGATAAGGGGTATGAAAGAATGGTTAGTAATTCACAAATAGAAGGATTTGTCGTGATGGGTGTTACTTTTCGGCGCATTCCTGGTTTTCTTATGGAAAATTTACCCAGGGTGGAAGACTTAAACTAGAGATGGGCCCAGACTAAATTTAGAATGAGGAAGCGCACCTGAACAGGCCCCTCCCTCTATGTCAGAACAAAACAAGGATTTAATAAGAATTATATGCAATATACAAAAGCACAAATAGTCGTGAGTAATATTGGCGTAGTTCTGTTGTTGAGTTTGTTTCCGGCTTGTATACTTACACAGACAGGAAATCTGAATGAGGAGAATGAACCAGTTGTTATTGGTTACGGTGAGAATTTATTCAAGCTCGGAGAACTTCTTTACGCTGACAATTTTGAGGCTATGGATAATTGGATTCCTCAGGTACAAAGTTCAAATGCTGAAACTGAATATAAAATTGAATTCAGTAACGGGTATATGGATGTATTGATGCCCGATCGCGGGGCTTCAATTTGGTTCCGCCACAAATTATCTGGACCAGTAACCATTGTTTACGATGTAACAGCCCCTGCGAATAATGATCATGAGAATAATACTGTTCCTCGAGATATTAACAGTTTTTGGCACGCCAGCGATCCCATGATTCCCTCCAACATACTCAACAGTTCCAATGATTATACAGGTGCTTTCTCTACATATCATAAACAGCATGGTTATTATGCTAGTATTGGGGGAAGAAATAATACGACTACACGATTCAGACGTTATCCACGAATGACCAGAGGTGAACCTGTGAAACAAATAGCCTTATCTGATAAAGACAATCTTGAAGATTATCTCATTAAGCCTGATAGTACTCATACTATACAACTTGTGGCCTATAAAGATGTCATTCAATATATAGTTGACGGCAAGGTCTTTTATGAAATAAAAGAAGGAGATCAAGTAACGCTTGAACTTGCGGATGGAGAGGAAGGTCAGGCGTTGTATACTTCTGAACAGTTTCCTCCATACACGGAAGGGTGGTTTGGTTTCAGACTGGTGAGAAGTCATCATCTGTATTCAAATTTTCGTGTTTACAGGCTGGTGCCTGCTAAATAAGTAAGCGATATTTTCTTGTCGAAACCTGAATAGTCGCAGGAATCAAACTCAGAAAATTATAAATTCTTGCCTGGCCTTTGACTATAAGGAGACTGACACTTGTACAATTTTTAATACTTAAGCCGTATTGCAACAAAATAGGATAAAGCGGAAACTTCTTCTGATGAGTTTCACAAGATTGTCGAAGTTTTATTTGTTCCGTTTACAGGGTAATGGCTATTTCGATTGCTTAATA